>NZ_JBQEPC010000002.1:0-457332 GCF_052045655.1 Microbacterium sp. 22215
ACGGCGTCGGTGGCGGCGTTCGCTCCGGGTGGGGTGCGGGTGTCGGCGGATACGAACACGGTGCGGGTGAATACGGTGTTGCCTGCGGCGGGGTTGTCGGTGTCGAAGTCGGGTGTGGCGTCGGGTGCTGGTGCGGTGGGCGATGTGGTGTCGTATGAGTTCGGTGTGACGAACACGGGCAATGTGACGGTGTCGGGTGTGGTGCTGTCGGATGCGGTGCCGGGTGTGGTGTTGTCGGGTGTGGTGTGGCCGGATGCGGGTGCTCCGGGGGTGATCGCTCCGGGGGAGACGGCGACGGCGACGGGGTCGTATGTGATCGTGCAGGCGGATGTGGATGCGGGTCGTGTGGTGAACACGGCGTCGGCGTCTGGTGTGCCGGCGCGGAGTGAGCCGATCACGGTGGTGTCTGCGGAGAGTGTGGTTCCGACGGTGGCGGCGGCTCCGGCGGTGTCGGTGACCGACCGTGGTGCGTTGGCTCCGGGGGCGACGGGCCGGGCCGGTGATGTGGTGACGTGGACGTATGTGCTGACGAATGACGGGAACGTGACGCTGACCGGCGCCGCCCTCGCCGACGCACTGCCTGGTGCGTCCGCTCCGTCGTATGTGTGGCAGGGGGCGGAGGGTGTCCTCGTGCCGGGTCAGTCGGTGACGGCGACGGCGACGTACGTCCTGACTCAGGCGGATGTCGACGCGGGCAGCGTGACCAGCCTCGTCACCGGAACAGGAAATCCGCCGACCGGTGCGCGGGCTGCGGCCACGACCCCCGCGACGGTGTCGCTCGTCGCGGCTCCCGGTCTCGTGTTCAGCAAGACGGCGAGCCTGGATTCCGCGAGTGCGAACGGCACCGGCGACGGAGTGACCTTCGACTTCCGCATCGAGAACACCGGGACCGTCACCCTCTCGGGCGTGGCGATCACGGACGAACTCGTCGGCATCGGACCCATCACCGTGGACTGGCCCGCGGCCGCAGGCGTGCTCGCGCCGGGACAGATCGCGCGGGGAACGGCGTCGTATGACATCAGCCAGGAGGACGTCGATCGAGGATCCGTCCAGAACACGGCATCCGTCCGTGCCACGACACCGAGCGGCGAGGTGCTGTCGACCCGCTCGACCATCGACCCCATCCCGACGGCTGACCACGCTCCATCGATCCAGACGGTGAAGGGCGGCAGCTACGTCAGCGGCACCGGCGGCGTGGGCAGCATCATCGAGTACACCTTCGACATCACGAACACCGGAAACGTGACCCTGCGACTGATCCGTCTGCAGGACGACCTCGAGGGCCTCGGCACTCCTCGTATCGAGTTCCCGTCGGCCACCGGCATCCTGCCGCCCGGCGGGACCGCGACCGGTGTCGCCCGGTACACGGTGACCCAGGACGACGTCGATGCGGGGTCGATCACGAACGTCGCCACGTCGTTCGGAACGTCTCCGCGCGGAGTCGTCGTCTCCGACAGCTCCGCCCCGTTCACGATCGACACGGACTCGCCGACCAATCCGGAGCAGGCGATCCGCACGACGCAGTCCGCGCAACTCGCCGCCGGGGACGAGGGCGTGCTCGGCGACTCGGTCGACTACACGTTCATGATCCAGAACACCGGCAACACGACCCTGAACGGTGTGACGCTCAGCAATACGGTCGCCGGACTCACAGGCTTCGCCTACACCTGGCCGGATGCCGCGAACCCCGGACGCCTGCTGCCGGGTCAGACCGTGACGATCACGGCGTCGCACCTCGTCACGCAGCAGGATGTGGATACGGGCACGGTGCGCAACACCGCGACGGGATCGGGCACGCCGCCGGCGGGAGCAGTCGTGACGAGCCGCACGCCGATGGCCATCGTGCCGCTGGTCGGCGGAACGGGATCGGTCGACGTCTCGAAGACCGGCACGCGCCTGGGCGACGGCAGCCTGGGCACGCAGATCCGCTACGACTTCGTCATCACGAACACCGGAACGCTCTCGCTCAGCTCGGTCGCTCTCACCGACTCGCTCGACGGCCTGTCCGACATCTCGTACGCGGAGTGGCCGACCGCTGACGGAGCGCTCGCGCCGGGCGAGTCCGTCAGCGCGACGGCGACATACACTGTCCAGCAAAAGGACATCGACACGGGCGAGGTGCGCAATACCGCCTCGGCGAGTGCGCTGACCCCCGGGGGAGACCCGGTGACGGACGAGTCGCCCGAGTCGGTCGTGACGACGATCGGTTCCGCACCCTCGATCGACATTGAGAAGTCCCAGGTGCTCGCCCAGGGCGCCACCGGGCGCCCCGGCGACGTCGTCGATTACACCTTCACCATCACGAACACCGGCAACATCACGCTCCGCGGCGTGACGCTCGCCGATGGCCAGGTCGGGATCACAGGACTCGGCATCGCGTGGCCGGGAGAGATCGGCGTGCTGGCGCCCGGACAGTCGGCGACCGCGACGGCCACCTACATCCTGACCCAGGCGGATGTCGATGCGGGGCGGATCACGTCGCCGGCGGTCACCACAGGCGACGGCGCAGGCACGGTCGTCCGTGATGAGACCGTCGCGGAGACGATCATCGCCGCCGCCCCCGCGCTCACCCTCGTCAAGACCGCCGAGCTCACCGGAGCAGCGCAGCAGGGCGGCGGTATCCGATACCTGGTCACGGTCACCAACACAGGCAACGTCACACTGTCCGACGTCGCGATCACGGATGACCTCGCCGGCCTCGGTTCCCCGACCGTGAAGTGGCCCGGTACGCCCGGGATGCTCGCCTCCGGCCAGAGCGTCACGATGACCGCGGACTACGTGATCACGTCGGCAGACGTCGTGCGACAGCACGTCGACAACACCGCCTCCGCAGTCGGCACAGCGCCCGACGGCACGACGACCGACGACGCCGACTCGGTTCGGGTGGATGTTCCCGACGCGCCGAGCATCCGCCTCGGTATGAGCATCTCGGTGAAGGACGGGCAGAAGGGTTTCGCGGGCGACACGCTCATCTTCCGGTACACCGCGACGAACACCGGGACCACGACCCTCACGGGCGTGCGCATCACGGATCCGTACCCCGGACTCTCGTCGATCGTCTACACGTGGCCCGGCGAGCCCGGCGTGCTGCTCCCCGGGCAGAGCGTCACCGCGACGGCCAGCGTGGTCATCACCCCCTCGATGGAGGGCACCGTGGTAACGTCCCGTGCCGTGGTGACCAGTGTGGAGGCGCAGTCGGGTGTGCAGGTGCTCGATGTGGCCTCGGATGCCGTGAACCTTCCGCAGCCCGCGCAGATCGTGCCGATCGATCTGCTCCCCTTCACGGGTGGCGGCGACCCGCTGCCTCTCGTGGGAGGGTCCGCGCTGCTTCTGCTCGCCGGCCTCGTACTCCTGCTCGCCGCCCGGCGTCGCCGGTCGATGCGGCCCCATGACCTCTCCTCCTAGCAATCCGTACTGAAAGGCGACACGATGCTGAACTCGAGCTCAACCACCCCGTCCACCGCAGGACGCCGTACGGCGACCAAGGGGGTGGTCGTGGCCGGCATCGCCGTGGCTCTCGGCCTGGTGCTCGCCGGATGCACCGACTCGGCGCCGGACCCGAAGCCGACGCCGACCGCGACGGAACCCGCCGAGGCCGGGATCACGGACATCCAGGACACGCCCGGCTCCGGCGAGGGTCTCGAGGGGGCGCTCGCGGATGCCGAGGTCAAGACCTGCGAGCTCGCCGGCGACCACTGGGAGGTCGCCGGATCCGTCACGAATTCGAGCGATGCGGACGCGTCGTACCGGATCTACGTGTCGCTTCTGACCGAGGGCGGCGATACACGGTCGCTGACGCAGGTCGATGTCGAGCCGATCGCCGCCGGGGCGAGCGCCGACTGGGAGACGACGGTCGCCGTGGAGGACGAGGCGCTCGATTGCGTGCTGCGTGTGGAGCGCTACGCCTCCTGAGCGGTCGGTGCCGCAGTCACGCGTCCTGTCGTGAGGAGCGCTTGACGACGTCATAGGCGTCGAGCGCAGCCTTGCGGGTGGCGGCGAGATCCACGATCGGGTCTGTCGGAGCATCCGATGCCCACTCCGAGATGTACAGCCTGTGGGGGTCGAACTTCTTGGCCTGCAGCTCCGGGTTGAAGACGCGGAAGTACGGTGCTGCGTCGGCACCTGAACCGGCGACCCACTGCCAGTTGAACGGGTTGCTCGCGCCGTCGGCGTCGACCAGCGTGTCCCAGAACCACTCCTCGCCGCGCCGCCAGTCGATCAGGAGGTTCTTGACGAGGAACGACGCGGTGACCATCCTGACCCGGTTGTGCATGAAACCGGTGTGCCACAGTTCGCGCATTCCGGCATCCACCAGAGGTACGCCGGTGTCGCCGCGCTGCCACGCCTCGAGGTGGGCGGGATGCAACCGCGGCCAGGGGAACGCATCGAACTGCCGTCGGAGATTCACCGTCGCGAGATCCGGGGAGTGGAAGAGCGTGTGCCACGCGAACTCCCGCCAGCCGAGCTCCGACAGGAAGCCTGCGGCTCCGTGCGTCTCGACAGCCTCGTGCCAGACCGTGAACGGACTCAACTCGCCCCAGCGCAGGCGGGGCGAGAGCAGGGAGGTGGCACCGGCCGACGGCTCGTCCCTCGCTCTGTCGTATGCGCCGATGTCGTCGTGAAGGAAGGCGCGCAGACGGGCTCGTGCCGCGGGCTCACCCGGCTGCCAGGTCTCGCGCAGACCGCCCGCCCAATCCGGGCTCGTCGGCAGAAGATCCCAGTCGTCGAGATCATCGGATGCGGGGGGAGGCGACATCCCCTCGAGGCTCCGGGGCGCGGGGAGCGGTGCACGGGGCGCGGGGAGCGCGAGGCATGCGCGCCAGAACGGCGTGAAGACGGAGAAGTGGGTGCCGCCTCCGGTCTTGACCGTCCACGGCTCGTGCAGCAGGGAACCGGCGAAGGATGCGACCTCGAGGCCGTCTTCGCGGAGAGAGGTCTTCAGGGCGGCGTCGATCTCGCGTTCCGCGCCCCCGTAGCGACGGTTCCAGAACACGGCGGTCGACCCCGCGTCCGTGACGGCCTCGCGGACGACGCGTGCGGCGGGTCCGCGGCGCAGGGTCAGCGTGGCCCCGATCTCGAGGAGTCGCTCTCGGAGCGAGGTGAGCGAGTGGTGCAGCCACCAGCGTGCGGCGCCACCGAGCGGGCGGATGCCGGGGGACTCCTCATCGAGCACGTAGAGCACGACGATCGGCTCATCTCGATCGATCGCTGCCCGCAGGGCCGGGTTGTCGGCGAGGCGGAGGTCGTCACGGAGCCACACGATCGAGGGGGAAGCCATGGCTCCATTCTCGCCCGCGCGGCGGAATCGGCGGGCAGGGGTTGCGTGCCGTCTGTCTCAGCGGCTAGGCCGCCGGCGGCGGCCCGCCAGGAGAGGATCGGGAGCAGTCGCCCACAGGGCCCACAGCACGAGCAGCGGCTGGAGGAACAGTCGGCCGAAGCGCCGCGCCTCGGTGTCGAGACCGGGAGTCGAACGGTGCGTGCGCCACTGGTGCACGTTCCCGGGGAGCACGGCCACGAAGAACGCGGCGGTCGCGATTCCGATGCGTCGTCGCTCCTTCGGCAGAGCGAGGAGTCCGGCCGCGAGCGCGACCTCCGCGGCGCCGGAGGCGATCACGATCGCGTCCTTGTCGAGACGCGTGGCCTTCGTGGCCCAGTCCGGCACGACGACCCGGAAGCCGCGGGTGCTCACGAAGTGGACGATGCCGATCGCACCCAGTGCGAGTGCGAGGGTCCAACGCGCCAGTGCTCTGATCATCCGCTCACGCTACCCCGAGGCATCCGTTGACTCCCGGTTCGCCGAGGCGCGTCGCGCCGGGTCAGTCGGCGTCGAGGAGACGGTCGGCCTCCCACTGTCGGAACCCGTCGGCGATCTCGGGGGCGTGCGTGTGATGCAGGTAGTGCTCGCCGTCGAGGGGGATGACGGTTCCGTCGTCGACCGTCGCCGCCTGACGCTCGTGCAGATCGATCCAGTCCGGATTGCCGGCGTTGTCGGCCACCACGAACAGCAGGAGAGGGAGTCCGGCGGGGAACCCCGTGCCCGCGGCATCCGCGAAGTTCGTCCTGATGTGCGTCATCTCGTCGAGGTAGGTCGGGCTGAGGGAGTTCCGGTTGCTGAGGAGCGACATCTGCTCGCGCGTGTGGTCGTCATAGGCGAGACCGTCGAGACCGTCTCCGGCTGCGCTCGAGACCAGGCGGATCAGACCGAGGCTCTTCGCCGCGGCCAACAGGCCGGTGGGGAAGACCGTGTCCATGTTCGGCTGCCCCGGCACGCTCGTGTCGATGCCGACGAATGCCATCACCTCGTCGGCGTACCTGGTCGTGTACTCGATCGCGTAGAGCCCTGCGATCGAGTGCCCCATCAACACGTAGCGGTCGACGTCGAGCGACTGCAGCGCCTGGTGGATCTCATCCACGATGTTGTCGGTGGTCCGCGCGCTGTCGGTGCCGTCGCTGAGACCGTAGCCGAACGGCTCGACCACGATGACGCGGTGATCCTGCGCGAGCTGCGAGACCAGAGGCTCGAAATCGAGGGCCGGAGACGCCGTGCCGAAGCCGGGGAGCAGCACGACGTCCTGGTCGCCCTGGCCGGCGACGACCACGTTCATCGCCCGCCCGTCGACGCTCACCGTCTGACCGTAGGTCTCGATACGGTTCTTCTCCGTCTCCGTGGATACGGCGTTCACCACGGTCGTGGTCGTCAGCCCGACCGCCAGCACGGTGCCGATGGCCCCGGCGACGACGAGGGCTTTTCTGAGGGATCTGCGCATCATGGCCTTCCCGGCGCACACGGGTGTCGAAGGGTGGTGCACGCCTGTCCTCCCAGACTGGATCGTGAACTCCACGGGCGCGTCAGCCCGCCGCAGACACCTCGGTACCGCGTTCGCGGTATGCGCGAGTCATCCGCCGGGCGGATCCGAAGCGCACGCCGACACGAAATACTGGATGCATGCCGACCACCCGTACCTCCCGAGACGGGTTCCGGATGAGCGATGTCCTCTCGGTCGCGCTGATCGTGATCTTCGCCGTCCTTCCGTTCCCCGACGAGACCTTCCGCGCCGGCGGGCTGCTTCTCATCCCGGGCCTCGCACCGGCCGTGATCATGCCGTTCCGGCGCAGGTGGCCGCTCGCGTCCCTCGGTGTCAGCCTGACGTGCGTGGTCGCCGTCGCCGCAGCCGGGTCGATCTCGCCGAGTGCGCTCCTCGCCGTCGCGATCGCCTGCTTCGCGGTGCTCGATCGTCTCGGACGCCGCATCGGCGTGCTCGCTCTCGGCGTGTCGGTCGTGGTCGCCGTCCTCGCGAACGGGTGGGCCCTCGGCGGAGATCTCTTCGACTCGACGGCTCTGCAGTTCGTCCTGCTCATCGTCCTGGGCGGAGCGCTGGGCGACACTGCCCGGTCGCGCCGGGAGTTCGCGACGGCGATGACCGAGCGCGCCGAGCGGGCCGAGCGGAGCCGCGACGACGAGGCGCGCAGACGGGTCGCCGAGGACAGAGTGCGGATCGCCCGTGACCTGCACGACGTCGTCGCGCATCAGATCGCGGTCATCAGCCTGAACGCGGGCGTCGCATCCTCGTCGCTCGAGACTCGACCCGAGCGCGCGCGTGAGGCACTGACGACCGTGCGCAGCGCCTCACGGACGGTTCTCGCCGACATCGGCGGACTCATGACGCTCCTCCGCGCCGACGGCTCCGACGGCTCGGACGACGAAGCCGAGCTCCGCCCGCAGCGGGGGCTTTCCGATCTGGACGCGCTCCTCAGCGGTTTCCGCGATGCGGGGCTCCGCGTCGATCTGCGGCGCGGACGCCGCGAGATCGCTCTGTCGCCGGGTGGCGATCACGTCGCCTATCTGGTGCTGCACGAAGCTCTCACCAACGCGCACAAGCACGGGCGCGGCGGCACGGCGACGGTGGCGATCCGCGCCGAAGGTGCGGCGGTGCACCTGACGATCGTGAACACGACCTCGACCGAGTCGTCGCCGCCCGCGGTCGGCAACGGCCTGCGAGGACTGCAGGAACGCATCGCGGCCGTCGGAGGTGCCGTGCACTTCGGCAGCGAGGGCGGAGTCTTCTCGCTCGAGGCGTGGATCCCGACCGAGGCCGACACGAGCTCATGACGATCTCGGTGCTCGTGGTCGACGACCAGCCTCTCGTACGGCACGCGGTGCGTGACATCCTCGTCGACGGCGGTCTCGTCGTCGTCGGTGAAGCGTCGAACGGGCGCGATGCGGTGCGTGCGGCCGCCGAGACGGCGCCGGACGTCGTGCTCATGGACATCAGGATGCCCGAGCTCGACGGCATCGCCGCGACGACGCTCATCTGCGCGGATGCTCCCGCGTCCGCAGATGCGCATGCATCGAACCGGCCGCGGGTGCTGATGCTCACGACGTTCGAGGAGGACGAGAACGTCGTCGCCGCGCTCCGAGCGGGCGCGAGCGGTTTCATCGGAAAGGGTGCTGAGCCGGAGGAGATCGTCCGGGCCGTGCGCACCGTGCACCGGGGTGACGCGCTGCTCTCGTCGTCCGCGACGCGGTCGCTGATCGAGCGTTCCCTCCGCCCCGGAGCCGTGCCGCCCTCGGAGCGCTGGGAGGCCGTGCTCGCCCCGCTGACGCCACGGGAGCGCGAGGCTCTCCAGCTTGTCGCCGAAGGGCTGACCAACCACGACATCGCCGCCCGTCTCACGATCTCGCCCCACACCGCGAAGACCCACGTGAATCGGATCATGGCGAAGGTCGACGCGCGCGACCGGGCGCAGCTGGTGATCCTCGCCTACGAGTCCGGGGTGGTGACACCCGGCCGCTGACCCCTGGCCTCCGGGGCTTTGCCACACTGGGTGCATGACCGTCCTACGCATCAGCATCCTCTTCGTGCTCGCCGCCGTCGCCGAGATCGGCGGAGCCTGGCTCATCTGGCAGGCGGTCAAGGAGAACAGGGGATGGGTCTTCGCCGTGCTCGGTGTCATGGCGCTCGGCGCCTACGGGTTCATCGCCGCGCTCCAGCCCGACGCGAACTTCGGGCGTGTGCTGGCGTCGTACGGCGGCGTGTTCATCGCCGGATCCCTGGCCTGGGGGATCATCGTCGACGGCTTCAAGCCGACCCTCTGGGACTGGGTCGGATCCGCGATCGCCCTGGTCGGCGCGGCGATCATCATCCTCGCGCCGACGGCGGCGAACACCGCGACGGAGAGCGTGTCGTAGCGGTCAGCGGCCGCCGGGCATGCGAGTAGCCTAGATCCAGACCCAGATGGAGTGTGCAGTGCCTGAAAATGCTCAGCCGAAAGACGGCTTCGCCCTGTTCTCTGACCGTTCAGTCGTCGCGATGCGCGTCAACGGAACCCTCAAGGACCTCGCCGCGACAGTGACGGATGCCGACGAGGTCGAGCCGGTCACGATCGACAGCCCCGACGGACTCAACATCCTCCGTCACTCGGCGGCGCATGTGCTCGCGCAGGCGGTGCAGCGGATCAACCCGCAGGCCAACCTCGGCATCGGCCCGCCCATCACCGACGGCTTCTACTACGACTTCGGCGTCGAGACCCCGTTCACGCCGGAAGACATCAAGGCCATCACGAAGGAGATGCAGCGCATCGTCCGTGAGGGCCAGCGCTTCGTGCGTCGCGTCGTCACCGACGACGAGGCGAGGGCGGAGCTCGCGAATGAGCCGTTCAAGCTCGAGCTCATCGGCCTCAAGGGTGGCAAGGAGGCAGCCGAGGGCGCCTCGGTCGAGGTCGGCGAGGGCGAACTCACGATCTACGACAACACGACGCGTGACGGCGAGGTCGTCTGGAAGGACCTGTGCCGCGGTCCGCACCTGCCCAACACGCGGATGATCGGCAACGGCTGGGATCTCACCCGCATCGCGGCCGCCTACTGGCGCGGCAGCGAGAAGAACCCGCAGCTGCAGCGCATCTACGGCACGGCGTGGCCCTCGAAGGACGAGCTGCGCGAGTACCAGCACCGTCTCGAGGAGGCCGCCAAGCGCGATCACCGGCGCCTGGGCAAGGAACTCGACCTGTTCTCGTTCCCCGAGGAGATCGGTTCGGGGCTCTCGGTCTGGCACCCTCGCGGCGGAGTCGTGCGCGGCGAGATGGAGCAGCACGCGCGCAAGCGCCACATCGAGGGCGGCTACACCTATGTGTACACGCCGCACATCTCGAAGGAAGACCTCTTCCTCACCTCGAACCACCTCGTCACGTACAAGGAGGGCATGTACCCGCCGATCGTCATGGACGAGGAGCGCGACGAGGAGGGCAACATCACCAAGCAGGGCCAGGACTACTACCTGAAGCCCATGAACTGCCCGATGCACATCCTGATCTACAAGGAGCGTGCGCGCAGCTACCGCGACCTGCCGCTGCGGTTCGCCGAGAACGGCACCGTGTACCGCAACGAGCTCTCCGGTGCGCTGCACGGCCTCACCCGTGTGCGCGGCTTCACCCAGGACGACTCGCACCTGTTCGTCACGCCCGACCAGCTCGAGGGAGAGGTCGCGAAGGTCCTGGAGTTCATCCTCTCGATGCTGCGCGACTTCGGTCTCACCGACTTCGAGCTCGAGCTGTCGATGAAGGATGACGAGAAGTCCAAGTGGATCGGCTCGGAGGAGTTCTGGGAGTCGTCGACGGATGCTCTGCGTCGTGTCGCCCTGGCATCCGGTCTGAAGCTGACCGAGGTCCCCGGCGAGGCGGCCTTCTACGGCCCGAAGATCGACCTGAAGACGCGCGACGCGATCGGCCGCACCTGGCAGCTCTCGACCGTGCAGGTCGACCCGAACCTGCCTGAGCGATTCGAGCTCGAGTTCATGGACAAGGACGGACAGAAGAAGCGTCCGATCATGATCCACCGGGCGCTGTTCGGCTCGATCGAGCGCTTCTTCGCGATCCTCCTCGAGCACTACGCCGGCGACTTCCCGGTCTGGCTGTCTCCGGTTCAGGTCGTGGGCATCCCCGTCGCGGACGACTTCGCCGACTACCTCGGAGAGGTTGTCGACACCCTGCGCACGCAGGGAGTGCGCGCCGAGCTCGACACGTCCGACGACCGCATGCAGAAGAAGATCCGCACGCACACGACAGGCAAGGTCCCGCTGCTGCTGATCGCGGGCGAGAAGGACCGCGACGCGGGCACCGTCTCGTTCCGCTACCGCGACGGAACCCAGGAGAACGGCGTCCCGATCGCCGATGCCGTGTCGCGCATCCGTGCCGCGATCGATGCGCACACGCTCGTGCAGACAGCAGGGGATCTGGCGTGACGCCCTCGGAGCCGTGGGAGGACGCCGGTGAGTTCGCCGGCGTCCCCGACGAGTTCCAGCGGCTGTGGACCCCGCACCGGATGGCGTACATCCAGGCGGGCCCCGAGCCGTTGCGCGAGGAGTGTCCGTTCTGCGAGGCTCCGAAGTTCCCGGATGCCGAACGGCTGATCGTCGCACGGGGTGAGACGGCCTACGTGCTGCTCAACCTGTTCCCGTACAACTCCGGACACCTTCTGGTCTGCCCGTACCGCCACATCGGCACGTACGACCAGGCCACGCCCGAGGAGGTCGCCGAGATCGGAGCGCTGACCCAGATCGGCATGCGGGTGCTCCGCGAGGTCTCGCGGTGCGACGGCTTCAACCTCGGGATGAACCAGGGTGCCGTCGCCGGTGCCGGCGTCGACGGCCACCTGCACCAGCACATCGTGCCGCGGTGGACGTCGGACGCCAACTTCTTCCCGATCATCGCGAAGACCAAGGCGCTGCCTCAGCTGCTCGGCGAAGTGCGAGAAGCTGTGGCGAACGCCTGGCCGACGCCGTAGAGCGGCGGTTCAGCGCACCTGGCGTGCGGTGAACTGCATCCGCGGGTTCGCGTAGAACTCCTGCGCTTCCACGAGCTGCAGTTCGCGCGCACCGGACTCGAGGGTCGCGGCGAGCAGGTCGAACACGCTGGACGCGGTGCGTTCGAGCGCCGTCTTGGCGTCGCCCGTCTCGACGTAGTGCGCGGTGAAGAGCGCCGCGGTCACGTCGCCCGAGCCGTTGGCCTTCATCGGGAGGCGAGGCGTCTGCACGATCCAGGCACCAGCCGAGTCGGCGACGAGCATCTCGATCGTGCCCTCTTCGCGGTCCGGGCGCTCGACGCTCGTGACGAGCACGGTACGGGGTCCCATGGCCATCGCCAGGTCGACCGAGGCCAGCGTGGACTCCAGCGTGTCAGGCTCGGTCCCGGTGAGGAAGCCGAGTTCGAACTGGTTCGGGGTGATGATGTCGGCTGCGGGCACGACCTTCTCACGCAGCAGGATCGGGATCGCCGGTGCGACGAAGCATCCCGACTTGGCGTTGCCCATCACCGGGTCGCAGGCGTAGACCGCGTCAGGGTTCGCCGCCTTGACGCGGGCGACGGCGTCGATGATCACGTCTCCGATGCCCTCGCCGCCCTGGTAGCCGCTGAGCACGGCGTCGATCTCACCGAACACGCCGCGCTCCTCGATGCCCGTGAGGACCTCGCTCACGTCGTTCGGATCGATCATCGGGCCGCGCCAGGCGCCGTAGCCGGTGTGGTTGGAGAAGTTCACGGTGTAGACCGGGAGAACCTCGACGCCGATGCGCTGCAACGGGAAGACCGCGGCGGAGTTTCCGACATGTCCGTACGCGACGGCGGACTGGATGGAGAGGACCTTCATTCCCCGATCCTTTCATTCAGGGCGGGAGTGCTCCCGCGGCGGTGGGTCATCGGGCGGTGGGTCATCGTGCGGCCGAGACGAGGTCGGCGACGAGCGTCTCCGCATCCTCTTCGGACAGGTCGTGCACCGTGAGACGCAGGTGGCGCGAGGGGTCGGCGCGCTCATCGAGGGCGAAGTCGTCGCCGGTTCGTGCCAGCCACCCACGGCGCATGAGCCGCTCGGCGACGAGGCGCGCGGGCTTCGGCAACTCGATCCACAGGCTCAGTCCGTCGGTGACAGGAGAGTCGAGGCCTTGTTCGCGCAAGCGCGATGCGAAGGCCGCGTTCCGCGCGGCGTAGTGCTCACGAGCGTCGGCGATCCGTGAGAGCACCGAATCGTCGGTGAGCTGCGTGAGGGTGAGACGCTGCAGCAGATGGCTGACCCAGGTGGTGCCCGGGCTCAACCTCATCGCGAGCCGCTCGGCCGTGGTGGCATCCGTGGCCGCGATGGCGAGGCACATATCGGGTCCGAGGAACTTCGACACCGAGCGTACGAGCGCGAATCGGCGGTGCTCGGGGCCGATCAGCGACTCGTACGGGCGCTGCGACAGCATCGAGAAGTGATCGTCTTCGATGATCAGGACGTACGGGTGCTCGACGAGCACGGCGCGGAGCTCCGCAGCCCGAGCGGCGGTGAGGCTCGCCCCGGTCGGGTTCTGCGCTCGGGGGGTGCAGATCACGGCCCGGACGCCGGCGTCCAGTGCGGCGCGCAGACCGTCGACCGTCATTCCCTGATCGTCGACGGGCACGGGAACGGCACGATAGCCGCCCAAACGGACCGTGTGGATGCTGGCCAGGAAGCACGGGTCCTCCAGCGCGACGGCGTCGTCGCGCATGAGCGCCTGCGCGAGCAGACGTTCGACCGCATCGACCGCGCCGCTGGTGACGGTGATGCCGAAGTCGAGGTGATCGAGGTCCTGCGAGATCCACTCGCGCGCCCAGTCGTCGAGGCCGCGGTCGATGACGGGCTCGCCGTACAGCACCGGACGACCGGCGACCGTCGCGAGCGCCGCGGACGGATCGGGGATCAGGCGAGGGTCAGGGTTGCCCGTGCCGACATCCCGCAGCACGGTGTCTGAGGCGTAGCCCTCCTGCGCGACGGACTCGTGACCCGTGATGACGGTGCCTGCCCGCCCTCGCGAGATGACGATTCCGGCCTGCGCGAGCTGACGGTACGCGGCGACAGCCGTGTTGCGGTTCACACCGAGAGTCGTGGCGAGTTCACGGACGGGGGGAAGCGCGCTGCCCGGTCGCAGGACTCCGCGGTCGCGCAGGTCGCGCACGCTGTCCGAGATGTCGGCTGCGGTCGTTCCGGTGATCTGGTCGTTCATGTGTCCTCTTCACCGATTCTAGGTCGTCGGGGACAGTGATACTGTTTGGCCTAGATCAAACGAGACATCGTTCGACACACTCATGCACATCGTGCTTCCCCGACAGGAGCTCTCATGACCGAACAGCCCACCACCGGATCCTCCCGCGTCAAGCGCGGTCTCGCCGAGATGCTCAAGGGCGGTGTGATCATGGACGTGGTCACGGCCGACCAGGCGAAGATCGCCGAGGATGCCGGCGCGGTCGCGGTCATGGCACTCGAGCGGGTTCCCGCGGACATCCGGGCCCAGGGCGGTGTCTCGCGCATGAGCGACCCCGACATGATCGACAGCATCATCGACGCGGTGTCCATCCCCGTGATGGCCAAGGCTCGCATCGGCCACTTCGTCGAAGCGCAGGTGCTGCAGGAGCTCGGCGTCGACTACATCGACGAGTCCGAGGTCCTCTCGCCCGCCGACTACGTGAACCACATCGACAAGTTCGGCTTCACCGTGCCGTTCGTCTGCGGCGCCACCAACCTCGGTGAGGCGCTCCGTCGCATCAACGAGGGGGCGGCGATGATCCGCTCGAAGGGCGAGGCCGGAACCGGCGACGTCTCGGAGGCGATGAAGCACATCCGCAAGATCCGCGGTGAGATCGCGACGCTCACCGCCCTCCCGAAGGACGAGCTGTTCGTCGCCGCGAAGGAGCTGCAGGCGCCGTATGAGCTGGTCGCCGAGATCGCCGAGACCGGCACGCTCCCGGTCGTGCTGTTCGTCGCGGGTGGCGTCGCCACTCCGGCCGACGCCGCGATGATGATGCAGCTCGGCGCCGACGGCGTCTTCGTCGGCTCCGGGATCTTCAAGTCGGGCAACCCTGCGGAACGCGCGAAGGCGATCGTCAAGGCGACGACGTTCTTCGACGACGCGAAGGTGATCGCCGAGGTCTCGCGCGGACTCGGTGAGGCGATGGTCGGCATCAACGTCTCCGACCTCCCCGCACCGCACCGCCTGGCCGAGCGTGGCTGGTAACCCACGGGTCGGAGTCCTGGCGCTGCAGGGCGACGTGCGTGAGCACGCCGCCCTGCTCCGCGGGCTCGGCGCCGAGGTGGCGCTGGTGCGCAGGCCGGAGGAACTTGCGGCCGTCGACGGTCTCGTGATCCCCGGTGGCGAGTCCAGCGTGATCGACAAGCTGTCCCGCGCTTTCGGCATGCAGCAGCCGATCCGGGCTGCGATCGCTGCGGGGCTTCCCGTCTACGGCACCTGCGCGGGGCTGATCCTTCTGGCCGACGAGGTGCTGGACGGCATCGAGGGGCAGCAGTCCTTCGGCGGTATGGACATCGCGGTGCGGCGCAACGCGTTCGGCCGGCAGACCGAGTCCTTCGAGACAGAACTCGATGTTCCGGTGCTCGGGAAGCAGCCGGTGCGCGCGACCTTCATCCGCGCACCGATCGTCGAGCGCGCGGGAGCTCCCGTCGACGTGCTCGCCACGCTGCCCGATGGCGGAATCGTCGCCGTCGAGCAGGGACGGCTGCTCGGAACGAGCTTTCATCCGGAGGTCGACGGCGAGACTCGGTTCCACTCGCGGTTCCTCGCGCACGTGAGCGACCACGTCCGCTCGGCCTGACGGTCATCGCGTCCGACCCGCCCGGGGGCCACGGCATGGCGGCACGAGCACGGCGTCGCGACTACTCTCGATCGGGTGACTGGATCCCGAGCAGAAGCCGCGTACTCGCGCGCCGTCGCCGCATTCAGCACACCCACGCTGGATCTCCTGCACGGACGATTCGCACCTTTCGTCGTGGCAGCGCTCACGATCCTGTTCACCGCCGACCGTGCGTCCGTGCCCATCGCCGACGCGCATGCGGAGCTCGCCAAGGTCATGGACGAGCTCCGCGCCACCGGTGACGAGGACGACCGCAGGATCCCGTCGGGGAGTGGTAGGGATGTGTGCCGCAACTGGGTTCGACTCGGCTGGCTCGTGCAGCAGATCGACGACGAGGTCGAGGTCTACCGTCTCTCGGCCCACGCGGTCGAGGCCCTGGAGATATCCGGCCGCACCGGCGGAGGGCGCACCCGCGTGTCGAACTCCCGCGTCCGCACACTGCTCGACGCGGTCGAGCACCTCTCGGACAGCGCCGAGGCCGACCCCGTGCGCCGTCTCGCTCGGCTCCATGCGGAACGCGACCTCCTCGACGCCGAGATCTCGCGCGTCGAGGAATCAGGGCGCGCGGACCCGCTCGACGACGACGAGCTCCTCGAGGAGGCGGAGAACGTCCTGCACCTCGCACGCGAGCTGCCCGCGGACTTCACCCGTGTCGCCGAATCGCTCAAGGCCATGCAGCGGGATGTCGTCGCCCACCTCCGCCGGGACGAACGGCCGACCGGTGAGGTGCTCCGCGAGTACCTGCAGCGCGCGCAGGACGTCATGCAGTCGACTGCGGAGGGGCGGGCGTTCGCGGGCGCTCTGCGGCTGATCGGAGACCCTGACCGCATCGACGCCCTCACCGAGCAGCTCAGCGGACTTCTCAGCCAGCCGTTCGCGCGTCTCCTCGACAGCTCTCAGCGCGCCGAGCTCGACGCCGTCGGCCGACGCGTCGAACTCGGAGTCGAAGAGGTGCTGGCCGCGCAACGGCGCGCCTCGCACGTGATCACGGGGCAGGTGAAGACCCATGATCCGCTGCGTGACCGCCAGATCGATGACCTTCTACGCGACGTGATCGCGGGACTGCACGGCCGGTCGGGCACTGCCGCACACGTGGATCCGGTCCGCAGCATGCCGCTGATCGATCTGGGGCACCTGCGGCAGACCACCAGCGACATCCGTCCTCCGCGCGCGCCCGCGCCGCTCACGGATGCAGACGACGTCGACTTCCTCGATCACGACACCCGCGCGTGGGGCGGGCCGCGCTACGCCGAACTCGAGGAGTACGTGGCAGGGCTCGATGAGGAGTTCGACCTCGCGGAGGCGTTCCGACACGTTCCCGACGCCACGCGGCGCCCCGTCGACCTGCTGGGGCTTCTCGAGCTCGCTCACCGCAACGGCCTCACAGACGGCGACGGAATCTCGACCGTCGAAGCGCTGCGCCCTGACGGGACGACTCGCCGCTTCGCCTTCGGTTCCGTGATCGCCCGCAGCACGAAAGAGGATGCAGATGACTGACGAAGACCTCGCCGCGGTCGGCGTGAGCGACCCGTTCATCGCCCCGACGGCGATGGAGCAGGATCTCGAGGAGCACTTCCCGGGAGATCGCGGCACACTCGATCCCGAGATCCGACGCGTGCTCGTGCACCTGCTGCAGCGTCGGTTCATCTCGGCTGAGCGCAATCGCCGCGAGTGGGCGCTGCTGCTCGACCACCAGCACGTGGTCGAGTCCCGTCTCAACGACATCTATCTGCGACTGGTCATCGATCACGCTCGCGGATTCGCCTACAAACAGCAGCTCCGCTCCGACGAGATCGACATGCCCGTGCTGCTGAAGGACGCCCCGTACTCCCGGGCGGAGACCCTCGTACTCGTGCATCTGCGAACCGTGTATCAGCGGGAGTCCGCCGCCGGGGAGGCATCGGTGCGCATCGACATCGAGGACATCGAGCAGACGGTGCTCAGCTACTTCGCGGACGTCGACGGCGGCACCGCGAAGCAGCAGCGGGCGATCCGCAGCGCGCTCGACCGGTTGGATCGAGAAGGCATCGTGCAGGAGGAGACGAGCGGACGGTATCGGATCACCGCTCTCGTCGAGGTGGTGCTGAGTGCGGAGACTCTCAAGGAGCTGCGTGAGTGGCTGCGAGCCCAGACGGTGGTGGCGCGATGACGATGATGGACACGCTCTTCGGAATGATCCCCGCGAGCTCCCGCGGCCAGCAGTGGGTCGCCGAGGAACTGCAGCTCATCAACTGGGGCGGCTACGACGGCGGACCGCACCGTGTGCGGTTCTCACCGGACGCGACGCTGCTGTGCGGCGGATCCGGCTCGGGCAAGTCGACGCTGATGGACGGCTACATCGCGCTGATGATGCCGCACACCACGCCGTTCAACGGGGCATCCAACGGCGGAGTGACCGGGCGCCCGCGCGGCGAGGAGCAGCGCAACATCCTCTCCTACGGTCGCGGCAAGATCGACGAGTCGCGCACGGATGAGGGGACGAAGCTCCGGGTGCTGCGCGGTGACGGCGAGGACACCTGGAGTGCGGTCTCCATGACCTGGCTCGACCACGACGGTTCGCGATTCACCGCGATCCGAGGCTGGTACATCCCTGCCGATGCCCGAACCCTCGAAGACACGACACGGCTCCGGGCGACCGTCGACGGCGCGTTCGACCTCTCGCGTCTCGAACACGCGGCGACGCAGCGACTCAGCGACGCGGCGGCCCGTTCGATGGGCCTCGAACCGGTGGTGACCGACCGGGAGTTCTCGGCACGCCTGCACGCAGTTCTCGGCATCGGCGCGGCCGGTTCCGGTGCGAAGGCGATCAGTCTTCTCGCCCGCATCCAGGCCGGCCAGCAGATCACGACGGTCGACGATCTGTACAAGAAGCTCGTGCTCGAGGAGCCCGAGACCATGACGACCGCAGACGCCGTGGTCGCACACTTCGACGAGCTCGAGAGCACGCGTACTCGCATGCTGGTCGCCAAGCAGCAGGTCGCGGCCCTGGAGCCGATCCGCGGCATCGCGCAGCGCATCGACGCGGCGGCGGAACGGGTCCGGGTCGTCGACGAGGTCGGGGTCTTCTCGGAGGCATCCTCGCTCGCGTCGCTGTGGAGTGCGGAGCGTCGCCTCGACCTGCTCCGCGAGGTCGAGGGGGAGTTGCGCGACCGGACCCAGTCGCTGCAGCTCGCCGTGCGCGAGAAGCACGCCCTCGTGGCGGCCGCCGAGCTCGAACGCGAAGGCCTTCTCGATGTCCTGCGACAGTCCGGGGGCGACCGACTCGAGACGGCACAGCGCGAACTGCGTGCGGTCGAGCGCCGACTCGACGACGTCCGGCGGGAGCGGGATCGTTTCGACACCGTGGTGCGCGACCTCGGCGCCGAGGTGCAGAGCGCGGCGGACTTCGAGAGTCTGCTCGCCCGTATCCGGGCCGAACTTCCGGAAGACGGACTTCGCGCTGCACGCGCCGACTTCGCCGAGGCCGAGTCCGCCCGTCGGTCGGCGGAACGCGAACTCGCGCAGCTGCGCACCGAACGCGACCGGACCGAGGAGCTGCGGGGAAGTGTCCCCGCCCACCTGCACGAATCGCGCGCCGAGCTCGCCCGAGCCGCCGGACTCTCCGCCGACGACCTGCCCTTCGTCGGAGAGCTCGTCGAGGTGCGCACCGAGTTCGAGCCGTGGCGCGAGGCCTTCAATCTCGCGCTCGGAGGCTTCGCCAGGACTCTGCTCGTCGACGTCGCCCACCTGGGGCGATTCCGCGCAGCCATCGAGTCCGTCAGGACGCCCGATCGGATCAGCTATGAGGGCGTGCAGACGGGACTGTCCGAGACCCGCACGTCGGATCCGCGTACGCTTCCCGCGCGCCTCGATCTCCGATCGACACCGTTCACGGGCTGGCTCCAGCAGCGGCTTCAGGAGCGCTTCGCGTACGTGTGCGTCGACTCGTCGGCGGAACTCTCGGCGCATCCGCGCGCGCTGACCCTCGCGGGCCAGGTCTCTCAGGGAGACCGGGGATCCCACGGCGGTCACGGGCGAGCGAACATGCTCGGGTTCTCGAATGCACGTCGACTCCGTGAGCTCGACGTGCAGATCGCCGAGCTCGAAGCACGCCGCGACGTCACGGCTGCGGACGCGGAAGACGCCGAGCGTCGCCTCGACCGGCTGGACACCACCGCGAAGGCGCGCGCGAAGATCGAGGATCTCACCTGGGAGCAGATCGATGTCGAGGCCGTCTCGGCCGAGAGGCAGCGCTGGCTGTCGGTCGAGGCGGAGGTCACGGACGGGAACCCGCAGATCGCCGAGATGCGTTCGCAGGCGGACGAGCTTCGACACCGTGCGGCGCGGCTGCGAGATGAGAGCGCACGTCTCGGCGGCGAGCTCGCGCTCGCGCAGGATCGCTGGGTGGAGGTCACCGATCAGGTCGACGCGTGCCAGCGCGTCATCGATGCGGCGGAGGCGACGGACATCGCTCTCGAGGAGCGGCACCGTGCCTTCCTCGACGCCCGCTTCCTCGGCGCGGACGCGGCGGTGAGCGTGACGGCATCCGAACGACTCGCCCATCTGGACTCCGCGCTGCGCACCGCGGCGGCACGGCTCCTCGAAGACCGCACGGCCGCTGCGTCTTCGCACGCCGATCAGCGCGAGCAGATGCGCCGCCTGATGACCGGCTTCCTCGAGCGGTGGGACACGCTCACGATCCTGCCCGACCCCGACGAATCGGTCGCCGAATTCGAGGCGATCCTCGACGCGCTGCAGACGAACGGCCTGCATGAGCTGGAGGCCGAGTGGCGCGACAGTCTGCTCAAGCTGTCGGGCAACGACCTCACGAGCCTGGACTCGACACTCAGCCGATCACTGCGCGAGATCAAGAACCGCATCGATCCGATCAACCGGATCATGGAAGAGCTGCCGTTCTACGACGACGACCACCGGTTGCAGATCTCACCGCGCGAGAACCAGTCGGAGGCGCGCAGGCGGTTCCGGAGGGAGCTGCGCGAGGTGCGGGGGCTGATCGAGGCCGCGGCGACGGATGCCGAGCGCGAGAACGTCTATCGCAGGATGAGTCGTCTGATCGGACGCATGCGTCGGACGGCACCGGACTTCGCCGAACTCATCGACGTGCGCAACCACGTCCGTGTCAGCGCCGAGCGGGTGCACGCCGTCACGCGGGAACACGTCGCCCTCTACGACCACATCGGCGAGAAGTCGGGCGGTGAGTCGCAGGAGCTCGTCGCGTTCATCGTGGGTGCCGCCCTGCGCTACCAGCTCGGGGATGCCGGTGCGGCGCGTCCGAGATACGCGCCGGTGTTCATGGATGAGGCCTTGATCAAGGCGGACGCGCACTTCACCAAGCGTGCGATCGGTGCATGGCGGGGGCTCGGCTTCCAGCTCGTGATCGGTGCGCCGAACGACAAGTACAGCGCGATCGAGCCGCACGTCGACGTGGAGTACGACATCCTCAAGGACACGCGCGGTCGCTCGTGGGCGCGGCCGAAGGTGGGTCTGCCGGCCGAAGACGCGTGAACCGGCGCTGACCTCGGTACGCGCCCTCACCCCGCCACGAGCCCCCGGATCGCGTCGAGCGTGCGGTCGATGTCGTGCTGCGTGGTCACCCAGGACGACATCGAACAGCGCAGGGCCGAACGGCCACGCCACTCGGCGCCGGTGACGGCCGCGGTTCCCTCTGCGAGGATCGCGGCGCCCAGGTCGCGGGTGGCGTCGTCGGAGGCGAGACGGAACATGACCTGCGTGTAGACGACCTCGTTCACCACGTCGATTCCCTCGATCGACGCGAGTCCTTCCGCCATCGCCACCGCGTTGTCGTGGAGCCGGTCCATGAGACTCGCGACGCCGTTGCGCCCGAGGCTCCGCAGCGCAGCCCATGCGGGTACCCCGCGTGCGCGGCGGGAGAGCTCGGGGGTGACGTCCCACGGATCGAGGCTCGTGTAGATCAGGTAGTCGCCGCCGGTGCGGAACGCGGCGATCGAGTCGGCGGGGTCACGGACGATCGCCATGCCGCAGTCGTACGGCACGTTGAGGGTCTTGTGCGCGTCGGTCGCCCACGAGTCGGCCTGATCCATGCCCGCGGTGAGGGACCGCAGAGAGGCGGATGCCGCGGCCCAGAGCCCGAACGCGCCGTCGACGTGCACCCAGGCACCGTGCTCGTGCGCGATCGGGATGAGCGAGGTGAAGTCGTCGAAGGCGCCGGTGTGCACTTCGCCGGCCTGGAGGCACACGATGAGCGGCCCCGAACGGTCAGCGAGAGCAGCGCGCAGGGCATCCGCTCGCATCCGTCCGTGGTCGTCCGACTCGATGACCGTCAGATCGGCCCGCCCTATGCCGAGGAATCGGGCGGCGCGGTCGATCGACCCGTGGCGATCCGCACCGACCACGAAGCGGAGGGGAGGAGATCCGCGCAGGCCTCGCTCGGCGAGGTCCCATCCTGCGCGGGCGAAGACGGCGTTCCTCGCCGTCGCCAGACAGGTGAAGTTGGCCATCTGGCCCCCGGTGACGAACCCGACGCTGGATGTGTCCGGAAGATCGAGCAGATCGAGCATCCACTGGCCCGCGACGCGCTCCATGGCGACGGTCGTCGGCGTGAGACTCGCCGAGCCGGAGTTCTGATCCCATGCCGACACCAGCCAGTCGGCCGCGAGTGCCGCGGGATGAGTGCCACCGATCACGAAGCCGTAGAAGCGTCCGCCCGGTATCGCGACCAATCCGGGGTCTGCTCGTGATGCGATCTCCTCGATCACATCGGCGGTATCGCATCCGTGATCGGGCAGAGGCCCGCCGAAGGCGGTGAGCATGTCGTCGAGGCTCGCGCGCGGCCACACGGGGCGGTCGTCGAGCGAGTCCAGGAATCGGAGTGCGGCCTCGTGTGCGGCATCGAGTCCGCGGGCCCTGTCGTCGTCGACTCTCTCGTCCATGAGTCAGGACTACACCCGCGATCCGCGTCACGCCAGGGGCACAGCGCGGGCATCGGACGAGATCTCGACCCGGGTGCATCCACGGGTCGACCGCATGGTTCGATAGAATGGACGATGCCCTGGGCCGAGCCCACGGGCGGATACGACGAGCGGAGACTTATGTCCGGGCATTCCAAGTGGGCCACCACGAAGCACAAGAAGGCCATCATCGACTCCAGGCGCGCCAAGTCCTGGGCCAAGCTCATCAAGAACATCGAGGTCGCCGCCAAGCTCGGCGGAGCCGATCTGCAGGGCAACCCGACGCTGTTCGACGCCGTGCAGAAGGCGAAGAAGACCTCGGTCCCGAAGGACAACATCGACCGCGCGGTGAAGCGCGGAGCGGGCATCGGCGGCGAAGCCGTCGAGTACACCTCGATCATGTACGAGGGCTACGGACCCAACGGCGTCGCGATGATGATCGAGTGTCTGACCGACAACAAGAACCGCGCAGCGGCCGAGGTACGCACGGCACTCAGCCGTAACGGCGGCACCCTCGCCGACCCCGGCAGCGTCGCCTACAACTTCAGCCGCAAGGGCGTCATCGTCGTGGGCTCCGAGGGAACCACCGAGGACGACGTCATGATGGCCGCTCTCGAAGCGGGCGCCGAGGAGATCGAGCCGCACGCGGAAGGCTTCGAGATCATCACCGAGGCGACCGACCTCGTGACCGTCCGCAGCGCTCTGCAGGAGGCCGGCATCGACTACGAGTCGGCCGACGTCGAGTTCGTGCCGAACCTCAAGGTCGAGATCGACGCCGACACCGCGCGCAAGATCTTCCGCCTGATCGACGCCCTCGAAGACAGCGAGGACGTGCAGAACGTCTTCACGAACTTCGATCTGTCCGCAGACGTGCAGGCTGAGCTCGAGAACGACGACGCGTAGGCGCGGCGAGCGTCCGGACTCGATGACGGCGAATAGCCTGGGGGAGTGACCTCCTCGCTGCGCGTGCTCGGCATCGACCCCGGCCTCACCCGCTGCGGTGTCGGGGTGGTCGACGTCGACGGTTCGCGCCGCGGCACGCTCGTGCACGTCGGGGTGATCCGATCGGCACCAGACCTGCCGATCGGTGAGAGGCTCGCGCTCGTCGCCGCCGGCATCCGCGAGGTCATCGAGGCGCACAACCCGGATGCGGTGGCCGTCGAGCGTGTGTTCGCTCAGCAGAACACCCACACCGTGATGGGCACCGCACAGGCGAGCGGCGTGGCATTGCTGCTCGCGGCGGAGGCCGGTCTGCCCGCCGCCACCCACACGCCGAGCGAGGTGAAGGCGGCCGTCACCGGTTACGGCTCGGCGGACAAGCGGCAGGTGCAGTCGATGATCGCGCGCATCCTGCGTCTGGATGCTCCTCCGCAGCCGGCCGACGCCGCGGATGCCCTCGCCATCGCTCTGTGCCATGCCTGGCGCCGTGGGGCCACCGGAGCGCCGGGGCAGGGGGCGCTCACGCCCGCCCAACGTGCCTGGGCCGACGCGGAGCGTGTCGCTCGAACATATATACGACCGGGTGCGTAGGCTGAGGAGATGATCTCCTCGCTGCACGGCGCCGTCCTCCACTCGACCGCCGATCAGGTCATCGTCGACGTCGGCGGCGTCGGGTTCTCGGTCGCCGTTCCCGCGGACGTCGCGCACACGGCGACGGTCGGCGAGAGGATCCTTCTTCACACGAGCCTGATCGTGCGTGAGGACTCGCTGTCACTCTTCGGTTTCGCCGACCGAAGCGAACTGGAGATCTTCGGTCTGCTGATCAGCGTGACCGGGGTCGGACCGAAGTCCGCGCTCGGTGTGCTGTCCCACCTCACGGTCGACCAGATCGCCGATGCCGTGACCGCCGAAGACGATGCGCCGTTCCGCCGCGTCTCGGGTATCGGCCCGAAGACGGCCAAGCTCATCGTGCTGCAGCTCGCGGGCAAGGTGCACCCGGTCGGGGCGCCGTCCACGCAGGCATCCAGCGGTCCTGTCGACGTGGTCGATCAGGTCTCCGCGGCGCTCGTCGGACTCGGCTGGTCCGAGAAGGTCGCCGCCGAGGCCGCGGCGCAGACGGCGGCCGAGGCGACCGACGCCGAGCGCGCAAGCGTCGCGCCGCTGCTGCGTCGCACTCTCGCACTCCTGGGGCCGGCGCGTGTCTGACGCCCTCGACGCCACGGAGCCCACCGACGACACGGAGCTCGCGATCGAAGGTGCCCTGCGCCCCACGAGTCTCGGCGAATTCGTGGGACAGCAGAAGGTGCGCGGCCAGCTGCAGCTCCTGCTCGATGCGGCGCGGATCCAGAACCGACCTCCCGACCACATCCTGCTCGCGGGCCCCCCGGGTCTCGGCAAGACGACGCTGGCCATGATCGTCGCGCATGAGAGCGAACGCCCGCTGCGCCTGTCGAGCGGCCCGGCGATCCAGCACGCCGGCGACCTCGCAGCCCTCCTGTCGAGCCTCGTGCCGGGCGAGGTGCTGTTCATCGACGAGATCCACCGCATGGCGCGCTCTGCCGAAGAGATGCTGTACCTCGCCATGGAGGACTTCCGCATCGACATCATGGTGGGGAAGGGCGCCGGCGCGACGAGCATCCCGTTGGATCTCGCTCCGTTCACGCTCGTCGGGGCCACCACGCGTTCGGGCCTGCTGCCCAATCCGCTTCGTGATCGGTTCGGGTTCACGGGGCATCTCGAGTTCTACGACGAACCGGAGCTCGAACAGGTCATCGCCCGCTCGGCGCTGGTCCTGGGGGTCGATCTTCCCCGCGACTCGCTGTCGGAGATCGCCCGTCGCTCGCGAGGCACCCCCAGGATCGCCAACCGCCTTCTGCGACGAGTGCGTGACTACGCACTCGTGCACGGAGGAGGGGCGGCGACGCTCGAGGGCGTGCGAGCGGCCCTCGAGCTCTACGACGTCGATCCGATCGGTCTCGACAGGCTCGACCGGGCCGTGCTCGAATCCCTCGTGCGCCGATTCCGTGGCGGCCCGGTCGGTCTCAGCACACTGGCCGTGGCGGTCGGCGAAGAGGCCGAGACCGTGGAGAGCGTCGTGGAACCGTACCTCGTGCGGATCGGATTCCTCGGGCGCACGCCCCGGGGCCGCGTGGCCATGCCGGAGGCATACGCGCACCTCGGCGTGCCGCATCCGGACGGGGCGCTTCGTCTTGATGACCTATAATCGCTGAAGACTTCCCCCGATGAAACTGCGCGCCCGTCTTCTGGTGCGCGCACCTGAGAAAGGCCCTTTGCCACCATGCCCATGGAAATCCTCCTCTTCGGCCTTCTCGCCGTGCTCGTCGTCTTCATGTTCGTCAACGGACGCAAGCGTCAGAAGCAGATGAAGGCGGAACAGGAAGAGAAGGCGACCAAGACGGTTCCCGGCGTGAAGGTGCTCCTTCAGGGCGGCATCTACGGAACGATCGTGGCCTATGACCACGACGACCTCGACTCGCCCGCTCTGGTCGAGATCGCCCCCGGTACGGTCATCGAGGTCCACAGCCAGGCGATCCTCCGCATCGTCGAGCCGAAGGACGCCGTCGTCGACGGCCTCGACGACGGCGTGGTCGTCGTCGACGAGACGCCCCTCGCAGAGGACGCACCGGCCATCGAGACTCCCGAGGAGACCCGGCGTCGCCTCGAGCGCGACGCCGACGACAAGTAAGCCCTCGCCGCTTCACACTCTCGGCACTCCGGCATCGTAGAAAGCTGATCACACGTGGCCACTTCCTCCCCGGTCCGTCACGCCTGGCGGGTCCTTCTGGGCCTGCTCCTGGTGACGGGCGTCCTGTTCGGCATCAACGCGCTGGGCGTGCATGTCTTCGAGAAGAGCTCGTGGACTCCGGAGCTCGCGCTCGACCTGCAGGGTGGAACGCAGATCGTGCTCAGTGCCGAGACCGAAGACGGCGCGGCTCCGTCGAGCGAGCAGCTCGATCAGGCCGCGGCGATCATCCGGCAGCGTGTCGACGCGTCCGGTGTGGCCGAGGCCGACATCACGACCGAGGGCGGACGCAACATCGTCGTCCAGATCCCGGGTGTCGCCGACGAGCAGACGCGCGAGCGCATCCAGTCCAGCGCGCAGCTCGAGTTCCGTCCTGTCCTCGCCACCACCGCGGGCACGAACACGTACGTGGGTGAGGACGGCAACGAGACGGCGTACCCGACGCCGGACGCCTCTCTGAACGCGACGCCGACGGCCACGCCGACCGACGCGAGCGACCTGTCGTGGGTCAGCGACAAGCTGGCGGCGGAGTTCCAGGCCTACGACTGCGCGAACCCCGAGAACGACCCGTCGAGCGCTCCCAAGGACCAGCCGCTGATCGCCTGCGATCCGTCCGGGCAGGCCAAGTACCTTCTCGGACCGACAGAGCTCACGGGTGATGCGATCACCGACGCGACCGCCGGCCGCGACCCGAAGTCGGGCGCCTGGCTGGTGCAGCTGACCATGAATGCCGATGGCGCTGACGCGTTCGGCAAGGTCAGCACCCGCCTCAACCAGAACCGCATCAACGAGCTGTCGCCTCGCGACCAGTTCGCGTTCGTCCTCGACGGCTCCGTGATCAGCGCTCCGCGAATGAACGGGCAGATCCTCGACGGCCGCCCGAGCATCTCCGGCGACTTCACCCAGGAGACGGCGACCACTCTCGCCGACCAGCTGAAGTTCGGTGCACTGCCTCTGAGCTTCACCGTGCAGAGCTCCGACACGATCTCGGCGACTCTCGGAACGCAGCAGCTGCAGATCGGTCTCATCGCCGGTCTGATCGGTCTGGCGCTCGTCGCGATCTACTCGCTCATCGTCTACCGAGCTCTCGGGTCGGTGATCATCGCATCGATCGCGGTGATGGCCGTGCTGACCTACATCATCATCTGCATCCTGGCGTGGAGACTCGGGTTCCGCCTGTCGCTCGCCGGTGTCGCCGGTCTGATCGTGTCGATCGGATTCACCGCCGACTCGTTCATCGTCTACTTCGAGAGAATCCGAGACGAGCTGCGCGACGGCAAGTCGATCACCGCGGCGGTCGAAGACGGCTGGGGTCGCGCCAAGCGCACGATCTACATCTCGAAGTCGATCAACATCCTCGCCGCGGTCGTGCTCTATATCCTGGCCGATGCCACGGTGAAGGGCTTCGCGTTCACGCTCGGCCTCACGACGTTGATCGACGTGTTCATCTTCGTGATCTTCACCCACCCCGTGATGCAGCTTCTCGCACGCACGAAGTTCTTCGGCGGCGGACACAAGCTCTCCGGCCTCGATCCCGAGTCGCTCGGTGCCGTCTACCGCAGCCGCTCGCAGTTCCGCCAGGTGTCGACCGCGACCGCCGGACGGGGCGCGAAGAACGCCAGAGCCAAGGGCGAAGCCGAACGCCGTCAGACCATCGCAGAGCGCAAGCGCGCCGAAGCACTCGCCGGTGACAGATCCACCAGCACCGGAAGTGAGGGGGACGCGTGATGGCTTCCATGAACGAGTTCGGAAACAACCTCTACACGGGCAAGACGTCCTTCCCGTTCGTCGGCAAGCGTCGACTCTGGTTCATCATCGCGATCATCCTCGTGGTGGGTTCGGCTCTCGTGCCGCTGATCCGTCCGATCCAGTTCTCGATCGAGTTCACGGGCGGTTCGCAGTTCACGGTGCAGGCTCCGGACAGCACCGATCAGCAGACGGCGACGGATGCCGTGCAGTCGGTCGTTCCCGATGCCGCCACCAAGGTGGTGGTCATCAACGAGACCAACATCCGCGTACAGACCGATCAGATGAGCGCGGCCGAGACCCAGCAGGTCTCCAATGCCCTCGCCGAGGCGTACGGCGTCGAGCCCGACAGCGTCACCTCGTCGTTCATCGGCCCGGCGTGGGGTGAGAACGTCACGAAGCAGTCGCTCTGGGGTCTCGCGATCTTCCTCGCACTGACCTTCCTGATCCTCGCGATCTACTTCCGCACGTGGAAGATGTCGGCAGCGGCGATCATCGGCCTCCTCGATGTTCTCGTCATCACCGTCGGCGTCTACGCGCTGGCCGGCTTCGAGATCTCGCCTGCGGCCGTGATCGGCTTCCTGACGATCCTCGCGTACTCCCTCTACGACACGACAGTCGTGTTCGACAAGATCAGGGAGAACACCACCGAAGACGGCGAGAAGTCCGCGCGGCTCTTCGGCGAATCGGTCAACCTCGCGGTCAACCAGACGCTCGTACGCTCGATCAACACCTCGGTCGTGGCTGCGCTTCCCGTCGGTGCCGTCCTCTTCATCGGCGCCTTCTGGCTCGGTGCGGAGTCGCTCACCGACATCTCGCTGTCGATCTTCGTCGGGATCCTCGTCGCGACGTACTCGACCCTGTTCGTGGCTGCTCCGCTCTACTCGCTGTTCCGCGAGAACGAGCCCGGAATCGCCGCTCGCGATGCGAGGATCCGCGAGTCCCGCGCGAAAGCCGCTGTCGAGGTCTGATCGTTCCCGTTCTGCGGGGCCGCACCCCGCAGAGCACGCGTAAGCTGTTGTGATTCGGAGGTGAGCGGATGGCGGAACCGCAGACGGCGTCGCAGGGATCCAGCCTGAGACGACTGGTTCCCCGCATCTTCTCCCGCGCGCCCAGGGTCAACGACCTCGACAACCTCATCCGCACTGTGCGGGCGAATCATCCGAAGGGTGACCTCGCGGTCATCGAGCGTGCCTACAAGGTCGCCAAGGAGAAGCACACCGGGCAGCAGCGTCAGAGCGGCGAGCCGTACATCACGCACCCGCTCGCCGTCGCGCAGATCCTCGCCGAGATGGGCCTGGGGCCCCGCGCGATCGCCGCGGCACTCCTGCACGACACGGTGGAGGACACGGGCTACGCACTGACCGACCTCACCGCCGAGTTCGGCGACGAGGTCGCGATGCTCGTCGACGGCGTCACCAAGCTCGACAAGGTCAAGTACGGCGAAAGCGCCCAGGCCGAGACCGTCCGCAAGATGATCGTCGCGATGTCGAAGGACATCCGCGTCCTGCTCATCAAGCTGGCCGACCGACTGCACAACGCGCGCACGTGGGGGTTCGTGCCTCCCGAGAAGGCGGCCAAGAAGGCCAAGGAAACCCTCGAGATCTATGCGCCGCTGGCCAACCGCCTCGGCATCCAGGCGATCAAGTCGGAGCTCGAGGATCTCTCGTTCGCCGTCCTGCATCCGAAGATCTACAACGAGATCCACAACCTGATCGCTCAGCGCACCCCTCAGCGTGAGAAATACCTCGCCCAGGTGGTCGAGGAGATCGACGAAGACCTCCGCGATCTGCGCATCCGCGGCAAGGTCGTCGGGCGCCCGAAGCAGCTCTACTCCGTCTACCAGAAGATGGTGGTGCGCGGCCGCGAGTTCGACGACATCTACGACCTCATCGGCATCCGCGTGCTCGTCGCATCCGTGCGCGACTGCTACGCCGTCCTCGGTGCGATCCATGCGCGATGGACCCCGCTTCCCGGTCGCTTCAAGGACTACATCGCCACTCCGAAGTTCAACCTCTACCAGTCGCTGCACACGACGGTGATCGGGCCGTCCGGCCGCACGGTCGAGATCCAGATCCGCACGCACGAGATGCACCAGCAGGCCGAGTACGGTGTCGCCGCGCACTGGATGTACAAGGAGCGGATGAACGGCGGCAAGGCCGAGGTCCGCGCGTCGGACAGCGACATGGCCTGGCTCGCGCACATCTCCGACTGGCAGGCCGAGACGGCCGACCCCGGCGAGTTCCTCGACTCCCTCCGCTTCGAGATCGGAGCCAAAGAGGTCTACGTCTTCACGCCCAAGGGGCGCGTGGTGGGTCTCCCCGCGGGCGCGACCCCCGTCGACTTCGCGTATGCCGTGCACACCGAGATCGGCCACCGCACGATGGGCTCGAAGGTCAACGGCCGTCTGGTTCCGCTGGAATCCGAGCTCAAGAGCGGCGACGTCGTCGAGGTGTTCACCTCGAAGAACCCCGATGCCGGACCGAGCCAGGACTGGCTCGGCTTCGTCAAGAGCACCCGAGCCCGGAACAAGATCCGCGGGTGGTTCACGAAGGAGCGCCGCGAAGAGGCGATCGAGCAGGGCAAGGAGGCGATCGCCCGTGCGATGCGCCGCCAGAACATGCCGCTGCAGCGACTCATGAGTCAGGACTCGTTCGCCGAGGTCGCGCACCAGCTCCGCTACGAGGACGTCTCCGCGCTGTATGCAGCGGTCGGCGAGGGCCACGTGTCGACGCAGTCGGTTCTCGAGAAGGTCACCGCTCTGGTCGCGGCGACGGATCCGGTCACCGGTCCCATCGATCTTCCGGGCAGTATGCCGTCACGGGAGCCTCGTGCCGGCGATTCCGGGGTTCTCGTGCGCGGAGCGTCCGACATCCTCGTCAAGGTCGCGAAGTGCTGTACTCCGGTTCCGGGCGACGAGATCGTGGGCTTCGTCACGCGCGGAAGCGGCGTCTCGGTGCACCGCACCGACTGCGTGAACGTCAAGGCGCTCGCGAGCGAACAGGACCGCTTCGTCGAGGTCTCCTGGGCTCCGACGACGAAGAGCGTGTTCCGCGTGCAGATCCAGGTCGAGGCACTCGACAGGTCGGGCCTGCTGTCGGACGTGACACGTGTGCTCAGCGAGCATCACGTGAACATCCTCTCGGCGACGGTCAGCACGACGGATGAGCGCCTCGCGATCAGTCGTTTCGTGTTCGAGATGGGTGATGCCGTGCACCTCGATCGAGTACTGAACGCGGTACGCCGTATCGACGCGGTCTACGACGTCTACCGCGTCACCTCGTCCTGAGGGAGAGTCTCTCGAGTGCGGCACGTCCCGCCCTCTTGCCGGGAACCCTGGTCATCGTCTCGAGGGCGGCGACAGCGTCTCGGACGAGCCGCGGATCGACCTCGGCGAGCAGCAGCATCCAGCGTCGCAGCGACTCATCACGATGGAGTCCGAGCGCGAGGTCGATCATCGTGCGCGCTGGAGTCATCACGGGCACCTCGCCCAGGACGACGAACTCGCTCGCGGCGAGAGCAGTGTCGTGGAGCGTGACCCTCGGGGCTATCACCGGTCTGATTCGATGATCGACCGCCCGCCTCACGTGGTGCCGGGCGGGGGGAGCATCGCCGGCGCCGTGGATCCATGCCGCTGTCGGACCTGACGCCGCGGTGTCCGCCGGGATGAGAGTCGCGACAGCAGCGGCCCTCGTGGCGGGGCCTTCGACGAGATCCGCGGGAATGTAGCCTTCGCCGATCTCGAAGACGTGGCCGTCGAGTCGAGCCGCACTGAGCTCGGTGATGTCGAGACTTCGCCCGGGCAGATACAGGAACGCGGGATGCACCACGCCAGTCTGGCGTGCTGCATCCCGCGTTCCTGACGGACCCGAGGATCTGTGGAGAGCGTCAGCCTCCGAGTGCGTTGAGCCAGGTACGTCGGGCCTCGAGCGCATCCGCGGCGGCCTTCGCCGCCTTCTTGTCGCCGGCCTTCTCGGCGGCGGCGAGCTCGGACTCGAGCTTCTCGATCGCTTCGAGGAGCTGCGAGCTCATGTCGTTGGCGCGAGCCTTGGTCTCGGGGTTGTTCTTCTTCCAGTCGACCTCTTCGCGGGCCTTGAGCGCCTGCTCGATGACACGCAGGCGGTCGTCGAGCGCTCGCTCCTTCTCGCGGGGGAAGACTCGACCGATCTCGTCCCACTGGCGCTGGATGCCGGTGAGCAGTGCCCGTGCACGCTTGATGTTCGGCTCGTCGGCGACCGTCTTGGCCTCCTCGAGCAGAGCCTGACGTGCCTCGATCTTCGGGCCGGACTCGGCCTCTTCGGCCGCAGCCTGCTCGGCGCGGGCCGAATAGAGAGCGTCGCCGGCGGCCTTGAACCGCGCCCAGAGCGCGTCGTCGGCCTTGCGACCTGCGCGGCCCGCAGCCTTCCATTCGTCGAGCAGGTTCCGGTACGACGGGATGCCGTCGATTCCGCGCGGCGCGAGTGCCTCGGCGCGCTCCACCAGACGGGTCTTCGCGTCGCGAGCGGCCTTGTGGGTGTCGTCGAGCTCGGAGTAGAACGCACGGCGGGCCTTGTCGACGGTTCCGCGTGCGTCGCGGAACCGCTTCCAGAGCTGCTGCGAGACGCTCTTTGACAGACGCGGGCCGCTCTGCTGCTGGGCCTGCCACGCGTCGAACAGCTCGCCGAGCTCTGCCGTGACCTGCTTCCACTGCACCTTCGACAGATCGCGGGCGGCGATCGCCTCGGCGCGCTCCACCAGAGCGGTGCGCTCGACGATCGCCTGATCGACGAGCTCCTTGGCCTGCTGGGCCTCCTGCGCGGTCGCTTCCGAGAGGGAGGACGTCAGTGTGTTGAGACGCTCGCGCAGGCCGGCGAGGTCGCCGACAGCTGCGGCATCCGTCGCCTCGGCGAGGAGGTGACCGGCTTGCTTGACGAGGTCGCCGGCAGGCGCGCCGCCTGCCTGGTGGCGCTGTTCGAGCGCGTGCACCTTGAAGGCGATGTCGTCGTACTTGCGAACGAAGTAGGCGAGCGCCTCGCCCGGGGTGCCGTCAGGGTACTGTCCGACGACGCGCCACTCCTCACCCTCGAGGACCTCGACGGTGCCGTCGTCTGCGACGCGGCCCCACTTGGCGGCATCGGCGGAGGACGATGCGCTGGCAGGCGCGGAGGCGGCAGCAGGAGCGACAGTCGCCGGCTTGGGCAGCTTTCGCGGCAGGGGTGCCGTCGGGGGAGCGGGAACGGGGGGAGTCGGCTTCGACGGCTCTGTGGCAGACACGGTGATTCTCCTTGCGCGGTAGGGCCCGCGGGAGGCGGAAAGGACGAGGTTCAGCCTAGTACGAGAGCGACCTTCGGGTGTGGTCACCGCGTCTCACAACCATCGTTACCGTTCTGTGAGCAGAACGTTCGACGCACGAAACACCGGGCGTCACTTGCGGGAAACACCGTGCTCCTATCGTCGCCATCACGACGTCCCCCGGCGAATGGAGAAGCATGAACGAGGCCATCCTCACCCCAGAGGAGATCGTGGTCGTCGGAGCCGGCATGGTGGCGCACCGATTCGTCGAGAGCCTCATCAGCAGGGCCGAGAAGCCGATGCACGTCACCGTGATCGGAGACGAGGGGCGTCACCCGTACGACAGAGTGGGCCTGACGAGCTTCTTCTCGGGCGCGACCCCTGAGGCGCTCGAGCTCGACCGCTCGGTGTTCGACGACTTCCGTGTGCGGGTCATGACCGACGATCGCGTGCTGCGCATCGATCGCTCCGCGCGCACCGTCACGACGCGTTCTCGTCAGACGATCCCCTACGACACGCTCGTCCTCGCCACCGGTTCGTACGCGGCGAAGGTCGCGGTCGATGGCGCGGATCTGCCGGGGTGCTTCGTGTATCGGACTCTCGACGACGTCCGTCGACTCAAGGACTTCGTCGAGTCGCGCAGCCGGATGCTGGGGCGTCCGCTCAAGGGCGCGGTCATCGGCGGAGGCCTGCTCGGGTTGGAGGCAGCGGGCGCGCTGCAGGGAATGGATGTCGAGTCGACCGTCGTGCAATACTCCGATCGCCTGATGTCCGCGCAGCTGGACTCCGCCGGTGCGGGCATGTTGCGACGACTGCTCGAGGCCAGAGGCATCTCGGTGCGCACCGAATCGCGCACGACGCGTCTCGACCCTGACGCCTCCGGCGCGGTGACCGCGCTGGAGTTCCAGGACGGGTCGGTCGAGCGCGCCGACGTCGTGGTCTTCACCGTCGGCGTGCGCCCCCGGGACGAGCTCGCCCGCAACGCCGACATGCACGTCGAACCGCGCGGCGGCGTGGTCATCGACGACCGGTGCGCGACCTCCGACCCGCACATCCTCGCGATCGGGGAGGTCGCCAGCTTCGAGGGACGCTGTGTGGGGCTGGTGGCCCCGGGATACGCGATGGCGGAGGTCGCGGCGACCCGGCTGCTCGGCGGCGACGCGGTGTTCCCCGGATACGACGACTCGTCGAAGCTCAAGCTGTCAGGTGTCGACGTGGCGAGCTTCGGCGACGCGATGGCCGTCACCCCGAACGCGCTCGACGTGGTCTATGCGGACCCCGTCGCGGGCGTCTACAAGAAGCTGGTGCTCTCCGACGACGCCCAGACGCTGCTCGGCGGCATCCTGGTCGGAGATGCCGCCGCGTACGGCGCACTGCGTCCGCTCGTGGGTGCCGCACTCGGCGCTGACCCTGCGGCGTATCTGCTGCCTGAGGGCGGGAACGAGGCACCCGTCGGCGAGCTCCCGGACGCAGCCGTGGTCTGCTCGTGCTCGAACGTGACCGCGGGTCGCATCCGTCAGGCGGTGCACGAGGAGGGATGCGCGGACGCGGCGGCGGTCAAGGGATGCACGAAGGCGGGAGCCACCTGCGGATCCTGTGTCCTGATGGTGAAGAAGGTCGTCGGGCAGGAGCTCACGAAGCTCGGTCAGACGGTGTCGCACGCGCTGTGCGAGCACTTCGACCTCTCGCGCCGCCAGCTGTTCGACGCCGTGCAGGTCGCACAGCTCACGACGTTCAGCTCGATCGTCGAGCGCTTCGGCCGGGGCCGAGGCTGCGATATCTGCAAGCCGGCGATCGCCAGCATCCTGTCGGTGCTCGTCGGGGCGCACGTGCTCGACGGCGAGAACGCGACGTTGCAGGACACCAACGACCACGTGATGGCCAACATGCAGAAGGACGGCACGTACTCGGTCGTCCCGAGGATGGCCGGCGGCGAGGTCACTCCGGAGGGGCTCATCGCGATCGGCCAGATCGCGAAGGACTACGCCCTCTACACGAAGATCACCGGCGGCCAGCGGATCGACATGTTCGGCGCGCGCCTCGAGCAGCTGCCGTCGATCTGGCGGCGCCTCGTCGATGCCGGTTTCGAATCAGGACAGGCGTACGGCAAGTCGCTGCGCACGGTGAAGTCCTGCGTCGGCTCGACCTGGTGCCGTTACGGGGTGCTCGACGCGGTCGGCATGGCGGTGAAGCTCGAGCTCCGCTACCGCGGGTTGCGCGCGCCCCACAAGCTGAAGCTCGGCGTCTCCGGGTGCGCGCGCGAGTGCGCCGAGGCGCGCGGCAAGGATGTCGGGGTCATCGCGACCGAGACCGGCTGGAACATGTATGTCGGGGGCAACGGTGGATTCTCACCCAGGCACGCGGAACTCCTCGCATCGGACCTCGACGATGACGGGCTCATCCGGGCGATCGACCGCTTCTTCATGTACTACATCCGCACAGCCGATCGTCTGCAGCGCACGGCACCGTGGTGCGCGGAACTGGAGGGCGGGCTCGACGGCCTGCGCAGCGTGATCTTCGACGACTCGCTGGGGATCTGCGACGATCTCGACGCGGCCATGGCCCAGCACGTCGATCGCTACGAGGACGAATGGGCGGCCACGCTCCGCGATCCCGTCAAGCTCGAGCGCTTCCGGTCGTTCGTGAACGCCGCGGACACGCCGGATCCTTCGCTCGCGTACGTCTCGGAGCGTGGCCAGATCCGACCGGCCACGTCCGAGGAGCGCCGGACCGGCGGGGTCCTGATCGCCGGCACCGCGTTGGAGGTGCGGCGATGAGCATCGTGGTCGACACCGCCACCGGCACCCGTGTCTGCACGCTCGACGACCTCGAGGTCGAGCGCGGGCGAGCTGCGCTCATCGACGGCGAGCAGGTCGCGCTGTTCCTGCTCCCGGACGGCACCGTGCACGCGGTGGACAACCTCGATCCGTACAGCGACGCCCACGTGATCTCCCGGGGCATCGTCGGCACACGAGGAGACGTGCCGACCGTCGCCTCGCCTCTGCACAAGCAGGTCTTCGATCTGCGCACGGGCGAATGCCTCGACACACAGGGAAAGAGCGACGCGAGGCTCCGTGTGTGGCCGGTGGCGCTGATCGCCGGGACCGTCTACGTGGGCTCCCCGGAAGGCGCTGCGCCATGAGACGCGCGCTGGTCGGTCGCGTCGACCTGATCGGCGGAGGACCGGGGCCGGCCGACCTCATGACGGTGCGCGCGTACCGTCTGCTGATGGCCGCAGACGTCGTCGTGGCCGATCGTCTCGGCCCCTTCGAAGAGCTGCGCGGAGAGCTCGACGCGCACGTCGAGGTGATCGACGTGGGGAAGCGCCCGGGGCATCACCCGGTGCCGCAGCACGAGATCAACGAGCTTCTGGTCGCACACGCACTCGCGGGTCGGCGGGTCGTACGCCTCAAGGGAGGAGATCCGTTCGTCCTCGGCCGGGGAGGGGAGGAGGTCCTCGCGTGCGAGGCGGCGGGAGTCCCGGTCACCGTCACCCCCGGGGTCAGCAGCGCGATCTCGGTTCCTCAGGCAGCGGGCATCCCGGTCACGCATCGGGGCGTCGCAGCCGCGGTGCACATCGTCAACGGACACGGTGACCTCACGCCGAGTGCCCTCGAAGCGCTGGCAGACCCGACCGTGACGACGGTCGTGCTGATGGGAGTGGCCTCGCTCCCACGTCTCGCCGCCAGGGCGGCGCGACACGGAGTTCCGGGAGACACCCCGGTCGCGATCGTCGAGAACGGTCACACCGAACGTCAACGGACGATCCGCAGCACCCTCGCCGATGTCGTCGTCGATGCGGTCGCCGCTCAGGTCGTGAACCCCGCGGTGATCGTGATCGGGCAGGTCGCGCGCGCGGGCCTTCTTCTGCCGACCGCCACGATGCTGTCCGAGAGCGTCACATGACCACCGTGCGCACGCTCGACTCCGCCCTCGCCGGCTGCACGATCGTCGTCGCGGCGGATCGTCGCTCCGTGGACCTCGCGACCGCTCTCGAGCGCCGCGGGGCGGTGGTGCACCGCGCGCCGGCGCTGAGCATCGTGACCAACGCCGACGACGCCGAGCTGATCGCCCGCACCGAACTCGTCATCGCGACTCCGCCGGACATCGTGATCGTCACCACGGGTGTGGGATTCCGTGGGTGGATGGACGCGGCCCACGAGCACGGACTCGACGAGCAGCTCTTCGCGGCGCTCGAGAACGCGCACTTCGTCGCCAGAGGGCCGAAGGCCCACGGAGCGATCCAGCAGGCAGGCTTCGCCGCCGACTGGGTCGCCGAGTCCGAGACGTCCGCCGAGGTCGGGGAGTACCTCCTCGCCTCCGGGGTCGGTGGCAAGCGTGTGCTCGTGCAGCACCACGGCGCCGGCTCCGATGGTCTCGACGAACTCCTGGCGGACGCCGGTGCGGACGTCCTGAGCATCACGGTCTACCGCTGGGGACCGCCGCCGAACCCCGAGGTCGTGAGACGCTCGGCCCTTCAGGCCGCGAGCGGCGAGGCGGATGCCGTGCTCTTCACCTCGGCGCCGGGCGCTGCATCCTGGCTCGCGTTCGCCGAGCAGGCGGAGGCACTCGAACGGATCCGTCGTCGTGCCGAGAGCGGCCGCCTGCTCCTGGCCTCCGTCGGGCCGATCACCGCAGCGCCCCTGCACGCCGCAGAGCTGCGGACGACGATCGCCGACCGCGGTCGCCTCGGATCGCTCGCGCGGACCGTGATCGCGCATTTCGGAGGAGGCCGAGCACCGTCGCTGCCGACCGATGCCGGTCGCGTCGAGGTCCGCAGTGGAGGCGTGCTCGTCGGCGGCGAATTCATACCTCTCTCGCGGTCGGCCGCAGCGCTCATCGAGGCGCTGGCCTCTGCGGGCGGTCGGGTGCTCTCACGGGCCGAGCTCGGGGGAGTGCTGCCGGGGGCCGAGCGCAACCCGCACGCCGTGGAGGTCGCCGTCGCGAGGCTTCGCGACGCGCTCGGCAGCAATGAGCTCATCCACACGGTCGTGAAACGCGGGTACCGTCTCGCCGTCACCGAGGACTGATCGCCGACCGGGCGACGCGCAGGGTCAGCGCGTCGTCACTCCGCGGGCGCGTCGGTGGGGAGGTCGGTGGGCAGCGGAGTCGTGGACTCCGTCGGAGCGGGGGCGTCGGTCTGCTCGACGGTGGGCGTCGGTGCGGGCGCCGGCGGGTTCACCTGCGCGTACGCCACCTGACTCGCGACCGCGCCGGCGACGACCAGTGCGCCGACGATGACGGCGACCGCGTTGTCGCGTGTGCGACGGCGAACCTGTCCCTCGTGCCATGACGTACGGGCGGCGTGGAGTCGTGCACGCTCCGCCTCGGTGCGCTGCTGTGCGCTCTTGGACCCGCGTCCGGCCATTGCGTGCTCCCTTACTGGACGTGAATGTGCGACGTCGCCTGAGAGCTTATCGTCGCGAGCGCCGCGCACCGTTCTTGCCCGAAGTGTCCGCACCCCGCGTTAGCCTGGACGGATGACATCCGCAGCCGCACTGCTCTCCGGGCAGACGCCTCTCGCTGTGCGCATGCGCCCGGTCTCGCTCGACGAGGTGGCGGGCCAGAAGCACCTGCTGCGCGCGGGGTCTCCGATCGTGGCACTCGCCGATCCGGCGGCCAGCTCACCCGGCGCGGTGTCGATCATCCTCTGGGGCCCTCCGGGCACGGGGAAGACCACGCTCGCCCAGGCCATCGCGCGGTCGTCCGGACGACGATTCGTCGAGCTCTCCGCGATCACGGCGGGCGTGAAGGACGTGCGCGAAGTCATGCAGGAGGCGATCACGCAGCGCGACCTGTACGGGCAGACGACCATCCTGTTCCTCGACGAGATCCACCGGTTCACCAAGGCGCAGCAGGACGCGCTGCTGCCCGGGGTCGAGAACGGATGGGTGCTGCTGATCGCCGCGACCACCGAGAACCCCTCGTTCTCGGTGATCTCACCGCTGCTGTCCCGATCGCTGCTGCTCACGCTGCAGCCCCTGACCGACGATGACATCGGCGTCCTCGTCGATCGAGCCGTGACGGATGCTCGGGGTCTGAACGGAGCGGTCACGCTCGCCGATGACGCGCGGGCCGCGCTCATCCGGCTCGCCTCCGGCGACGCACGGCGGGCGCTCACGGGGCTCGAGGCCGCGGCCGCGGTGGCGCTGTCGAACGGTGAAGACGGTGCGGTTCCCGCCGCGACGGCGGATGATGTGGCGCAGGCGGTCGACAAAGCGCTGCTGAGGTACGACCGCCAGGGCGACGAGCACTATGACGTCATCAGCGCGTTCATCAAGTCCATCCGGGGCTCCGATCCGGATGCCGCGCTCCACTACCTCGCCCGGATGATCGAGGCCGGGGAAGACCCGCGGTTCATCGCCAGGCGTCTCGTCATCTCCGCGTCGGAGGACGTGGGACTCGCGGACCCGCAGGGCCTCGTGATCGCCGTCGCGGCCGCTGACGCCGTCGCGTTCATCGGCATGCCTGAAGGACGCATCCCGCTGGCGGAGGCGACGGTCTACCTCGCGACGACCGCGAAGTCGAACGCGGCATATTCGGGCATCGACGCCGCGATCGCCGACATCCGCTCCGGCGGGTTCGGCCGGGTCCCGCTGCATCTGCGCGACGCCCACTACCCGGGGGCGAAGCGCCTCGGTCACGGGCGCGGCTATGTCTACCCCCACGACAGCGAGTTCGGCATCCTTCCGCAGCAGTATCTGCCCGACGAACTGCAGGGCAGGCGCTACTACGAGCCCAAGAACCTCGGGGCCGAACGCGACATCTCCGCACGTCTCGAACGCATCCGTCGCATCCTCGACGGGCGTTGATCCCGGATCTGTTAGACTGGATCGGCTCGAAACCGAGTTTTCGGGCATCTCCTCGTTCACACCACACCTTGCTGGCGCCCCGGCGTGCGCTCCAAGGCAGAACGCGGACGATACGTCCGTGAGTCGTGAAAGACGCGACCACGTCATCGGAAGGAAAACTTCGTGACCACGAAGTCCCAGGACCGCCGCAAGGTTCGTCTGAGCCGTGCCCTCGGCATCCCGCTCACCCCGAAGGCCGCCCGCTACCTCGAGAAGCGTCCCTACGCTCCGGGTGAGCACGGCCGCACCAAGCGCAAGGCTGACAGCGACTACGCCGTCCGTCTGCGTGAGAAGCAGCGTCTGCGCGAGCAGTACGGCATCCGCGAGAAGCAGATGCGCAACACGTTCAACGAGGCGCGTCGTCAGGATGGCCTGACCGGTGAGAACCTGGTCGAGCTCCTCGAGATGCGTCTCGACGCTCTCGTCGTGCGTTCGGGCTTCGCCCGCACCACCGCGCAGGCTCGTCAGCTCGTCGTGCACCGCCACATCCTCGTCGACGGCCAGCTCGTCGACCGCCCGTCCTTCCGCGTGAAGCCGGGTCAGCTCATCCACGTCAAGGCCAAGAGCGAGGGCACCGAGCCCTTCCAGGTCGCAGCCGCCGGCGGTCACGCCGAGGTCCTGCCTCCCGTTCCCGGCTACCTCGAGGTCGAGCTCGACAAGCTCCAGGCTCGCCTGGTTCGTCGCCCGAAGCGCGTCGAGGTCCCCGTGACCTGTGAAGTGCAGCTCGTCGTCGAGTACTACGCAGCTCGCTGAGTTCAGCTTTTCCGCAGAAGGCGTCGGGGTCACCCGACGCCTTCTGTCGTTTCCGCATACGATGGAGGCACCGCGCCCTCGCGGGCCAAAGGCAAGGATGGCGACATGAAGAACGTGCTGTGGTTCCTGATCGGTGTGATCGGCGGCTTCGTCGCGGCGCATTTCATGAATAAGGACCCGCGCGGTCACGACATCCTCGCCGAGGTAGACGCTCGCTTCAACGAGTTCACCGGGATCATCGGTGACGCCTACCGCGAGCAGCAGGCGCGACTCACAGACCCCGCGGACGACTGAGCGCCGCGGCCGGTCGGCCGCCCGCGCTCCGCGTCCGCACTTCCACACACCCTGTACGCAAGGACACCTGGCACCCCTATGAAAACTGCGGACATCGCGCAGCGCTACCTCGATTTCTTCGAGAAGAACGACCACGTCATCGTCCCCTCGGCGTCGCTGGTCAGCGACGATCCGTCCCTGCTCTTCACGGTCGCCGGCATGGTGCCGATGATCCCGTACCTCACGGGCGTCGTTCCGGCTCCGCACCCGCGCATCGCCGACCTGCAGAAGTGCATCCGCACCAACGACATCGAAGAGGTCGGCAAGACCGCGCGGCACGGCACGTTCTTCCAGATGATGGGCAACTGGTCGTTCGGCGACTACTTCAAAGAGGGCGCCATCCGCTACGCATGGGAGCTGCTGACCAGCTCCGAGGCCGACGGTGGTCTGGGCTTCGACGAGAAGGACCTCTGGGTCACCGTCTACGAGACGGATGACGAAGCGGAGGCGATCTGGCGCGACATCATCGGGCTCAAGCCCGAGCGCATCCAGCGACTCGGCCGCGCAGACAACTACTGGAACACCGGTCAGCCCGGCCCCGGCGGCCCGGACTCCGAGATCTTCTTCGACCGCGGCCCCGCCTACGGCAAGGACGGCGGCCCCGCGGCCGACGACTCGCGGTTCCTGGAGATCTGGAACCTCGTCTTCATGCAGGACTTCATCGAGAACATCCGCGGCAAGACGGAGTTCGACATCGTGGGGGAGCTGCCCCAGAAGAACATCGACACCGGCATGGGTCTCGAGCGCGTCGCGTTCCTCAAGCAGGGCGTCGAGAACATGTACGAGACCGATCAGGTGCGTCCGGTCCTTGACCGCGCCGTCGAGCTCTCGGGCCGCCGCTACGGCGCGACGCACGAGGATGACGTCCGGTTCCGCGTGATCGCGGACCACGTCCGGTCCTCGTTGATGCTGCTGTCCGACGGCGTGCGCCCGTCGAACGAGGGGCGCGGCTACATCCTCCGACGCCTCATGCGTCGCACTGTGCGTTCGATGCGTCTGCTCGGCGTCGACGAGCCGGTCTTCCCCGAACTCTTCGCCACTTCCCGCGACGCCATGAAGTCGGCGTACCCCGTGCTCGAGAAGGACTGGTCGACGCTGTCGGCTGCCGCCTTCGCCGAGGAGGAGACGTTCCGGCGCACCCTCGCGTCGGGCTCGACGATCCTCGACCTCGCTCTCGACGAGACGAAGAAGAAGGGCGACGGATCGCTGAGCGGTCGCGAGGCGTTCCTGCTGCACGACACCTACGGATTCCCGATCGACCTCACGCTCGAGGTCGCCGAGGAAGCGGGCCTCAACGTCGATCGCGCCGCCTTCGACTCGTTGATGCAGGAGCAGCGCACCCGCGCGAAGGCGGATGCGCGCAATCGCAAGCGCCAGCTCGCGGACGTCTCCGTCTACCGCGATCTGCGCGCGAAGGGCGAGACCGGCTTCGACGGCTACAGCGAGCTCGAGGTGGACTCGCGCATCCTCGGCATCCTGGTCGACGGCCAGGTCGTGACGAGTGCGGCCGAGGGGCAGATCGCCGAGGTCGTGCTCGCCGAGACGACGCTGTACGCCGAGTCGGGTGGCCAGGTCGCCGACAAGGGAGTGATCGTCGGTGCGGGCTTCGAGCTCGACGTGCTCGACGTGCAGCGACCGGTTCCCGGCCTCATCAGTCACACGGTCGAGGTGACGCGCGGATCCGTGGCGGTCGACGACGCGGCGACCACGGTCGTCGACGCCGCCAACCGCCGCGCCGCTCGTCAGGCGCACTCGGCGACGCACCTCGTGCACGCGGCGCTCCGCGACACGCTCGGCCCCACGGCCACCCAGGCCGGTTCGCTGAACCGCGCAGGCTACATGCGATTCGACTTCTCGTGGTCTCAGGCGCTGTCTGTGCAGACGCGCACCGAGATCGAGGAGATCACCAACCGTGCCGTCAACGACGCACTCGAGGTCACGACCCGCATCCTGACGCTCGACGAGGCGAAAGAGGCCGGCGCGATGGCCCTCTTCGGCGAGAAGTACGGTGACGTGGTGCGCATGGTCGACATCGGCGGTCCCTGGTCGCGCGAGCTCTGCGCGGGGACCCACGTCAGCACCAGTGCGGAGATCGGTCTCGTCAGCGTCGTGGGCGAGTCGTCGGTCGGCGCATCGAACCGTCGCATCGAAGCGTTGGTCGGCCAGGACGCATTCCGCGAACTCGCCGCAGAGCGCGCACTCGTCTCCCAGCTGACGACCTCGCTCAAGACCCCGCGAGACCAGCTCGCCGAGCGCATCGCCGACCTCTCCGCCAGCCTGAAGGCGGCGGAGAAGCGCATCGCCCAGTTCGAGTCCAAGGAGCGGGCGGGTCAGGTCCCGGCCATCGCCGACGCCGCGGGTCGAGTGGGAGCGTTCCTCGTCGCGGCCCAGTCGCTCGGCGAGGTCGCGTCGGCCGACGACGTGCGCGAACTGGTGCTGGGCGTTCGTGAACGCCTGGGATCCGACGCCGCGGTGGTCGCCCTCGGTGCAGTCGTCAACGGTCGTCCCGTCGTCGTCGTCGCCACGAACGACGCCGCACGCGCCGCGGGTGCGAAGGCCGGTGCGCTCGCGAAGCGCGCCGCGGCGGTTCTCGGCGGCGGAGGCGGCGGTCGTGATGACGTCGCTCAGGGCGGCGGGACGGATGCTTCGGCACTCGCCTCGGCGCTCGAGGCCGTCTCGCAGGAGCTGCAGTCAGCGTGAGCGGCTTTCGCCGCGGCGTGCGGCTCGGTGTCGATGTCGGACGCGCTCGTGTCGGGGTCGCTCGCTGCGACCCCGACGGCATGCTCGCCGTCCCTGTCGAGACGGTGCAGCGCAACGAGTCGTCGATCGATCGCATCGCCACCATCGCCCTCGACTTCGATGTGCTCGAGTTCGTCGTCGGTCTGCCCGTCAACATGCAGGGCGCGGATACGCCCTCCACGACGGATGCGCGCGAATTCGCGGCCGCACTGCAGGTGCGCACCGGCACGCCCGTACGGCTCGTCGATGAGCGTCTGAGCACGGTCACCGCACACGCCGCCCTGCGTTCTTCGGGCAGATCCCAGAAGAACTCTCGTAGCATTGTGGATCAGATCGCCGCAGTGGTCCTGCTGCAACAGGCGATCGACACGGAGAAGAGCACCGGAAACCCGCCTGGTGCCACTGTTCCGCTCGACGAGGAGTCCCCCCGATAATGCCCGAACGTGAGAACGCGTCACCTCAGCATGATCCGGACGCCCGTCTGGGCGATCTGTTCGAGAACCTCCCCGAACCGTCGCAGCAGCTTCCGACGGTCGACAACACTCCGCCTCCGCCCGGATCGCGCAGAGCGGCCCGCGAGGCTGCGAGGTCGACGGGCGCCCGTGCGTCCACTCCTCCTGCCGCAGACGCACCTGCAGAGCAGGATCTCGCCACCAGGGCGCTCCCGACGACGTCCGCACCTGATGCTTCAACCGGTGCGCGCGTGCAGGACTCCGACACGCGGTCTGCCGGTGAGGAGCCGCTGCTGAACGCCTCCGATCCGGACCGCGCCGCCGACGAGGGAGACGCGCAGACCGCGCCCGAGCTCGTCGATGCCGAGGTCGCCGCCGCATCATCGACCACGGCCTCGTCCGGAGGCGGCGGTCGCCTGGAGGATCTCTTCCACGCGCACCCCGATGAGGATTCCGACGGGCGCGCGCCGAAGAAGAAGCGACGCACCGGCTGCCTCGTCGCCCTGATCATCGTGCTCGCGGTGATCGGCGGACTGGTGGCGGGCGGCGTGTGGGCGTTCAACACGTACGGCGACAAGATCAGCGACGCACTCGGCTGGGGCGAACCCGCCGACTGGGAACCCGGTCTCGCCGAGGGCGAGGTGCTCGTGACCATCCAGGACGGCGACACCGGGTCTCCCGTGTCGACCGCACTGTACGAGGCGGGCGTGACGCGCACCGATGAGGTCTTCTACGACTACCTGGTGAAGGAGGGCATCTCGGTCACGTTCTATCCCGGGATCTACCGCCTCCAGGAGAAGATGACGGCCGAGGCCGCACTCGAGGCGATCCAGAATCCTGCGAACAAGCTCGAGAACTCGGCGAGCGTCGGCGAAGGCGCGACGATCGAGTCATCGCTTCCGGGCATGGCCGAGTCTCTGGGGATGCCGCTCGAGGACCTCCAGGCCGCGGTCGACGCCGACCCCGCGACCTACGGCGTGGACGCGCAGAGTCTCGAAGGGTGGCTCTTCCCCGCCGTGTACACGTTCGATCCCGGTGTGACGGCCACTCAGGTCATCCAGCGCATGGTGGATCGCACGCAGGAGTCGCTCGATGCGGCGGGCGTGCCCGCCGAAGACGCTCAGCGCGTGCTGACGATCGCGTCCATCATCCAGCGCGAGGGACTCACGGCCGACTTCCCGAAGGTGTCGCGCGTGATTCAGAACCGCCTCGACATCGACATGAAGCTCCAGATGGATTCGACGGCCCAGTACGGGTACGGCTCCCTGCACGAGGGCGTCGTCTCGAGCTCCGCCGAGGCCCTCGAAGACGACAACCCCTGGAACACCTACGTGCACACGGGGCTTCCGGTCACGCCGATCGCGAGCCCGAGCGACGCCGCGATCGACGCCGCGATGCACCCGGTGGACGGACCATGGCTCTACTTCGTGACGGTGAACCTCGCGACAGGTGAGACGCAGTTCTCGGTGACGTACGAGGAGCATCTCCAGGGCGTGGAGAAGTGGGAGAAGTGGTGCCAGGAGAACCCCGACGGAGGATGCTCGGCCGGATGATGCCTCGGCAGCTCGCGGTGTGGGGTGACCCGATCGCACACTCGAAGTCGCCCCGGCTGCACGCGGCCGCGTACGGCGTTCTCGGTCTCGACTGGGACTATTCACGCAGGCAGGTCGGAGAGGCCGGCTTCGTGGAGGCGCTGGCAGGGCTGGACCGGTCGTGGATCGGCCTGTCGCTCACGATGCCGCTGAAGGAGCAGGCCCACCGGGCGGCAGAGATTCGCGACCGATACGCAGACCTGACGGGAGCGGTCAACACGTTGCTCCTGAGCGACCGCATCTACGGCTTCAACACCGATGTCGGCGGCATCGTCGATGCCCTCGCGGAGCACGGTCTCGACGGTCTCGGTCGGGTGCGCATCGTCGGCGCGGGCGCGACGGCCTCATCCGCTCTCGTGGCAGCGGCCGAGTCCGGCGCCGACGCGGTCGAGGTGCGTGCGCGTCGCCCGGAGCGTGCGAAAGGGCTCGTCGACCTGGGGGAGCGGCTGGGCGTCGCCGTCACCGCCGCCTCGTTCGACGGTGCTTTCGACAGCGTCGACCTGACCATCGCGACGCTTCCGAGCGGGACGGCGCTGGAGGAGTCGGTCGCGGCCGGATTGGGCGATGCCGGCGGGGCCCTGTTCGATGTCGCCTACGCCCCCTGGCCGTCCGCGCTGGCGTCGCACTGGTCCGATGGCCGCCCGTCGATCTCGGGACAGGGGATGCTGCTGCATCAGGCCGTCCGTCAGATCCGGGTCTTCCTCCACGGCGATCAGACCGTCGCGCTGCCGTCGGAGGCCGACGTGATCCGCGCGATGCGAGCGGTTCTGTAACCACGGACGACACGCGGCACGAATCGGGTCGAAACGCGTGGGAGACTAGAGCAATGCTCCGCGTGCTCACGGCCGGCGAATCGCACGGCCCAGAACTCATTGCCGTCATGGAGGGTCTGCCCTCGGGCGTGCCCGTGTCTTCCGAGGCGATCCAGGCCGATCTGGCACGCCGCAAGCTGGGCTACGGTCGCGGCTCGCGGATGAAGTTCGAGCAGGACGAGCTGACCATCTCAGGCGGCGTCCGCCACGGCAAGACCCTCGGCAGCCCGATCGCCCTGCGCATCGGCAACACCGAGTGGCCGAAGTGGATCGAGGTCATGAACCCCGAGCCCGTCGAGCTCACCGACAAGTCACGCGGTCGCAGCGCTCCGCTGACCCGTCCGCGCCCCGGTCATGCCGATCTCGTCGGGATGCAGAAGTACGACTTCGATGAGGCTCGGCCGATCCTCGAGCGCGCGAGCGCGCGCGAGACCGCGGCCCGTGTCGCACTCGGCGCGATCGCCCGGTCGTTCCTGGGCGAGCTGGGCATCCGCCTCGTCAGCCACACCCTCGCGATCGGGCCTGTGCAGGTGCCGGCCGGCTCTGCGCTGCCGACTCCCGATGACGTCGAGGCGCTCGACGCCGATCCACTGCGCTGCTTCGATCCGGCCACGTCCGCCCTCATGGTGGCCGAGGTCGACGATGCCAAGAAGGACGGCGACACCCTCGGCGGCATCGTCGAGGTCCTCGCCTACGGCCTGCCGCCTGGGCTGGGATCCCACGTGCACTGGGACCGCCGACTCGACGCGCGTCTCGCGCAGGCGCTCATGAGCATCCAGGCCATCAAGGGCGTCGAGGTCGGCGACGGCTTCGAGACGACCCGTCGGCGTGGGTCCGCAGCGCACGATGAGCTGTTCGCCACGGCGGACGGCATCTCCCGAGGCTCGGACCGCGCGGGCGGCACCGAGGGCGGGATGTCGACCGGTACCGTGCTGCGCGTGCGCGCGGGGATGAAGCCCATCGCGACCGTGCCGCATGCTCTCCGCACGATCGACATCGCCTCGGGCGAGGACGCCACCGCGCACCACCAGCGCTCGGACGTGTGCGCGGTGCCCGCCGCGGGCGTCGTCGCCGAGGCGATGGTCGCGGTCGAGCTCGCCAACGCCGTGCTCGAGAAGTTCGGTGGAGACAGCATCCGCGAGACGCGCCGCAACCTCGAGGGCTACCTCGACGGGATCCCCGCCGAACTGCGCACGACACCTGCGTCCGAGGCGGCGCTCATCGCGCATGACGAGCGAGGCTGAGCAGCTGACGCTGGTTCTCGTCGGTCCGATGGCGGCCGGCAAGACCAGTGTCGGGCGCCGTGTCGCGAAGAAGCTCGGTGTGCCCTTCGTCGACACCGACAAGCGCGTCGTCGCGGCGCACGGGCCCATTCCAGCGATCTTCGCCGACCACGGGGAGGCGCATTTCCGCTCGCTCGAGCGCGCCGAGGTGGCCGCCGCTCTGAGCACGGGTGGAGTGGTCTCGCTCGGAGGCGGAGCCGTGACCGATCCGGGAACACGGGCGCTGCTGCTCGAGCATCCCGTGGTCTTCCTGACCGTGTCGCCGGAGGTGGTCGTGCATCGCATCAACGCCGGCGGCCGACCGCTGCTCGCGGGAGACGACCCGGTCGGGCGATGGACGCAGATCTTCGAAGAACGTCGAGGCTGGTACGACGAGGTGGCATCCGTGACGTTCGACACGTCTCGGCGCCCCATGCAGCGTATCGCCGACGACATCGTGGCCTGGAGGAGAGAACTGGCATGAGCACCACCACCATCAGCGTGACGGGGGAGACCCCGTACGACATCACCATCGGACGAGGGATCCTCGATCAGGTCTCCGCGGCTCTGGACCCCGGGGTGCGCAAGATCCTCGTCGTGCACCCTCCGACGCTCGCGGCCCGCGCCGCCGAGCTGCGCGATCGGCTTCTGGCCGACGTCGAGAACGGACCCCGCGAGGTGCTGCTGGCCGAGGTGCCGGATGCCGAGCAGGGCAAGCGCATCGAGGTCGCGGCGTTCTGCTGGCAGGTCATGGGCCAGGCCGACTTCACCCGCACGGATGCCGTCGTCGGCTACGGCGGCGGCGCGGTCACGGATCTCGCGGGCTTCGTGGCGGCGACCTGGCTGCGCGGAGTGCAGGTCGTCCAGGTGCCGACGACGGTGCTCGGACTCGTCGACGCCTCGGTCGGCGGGAAGACGGGGATCAACACCGCCGAGGGGAAGAACCTCGTCGGCGCCTTCTGGGCTCCGCGCGCTGTGATCGGCGACCTCGACGAGCTCGCGAGCCTCAGCCCGAACGAGGCGACCGCAGGGTTCGCCGAGGTCGCGAAGGCCGGTTTCATCTGGGCACCCGAGATCCTCGACATCATCGAGGCCGATCCGGCGCGCGCCGTCGACACGACGACCCCCGAGTTCCGTCGTGCAGTCGAACTCGCGATCGACATGAAGGCGAAGGTCGTCTCCGACGACTTCCGGGAGGCGGGGCAGCGCGAGATCCTCAACTACGGTCACACGCTCGGCCATGCGATCGAGCATGCGGAGCGCTACCGGTGGCGCCACGGCGCGGCGATCTCGATCGGGATGCTCTACGCGGCGGAGCTGTCACGGCTCGCCGGACGCCTCTCGGACGACGCCGCGGAGCGCCACCGCACGATCCTCGAATCGCTGGGCCTTCCGACCGGGTACCGCGCGGGTGCCTGGCCGCAGCTGCTGGCGACGATGCAGCGTGACAAGAAGAGCCGAGGCGGGATGCTGCGCTTCATCCTGCTCGACGACATCGCGAAGCCCACGGTGCTGCAGGCACCCGACGAGTCGCTGCTGTTCGCCGCGTACCAGGAGATCGGCGACTGATGCGCCGCCTCCTGCTCGTCAACGGTCCGAACCTCAACCTGCTCGGCAGCCGCGAGCCCGAGGTCTACGGCACGGCCACCCTCGCCGATGTCGAGCGGCTCACCGCAGAGGCCGCCGCCGCCGAGGGCTTCGAGGTCCGCGCGATCCAGAGCAACCACGAGGGCGTCCTGATCGATGCGATCCACGCCGCGCGGGAGGACTGTGCAGGCGTCGTGATCAACCCGGGCGGGCTGACGCACACGTCCGTCGCCCTGCGCGACGCGCTCACCGGCGTCTCGCTGCCCTTCGCCGAGGTCCACATCTCGAACGTCTACGCGCGCGAGGAATTCCGTCACCACTCCTACCTGCACGATGTCGCTGCGGTCAGGGTGATCGGCGAGGGCGTGGAGGGGTATGCGAGCGCTGTGCGGCAGCTCGCAGCGCTCATCCCGTAGAATCGACTGTCGGCCCACCCAGTCCACCGGGACGCGAGCGGCCCCCAGACTCTAGAAACGGAAAGTCCAGCGCATGGCATCTACCGCAGACATCAAGAACGGCGTCGTCCTCAACATCGAGCGCCAGCTCTGGAGCGTCGTCGAGTTCCAGCACGTCAAGCCCGGCAAGGGCGGCGCGTTCGTCCGCACCAAGCTCAAGAACGTGATGAGCGGCAAGGTCGTCGACAAGACGTTCAACGCCGGCGCGAAGATCGAGATCGAGAACGTCGACCGCCGCGATTACACCTACCTCTACACCGACGGCGACGCCTACGTGTTCATGGACCAGACCGACTACGACCAGATCACCGTGAGCGCGGCGACCGTCGGCGACGCGAAGAACTTCCTGCTCGAGAACCAGCAGGTCACGATCGCGCTCAACAACGGCAACCCGCTTTACATCGACCTGCCGGCTTCCGTGATCCTCGAGATCACGTACACCGAGCCCGGCCTGCAGGGTGACCGTTCTTCGGCGGGCACGAAGCCCGCCACGCTCGAGACCGGCTACGAGATCCAGGTCCCGCTGTTCGTCGAGACCAACACCAAGGTCAAGGTCGACACGCGCACGGGCGACTACCTCGGCCGCGAGAAGTAAGGCGTGAGCGCCCGTACGAAGGCGCGCAAGCGCGCACTCGACATCCTGTTCTCGGCCGACGTCCGTGGCGACGAGGTCTCGGTGACGCTGGCCGCAGAAGCCAAGCGCGCAGCGAGCGAGCCCGCACGTGAGGCCTCGTGGTTGTACGCCCGCGAGGTCGTCGACGGCATCATCGATCACCGCGACGAGATCGACGAGCAGATCACCACGCACAGCCGCGACTGGAAGCTCGAGCGGATGCCGGCCGTCGATCGAGCGCTGCTGCGCATCGGCGTGTGGGAGATCCTCTTCAACGACCAGGTGCCGACGGCCGTCGCCATCGATGAGGCGGTCGAGCTCGCCAAGGAGTTCTCGACCGACGACTCCGGTGCGTTCGTGCACGGCGTGCTCGCACGCGTCTCTCGCGCGGCCTGAGCGAGGCCACAGACCGCGGCGACCTCGATGTCCGGGGCCGCGGGAAGGATAGGACCATGCCCGCGCCGCACGTCGACCTCCGCGACCTCATGCAGATCACGGACGCGGGCGGATATCAGCGCGGTCTCGCCTACTTCCGCGCCGGGAACGTGCTCGATGTGGTCTGGCACGAGGATCTCCTCGAGCTCGAAGGGCACGTCAGCGGCAGCGGCGACGCGCAGTACCAGACCGAGGTCGGCTTCGTGTCGTCGAACGGCACTCGTCGGGTCCGCACGACCCGCTGCTCATGCCCGGTGCGCAGCGGATGCAAGCACGTCGTCGCGACGCTGCTCGCCTCCAACGTGCACGAGTACACCGAGCAGGCCGCCGCGCTGAAGCGGCCCGCGGAGGCGGCTCCTCCGGCGACGCCTCGCGCGCCGGAGTCGGCTCCCTCCTGGCGCAGCCTGCTCGACCCGGCGGTCTCGCGGCACCCGCAGCCGCTGGCGCTCGGAGTCGAGCTGCGTCACCGGGAATCCCGGTCGGAGAACCACTGGGGTCCACGTCCGGTGCGCGCGGCGACCGCGCGTGATCTCGCCCGGCCGGGCGGCGAGCTGCTGCTCGCGATCCGTCCTCTCATGCGCAGCGCCCAGACGGGGTCGTGGATCCAGGGCGGTGCGGGCTGGGATGCCGTGCGTCGGGATGCGACCCAGTTCGGGCGTATGCAGAACCGCTGGTTCGGCGATCTGCTGAGCATCTCCCGCGATTCACTGCTCTCCGGCAACGCGGGCGACTGGCTGGTGCTCGATCAGGTCGAGTCGCCCCTGCTGTGGGGTCAGCTCCGCACGGGAGTGGAGCTCGGCATACCTCTCGTCGCGAGTCAGAAGAACGCGTCCGTGCGACTCGCCACATCGGCCGAGGTGTCGGCGCGCATCGCGCGGGTCGAGGACGGTTCGCTGTCCGTCGCCGCCGAAGTCCAGATCGAGGATGCCGCCGTGCCCGCATCAGCGGCGCATCCGATCGGTCGCACCGGCCTGTATTCGGCAGCTCTGATCGGGTCGCGGATCGAGATCGTGCTCGCAGAGGCACCCCTGAGCGAGCAGATCCGCGCGCTGCTGGCCGCCCCCGAGGCCATCGTGGTCCCGGCATCCGATGAGCAGGCGTTCATCTCCGACGCCTACCCGCTGCTCGCGCGGCGGAGTGTGGTCCGCGCGGTCGGTGCCGTCTCGCTGCCTGAGGTGCCCGACCCGAAGCCCGTTCTGACGATCACGTACGAACGCGGAGATGTGGTGAGCTACTCGTTCGAGTGGTCATACGGCCGATTCGGACGCGTGCCGTTCGCCTGGAACGACGCCGCGGTGCGCGACGCCTCAGCAGAGGCGACGACCCGGGCGCGGATCGAGGAGGCCTGGCAGGAGTTCCGGGCGACGAACTTCCGGCCGGGTGGTTCGTTCCACGACATCGATGCCGCGGCGTTCGTCGCCGAGGGCGTCCCCGCCCTCGAGGCGGTGGGCGTGACCGTCGAGTCTGTCGGCGCACCCAAGGAGTACCGCGAGCTGACCGGCGTCCCCGAGGTGAAGGTCACGACCGTCGAGACGACCGACTCGGACTGGTTCGACCTCGGCATCCTCGTGACGATCGACGGCCGAAGGATCCCGTTCGGTCCGCTGTTCACCGCGCTGAGCAAGGGACGCAAGAAGCTCCTGCTCTCCGACGGCGGGTACTTCTCGCTCAACCACCCGGCTCTGGACCGCCTTCGCGATCTGATCGAAGAGGCGGGTGAGCTGCAGGAATGGGAGACCGGCCCCCGGATCAGCCGCTACCAGACCGACCTCTGGGAGGAGTTCGAAGACCTCGCCGACGAGGCGGAGCCCGCGGTCAACTGGCGAGCCACGGCCGAGGGGCTCCGTCAGGCCACCGGCGTTCCCGAGACCCCCGTGCCCGCGGGAGTGCAGGCCGAGCTTCGGCCGTATCAGAAGACCGGGTTCGACTGGCTCGCCTTCCTGTGGCGCCACAGAATGGGCGGCATCCTCGCCGACGACATGGGTCTCGGCAAGACGCTGCAGCTGCTGACCTTCCTCCAGCATGCGAAGGATGAGGGCGAGAGCCGGCCGTTCCTGGTGCTCGCTCCCACGTCGGTGCTGAGCACGTGGCGGTCGGAGGCGGCGAGGTTCACTCCGGGACTGCGGGTGTCGATCGTCGACAGCACCAGCGGCAGGCGCGCGGACGCGCTGCGCACCGCTGCGGAGTCGGCCGACCTGGTGGTGAGCTCCTACACGGTCGCCCGACTCGACGAAGAGGAGTTCCGCACGGTCGAGTGGGCCGGACTGATCCTCGACGAGGCCCAGTTCGTCAAGAACCCGAAGACGCGACTGCACCGGGCCATCGCGACGTTCCGATCCGATGTGACGTACGCGGTGACCGGAACGCCGATGGAGAACAGCCTGTCGGAGCTCTGGTCGCTCCTGTCCCTGGCGGCTCCCGGCCTGTTCCCGTCGGCGCGCAAGTTCCGCGACCGATACATCCAGCCCATCGAGAAGGGCAAGGTCCCCGAGAACGAGGAGGGCGGCGAGTACCGCGCCCGGCGTCTGGCCCAGCTCCGTCGCCGCGTTCGGCCCCTGATGCTGCGACGCACGAAGGAGCTCGTCGCCTCCGACCTGCCGGCGAAGCAGGAGCAGCTGCTCGAGGTCGAGCTGAGCCCCGAGCACCGAGCCCTCTACGACGTGGTACTGCAGCGCGAACGTCAGAAGGTGCTGGGTCTGCTCGACGATCTCGACCGCAATCGGTTCATCGTCTTCCGCTCGCTCACTCTGCTGCGGATGCTGAGCCTCGCGCCCGGCCTGGTCGACGAGGCCGACGCGGAGATCGGGTCCAGCAAGCTCGACACCCTGCTCGAGAGGGTGATCGAGTTGCAGGCCGAGGGGCACCGTGCCCTCGTCTTCAGCCAGTTCACGTCGTTCCTCGACCTCGCCGCTTCCCGCCTCGAAGCGGCCGGCATCCCGTACGCCCATCTCGACGGCTCGACGAGACACCGCGAGCAGGTCATCGACGCGTTCAAGGCGGGGGAGCAGCCGGTCTTCCTGATCAGCCTGAAGGCGGGAGGCTTCGGTCTGACTCTCACAGAGGCCGACTACGTCTTCCTGCTCGATCCGTGGTGGAACCCCGCGGCGGAGGAGCAGGCGATCGACCGCACCCACCGCATCGGGCAGACGAGTCAGGTGTTCGTCTACCGGATGATCTCGACCGGGACGATCGAGGAGAAGGTCCTGCAGCTGCAGCAGCGCAAAGCCCGCCTCTTCACGGCCGTCATGGACGACGACGAGCTGTTCGCGCAGTCGATCACGGCCGACGACATCAAGGGGCTCTTCGAGGAGAGCTGATTACTTCCGGCCGGGTCATCGGGTTCGCTCAGGGGCCCATCGGTAGAATCGAACGGTTCACTTCAGGAGGAATGCATGCGGATCACGGGACTCGGCCACGCCGGGATGTTCATCGAGACGGTCGGCGGGAACATCATCTGCGACCCCGTCCTCGGACCCTCCTTCTTCGGCTCCTGGTTCCCGTTCCCCGACAACCGAGGGCTCGACTGGGAGCGATTCGGTCGTGAGGCCGACTTCCTCTACATCTCGCACCGTCACCGTGACCACTTCGACCCGAAGCTGCTCGAGCGGTACATCCGCAAGGACATCGAGGTGCTGCTGCCCGAGTACCCGATCGACGACCTCGAGCAGGACATCCGGGCGCTCGGCTACACGAACATCACCTACGCACCCGCAGGGGAGATCATCGAACGCGGCGATCTGAAGATCATGATCACGCCGCTCCGCGCCCCGAGCGACGGCCCGATCGGCGACTCGTCGCTGAGCGTCGACGACGGCACCGCGTCGATCCTCAACCAGAACGACTCGCATCCTCTCGATCTCGACACCCTGCTGCACTTCGGCAAGCCCGACGCGTACTTCACGCAGGTCTCCGGGGCCATCTGGTGGCCCATGGTCTACGACCTGCCCATGGACGCGAAGCAGAACTTCGCGAAGCTCAAGCGCGATGCTCAGAACAAGCGGGCGATGTACTACATCGACAAGGTGGACGCCCCGCACGTCTTCCCGATGGCAGGACCGCCCATGTTCCTGCGCGACGACCTCTTCGACTTCAACGGGATCGGCCGCAACGGCGAGTCGATCTTCACCGACCAGAAGCAGTTCCTCGCGCACATGAAGGAGCAGTCGCCGCAGTACGACGGCCACCTGTTCGTCCCCGGCACGGTCGTCACGGTCGACGGGGGAGACGTCGCCACCGAGCAGTCGCTCTACACCGAGGCGGAGCTCGCCCACATCTTCGACGAGAAGTGGGACTACCTCGAGGAGCAGCGCTCGACGCGTCAGCAGGAGATCCGCGACGAAGAGGCTTCCCGCGCGGAGGTCCTTCCGGCGGCGGAGATCCTCGAGGCGCTCAAGGGTTGGTGGGAGCCGCTGCTGAAGAAGTCGCGCACCATCCGCCTCGGTGTCGGCGGGTGCGTCCGGTTCAAGATCGGCGACCTCGACATGGTCGTCGACTTCCCCCGCGCCAAGGTGCGCGAGTACGCCGGCGAGGAGTGCATCTACTGGTACACGATCCCCGCCGACCTCGTCTCGACGAACATCCGCGACCACGAGATCGACTGGTCGAACTCGATCTTCCTGTCGATGCAGTTCCAGGTCGGTCGCAGCGGCAAGTTCAACGAGTTCCTCACGACGTTCCTCAAGTGCCTCTCGGTCGACCGGATCGAGTACGTCGAGAACTGGTACCAGGAGCAGACCGACCAGACCGAGGACGCCGAAGTCGGCGACTGGGTCGTTCAGCGACGCTGCCCGCATCTGCGCGCCGACCTCACCAAGACCGGGAAGGTCGACGAAGACGGCATCCTGACGTGCAGCATGCACGACTGGAAGTGGGACCTCAAGACCGGACGATGCCTGTCGACCAGCGGTCACCCCATCCGCTCGACCAAGATCGACGACGTCACCGACGCGGTGCTCAGCGAGGCCAGCTGACGTGCGCGGCGCCTCGCATCCGCAGGGCTCGGGCCGGGATGCTCGGACCTCGCGTCTGCAGTTCGCCGGACCGTTCCGGGGCGCCAGGTGGGTCGTGCGATCCGACGCTCCCAGACTGGTGCGCATCGCCACGGAGTTCCTGCAGGAGCAGGGATTCGAGCCGCGCGAGGACGATTTCGAGTCGACGCTTCGCGCCCAGGGATCGGACTGGACGTCGACCACGCTCGAGATCGGCGATGAGAAGCGCTCTCGTCGTGGATTCTGGCGGGGGATCCTGACCGACGACCTTCCTTTCCCGCTTCCGCGTGCGCTGCAGCATTCGATCCCACCCACGCTCGTGGTGGTGGCAGCTCGTCACGTCGCGTCAAGGGTCGCCGAACTGGTCGTCTTCCCCCACATCTCCCTCCGGGGAGACGCGGAGTACGCATGGGCGGCAGGCCCGCGGCTCCGCGTGGCGCTCGAGGGCATCACCGCGGCTGCCGGCGCCGAAGGCGCCATGGTCTCGCACGAGTTCCTGCGTGGGGTGCCGAATGACGGCGCTCCGTTCTCGCAGGCGGTCGTCCGTGACGTTCTCGGCTGGCGATGACCACGCGCTAGACTGGACGAATCAAGCAACCTTTAACACCGTCCTGTGAGGCGGAGAAGGGAGCGGCTGATGAGTGCACGCACCGTTCTGCACGAAGCCGATATCTCGCGGGCTCTGACCCGCATCGCACACGAGATCCTCGAGTCGAACCGAGGGGCTGAGAACCTCGTCCTGCTGGGCATCCCGACCCGCGGCGTCACTCTCGCCCGTCGCCTCGCCACTGTCATCGGCGAGATCGCACAGACCGCTGTGCCGGTGGGAGCGCTCGACGTCACGATGTTCCGTGACGATCTCGCGAAGCACCCGACCCGGTCGCCGCGTCCGACGGACATCCCGGCCGGCGGCATCGACGGACGCACCGTGGTCCTGGTCGACGACGTGCTCTTCTCGGGACGCAGCATCCGTGCCGCTCTCGACGCGCTGCAGTCGATCGGGCGTCCCTCGATCGTGCGCCTCGCGATCCTCGTCGACCGCGGTCACCGCGAGCTGCCGATCCGCCCCGACTTCGTCGGCAAGAACATCCCCTCGTCCCGGCAGGAGCGCGTCAACGTGCGCCTCACCGAAGACGACGGCTCCGAAGAGGTGACGATCGAAGCATGAGACATCTCCTCGACACCCGTACTCTCGACCGCGAGACCGCACTGCGGATCCTCGACGTCGCCGAGGACATGTCCGACACGCAGTCGCGCGAGGTCAAGAAGCTCCCGACGCTCCGAGGCAAGACCGTCGTCAACCTCTTCTTCGAGGACTCCACGCGCACCCGCATCTCGTTCGAGGCTGCGGCGAAGCGTCTCTCGGCCGATGTGATCAACTTCGCGGCGAAGGGCTCCAGCGTCTCCAAGGGCGAGAGCCTGAAGGACACCGCTCAGACGCTGCAGGCGATGGGGGCGGATGCGGTCGTCATCCGCCATCCCGCCTCCGGTGCCCCACAGACCCTCGCCACGAGCGGGTGGATCTCGGCGGGCGTCGTCAACGCGGGCGACGGTACGCACGAGCATCCGACGCAGGCGCTCCTCGACGCCTTCACGATCCGCAAAAGACGGTTCGGCGCCGACAGCCGCGGTCGAGACCTCGCCGGGATCAGGGTCGTCATCGTCGGCGACGTGCTGCACTCGCGGGTCGCGCGCTCCAACGTCTGGCTGCTCTCGACGCTCGGTGCCGAGGTCACGCTGGTGTCCCCGCCGACACTGGTGCCGCAGAACGTCTCGCTCTGGCCGGCGAGGGTCGTCTACGACCTCGATCAGGCGCTGGCGGAAGGCCCGGATGCCGTGATGATGCTGCGTATCCAGCTCGAACGGATGAACGCCGCGTATTTCCCGACTGAGCGGGAGTATTCCAGACGATGGGGTCTTGACGCACTGCGGGTCGCAGGTCTTCCGGACGGTAGCATTGTGATGCACCCCGGACCCATGAACCGGGGTCTGGAGATCTCCTCCGAAGCCGCCGATTCCCCGCGCTCCACTGTGCTGGAACAGGTGACGAACGGAGTGTCCATCCGGATGGCAGTGCTGTACCTGCTTCTTGCAGGAGAACGAGACGACGAACGAGGGGGAGACCAGTGAGCGAGACCCTCGTCATCACCGGCGCACAGCTTCTCGGTGCGGAGAGCGCCGACATCATCGTGGAGAACGGTGTGATCGCCGAGATCGGCACCGGTCTCTCCCGCACGGGGGCCCGTGTCATCGACGCGGCGGGCCTCGTCGCACTTCCCGGTCTCGTCGATCTGCACACCCATCTTCGCGAACCGGGCTACGAGGCCTCCGAGACGATCCTCACCGGAACCCGCGCTGCGGCGGCCGGTGGGTTCACGGCCGTCTTCGCGATGCCGAACACCTCCCCGGTCGCCGACACGGCCGGAGTCGTCGAGCAGGAGCTCGCGCTGGGTGAGGCCGCAGGCTACGCGACGGTCCAGCCGATCGGCGCCGTCACGGTCGGTCAGAAGGGCGAGCGCCTCGCCGAGCTGGGCGCGATGGCGACGTCGCGCGCCCAGGTGCGCGTCTTCAGCGACGACGGATTCTGCGTCTTCGATCCGCTGATCATGCGCCGTGCGCTCGAGTACGTGAAGTCGTTCGACGGCGTCATCGCACAGCATGCGCAGGACCCGCGGCTCACCGAGGGCGCCCAGATGAACGAGGGCACCGTCTCGGCCGAGCTCGGACTCGCCGGGTGGCCGGCGGTCGCGGAGGAGTCGATCATCGCCCGTGATGTGCTCCTCGCCGAGCACGTGGGATCGCGTCTGCACGTCTGCCATCTCTCGACGGCCGGGTCGGTCGACATCATCCGCTGGGCCAAGAAGCGCGGCATCAACGTCACCGCCGAGGTGACCCCGCACCACCTGCTGCTGACCGACGAGCTGGTGCGCGGCTACGACGCCCGGTACAAGGTCAACCCGCCGCTCCGCCGCGAAGAGGATGTGCTCGCCGTGCGCGAGGGCCTCGCCGACGGCACGATCGACATCGTCGCGACCGACCATGCCCCGCACCCGAGCGAACACAAGGCGTGCGAGTGGCAGGCCGCCGCGAACGGAATGGTCGGGCTCGAGAGCGCACTGCGCGTCGTGCACCAGTCGATGGTGCAGACCGGCCTGATCGGCTGGGAGGACGTGGCTCGCGTGATGAGCGCCGCACCGGCACGCATCGGTCGCCTGTCGGGGCACGGCACCGCGCTCGAGGTCGGTGCGCCGGCACAGATCGCGCTGTACGACGCGTCGGTCGCAGGGGTCTTCACCGAGGCCGACCTGCACGGCCGCAGCGTGAACTCGCCCTACCTCGGACGCGACCTGCCCGGACGCGTCGAGTACACGGTGCACGGCGGCGTCCTCACCGTCGACGCCGGCGCCGTGGTCTCGGAGCTCCGGGCATGATCCCCAGGGATCTCGCGATCGCGCTGATGATCGCCCTGGCGGTCCTCGTGCTGCTCACGATGCTGTTCGCCTGGCGACGACGACTCCGACGCGACTCCGGTCTCACGGCGCCCCTCGGCGTTCCCGAGCACGCGCAGGTGCTCGACCGCCACGAGGTGCTGTACGTGTCGACGACCAAGCACGACCAGCCGCTCGAGCGCCTGACGCTGTCGCCGCTCGCGTACCGCGCCCGAGGAGAGGTCGCGGTCACCGACCGGGGACTCGCGCTCTGCCTCGACGGAGCACCGACGGTTTTCCTGGCCTCGGCCCGCCTGGCGAGCGTCGACCGCGCGACGGTCACGATCGATCGCGTCGTCGAGCCCGGTGGCCTCGTCCGCGTGGCCTGGAGCGCCGACGACGACACGATCGTCGACTCCTACCTCCGTCTCACCGACGGAGACCCCCAGAACTTCATCTCAGAACTGCAGCGACTCGTCCCCGCCTCCGGCGCCTCGGACGACACCGCTGCCCCCGACACAGGAGCAACGTCATGACAGCCCTCCCCGAACCCGCCGTCCTCGTCCTCGAAGACGGGACCCGTCACACCGGCCGCGCCTACGGCGCGCTGGGAACCACGATCGGTGAGGTCGTCTTCGCCACCGGCATGTCCGGCTACCAGGAGACGCTCACCGACCCGTCGTACGCCGGACAGATCGTCCTGCAGACGGCGCCGCACATCGGCAACACCGGCATGAACGACGAGGACCCGGAGTCCCGACGCATCTGGGTGGCCGGTTACATCGTGCGCGACCCCTCGCGCGTCGTCTCGAACTGGCGCGCGAACGCCTCACTCGACGAGGTGCTGGTGCAGGACGGCATCGTCGGCATCAGCGGTATCGACACCCGCTCGATCACGCGCCACATCCGGTCGGCCGGCTCCATGCGCGGCGGCATCTTCTCGGGTGAGGCCGCACGGCTCGACGAGGGGGAGCAGCTGCGCCTCGTGCGCGAGGCCCCGCAGATGGCCGGTCAGAACCTCTCGGCTCAGGTCTCTGTCGACGTCGCGACGGTGACGACCGCGATGGGGGAGAGGGTCGGCAATCTCGCGGTCCTCGACCTCGGCGTCAAGCAGGCCACGATCGACAACCTCGCAGCCCGCGGGTTCGAGGTGCACGTGCTGCCGCAGAACGTCACGATCGATGACATCCGATCGATCGATCCGGTCGCGGTCTTCTACTCGAACGGCCCCGGCGACCCGGCGGCCTCCGGTGACCACGTCGAGCTGCTGCGCGCAGTCCTCGACGACGGCCTTCCCTTCTTCGGCATCTGCTTCGGCAACCAGCTGCTCGGACGCGCGCTGGGCCTCGGCACCTACAAGCTGCCGTTCGGCCACCGCGGCATCAACCAGCCCGTGCTCGACAAGTCGACCGGTCGGGTCGAGATCACCGCGCACAACCACGGGTTCGCCGTGGACGCCCCGCTCGAGGGATCCTTCGACAGCCCGAACGGCTACGGCAAGGTAGAGGTCAGCCACGTCGGACTGAACGACAACGTGGTGGAGGGCCTGCGCGCCCTCGACATCCCCGCGTTCTCGGTGCAGTACCACCCCGAGGCGGCCGCAGGCCCGCACGACGCCAACTACCTCTTCGACCGGTTCCGCGACATGGTCATCGCCAGCAAGAAGGACGCCAAGTAATGCCCAAGCGCGACGACATCAACTCCGTTCTCGTCATCGGCTCCGGCCCGATCGTCATCGGTCAGGCCTGCGAGTTCGACTACTCCGGCACCCAGGCGTGCCGCGTCCTCCGCGAAGAGGGCGTCAGGGTCATCCTGGTCAACTCCAACCCGGCCACGATCATGACCGACCCCGACTTCGCCGACGCGACGTACATCGAGCCGATCACCTGGCAGGTCATCGAGACGATCATCGCCAAGGAGCGCCCCGACGCGATCCTGCCGACCCTCGGCGGTCAGACGGCGCTGAACGCCGCGATCGAGCTGCACAACCACGGCATCCTCGAGAAGTACGACGTCGAGCTGATCGGTGCGAGCTTCGAGGCGATCAACAAGGGCGAGGACCGGCAGATCTTCAAGCAGCTGGTGCTGGATGCCGGCGCAGACGTGGCGCGCAGCATCATCGCGCACACGATGGACGACCTGCTCGAGGGCGCCGCAGAGCTCGGCTACCCGCTCGTCGTGCGTCCGTCGTTCACGATGGGCGGTCTCGGTTCCGGGTTCGCGTACGACGAGGAGGACCTGCGCCGCATCGGCGGAGCCGGCCTGCGCGACTCGCCGACCACCGAGGTGCTCCTGGAGGAGTCCATCCTCGGCTGGAAGGAGTACGAGCTCGAGCTCATGCGCGACACGGCCGACAACACCGTGGTCGTCTGCTCGATCGAGAACGTCGACCCGGTCGGCGTGCACACGGGAGACTCGATCACCGTCGCCCCCGCGCTGACGCTGACCGACCGCGAGTACCAGAAGCTCCGCGACATCGGCATCGACATCATCCGCGCCGTCGGCGTCGACACCGGCGGCTGCAACATCCAGTTCGCCGTCGACCCGAGCAACGGCCGCATCATCGTGATCGAGATGAACCCGCGTGTCTCGCGGTCGAGCGCCTTGGCCTCGAAGGCCACCGGCTTCCCGATCGCGAAGCTCGCCGCCAAGCTCGCGCTCGGCTACCGCCTCGACGAGATCCCGAACGACATCACGGGCGTGACCCCGGCGAGCTTCGAGCCCACGCTCGACTACGTCGTCGTCAAGGTGCCCCGGTTCGCCTTCGAGAAGTTCCCCGCGGCGGATGCGACGCTCACCACCACCATGAAGTCGGTGGGTGAGGCGATGGCCATCGGCCGCAACTACGCCACCGCGCTGCAGAAGGCGCTGCGCTCGCTCGAGAAGCGCGGATCCAGCTTCCACTGGGGCGCGGAGGAGCGCTCGGTCGACGAGCTGCTCGAGATCTCGAAGGTGCCCACCGACGGACGCATCGTCACCCTGCAGCAGGCGCTGCGCAAGGGCGCGACCGTCGAGCAGGCATTCGAAGCCACCGCGATCGACCCGTGGTTCATCGATCAGATCGTGCTGATCAACGAGGTCGCCGAGATCGTGGCGAACGCCCCCGAGCTCGACGCCGCGACCCTCCGCTACGCGAAGGAGCACGGCTTCTCCGACGCGCAGATCGCCGAGCTGCGTGGCGAGAAGGAGGCCGAGATCCGCGGCATGCGCCACGGCCTCGGCATCCGTCCGGTCTACAAGACGGTCGACACGTGCGCGGGCGAGTTCCCGGCTCTCACGCCGTACCACTACTCGAGCTACGACTTCGAGACCGAGGTCGTGCCGTCCGAGCGCACCAAGGTCGTCATCATCGGATCCGGGCCGAACCGCATCGGTCAGGGCGTCGAGTTCGACTACTCCTGCGTGCACGCGTCGTTCGCGCTGTCGGACGCGGGCTTCGAGACCGTGATGGTCAACTGCAACCCCGAGACGGTCTCGACCGACTACGACACCTCGGACCGCCTGTACTTCGAGCCGCTGACCCTGGAGGACGTGCTCGAGGTGCTCGATGCGGAGGCCGCCAGCGGAACCATCCTGGGCGTCGTCTGCCAGCTCGGCGGACAGACCCCGCTGGGCCTGGCGAAGGGCATCGAGGCTGCCGGCTACACCGTGCTCGGCACCAGCCCCGCCGCCATCGACATCGCGGAGGAGCGCGAGCTCTTCTCGCAGCTGCTCGATTCGGCCGGCCTCATCGCCCCGCGTCACGGCACGGCGATCGACGCCGACGGTGCGGTCGCGGTCGCCGAGGAGATCGGCTACCCGGTCCTCGTGCGTCCGAGCTTCGTGCTCGGCGGACGCGGCATGGAGATCGTCTACAGCTCGGACTCGCTGCGCGAGTACTTCGTGCGCACGGCGGGAGAGGTCATCATCGAGGAGGGCAAGCCCCTTCTCGTCGACCGCTTCCTCGACGACGCGATCGAGCTCGACGTCGACGCTCTGTACGACGGCACCGACCTGTTCATCGGCGGCGTGATGGAGCACCTCGAAGAGGCCGGCATCCACTCCGGCGACTCGAGCTGCACGCTCCCGCCGGTCTCGCTCGGCCGTACCGACATCGACCGCGTGCGCGAGGCCACCCTCGCGATCGCCGAGGGCGTGGGCGTCCGCGGTCTGCTGAACGTGCAGTTCGCGATCAGCGCCGGAGTGCTCTACGTGATCGAGGCGAACCCCCGCGCCAGCCGTACGGTGCCGTTCGTCTCCAAGGCGCTGGGCATCCCGATGGCGAAGGCGGCGAGCCGTGTCATGACCGGTTCCACCATCGCCGAGCTGCGCGCCGAGGGCATGCTGCCCGAGCAGGACGGCTCGCGCGTGCCGCTCGACGCCCCGGTCTCGGTCAAGGAGGCCGTGCTGCCGTTCAAGCGGTTCCGCACCGCAGACGGCAAGACGGTCGACTCGATCCTCGGACCGGAGATGCGCTCGACGGGCGAGGTCATGGGCATCGACCGTGACTTCCCGACCGCGTTCGCGAAGAGCCAGGCTGCCGCGTACGGCGGCATGCCGACTTCGGGAACCGTGTTCATCTCGGTCGCCGATTCCGACAAGCGCGCGGTGATCCTGCCGGCGCACCGCCTCCAGCAGCTCGGATTCACGATCGTGGCCACCGAGGGCACTGCCGAGATCCTGTCGCGCAACGGCATCGCCGTGACCGTGGTCGAGAAGTTCAGCGAGACCCAGGAGTCGGGTGCGACGAACATCGTCGACCTGATCAACGAGGGTGCGATCGACATCGTCGTGAACACCCCCTCGGGTGGAGCGGCCCGTGCCGACGGCTACGAGATCCGCGCGGCCGCCGTCGCGGCTGACAAGGCGCTGTTCACCACGATGGCCGTCCTGGGCGCTGCGGTGAGCGGAATGGATGCGGCGCACGAGGGCTTCCAGGTGAAGAGCCTGCAGGAGTACGCCCTCGACCGACAGGCCGCTTTGTGAGCGCACGCTTCGGAGAGCGGATCCGTGACGCCCTGTCGGCGCACGGCCCGCTCTGCGTGGGCATCGACCCGCACGCGGCGCTCCTGAACTCCTGGGGGCTCACGGACGACGCACGCGGAGTCCGGGACTTCGGACTGCGGACCGTCGAGGCCGCCGCGGGCCGCGTCGGCGTCGTGAAGCCGCAGGTGTCGTTCTTCGAGCGGTTCGGTTCCGCCGGGGTCGCAGCGCTCGAAGACGTTCTCGCTGCAGCACGGGCCGCGGATCTGATCGTGATCGCCGACGCGAAGCGCGGCGACATCGGAACGACCATGGACGCGTACGCCGAGGCCTGGCTGACCCCGGGTTCTCCGCTGGAGGCGGATGCGCTCACGGTCAATCCTTTCCTCGGCGTCGGCGCCCTGGACGGCGCTTTCGCCCTGGCGCATCGGCACGACAAGGGCCTGTTCGTCCTCGCCGCGACCAGCAACCCCGAGGCTGAGGGACTCCAGCGCGCGGTCTCCGAGACCGGGCGCGCTGTGTCCGCCGACATCATCGCCGTGGTGTCGTCCCGCAACGCGGAGCACTCGGACACGGGGGAGTGGGGGAGCTTCGGCTTCGTCATCGGAGCCACGGTCGACTGGACGGATGCCGGTATCGCGGCCTTCGCACCGACCGCGCCGATCCTCGCACCCGGGTTCGGGACGCAGGGGGCGACCCCCGCCGACCTCCGCCACCGCTTCGGCACGATGAGCCACGCGGTCATCGCGAGCGAGAGCCGCAGCATCCTCTCGGCGGGACCCGCCGGTCTCGCCACCGCCATCGACGCCCGCGTCGCAGAGTACAGGGAGAGCACCCGTGGCTGAGTCCCGTCCGGTTCCCGAGGTCGATCGGGCCGCAGCGGCACGCAAGGCCGTGGAGCGTCGTCGCGCCCGCGCGTCGCTGAAGCGCGATCTGACCATGCGCGTCGTGACGCCGCAGGTCGTGCTCGAACGCGCGACCGCCGACCCCGACTCCGTCGAGGGGTCGATGCGGATCACCGACTTCCTCCTCGCCCTTCCTGCGATCGGCGCGGGGAAGCGCGACCGCATCCTCGATGAGCTGCACATCTCGCCGGTCAAGAGGCTGGGCGGTCTGGGCGTTCGTCAGCGAGTCGCACTCTCGCAGTGGCTCGACACGCGGTTCCCCGTGCTCGAACCGCGCGGTGCCCGGAGCCGTCTGCTCGTTCTCGCCGGGCCCACAGCCGTGGGCAAGGGGACGGTCGCCGCGCACATCCGCGAGCACAACCCCGAGATCCACCTCTCGGTGTCGGCGACGACCCGTGCCCCTCGCCCCGGCGAGATCGACGGCGTGCACTACTACTTCGTGGACGACGCGGAGTTCGATCGGCTGATCGCCGAGAACGAGCTCCTCGAGTACGCCGTCGTGCACAACCGGTCGCGCTACGGCACTCCGCGGGCACCGATCGACGCCGCTCTCGCCGACGGCAAGACCGTGCTGCTCGAGATCGATCTCCAGGGCGCACGTCAGGTACGGAAGGCCGAGCCCGCGGCGACGCTGATCTTCCTGCTGCCGCCGACGTGGGACGAACTGGTCCAGCGACTGGTCGGACGCGGCACCGAAGGCGCCGAGGAGAGGGCTCGCCGGCTGCGCACCGCGAAGGTCGAACTGGCCGCACAGAACGAGTTCGACCACCTCATCGTGAACGAGGACGTCGCCACCGCCGCCGCAGAGGTCGTAGAATTGTCTTCAAGCTCTGCGCGCTGAGCGTCTTCGCGCGCCCGGAGCAGCGTCTTCGCGACGATCCCGTCGCCTGATCAGGAGGTCCCACCATGGCCGGACACCACACCAACGGAATCATCGATCCCCCCATCGACAACCTGCTCGACCGTGTCGACTCCAAGTACGAGCTCGTGATCTACGCGGCCAAGCGCGCGCGTCAGATCAACGACTACTACTCCGACCTGCACGAGGGAAACCTCTTCGACAACGTGGGCCCGCTGGTCGACTCGTCGGTCGAGGACAAGCCCCTCACGATCGCTCTGCACGAGATCAACGAGGACAAGCTCCGCCTCCGTCACGCCGAGTGACGTCCGATGACCGCACCGCCGGCTGATGTCGGCGGTGCGGTCCATCATGGGAGCGACCCCCTTCTTACCGTCCGACCCCGTTCTGGAGCCCTGATGAGCGCCCTGCGTCTGTTCACGTCCGAGTCCGTCACCGAAGGGCACCCGGACAAGATCTGCGACCAGATCTCGGACAGCATCCTCGACGGGCTCATCGCGAAAGACCGGGATTCCCGGGTCGCCGTCGAGACTCTGGTCACCACAGGACTCGTGCATGTCGCGGGCGAGATCCGCACCGAGGCGTACGTCGACATCCCCACCATCGTCCGGCAGGTCGTCAACCGCATCGGCTACACGTCGAGCGAGACCGGCTTCGACGGCGACTCGTGCGGTGTCAGCATCTCGGTGGGTGAGCAGTCGACCGACATCGCGCACGGCGTCGACAACGCGCAGGAGCACCGCGACGGCGGATCGATCGATCCCTTCGACAGCCTCGGCGCGGGCGACCAGGGCATCATGTTCGGCTTCGCCACCAACGAGACGCCGCAGCTCATGCCGATGGCCGCCTGGACGGCGCACCGGATCGCCGAGCGGTTGACGGAAGCGCGACGCTCCGGCGCCTTGCCGTTCCTCCGACCCGACGGCAAGACGCAGGTCACGCTCGGCTACGACGGATTCACGCCGAAGACCGTCGACGCGATCGTCCTCTCGACCCAGCACCACCCCGACATCTCGCAGGACGACATCAAGGCGCAGGTCCGCGAGCATGTCATCGACCCGATCCTCGAGACGACCGGGCTCGACCTCGACGACATCACGTACTACATCAACCCGGCCGGGCCCTTCGTCACAGGCGGCCCGAAGGGCGATGCGGGCCTGACCGGACGCAAGATCATCATCGACACGTACGGTGGCGCCGCTCGGCACGGCGGAGGCGCGTTCAGCGGGAAGGACCCGTCGAAGGTCGACCGCTCGGGTGCGTACGCCACGCGCTGGGTGGCCAAGAACGCGGTCGCCGCGGGTCTCGCCGACCGGCTCGAGGTGCAGGTCGCCTATGCGATCGGCGTCGCACGCCCCGTCGGCCTGTACGTCGAGACGTTCGGCACCGGCAAGGTGTCCGACGAGGTCATCACCCGCGCCATCAGCGATGTGTTCGATCTTCGCCCGCAGGCGATCATCGAGCAGCTCGACCTGCTCCGCCCGATCTACGCGCAGACCGCTGCCTACGGACACTTCGGGCGCGAACTGCCGGAGTTCACCTGGGAGCGCACCGACCGCGCCGAAGAGCTGCGGCGCGCTGCCGGCCTCTGACGGGCCGGTGCCTGTTGTCCTCTGACGGGCAGAGCCTGTTGCCTTCTGACGCGCAGAGCAGACGCATCGCGCGCGTTCTCCTGGACTCGCCGCTTCCTCAGCTCGATCGCCTGTTCGATTACGCGTTGCCGGAAGAACTCGGCGATGTCGTGCCCGGAGTGCGGGTGCGCGTGCCGTTGCGCACGGCGGGGCGAGTGATCGACGGTTACGTGATCGAGCTCGACAGCGAAGACGATGCCGACAGACCCCTGTCCGAGGTCGACAGCGTCGTCTCGCCGGTCCCCGTGCTGCCCGACAGGCTCTACCGGCTCGCGCGGCGCGCCGCCGACCGTGCAGCGGGATCGGCATCCGATGTGCTCCGGCTCGTCATCCCGAAGAGACAGGTGCGCGTCGAGAAGGCGTGGAAAGCGGACTCGCCACGGGTCGTCTCGACCGAAGAGCAACTCGCGGGTTCGGCCGAGCTCGTCGCGTCGTACGACGGTCTCGAAGAGGTGCTGGAGAGCGGCGGACGAGCCGCCGTCGAAGCGATCCCCGTGCATCACGACGGGGCGCCGGGGTGGGCCGCTCTGCTGGCATCGTCGGCGGCCAGGATGCTCGCCGCCGGACAGTCGAGCATCCTGGTGGTGCCCGATCACCGCGACCTCGATCAGCTCCTCGCCGTACTCGCCACGTCCGTTCCCGCCGAAGCGGTCGCCCGGTACGACTCGAGGCAGACGAATCCCGACCGATACCGTTCGTTCCTCCGCTCACTGGAAGACGCACCGTGCATCGTCGTCGGCAATCGCTCGGCGGTGTACGCCCCTGTGCGCGCCGGACTCGTCGCGGTGTGGGACGACGGAGATCCGCTGCTCGGCGAGCCCCTCGCCCCGTACATCAATGCCAGGGACGCAGCGCTTCTGCGGCAGGAGCAGGAGAATTCGGCGCTCCTCTTCGTCGGCCACACGCGAACCACCGACGTCGAGCGACTGGTCGCACACGGCTGGTTGCACGATGTCAGGGCCGCGCGCCGGGTCCTGCCGCGGGTCGTGTTGAGCACACCTCAGGAGATGGACGCGCCCACCGCGCAGCGGATGCCGTCATCCGCGTTCCTCTCGGCTCGCAATGCCGCCGCAGAGGGACCCGTGCTGGTGCAGGTCTCCCGCCCCGGGTTCTCGCCTTCGCTGGTCTGCGCCGAGTGCCGGGCTCCTGCCCGTTGCGCCCATTGCGGTGGCCCTCTGGGGGCGAAGCATCGCGGTGCCGTCCCCGTCTGCGCCTGGTGCGGGCGCGGTGCGCGGGTCTGGGCCTGCCCTGCGTGCTCGTCAACGAAGCTGCGCCTCGCCTCGTCGGGCAGTGAGCGCACAGCCGATGAGCTGGGCAAGGCGTTCCCCGGCATCCGCGTGATCGTGGCCGACAGCGCACACCCGGTGGAGTACGTCACGGACAAGCCGTCCCTCATCGTCGCGACCCGTGGCGCGGAGCCGCTGGCCGAGGGCGGCTACCGAGCGGTCGTCCTGCTCGACGGGCCGCGGATGCTGCAGGCGCCCGACCTCCGCATCGGAGAGGCGTGCCTGCGCTGGTGGTCCAACGCCGCAGCTCTCGCGGCTCCCGGTGCCCCGATCCACCTCGTCGGGGTCGACGGCTCCATCGCGAGGGCACTCGCCACGTGGAACCAGTCCGGATATGCGAGGTCGGAGTTGGCGGAACGCGCACCGCTGCACATGCCCCCGGCGGCGCGCGTGGCGCTGGTCGAAGGTTCCGCGTCAGCGGTCGGCAGGGCCCTCGCGGCTCTGCAGGAACTCGCGCTGCCGTCGGACGCCGTGCTCGGACCGGTGCCGGTCGATTCCGAGGACTACCCGCCCCGCGTCCGCGCCCTCGTGCGCTTCGACTACGGAGCCGGGGCCAAGGTCGCGACGACGCTCCGTGCCGCGGTCGTCGCCGAAGCCGTCAGCGCTCGTCGAGGCAAGGGCAAGTCGACGCGCATCGCGCTCTCGGTTCGGCTCGATATCCTCGACCCAGAGCTCTGATCGCGAAGAACCCTCAGCACTCACCCGATCCACCACCGCATCCCTCCGGAGCACCTTCATGCGTCTCGTCTTCGCCGGCACACCGTCGGCCGCCGTTCCCACCCTCCGTCGCCTCGCGACCGAGCACGACGTCATCGCGGTCGTCACTCGGCCTGATGCGCCGCTGGGCCGCAAACGCGTGCTGACGCCATCGCCGGTCGCCCAGGCGGCGACCGAACTGGGTCTGCCGGTGATCAAGGCCGCACGGCTCGATGCGGAGGCGACAGAGGCGATCGCCGGGCTCGGCACCGAGCTGGGAGTGATCGTCGCGTACGGGGGATTGGTCCGCGAGCCGCTGCTCTCGACCCCGGCGAAGGGCTGGATCAACCTCCATTTCTCGCTCCTGCCGCAGTGGCGAGGCGCCGCACCGGTGCAGAGAGCGCTGATCGCGGGTGATGAGCAGCTGGGCGCGAGCGTCTTCCAGCTCGTGCCTGCGCTCGATGCGGGCGATGTCTTCGCCACGCGCGTCGTCGACGTCGCCCCGGACGCGACCGCCGATGCGGCGCTCGAGACTCTCGCGGTCGACGGTGCTGATCTGATGTCAGAGGTGGTCGCGGCGATCGCCGACGGCAGTGCCCGACCGGTGCCGCAGGACGGCGAGCCGACACTCGCGCCGAAGCTCACCCTCGACGACGGGCTGCTCGACTGGGCCCAACCGCTCGGAGCGGTGTACGCGCGATTCCGCGGAGTCACGCCTGAGCCCGGCGCCCACACGACCGTCGACGGTCTGCGACTCAAGATCCTCGCAGCGCTGCCCGGAGATGACGGTGCCGAACTGGAACCCGGCGAGATCGTCGCGACGAAGTCGGCGCTGCTCATCGGGACCGGATCCGCACCGCTGTCGGTCACGCGGGTGCAGCCCGCAGGGAAGGGCGCCATGAACGCTGTCGACTGGTGGCGTGGTCAGCGCGACACCGAGAAGGTGAGGGCCGGAGCATGAGCGGCGAGCAGGGCGAGCGTCGTCGCCGTACCGGAGAACCCCGTGGCCGCTCGCAGGGGCGTCGCGATCCTGCGTCCGGCCGACGAGGTGCGTCCGGGGGAGAGCGGCAGCAGCGCGGCCCGCAGCGCACCGTGCAGCCGGCCAGGAGGGTCGCATACGACGTACTCCGCGCCGTGTCGGAGTCCGAGGCGTACGCCAACCTGATCCTGCCCCCGGCCATCGCGGAGGCGGGCCTCAACCCGCAGGATGCGGCGCTGGCCACCGAACTCGCGTACGGCACACTGCGGCGCCGAGGCACGTACGATGCGATCATCTCGGCGGCGGCCGACCGGCCCGCCGACGAGATCGATCCGGCTGTGCTCGACGCTCTGCGGCTCGCGACACATCAACTGCTCGCCACCCGGGTCGCTTCGCACGCCGCGGTGAACGAGTCCGTGAACCTCGTCGCGATGGCACAGGGGCGGGGAGCGTCGAGCTTCGCGAACGCCGTGCTGCGCCGGATCACCCGGGAGACTCCGGAGGAATGGGAGAGGCGAATCGAGGACTCGGCGCGCTCCGACGATGAGAGGCTCGCCCTGCGCTCGGCCCACCCGGTGTGGGTCATCCGTGCTCTCCGCCGCGCTCTCGCGGCGGAGGGACGCGCGGATGAGCTCGACGATCTCCTCGACGCTGACAACGCCTCGCCCGAGGTGACGCTGGTCGCGCTCCCCGGCCTCGCGGAGCCGGGAGAGCCACGTCGTCCGTATGCGCCGACGGCGTACGGCTCGCCGGGCGGAGACCCGCACCGCGTGATCGCCGCATCCGGCGGCACCGTGCGCGTCCAGGACGAGGGGTCGCAGCTCGTCGCACTCGCGCTGGCCGAAGCCGCACCGATCTCGGAGGGCGAGCGGTGGCTCGACCTCTGCGCCGGCCCCGGAGGCAAGACGGCGCTGCTCGCAGCGGTCGCCGGCCCGCATCATGTGACGCTCGAGGCCAATGAGGTGGTGCCGACACGAGCTCGTCTCGTGCGCAACGCCCTGCGCGCCGTGCCCGGGGAGATCGTCGTCCATGAGGAGGACGGGCGGACCTTCGGCGCCTCGCACAGCGGCATGTTCGATCGCATCCTGGTCGATGCCCCCTGCACCGGCCTCGGTGCGCTCAGGCGGCGTCCTGAGGCCCGCTGGCGCAAGTCCCCGGCCGACGTCGCCGAGCTCGCGCCGCTGCAGGTCGAACTGCTGTCCTCAGCGCTCGACGCGCTCGCGCCCGGTGGCATCGTCGCCTACGCGACCTGCTCACCGCATCTCGCCGAGACGACGGGTGTCGTGCAGGAGGTCCTGCGCGGACGCACCGACATCACTGAGCTCGACGCACGTGCGGTGGTCGCACGGGTCGCGGATTCGCCGATCGACCTCGCAGACGACGGCTCGGGTCGGGTCCAGCTCTGGCCGCATCGCCATGGCACGGACGCGATGTTCCTCGCGCTCCTGCAGCGGGACACGACTGACACGCTCGCCGCGCCCGACAAGCGCAGCGCACGCGCCGACGAAGGAGAATAGACACGTGGAACTCCCGGGCGCACCGCGCATCAACCCCAGCATCCTCGCCGCCGACTTCGTCAACATGCAGCGGGACCTCGCGAAGATCGCGTCGGCCGACTTCGCGCATGTCGACGTCATGGACAACCATTTCGTGCCGAACCTCACCTTCGGCACCCAGATGGTCGAACGGATCCAGGCGACGAGCCCGATCCCACTCGACGTGCATCTGATGATCACGGACCCCGAGCGCTGGGCGCCCGCATACGCAGAGCTCGGTGCCGCGAGCGTGACGTTCCATCTCGAGGCCGCAGCCGACCCGATCTCCCTCGCCCGCACGCTTCGCAGCATCGGCGCTCGAGCCGGCGTCGCGATCAAGCCCGACACCCCTGCCGAGGGCCTGTACAGCGTGCTCGAGGAGTTCGATCAGATCCTCGTCATGACGGTGGAGCCCGGGTTCGGCGGTCAGGGGTTCATGCCCGAGACGATGCCGAAGCTGCGCGCTCTCGCGGATGAGGCCAAGCGCCGCGGCTCGAACGTCTGGCTCCAGGTCGATGGCGGCATCTCGGATGCGACGATCGAGGCGGCCGCTGCCGCCGGGGCGGACACCTTCGTCGCGGGATCCGCCGTGTACGGCGCCGAGGACGTCGAAGCGGCCGTCACTCGGCTCAGGGACCGCGCCAGAGCCGCTAGCCTGGAATCGTGAAGACTTTCGACGAGCTGTTCGCCGAGCTCAGCCTCAAGGCCGAGACCCGACCCGAAGGATCGGGGACGGTCGCAGAGCTCGATGGCGGCGTGCACACGATCGGCAAGAAGATCGTCGAAGAGGCCGCCGAGGTATGGATGGCCTCCGAGTACGAATCCGACGAGGCCGCGGCCGAGGAGATCTCGCAGCTGCTGTACCACGTGCAGGTGATGATGATCGCGAAGGGCCTGAGCCTGCAGGACGTCTACCGACATCTGTGAAGCGCTCCGCCCCACTCGCTTCGATCTGAAGGCATCCCATGCTGCGCATTGCTGTTCCCAACAAGGGCTCTCTCTCCGAGACGGCCGCCGACATGCTCGCGGAGGCCGGCTACGCCGGTCGTCGTGACCCCAAGACCCTCCACGTCGTCGACACCGACAACGACGTCGAGTTCTTCTACCTCCGTCCGAAGGACATCGCCACCTACGTCGGCTCCGGTGCCATCGACGTCGGCATCACGGGCCGTGACCTCCTGCTCGACGCCCGGATGCCGGGAGCGCGCGAGATCGAGGCGCTCGGCTTCGCCGGTTCGACCTTCCGATTCGCTGCGCCCGCCGGCCGCTACACCGAGGTCTCCGAGCTCGACGGTCTCCGCATCGCGACCTCGTACCCGGGGCTGGTGGACGCGTTCCTCGACGAGCGCGGCATCGCGGTCGATCTCGTGCCGCTCGACGGTGCCGTGGAATCCGCCGTGCGCCTCGGCGTGGCCGATGCCGTCGCGGACGTCGTCGAGACGGGTACGACACTGCGTCAGGCAGGCCTCGACGTCTTCGGTCCCGTGATCCTGCAGTCCGAGGCCGTGCTGATCGCCGGCCCACAGGATGCCGACGGGTCGGAGACGCTTCTGCGTCGCCTGCGCGGCGTGATGGTCGCCCGACGATTCGTGATGATCGACTACGACCTGCCTCTGGCGCTGCTCGACGACGCGGTGAAGATCGCCGGCGGCATCGAGTCGCCGACCGTCTCGCCGCTGCGGGATCCCGAATGGGTGGCTGTCCGCGTGATGGTGGCGCGGGCACGGGTGAACCCCGTGATGGACGCGCTGTACGCGCTCGGCGCCCGGGCGATCCTCGTGACGGCGATCCACAACGCGAGGCTCTGATGACGCTCGCGAGCCGGGTCATCCCGTGTCTGGACGTCGCCGACGGCCGCGTCGTCAAGGGAGTGAACTTCGAGAACCTCCGCGACATGGGCGACCCTGTCGAACTCGCGCGCCACTATGCGGCGCAGGGTGCGGATGAGATCACTTTTCTCGACGTCACCGCGACCGTCGACGCCCGCGCGACGACCTACGACGTCGTGCAGCGCACTGCGGAGCAGGTCTTCGTGCCGCTCACCGTCGGCGGGGGAGTCCGCAGCGTCGACGACGTCGCGCGGCTGCTCTCGGTCGGCGCCGACAAGGTCGGGGTCAACTCCGCCGCCATCGCGCGACCCGAGCTGATCGGTGAGATCGCCGACCGGTTCGGCGCGCAGGTCCTCGTCCTCTCGCTCGACGTCAAGCGCGCGGACACCACCGCGTCCGGTTTCGTCGTCACCACACACGGTGGGCGCACGCAGACGACCCTCGATGCCCTCGACTGGGCGCGAGAGGCAGCCGAGCGCGGTGCCGGAGAGCTGCTCGTCAACTCGATCGATGCGGACGGCACGCGCGACGGCTTCGATCTCGAACTGGTGAAGCTCATGCGCGAGGCGGCGTCCGTGCCGGTCATCGCCTCGGGCGGTGCAGGCAAGGCATCCGACTTCGCTCCGGCGATCAAGGCGGGGGCGGATGCGGTGCTCGCTGCGAGCGTGTTCCACACGGGTGCTCTCACCGTCGGGGACGTGAAGGACGCGCTGCGCGCAGAAGGAGTGCTGGTCCGATGACCGACATCGAGGAGCGGATCGCTCAGGTCGCGTTCAACGCAGACGGGCTCGCGCCGGTCATCGTGCAGCAGTGGGACACCGCTGAGGTGCTCATGCTCGCGTGGGTGGATGCCGAGGCACTGCGTCGGACCCTGACGACGGGGCGCGCCGTGTACTGGTCGCGCTCTCGGCAGGAGTACTGGCGAAAGGGCGACACCTCCGGCCACATCCAGGTCGTGCACGAGGCACGCCTCGACTGCGACGGTGACGCGATCCTGCTCCGTGTCGACCAGACCGGGCCCGCCTGCCACACCGGGACACGCACCTGCTTCGACTCGAACGACCTCGAAGCCGTCGAAGGAGGCGCATCCTCGTGACGTTCGCCCGCCGAGGACGCTCCCTCGCGGTCTCCGGTTTCCTCCTGTCCGGAGCAGTCGGGATCATCTCGTCGACCCAGACGTGGCTGACCGTCGAGCGCGCGGATGCCGGAGAGGCGATCCTGGTTCCGGGAGCCTCCGCGCTGCCGCTGCTCGCGCCCCTGAGTCTCGCCGTGCTGGCGCTCGGCATCGCCCTGTCGATCGTCGGCCCTGTGCTCCGGCTGTTCTTCGGCGTGCTCGGCGCTGCCAGCGCCCTGTTCCTCGGGTGGACGACCTTCCAGCTGCTGCTCTCCGAACCGTTGAGCGCCGTCGGACCGACCGTGACCGAGACCACCGGACTCGCGGGAAGCTCGGCGATCGCCGACGTCGTCGCGGGGATCGAGCTCTCGGCCTGGCCGGTCATGACGCTGATCGGGTGGATCGTGCTGCTGGCCGCCTCGCTCGTGGTCCTGTTCACCTGGCGTCGATGGAAGACGGGCGGACGCCGCTACCGCACCGATGCCGCGCACGTCGAGGCCGCCGCAGGCCCTGTGGATGCGATCGATTCGTGGGACGACCTGTCTCGCGGAACCGACCCCACACGATGACCCCGATAGACTTGAACCGACCCACCACGTCGTCCCCCGGAGGAGACCATGACCAACCCGATCGCTGACCCCGGCCACGGACACTCGCCGGCAGCATGGACCGCCGTGATCATCATGCTCGCGGGCTTCACGATCGGCACGCTGGCGTTCTGCCTCGCCGAGTTCAGCCCCGTGTGGGTCGCCCTGATCTGGGTCGGCGCCGCCATCGTCCCGATCGGCGCGCTCGTGGGCTGGCTGCTCGCCAGGGCCGGATACGGCGTGAAGGGCCCCAAGTACTCGCCGAAGGCGCACTAATGGTGCTCGCCGACCTCACGGCCGGCGCAGTCGCTGACGCAGAACGTCGCGCGCTCACCCGGCCCCTGGCCGACGTGGAGCGCGATGCTCTCGCGCGCCCTGCGGCCAAGGACGCCCTCGCGTTCCTCGCGCCTGCCGATCGCGTCAAGATCATCGCCGAGGTCAAGCGCGCGAGCCCGTCTCGCGGTGCCCTCGCCGAGATCCCGGATCCTGCGCTGCAGGCCTCGCTCTACGAGACGGGGGGAGCCTCGGCGATCAGCGTCCTCACGGAGGAGCGCCGCTTCGGCGGCAGCCTGGCCGATCTCGAGGCCGTCACCTCCCGCGTCTCCCTTCCCGTGCTCCGCAAGGACTTCATCGCCAACCGCTACCAGGTGCTCGAAGCACGTGCCGCGGGTGCCGACCTCGTCCTGCTGATCGTCGCCGGACTCGAGCGCTCCGTGCTGGAGGACCTGTTCGGCTTCATCACGGAGCTCGGCATGACCCCTCTGGTCGAAACCCACTCGGCCGACGAGCTCGAGGTCGCGATCGACCTCGGTGCGCCTCTGATCGGGGTCAACGCTCGCGACCTGAAGACCCTCGAGCTCGATCGCGACCTGTTCGGTCGACTGGTCGAGCGCATCCCCGACTCGGCCGTCAAGATCGCCGAGTCCGCGGTGCTCACCCCTGCAGACGTCACGCACTACCGCTCGGCGGGTGCGGACGTCGTCCTGATCGGGGAGGCGCTCGTCACGGGCGACCCGGTCGCCACTCTCAAGAGCTTCCTGGAGGCGTGATGAGCCTGCGTGATCAGCACGGGCCACTGTTCGGCGACTACGGCGGGCGGTACATGCCCGAATCGCTGATCGCAGCGATCGATGAGCTGTCCGCGGCGTACGCCGACGCGATCGTCGATCCCGCCTTCCGCTCCGAGCTGGCATCGCTGCTCAGCTCCTACGCCGGGCGTCCGTCGCCGCTGACCGAGGTCGCGCGGTTCGCCGAGCACGCCGGCGGCGCGCGCGTGTACCTCAAGCGCGAGGACCTGAATCACACCGGCTCACACAAGATCAACAACGTGCTGGGGCAGGCGCTGCTGACGAAGCGTCTTGGCAAGACACGCGTGATCGCCGAGACCGGCGCGGGCCAGCACGGCGTCGCCACCGCGACCGCCGCAGCCCTCTTCGGCCTCGACTGCACGATCTACATGGGCGAGGTCGACACCGAGCGCCAGGCGCTGAACGTCGCCCGGATGCGGCTGCTCGGTGCCGAGGTCGTCGCCGTGACCTCCGGCTCGCGCACGCTCAAGGACGCGATCAACGACGCGTACCGTGACTGGGTCGCCACCGTCGAGACCACCAACTACATCTTCGGCACCGCCGCGGGCCCGCATCCGTTCCCCGCCATGGTGCGCGACTTCCAGAAGATCATCGGCGAGGAGGCCCGCCAGCAGCTTCTCGACGAGGTCGGCCGCCTCCCCGACGCCGTCGTCGCGTGCGTCGGCGGAGGATCGAACGCCATCGGCATGTTCGACGCCTTCCTCGATGACGAGGGCGTGAAGCTGTACGGCGTCGAGGCGGCAGGCGACGGAGTCGACACGCCCCGTCACGCCGCGTCCATCGAACGCGGTCGCCCCGGCATCCTGCACGGCGCGAAGACCTACGTCCTGCAGGACGAGGACGGGCAGACCGTCGAGTCGCACTCGATCTCGGCAGGACTCGACTACCCGGGGGTCGGACCCGAGCACTCGTGGCTCGCCGACATCGGCCGCGCCGAGTACATCCCGGCGACCGATGACGAGGCGATGCAGGCGCTGCGTCTGCTGAGTCGCACCGAGGGCATCATCCCGGCGATCGAATCCGCGCATGCTCTCGCGGGAGCCCTGCGCCTCGGACGCGAGCTCGGCCCGGATGCCGTGATCGCGATCTGCCTCTCGGGCCGCGGCGACAAAGACATGGACACCGCTGCACGCTACTTCGACCTCTACGACGCCGAGGCGCTCGCGCACGACGTCGCCCAGGAGACCGCAGCCGAAGACGCAGCCTCGAAGGGGGAGCCCGAGCTATGAGCCGCGTCGAACAGGCGATCGCCGCAGCCCACGCGGCGGGTCGCAGCGCCTTCGTCGGATACCTCCCGGTCGGCTTCCCCGACCTCGAGACGAGCATCCAGGCCGCGATCGCCCTCGCCGAGAACGGCGTCGACATCATCGAGCTCGGCCCGCCGTACAGCGACCCGGTGATGGACGGTGCGGTGATCCAGGAGGCGACGACCGCCGCGCTCGCGAACGGGTTCAAGATGAAGGACCTCTTCACCGCGATCCGTGCGATCACAGCCGCCACCGATGTCCCCGTGCTGGTCATGACCTACTGGAACCCCGTCTTCCAGTACGGCGTCGACCGCTATGCCGACGACCTGCTGGCAGCGGGAGGCGCAGGGCTCATCACCCCCGACATCACGCCCGACGTCGCAGGGGAGTGGATCGCCGCGAGCGAGCGGACCGGCCTCGACCGCGTCTTCCTCGCAGCCCCCACGTCGACCGATGAGCGCCTCGAGCTCGTGGTGAAGTCGTCGACCGGATTCGTCTACACCGTGTCGACCATGGGCATCACCGGAGAACGCACCGAACTCGACCGTGCGGCGCGCACACTGGTCGGGCGCCTGCGCGAGCACGGCAGCATCCGAGCCTGCGTGGGCATCGGCATCTCGACCGCCGAGCAGATCGCCGGCGTGTCCGAGTACGCCGACGGCGCGATCGTCGGCACCGCACTCGTCCGCGCCCTGCGCGACGGCGGCATCCCCGCCCTCGCCGAGGTCACCCGAAACCTGGCCGTCGGCACGTCGTCGTCGCGCCCCGCACACGAGAACTAGAATCGCAATCATGTCCCTCGCGCTCCACAGCACCTTCAGCGGCGTGCTCGCCAGCATCCCCAGCCCCCCGGTCTCCTACATCGACCTCGGCCCGCTCCGGATCCACTTCTACGCGCTCTGCATCATCGCCGGCATCATCGCCGCCGTGCTGCTGACCAACCACCGCCTGACCAAGCGCGGGGCAGAGCCGTGGGTCGTGATCGACATCTCGATCCTCGCCGTGCCGATCGCCATCATCGGCGCGCGCATCTTCCACGTGCTCACCCACCCGAACTTCTACTTCGGCGAGGGCAAGAACACCTGGAACCCGTTCGAGCCCGGCTCCGTCTGGGCGATCTGGGAGGGTGGCATCGCGATCTTCGGTGCGCTCATCGGTGGTGCCATCGGTGCGTACCTGGGCTGCCGCTGGACCGGCATCCGCTTCTGGACCTTCGCCGACGCCCTCGCTCCCGGTCTCCTGCTCGCGCAGGCGATGGGACGCTTCGGCAACTGGTTCAACCACGAGCTGTTCGGTCTGCCGACCGACCTGCCGTGGGGCCTCGAGATCGAGTCCGACAACTCGGCCTTCCCTCCCGGCCTTCCCGAGGGCACCCTGTTCCACCCGACCTTCCTCTACGAGGTCATCTGGAACCTTCTCGGCGTGGTCGTCCTGCTGTGGCTGAGCCGCAAGGTGACCGCTCTGCAGTGGGGCAGGCTCTTCGCGATCTACCTCATCTGGTACAGCGCGGGCCGCGTCGTGTGGGAGTCGATCCGCATCGACCCGAGCGAGATCATCCTGGGCCTGCGCAGCAACGTCTGGGCCGCGATCATCGGCATCGTCGTGGGTCTCGCGATCCTCATCGTGCAGTCGCGTCGTCACCCGGGCCTGGAGCCTTCGCCGTACCAGCCCGGCCGCGGACGGAAGGACCTGGACGCTGATGTAGAATCGCAGGACAATCCCTCCGATTTCGTGGACGTGAGTGAGCCTCCGTCCGAAGAAGTCGCCGCAGGAGCCAGCGCCACAAGCACCGCTCCCACGGACACGGAAAGCTCTCGATAGCAGACCGGTCCGTGCGGACCCCATCGCATCCACCCGGCCAATGACGCCCCCGGGTCATCCGAAGATCTGAGGACGGTACTGGTGTATTTTCAGCCTCCCTACGGCGCTTCCGGCGCTTACCCCCCGAAGCAGGGCATGTACAACCCGGCGTTCGAGAAGGACGCCTGCGGCCTGGCCATGGTCGCCACCCTGCGTGGTGAAGCGGGCCACGACATCATCGCGCTGGCGCTCGAAGCGCTGCGCAACCTCGAGCACCGTGGTGCGATCGGCTCGGATGCCGGCACCGGAGACGGTGCAGGCATCCTGACGCAGATGCCCGACGCCTTCCTCCGTGCGGTCACCGATTTCGAACTGCCCCCGGTCGGCGAGTACGCCGCGGGTCTGGCATTCCTCCCGCGCGACTCCAGCGAACGCCGCCAGCAGAAGGCCGGGATCGAGAAGATCGCCCGAGCCGAGGGCCTCCGCGTCCTCGGATGGCGCGAGGTTCCGACGGTCAACGACAACCTCGGAAAGCTCGCCGACGAGGCACGCCCCGCCTTCGAGCAGCTCTTCGTGAGCGCCGGGGGAGCCACGCACTCGCAGGCACCCCTCACGGGCATCGCGCTCGACCGAGTCGCCTATCGTCTGCGCAAGCGCGCTGGGCACGAGCTCGGCGCCTACTTCGTCTCACTGTCCGCCCGCACCCTCGGGTACAAGGGCATGGTCACGACGCTTCAGCTCGAGCCGTTCTACCCCGACCTGCAGGACGAGCGCTTCATGTCGGAGCTCGCCGTCGTGCACTCCCGCTACTCGACCAACACGTTCCCGTCGTGGCCGCTCGCGCAGCCGCTGCGGATGCTCGCGCACAACGGCGAGATCAACACGGTCGGCGGCAACCGCAACTGGATGCGCGCCCGTCAGTCCCAGCTCGAGTCCGAGCTGCTCGGCGACGTCGCTCCGCTGCTGCCGATCTGCACCGATGGGGCCAGCGACTCGGCCTCCTTCGACGAGGTGCTCGAGCTGCTCACCCTCACCGGACGCAGCCTGCCGCACGCCATCATGATGATGGTGCCCGAGGCCTACGAGAAGCAGTCCGACATCTCGCCGGAGCTGCGCTCGTTCTACGAGTACCACTCGAACCAGATGGAACCGTGGGACGGCCCCGCCGCCCTCATCTTCACCGATGGCACCGTGGTCGGCGCGACCCTCGACCGCAACGGCCTGCGCCCCGGGCGCTGGACCGAGACCACCGACGGACTGATCGTGATCGGCTCCGAGACCGGTGTGCTCACGTTCGAGCCCGAGCGCATCAAGCGTCGCGGGCGCCTGCAGCCCGGCAAGATGTTCCTCGTCGACACGTCGCAGAAGCGCATCATCGAAGACGAGGAGATCAAGCGCGATCTCGCCACGATGCACCCCTGGCAGGAGTGGTTGGATGCCGGATCCGTGCGTCTCGCCGACCTCCCCGAGCGCGAGCACATCGTGCACCCGCCTGCGTCGATCACGCGCCGCCAGCGCACCTTCGGCTACACCGAGGAAGAGGTGCGGATCCTCCTGACCCCGATGGGTCAGACCGGCGTCGAGCCTCTGGGCGCGATGGGATCCGACACTCCGATCGCGGTTCTCAGCAAGCGGCCCCGTCTGCTCTTCGACTACTTCACGCAGCAGTTCGCGCAGGTCACCAACCCGCCGCTGGACTCGATCCGCGAAGAGGTCGTCACAAGCCTGAAGCTCGGCCTCGGCCCCGAGAGCAACCTGCTGACGTGGGGTCCCGACCACACGCGCACCGTCTCTCTCGACTTCCCGGTGATCGACAACGACGAGCTGGCGAAGATCCGCCACATCGACAAGGCGCTGCCCGACCGTTCCAGCGTGACGATCAAGGGTCTCTACCACTTCGACGCGGGCTCGAACACGCTCGAGAAGCGTCTCACCGAGATGTACGACGAGGTCGACGAGGCCATCGCGCAGGGTGCCGAGTTCGTCATCCTCTCGGACCGCGACTCGAACAAGGATCTGACCCCGATCCCGTCGCTGCTCATGGTCTCGGCGATCCATCACCACCTGATCCGCCGTGAGAACCGTATGAAGGTCGGTCTGATCGTCGAGGCGGGTGACGTCCGCGAGGTCCACCACGTCGCGACGTTGATCGGATACGGCGCATCGGCCGTGAACCCGTACCTCGCGATGGAGACGGTGGAGCACCTCGTGCGCACCGGCTACATCACCGGCATCAGCCCCGAGAAGGCCGTCCGCAACCTGATCTACGCACTCGGCAAGGGCGTGCTGAAGATCATGTCGAAGATGGGCATCTCGACCGTGTCGTCCTACGCCGGCGCACAGGTCTTCGAGGCTGTCGGCCTGAGCGAGGAGTTCATCGACAAGTACTTCACGCGCACCGAGTCGAAGCTCGGTGGCATCGGCATCGAAGAGATCTTCATCGAGAACCAGGCACGTCACGACTACGCCTACCCCGAGGACGAGGCCGCACGTGCACACGAGCGTCTCTGGACCGGTGGCGAATACCAGTGGCGTCGCGACGGCTCCCCGCACCTCTTCAACCCCGAGACCGTCTTCAAGCTCCAGCACGCGACGCGCGAGCGTCGCTTCGACATCTTCCGCGAGTACACCAAGCTCGTCGACGATCAGGCGGCCGAGCTCAAGACGCTGCGCGGTCTCTTCACGCTGCGCACAGGCACCCGCAAGCCGGTGCCGCTCGACGAGGTCGAGCCCGTGTCCGCGATCGTCAAGCGATTCTCCACCGGGGCGATGAGCTACGGCTCGATCTCCAAGGAGGCGCACGAGACCCTCGCCATCGCCATGAACCGGATCGGCGGCAAGTCGAACACCGGTGAGGGCGGCGAGGACACCGATCGCCTGCTCGACCCCGAGCGTCGCAGCGCGATCAAGCAGGTCGCATCCGGTCGCTTCGGCGTCACGAGCCTGTACCTCACGGAGGCCGACGACATCCAGATCAAGCTCGCCCAGGGCGCCAAGCCCGGCGAGGGAGGTCAGCTGCCGCCGCAGAAGGTGTACCCGTGGGTCGCACGTACCCGCGGTGGAACGCCGGGCGTCGGTCTGATCTCGCCCCCGCCGCACCACGACATCTACTCGATCGAAGACCTCAAGCAGCTCATCTTCGACCTGAAGCGGGCGAACCCCGAGGCGCGCATCCACACGAAGCTCGTCAGCCAGTCGGGCATCGGAGCGGTCTCCGCCGGTGTCGCAAAGGCGCTCAGCGACGTCATCCTCGTGTCAGGACACGACGGAGGCACGGGTGCGAGCCCGATGAACTCCCTCAAGCACGCGGGAACCCCGTGGGAGCTCGGTCTCGCCGAGACGCAGCAGACGCTCATGCTCAACGGCATGCGCGACCGCGTCGTGGTGCAGGTCGACGGCCAGCTCAAGACCGGACGCGACGTCATCATCGGTGCGCTGCTCGGCGCAGAGGAGTTCGGTTTCGCGACCGCCCCCCTCGTCGTTAGCGGATGCATCATGATGCGCGTCTGCCACCTCGACACGTGCCCCGTGGGCGTCGCGACCCAGAACCCCGTTCTGCGCGAACGCTTCACCGGGAAGCCCGAGTTCGTCGTGAACTTCATGGAGTTCATCGCCGAAGAGGTGCGCGAGCTGCTCGCCGAGCTCGGCTTCCGCTCGATCGACGAGATCGTCGGCCGCGCGGAGCTGATCGAGGCGAACGCGGCTCTCGAGCACTGGAAGGCGGAGGGTCTCGACCTGAGCCCCGTGCTCGAAGGGCCCGCGTTCCCCGCGAGCGAGCCGCGCCGCAACCGCCGTACGCAGGATCACGAGCTCGAGAAGCACTTCGACGTGCAGCTGATCGACATCGCGAAGCCTGCTCTCCTCAACGGCGAGCCCGTCGTGGTCGAGCTGCCCATCGCCAACACCGAGCGCGCGGTCGGCACCATGCTGGGCCACCAGGTCACGTCTCGTCACGGCGCTGCGGGGCTCCCCAGCGGCACGATCGACGTCACCCTGCACGGCACCGCCGGTCAGTCGCTCGGCGCGTTCCTGCCCTCCGGAATCGTGCTTCGCCTCGAAGGCGATGCCAACGACTACGTCGGGAAGGGCCTCTCCGGCGGCGACATCACGATCCGCCCGGCACGGGGCTCCGCCATCGCGCCGCACGAGAACGTGATCGCCGGCAACGTCATCGGCTACGGCGCGACGGCGGGAACCATGTTCCTCTCGGGCGTCGTGGGCGAGCGGTTCCTCGTTCGCAACTCGGGTGCGACCGCGGTCGTCGAAGGCGTGGGCGACCACGCGCTCGAGTACATGACCGGCGGCGTCGCGGTGATCCTCGGCTCGACGGGTCGCAACCTCGGAGCCGGCATGTCCGGGGGAGTGGCCTACATCCACTCGCTCGACACCGGCAAGGTGAACGCCCAATCGCTCGGCAGCGGCGAGTTGCGCCTCGAGCCCCTCGACCGGGCCGACCTCGAGGTCCTGCGCAGCCTGATCGTCGCTCACGTGGAGAAGACGGCATCGCCGCTCGGATCCGACATCCTGGCGCGGTTCGATGAGACCGCCGGCCAGTTCACGAAGGTGCTTCCGCGGGATTACGCCGCCGTGCGCAGCATGCGCGAGGAAGCAGTCGCCGAGGGCATCGACCCCGACGGCGACATCGTCTGGAACCGCATCCTGGAGGTGACCGGTGGCTGACCCCAAAGGCTTTCTGAAGACCACGGAGCGTGAGCTCCCCAAGCGTCGCCCCGTGCCGGTGCGCATCATGGACTGGAAAGAGGTCTATGAGGCGGGCGATCAGGCGGTGCTCAAGCGTCAGGCCGGTCGCTGCATGGACTGCGGTGTGCCGTTCTGCCACCAGGGCTGCCCGCTCGGCAACCTGATCCCCGAATGGAACGACCTGACCTGGCGTGGTGAGGGGCGCGCGGCGATCGATCGTCTGCACGCCACGAACAACTTCCCGGAGTTCACGGGTCGTCTGTGCCCCGCCCCGTGTGAGAGCTCGTGCGTGCTGGGCATCAACCAGCCGGCGGTGACGATCAAGCAGATCGAGGTCTCGATCATCGACGAGGCCTTCGCCAAGGGCTGGGTCGAGCCGCAGCCGCCCGCACGCCTGACCGGCAAGACGGTCGCCGTCGTCGGCTCCGGCCCCGCAGGGCTGGCAGCCGCACAGCAGCTGACCCGCGCCGGCCACACGGTCGCCGTCTTCGAGCGTGACGACCGCATCGGCGGTCTGCTGCGCTACGGCATCCCCGACTTCAAGATGGAGAAGGGGCAGCTGGAGTCGCGCCTTCGCCAGATGCAGGAGGAGGGGACGCGCTTCCGCGCCGGCGTCGAGATCGGCAAGGACATCTCCTGGGCCGACCTGCGTGCTCGTTACGACGCGATCGTGATCGCCACCGGATCGACGGTTCCTCGCGACCTCTCGATTCCGGGCCGCGACCTCGACGGCGTGCACTTCGCGATGGAGTACCTCGTCGAGTCCAACCATGCGGTCGCCGGCGACAAGGTCCCCGAGCAGATCACGGCCGAGGGCAAGCACGTCATCGTGATCGGTGGCGGTGACACCGGTGCGGACTGCATCGGCACGGCCCACCGTCAGGGTGCGCTGAGCGTCACGAACCTCGCGATCGGCAAGCAGCCCGGCACCGAGCGTCCGGGGCACCAGCCGTGGCCGATGATGCCGACGCTGTTCGAGGTCGCCTCCGCCCATGAAGAGGGCGGTGAGCGCGTCTTCCTCGCCTCCACCGTCGAGTTCCTCTCGAACGATGTGGGCGAGGTCCGTGCACTGCGCGTCGCCGAGACCGAGTTCATCGACGGTCGTCGCGTGCCCAAGAGCGGCACAGAGCGCGAGATCCCCGCGGATCTCGTCCTCATCGCGATGGGCTTCACCGGCCCCGAGCAGGACGGCTACACCGAGGACACGCTTCCGCAGCTGACCGACCGTGGTGCCTTCCGTCGAGACGACAGCTACGAGTCCACCGTCCCCGGCGTGTTCGTCGCCGGTGACGCGGGCCGCGGGCAGTCGCTCATCGTCTGGGCCATCGCCGAAGGCCGTGCGGCCGCGGCGAACGTCGATCGGTTCCTCATGGGAACCACCGTGCTGCCCGAGCCGGTGCGTCCGCATGAAATCGCTATCGGCCTCCAGCCCGCGTAGGCTGAGCCGCGGCACCGTCGCCTGATTTCCATCCCCCACTACCCTGGAGCAATCTTTGAGACGCGCGAAAATCGTCGCCACCCTGGGACCCGCTACCTCCACGTACGAGACCGTACGTGCACTCATCGACGCCGGCGTGGACGTCGCCCGTCTGAACCTCAGCCACGGTGACTACTCCGTGCACGAGAACAACTACGCCAACGTTCGCCGTGCAGCCGACGACGCCGGCCGCGCTGTCGCCATCCTGGTCGACCTGCAGGGCCCGAAGATCCGTCTCGGCAAGTTCGAGGCCGGCCCCTACGAGCTCGCCAAGGGCGACATCTTCAAGATCACGACCGAAGACATCATCGGCAACAAGGACATCTGCGGCACGACCTTCAAGGGCCTGCCGCAGGACGTCAAGCCGGGCGACTTCCTGCTCATCGACGACGGCAAGGTCCGCGTCGAGGTCGTCGAGACCGACGGTGTCACCGTGACGACGAAGGTCATCGTCGCCGGTGCCGTCTCCAACAACAAGGGCATCAACCTCCCCGGTGTCGCCGTCAACGTCCCCGCACTGAGCGAGAAGGACGAAGACGACCTCCGCTGGGGGCTGCGCATCGGCGCCGACCTCATCGCGCTGTCGTTCGTCCGCAACGCGGAGGACGTGAGCCGCGTGCACGAGATCATGGCGGAAGAGGGCGTCAAGGTCCCCGTCATCGCCAAGGTCGAGAAGCCGCAGGCCGTCGACGCGCTCGAGGAGATCGTCGACGCGTTCGACGCCATCATGGTCGCCCGCGGCGACCTCGGCGTCGAGCTCCCGCTCGAGGCCGTGCCGATCGTGCAGAAGCGCGCGGTCGAGCTCGCACGACGCATGGCGAAGCCGGTCATCGTCGCGACGCAGATGCTCGAGTCGATGATCAACAGCCCCGTGCCGACGCGCGCCGAGACCTCGGACGTCGCGAACGCGGTGCTCGACGGTGCCGACGCCGTGATGCTGTCGGGCGAGACGAGCGTGGGCGACTACCCGGTGGTCGTCGTCGAGACCATGGCCCGCATCATCGAGTCGACCGAGGAGCACGGTCTCGAGCGCATCGCGCCCCTGACCACCAAGCCCCGCACGCAGGGTGGCGCGATCACTCTCGCTGCCCTCGAGGTCGCCGAGTTCGTCGAGGCGAAGTATCTCTGCGTCTTCACGCAGTCGGGGGATTCGGCGCGTCGCCTGTCGCGACTGCGCTCGCGCATCCCGATGATCGCGTTCACCCCCGAGCCGAACATCCGCCGCCGCATGGCGCTGACCTGGGGTATCCAGTCGAAGCTCGTCGACATGGTCCAGCACACCGACCTGATGTACCTGCAGGTCGACGACTACCTGCTCTCGAGCGGCCTCGCCGTCGAGGGAGACAAGGTCGTCGTGATCTCCGGTTCCCCTCCCGGAATCGTGGGTTCGACCAACGACATCCGAGTGCACAAGGTCGGAGACGCCGTCAACGGCGCGGCTCCGATCTACAAGGAAGCCACGGTCTGACATCGAATCGCAGCGAAGGGGCGGAACGACAGTTCCGCCCCTTCGTCGTATCCAGGGCGGTGCCGCGCACGCGATCGCCTCCGGCGTATCGTCGAGCACGACGCACACGCGTCGGCGAGAGTGGCAGGGGAGTGGATCATCGATCTCGTGAAGAAGGCGGGCTGGTGGATCGCCGACTACGCATACGCCGTCTACTGGCAGTTCCGGGCGGCGTTCGGTCGGCAGGAGGCGGATGCCTTCGCGAGCGGCGATGCTGCGCCGCTCCTCATCCTCCCGGGCGTCTACGAGACCTGGAGATTCATGCAGCCGCTGATCACCGCACTGCATGATCGCGGGCATCCCGTCCACGTCCTCGACGCCCTCGCACACAATCGGCGGCCGGTGCACGACGCGGCCCGGGTCGTGGAGGAGTTCCTCGAGACGAACCGGATGACCGACGTGATCGTGGTCGCGCACAGCAAGGGCGGACTCGCGGGGAAGCTCGCCATGGCCGGCGCCGCGGGCGAGCGCATCCGTGCGATGCTCGCGGTCGCGACGCCGTTCGGCGGATCCCGTTACGCCCGCCTGCTGCCTGTTCGCTCGCTGTGGGCGTTCTCCCCTTCGGACCCGTCGATCGTCGAGCTGGCGGCGCACCTCGAGGTGAACGAGAGGATCGTCTCGGTCTACGCGGCCTTCGACCCGCACATCCCCGAGGGCAGCGAGCTGATCGGTGCGCGCAAGAACGTGCGAATCGAGACCGGGGGACACTTCCGGATCCTCGCGGACCCTCGCGTCGTCGCAGAGGTCGCAGCGTTGTCCGAGCGATGAGCAGCGCCGGTTCGGCGCGGGTCCGCGCAAACCCTCGACTTTCGGCCATGGGGCTGTCAGGCGCAGACCTGTACTCTGGTGCAGGCGCAGACCTCCGCACGTCGACACGTCTGCCCCGCACCCATGGATGACCTGACCATCGAACCCGCCGTGGACGAGCGACCCGAGATCGCCCGACCGGTGTCCGTCGAGCCGTGCGCGTCTCGCCTCGATCCCGTCGAGACGGCCTCGTCCGACTCGCTGCCGCCTCTGAAGCCGGGCAGCATCGGGGTGCGGTACCGACTGAAGCGTCGTTTCCGCACCTACGACGCGATCGCCTGTGTTCCCGCTTACCTCGCGCAGACCCGCTCAGCAGAGACGATCGCGGCGCGCGAGGGCGAGCGGATCCACGGCGACCGGGCATACGAGCCATTGCTCATCGGCGGCCTGCCCGTGGCCGCATCAGACGAGAACCTCGGCGCGATCATCAGTGCGACGGTGCCGGAGGGGGTCCTGCAGGCAGATCACCCCGCGACGGCAGAACGTGAACTCCATGCGGCCATGGCGCCCGCCCTCGATCGCTATCTGCTGATCGACGGAGAGGTGTGGATCAGCATCTGATCCCTGTTGTGCCGGCGGTGGGACTCGAACCCACACGCCCTCTCGGACAAAGCATTTTGAGTGCTCCGCGTCTGCCATTCCGCCACGCCGGCTCGTGTGTCGCGTCTTCGACTTTATCGCAGAGGATCGGTGATCACGGCCACTCGCCGCGCCATCGGGGTCCTCGGAGGTCGTCTCCACTAGGATGGATCTGTGACCGAGCAAGAACAGGCAGCTGAGCAGCCCACGTCATCCGCACCCCGACGCGTCGTCGTCGCCGAGGACGAGTCGCTGATCCGTCTCGACATCGTCGAGATCCTCCGCGACAACGGCTTCGATGTGGTGGGTGAGGCCGGAGACGGTGAGACCGCGGTCGCACTGGCGACCGAGCTGCGTCCCGACCTCGTCATCATGGACGTCAAGATGCCGCAGCTCGATGGCATCAGCGCGGCCGAGAAGCTGCACAAGGGCAACATCGCTCCCGTCGTCCTCCTCACGGCCTTCAGCCAGAAGGAGCTCGTGGAGCGTGCGAGCGAGGCCGGCGCGCTGGCCTACGTCGTCAAGCCGTTCACCCCGAACGACCTGCTGCCGGCGATCGAGATCGCGCTGGCTCGCCACGAGCAGATCATCACGCTCGAGGCCGAGGTCGCCGACATGGTCGAGCGCTTCGAGACCCGCAAGCTCGTCGACCGCGCCAAGGGGCTGCTGAACGAGAAGATGGGCCTCTCCGAGCCCGAGGCCTTCCGCTGGATCCAGAAGGCGTCGATGGATCGTCGCCTCACGATGCAGGACGTCGCCAAGGCGATCATCGAGCAGCTCGCGCCGAAGAAGTAGTCTTTGCTGCCGCTCGACGCGGAGCATGTTCTGCGGCCTGTCCGCGCCGGTGACGGCGTTGCGCTTGCGAAGGCGTACTCGGCGAACCGCGAACACCTCGCGCCGTGGGATCCTCTGCGCGACGACGAGTTCTACACGGCGCAGTGGCAGGAGACGCACGTACGCCAGTGTCTGGCGGATGCCGCCGAGGGCCGAGGCGCCCGTTTCGTCATCGAATCGACCGACGGCGAGATCCGCGGTCGTATCAACCTGAACAACATCGTCCGCGGTGCGTTCCGCAGCGCCGACCTCGGGTACTGGATCGACGTCGCGCATGCGCGTCGAGGTCTGGCATCCCGTGGAGTGCGCGAGGTCATCGCCCACGCCCGACACGATCTGCATCTGCACCGGATCCAGGCGGCGACGCTGTTGCACAACCTCGCGTCACAGCGGGTGCTCGCCGGCACCGGCTTCGAACGCATCGGTCTCGCGCCACGGTATCTGCGGATCGCGGGGGAGTGGCAGGACCACCTGCTGTTCCAGCTTCTGCTGGAAGAGCCGCTCAGCGTGCCGCGGGAGCATCCTTGATCATGTTGGTGATCCGGATCGTCGAGCACCGTCGTCCCTGATCGTCGGAGACGACGATCTCGTGGACCGTGATGCTGCGTCCGAGATGCACGGGCGTGCAGACACCCGTCACGACGCCCGACGTCGCGGAGCGCGTGTGCGTCGCGTTGATGTCCACCCCGACCGCGAGCCGGCCGGGGCCCGCGTGGAGGTTCGCCGCCATCGAGCCGAGCGACTCGCCGAGGACCACATAGGCGCCGCCGTGCATGAGGCCGACCGGCTGCGTGTTGCCCTCGACGGGGAGCGTCGCGACGCAACGCTCAGTTGTGAACTCGAGGAATTCCATGCCCATCTTCTGGGCGAGTGCGCCCATCCCGCGGGCTGTCGCCCAGTCGAGTCCTGCACTCGTCGCGGTCTCGGTCATGGATCCTCCTCAGCGGGTGTCTGTCGTCCTCGTTAGGCTGACAGGGTGACGGACTCCGCAAAGCCTACCCTCATGGTCGTCGACGGCCATTCGCTCGCCTATCGTGCCTTCTTCGCCCTTCCGGTCGAGAACTTCACGACCAAGGACAACCAGCACACGAACGCCATCTACGGCTTCCTGTCGATGCTGGTGAACCTCATCAAGGCAGAGCAGCCCACGCACATGGCGATCGCATTCGACACCTCTCGTCATTCGTTCCGCACTGACCAGTACCCCGAGTACAAGGCGACTCGGTCGGAGTCACCCCAGGAGTTCCGCGGCCAGATCCCGCTGCTGCAGGACTGCCTTGCCGCGATGTCGATCCCCGTGCTGATGAAGGAGGGCGTCGAAGCCGACGACATCCTCGCCACCCTGTCGACTCAAGGGGCCGAGAAGGGATACGACGTCCTCGTGGTCTCCGGCGACCGAGACACGATCCAGCTCGTCACCGACGATGTGACACTGCTGTACCCGTCGGTTCAGGGTGTCTCGCAGCTCAAGCGCTACGACCCGGTGACCGTGCAGGAGCGCTATGGCGTGCGCCCGGAGCAGTACCCTGACATCGCCGCGCTGGTCGGCGAGACCAGCGACAACCTGCCCGGCGTTCCCAAGGTCGGTGAGAAGACGGCCGTGAAGTGGCTGACGCAGTTCGGCTCGCTCGACGATCTCCTCGAACGAGCGGATGAGATCAAGGGCGTCGTGGGCGGCAACCTGCGCGACCACATCGAGGACGTACGGCGCAACCGTCGACTCAACCGGCTGCTGACGGATGTCGAGCTGCCCGTCGCTCCCGACGACCTCGCGGTGGCGCCGATCGACGCGCAAGCAGTCCGTGACATCTTCGCCCGCCTCGAGTTCCGCACGCTGCTGCCCCGCGTCTTCGACGCCGTCGGAGCCGGCGAGGTCGCCGAGGACCCGGCCACAGCGGTCGTCCTGCCCGAGCCCGTCGAGGTCGGCGCATCGGATTTCGTCACGTGGGCGGAGTCGCAGACGGGTGATGTCGCAGTACGGCTCCTCGTCCAGGGCGGAGCACCCACCCGTGTGGGCGCTGCGACCGAGAAGGAACTCCGCGAACTCGACTGGAACGACGACGTCGCCGCGGCACTGCGGCCGTGGCTCGAGTCGACGAGCCCCAAGGTGCTCCACGACGCGAAGCCGCAGGTGAAGGCGTTGCTGCGGCAGGGTGTGCGCGTCAACGGACTCGCCTACGACACGAGCCTCGCCGGCTGGCTGCTGCGCCCGAGCTTCCCCGACAAGACGCTCGGTGACCTCGTCGAGCGCTACCTCGGCGAGAAGCTCCCCGAGGCTGATCCCTCGCAGCTGGTTCCCGAGACCGAGGGCGCCACACCCTCGCAGGAGGCCTGGTTCGCCCTGCGTGTCGCGAATGCCCTGCGAGAAGACATCCCCGAGTCGGTCGCGAAGGTCCTCACGGACATCGAGCTGCCCACGCTCATCACGCTCGCCGACATGGAGGTCGCCGGCGTCGCGGTGTCGCACGAGGTCCTCTCGACCTTCTCCGGCGAGCTCGCGACCCGCGCCGAAGGCCTCGCCCAGGAGGCCTTCGGCATCGTGGGGCGCGAATTCAACCTCGGTTCTCCCAAGCAGTTGCAGGAGGTGCTCTTCGACGATCTCCAGCTCCCGAAGACACGCAAGACCAAGACGGGGTACTCGACGGATGCCGCCGTGCTGGCCGATCTGCAGGATTCGCACCCGCACCCCTTCCTCGGCCTGCTCCTGCAGCACCGCGAGGCCACGAAGCTGCGTCAGATCATCGAATCGCTCGACACGGCGATCGGTGCCGACGCTCGTGTGCACACGACGTACGTGCAGACGGGCAGCCAGACCGGTCGCCTGTCGAGCACCGACCCGAACCTGCAGAACATCCCTGTCCGCACCGAGGAGTCGCGCCGCATCCGCAGCGCGTTCCAGGTGGGGGACGGCTACGAAGCCCTCCTCACCGCCGACTACTCGCAGATCGAGATGCGCATCATGGCGCACCTCTCCGGAGACGAGGGCCTCATCGAGGCGTTCAACAGCGGCGAGGATCTGCACCGGTTCGTCGGCGCGCGCGTCTTCGGTGTCGAGCCGAGCGATGTGACCTCCGCGATGCGCACGAAGGTCAAGGCGATGTCGTACGGGCTCGTCTACGGCCTCTCGGCATTCGGCCTGTCGAAGCAGTTGCGCATCGAGCAGTCCGAGGCGAAGCAGCTGATGGTCGAGTACTTCGCCCGGTTCGGTGCGGTGCGCGACTATCTCCGTGCATCGGTGCTGAAGGCCAAGGAGGTCGGCTACACCGAGACGATCTTCGGGCGCCGCCGACCGTTCCCCGACCTCGCCAGCCCGAACCGCGTGCTGCGTGAGAACGCCGAGCGGGCTGCGCTCAACGCACCGATCCAGGGAAGTGCCGCGGACATCATGAAGATCGCGCTGCTGCACATCCACGAAGATCTGCGCACCGAGGGCCTCACCTCGCGCGCCCTCCTGCAGATCCACGATGAACTCGTGGTCGAGGTGGCCCCGGGCGAATGGGACGCGACCGAGAGGATCGTCCGGACCCGCATGGGCGATGCGGCGGATCTCACCGTGCCCCTCGACGTGCAGGTGGGCCGAGGTCACGACTGGAACGAGGCCGCGCACTGATCGTCGACGACGCGCACCACACCGATATCCTGCGCGGAGGGGGCGGGGCTACGCTGGAGGGATGACCTCTTCTCCCCGCACCCCGTCTGCCATCGACAAAGTCGCCGATGAGTGGGTCGACACCATCGCGGTGCTCGCCCCGACACTCGGCACCTATATCGGTCGCGACGAGGTCAACGACCGTTTCGGCGACTTGAGCCCGGCCGGGCATGAGGAGATCGCGTCGGCCACGCGTGCCACACTCGCGAAGCTCGCCGCCCTCGAGCCGGTCGATGCGATCGACGAGGTGACCAAGACCGACCTGTCTGCAGAGCTCAGCCTCGACCTCGAGCTGCACGACGCGAAGTGGCACCTGCGCGACCTCAACGTGATCGCCTCGGCCGCACAGGACGTGCGCTCGGCGTTCGATCTCATGCCGACGGCGACCGCGGATGACTGGTCGGTCATCGCGACTCGCCTCGCCGCCGTGCCGGACGCGCTCCGGGGCTACACCGAGACCCTTCGGGCCGGCATCGCCGAGGGCGTCACGCCTGCGCGCCGGCAGGTCGTCGAGGTCGCCACGCAGATCGATCGCTACACGGCCGACGACGGCTTCTTCGCCGCGTTCGTCGCGGACGCCGCGCCTGCGGAGGGCAACCTCCCGGCATCCCTCGCTCGCACCCTGGCCGACAACTCCGCGGCCGCCCGCGTGGCCTACGACGAGCTGCGCAGCTTCCTCGCGGAGGAGCTTGCTCCCGCCGCGACCGAGGTCGATGCCGTAGGACGCGAGCTCTACGCTCTGAACTCCCGTCGCTTCCTCGGAGCGACCATCGATCTCGACGAGACGTACGAGTGGGGTCGCGAGGAGCTCGCCCGCATGGTCGCCGAGCAGACGGCGATCGCGAACGAGATCCTCCCCGGATCCTCCGTCGAGGAGGCCGTGGCGCACCTCGAGGCCGATCCCGCCCGCAAGCTCGTGGGCACCGAGGCGCTGCAGCACTGGATGCAGGAGACGAGTGACCGCGCGGTCGCCGAACTCGGCGCCACGCACTTCGACATCCCCGAGGCGATCCGCACCCTCGAGTGCATGATCGCGCCCACCCAGGAGGGTGGCATCTACTACACGGGGCCGACCGATGACTTCTCGCGCCCTGGACGCATGTGGTGGTCTGTTCCCGAGGGTGTGACCGAGTTCGACACCTGGCGCGAGCTGACGACCGTGTACCACGAGGGTGTTCCCGGGCATCATCTGCAGATCGCACAGGCCGTGTACAACCGCGCCGAGCTGAACTCATGGCGGCGACTGCTCGCCGGTACGTCCGGTCACGCCGAGGGCTGGGCGCTCTACGCCGAACGGCTCATGCAGCAGCTCGGATACCTCGACGACCCGGCCGATCGACTCGGCATGCTCGACGGGCAGCGGATGCGCGCGGCGCGCGTCGTACTCGACATCGGCGTGCACCTCGGCAAGCCCCGTCTCGACGGCGACGGCACCTGGGACGCCGACTATGCCCTCGACTTCATGCGCAAGAACGTCAACATGTCGGACCAGTTCGTGCAGTTCGAGGTCAACCGCTACCTGGGCTGGCCGGGGCAGGCACCGTCGTACAAGGTCGGACAGCGCATCTGGGAGCAGGTGCGTGACGCCTACCAGACGGAGCGCGGAGCGGACTTCGACGTCAAGGAGTTCCACAAGCGAGCTCTCGACATGGGCGGCGTCGGCCTCGACACGCTTCGGACCGCTCTTCTCGCACGATGAGGGAATGAGTCCAGCGCGCACCGTGTTCATTCAGTTGAATAGAAAGGGCTGACATGAGCATCGAGTTCGGGCTGGACACCTTCGGCGACATCACGAGGGGCGCCGACGGCGAGCTCCTCTCAGGAGCGCAGACGATCCGCAACATCGTCGAGCAGGCGGAACAGGCCGACAGCGTCGGCGTCGACTTCTTCGGAGTGGGGGAGCACCACCGCACCGAGTTCGCCGTCTCGGCCCCCGAGATGGTGCTCGCGACCATCGCCGGAAGGACGAAGGACATCCGCCTCGGTACCGCGGTGACCGTGCTGTCGTCGGACGACCCGGTGCGTGTCTTCGAGCGCTTCTCGACTCTGGACGCGCTCTCGAACGGACGGGCAGAGGTCGTGCTCGGCCGTGGCTCTTTCATCGAGTCGTTCCCGCTGTTCGGGTACGACCTCCGCGACTACGACGCGCTCTTCGAGCAGAAGCTCGAGCTGTTCGTCGAACTGCTCAAGGAGGAGCCCGTGACGTGGTCAGGCTCCATGCGCGCCTCTCTCGAGAACGCGAACGTCTTCCCGAAGACCGCGAACGGTCTGCGCACGTGGGTGGGCGTGGGCGGCAGCCCCGAGTCGGTCGTGCGCGTGGCGCGACACGGACTCGGACTGATGCTCGCGATCATCGGAGGCCCCGCGGGGCGGTTCCGGCAGTTCGTCGACCTCTACCACCGGTCGGTGGCGTCGTTCGGCACGACCTCGCATCCGATCGCCGTCCACTCACCCGGACACATCGCCGACACCGACGACGAGGCGTGGGAGGCCGCGTACTCGGGCTTCGAGGCGATGAACAACACGATCGGACGCGAGCGCGGGTGGCCTCCCTACAGCCGCGCGCGATTCCAGAACGACATCGGCCCCGCCGGCGCGCTGTACGTCGGTTCGCCCGAGCGCGTCGCCGCGAAGATCGCCGACACGGTCACGACGCTGGGACTCGGACGATTCGACATGAAGTACGCCACGGGCACCCTGTCGCACGAGGCGATGATGCGCAGCATCGAGCTGTACGGCTCCGAGGTCATCCCGCGCGTGCGCAAGCTGCTCGCCGACCGCGATTGAGCCACAGGCTCGGCGGCTCGGTGTGCGCCCCTACGATGTAGGAATGGCCAACACCGCGCTGCCGAGCCGCGCATCGATCGCCGGGCGTCTCGACGAGCTTCCGTTCACGCGTCGCCATCTGCGCCTGCTCACCGGCTCCGGAGTCGGCTGGGCGCTGGATGCGATGGATGTCGGACTCATCTCGTTCATCCTCGCGGCGCTCACCCAGCAGTGGGGCCTCACGAAGACGGATGCCGGCTGGATCGCATCCGTCGGATTCATCGGCATGGCTCTCGGCGCGACGCTCGGCGGCCTTCTCGCCGACCGCCTGGGGCGACGCCAGGTCTTCGCACTCACGCTCCTCATCTACGGCATCGCCACGGGGGCGAGCGCACTCGTCGGCGGACTCGCCGCGCTTCTCGTCCTGCGGTTCCTCGTCGGGCTCGGTCTCGGCGCCGAGCTCCCTGTCGCCTCGACATACGTGAGCGAGTTCGCGCCGGCGCGTATCCGGGGGCGCCTCATCGTCATTCTCGAGGCGTTCTGGGCGCTGGGATGGACGGCTGCAGCGCTCATCGGCTTCTTCGTGATCCCCGCATCCGACGACGGCTGGCGTTGGGCCTTCGCGCTCGGCGCGATCCCCGCCGTCTACGCGCTGATCGTGCGCTGGGGGCTGCCGGAGTCACCGCGCTGGCTCGCCTCGCGGGGACGCATCGCCGAGGCCGATCGGATCGTGTCGACGTTCGAAGCGGATGCCGGTGTCGAGCCGGGCCCGGCGATCAGGCGCGAGCCTGTCTCCCGCGCGATCGCCGTCACCACCAGGGCGCGTCTCACGACCCTCTGGAATGCCGAGTTCCGCGTCCGCACGCTGTGCCTGTGGATCGTCTGGCTCTGCGTGAACTTCGCCTATTACGGTGCGTTCATCTGGATCCCCAGCATCCTCGTCGATGCGGGTTTCGATCTCGTCCGCTCGTTCGGGTTCACCCTCATCATCACCCTCGCTCAACTGCCGGGATACGCGGTGGCCGCCTGGTTGATCGAGGTCTGGGGGCGCCGGACCACCCTGTCGGTGTTCCTGATCGGGTCCGCCGTCTCGGCGGTGTTCTTCGGCACGTCGACCACGGAGGCTGCCATCATCGCCTCGGGCATGGCGTTGTCCTTCTTCAACCTCGGCGCGTGGGGCGCACTGTATGCCGTCACCCCCGAGATCTATCCGACGTCGCTCCGGGGGACCGGTTCCGGATGGGCCGCGGGTGTCGGGAGGATCGCCTCGATCGTGGCTCCTCTCGCCGTACCCGTGATCCTCGTCGCCGGGGGAGCACCCGTACTCTTCGCCGTGTTCGGAGCGTGCTTCGTGGCAGCAGCCGCTGCGGCGTGGGGCCTGGTCGATCGACGGGGAGTCGCGCTCGACGACCGCTGATGCGGCCACATGTCCGTGGGCGGGAATAGGCTGTCGTGGTGACAGACGTGCGCTACGTGGCCATCGGCGATTCCTTCACCGAGGGAGTGGGTGATGTGCTGCCGGACGGACGCGAGCGGGGCTGGGCCGACCTGGTCGCCCAGGGATGGGCCGACGCCGCCGGGCACTCGATCAGCTATGCGAATCTCGCGATCCGCGGCAAGCTGGCCTGGCCCATCGTCGAGCAGCAGCTCGAGCCGGCGCTGGCGCTGCGCCCCACCCATCTCTCCTTCAACGGCGGTGGCAACGACATGCTCCGCCCGCGGACCGATCTCGAGCACATCGCCGATGCGTTCAGTCGAGTGCTTCGACGGTGCGACGAAGAGGGTGTCACGCTGATCCTGCTGTCGGGTGCGAACCCCAGCGGGCAGTTGCCGATGGGTTCGCTCGTGCAGCGCCGCGGCGACCAGCTCTCCGATGCCGTCCTTCGCAGGGTCGAGGGGCGCGACGACGTGGTGCGCGCGCTCAACTGGCCTGATCGCGAGCTCGCCGATGCGAAGTACTGGTCAGAGGATCGGTTGCACATGAACGCCGCGGGACACCACCGGGTCGCCGCCCGGGTGCTTCAGGGCCTCGGCTTCGAGCCACCGTCGTCGTGGTGGTCGCCGACCGCACTCACGGCGGGTGGCCCGGCCGGCCTCGCCTACTACCGGGAGTTCGTCGGCCCCTGGGTGAGGCGGCGCGTCACGCGTACGTCCTCCGGGGACGGACGCGCGGCGAAGTACGCGGACTGGGTAGAGAGAGCACCCCAGGCGTGACCGACATCGAGATGCGCCGCATTCCGGGCGGCTCGGTGACTCTGCACGACGCGCGGCGCAAGGTCGAGCGCACCGTGGTCGTGGAGGACTTCGAGATCGGTGTGTTCCCGATCACGGAGGAGCAGTTCGCCGAGGTGCTACCGATCCCCTCGACGCACCCACGCAGACCGGCTGCGGATCTGAGCTGGCTGCGCGCGGTCCACTTCTGCAACGCCGCGTCCGAGTGGGAGGGACTCGACCCGGTCTATCGGTTCAACGGAGAAGACGTCACCTGGGACGCCACCGGCGACGGCTATCGGCTCCCGACCGAGGCCGAATGGGAGTACGCGTGCCGCGCCGGCTCGACCGGACCGCACTATGCTCCGCTCACCGATGCGGCATGGACCAGCGCAGACGGAGTGTCGACGCCGCAGGACGTCGGAGGCAAACTGCCCAATCTCCACGGCCTGTTCGACACACTCGGCAACGTCTGGGAGTGGTGCTGGGACCTCCTCGATCCCGCCCGGTACGGCGACTACCGCGTATTCCGCGGGGGTGGTTTCGCCGACGACTCCTGGAGCGTCCGGGCCTCGGTCCGACGCGGGGGCGCACCACGGATGCACCACGAGGACGTCGGACTGCGCGTCGCGCGTGGGGCCTTCGAGACGCCCGGCGAGGCGCAGGGGTGGTCGGACCGTGCCGACCGCGAACGGGCCGCGTTCGACGGCCCGGTGCCGTTCGGCTGGACGCCGCTGAGACGCCCCGGGCGCTGAACCGCTCGATCGAACGATCGGACGATCGCTCGATCGGGCGGTCAGTCCCGCGGCATCTGCTTGATCATGTAGCGATTCGGCCCCGACGATTCCGCGAAACCGTACTTCGCGTACAGGCCGTCCGCGGTGCTTGTGGCGAGCACGATCCGCTTCACCGTCGACGAATCCTGCAGGTCCTGAATCACGCCCTCGACGATCATCCGACCCACCCCGTTGCCGCGTGCCGCCTCGTCGACGAACACGTCGCACAGCCACGCGAAGGTCGCCCCGTCGGTGACGACGCGGGCGTACGCGACCTGCCGCCCATCGGAATCGCGCACCGAGTAGTTCCGCGACGCGTCCATCGCGGCGTCCTGCGTGTCTCGACTCCTGCCCTGCGCCCAGTAGGACTCGACGCTGAGCCAGTGGTGCACCAGGTCCCGGTCTATCAGGGACGGGTCGTTCGAGAACGTGAAGGCGGAGGACATGCGCCTCATCCTAGAAGCTGTCAGCGCCGCTTCTCGGGATCCAGGCCCATCCGGATGCGCGTGCGCTTTCGTTCGATCACGATGAACACGACGCCGAGGATCCAGAGGGGGATGGGCATCAGGAACGCGATCCGGAATGCCTCGAACGAGTAGGTCTCCGGCGTTCCGGCGCCTTGGACGTCGAGCGCGAGCCCGATCAGCCAGATCGCGATGAGGGCGGCGATGAAGCCACCGGCATTGGTCACGCCGGTCGCCGTGCTCAGGCGATGCGACGGATTGTGTGTGCGGGCATGGTCGAAGGCGATCATGCTGGCCGGACCACCCGTGGCGAGGGCCACCGCGAGCACGTAGAGGAGCCAGATCGGCGCGGGTTCCGGCATGGCGATGACGGCGACCCACGCGACGAACTGCACCCCGACGGCAGGGAGGACGAGCGCCACCGAGCGCTGATTGGGCAGCCGTCTCGAGAGGTCTCCGATGATCGGCCCCAAAGCCATTCCGGCGACCACGTACACGGAGATGATCCCGGCCGCATGAGCGGTGTCGAGGCCCTGGGCTGCGGTGAGGAACGGCATTCCCCAGAGCAGGATGAAGGCCGTACCCGCGAACGGCGTCGTGAAGTGCGACCAGAAGGCGAGCCGCGTGCCGGGGTGCGCCCACGCCGCGCGGATGCCGACGCCCGTGTCGATCGCCGAGGTGACGACGCGGATCACGCCCGTGTCGGTGTCGACGGAGACGTCGGCGCCGCGTGCGGCGGGGTGGTTGCGGATGAGGAGCGCGACCAGGATCGTGAACAGCACGCCGAGCCCGGCGATGCTGCCGAACGTGATCGTCCAGGTCGTCGCGTGCAGGAGCGCGGCCAGGGGGACGAGGGCGATGAGCTGGCCGCCCTGGCCGATGATGCCGGTGAACTGCACCATGATCGGCCCTCGCTGCGCGGGGAACCACGTGGCGACGAGACGCAGTACTGCGGGGAAGATCGCCGCATCGCCCGCCCCGAGCAGAATGCGCGCGAAGACGGCGATCCCGATGCTGGGGGAGAGCGCCATGGTGAGCTGGCCGGCCGCCATGAGCAGCATGCCGACCGTCATGATCGGGCGGGACCCGAAGCGGTCGAGCAGGATGCCGATCGGGATCTGCATGCCGCCGTAGACGGCGAGCTGCACCACGGCGAAGAGCGCGAGCGTGGACGCATCGGCCTGGAATCGATCGGCGGCCTCGACTCCGACAGCGCCCAAGGAGGTGCGGTTCGTGATCGCGAGAACGTAGGCCGCGACGCCCACGCCCCAGATGAGCCAGGCCCTCCACCCCGGGTCGGTCACGGGGGAGCGGGGAACCTGTTGCACCCTTCAACGCTACTCCTGGTGCGCGGCCTCCTCGGTCCCGCGCCGCACCGGAGCATCCCCTTCCGGATGTCGGATGCTCTCGCTACCGTGGCCGCATGACTCCCGCACCCGTTCATCACTCCCTCAACTACGTCGAGCTCGTCGTCAATGACCTCGAGACCGCGAAGCGCTTCTATGGCGACACTTTCGGCTGGGTGTTCGTCGACTACGGTCCTGCCTACGCGGGCATCGCCTCGCCGACAGGTGACGGGTCAGAGGTGGGCGGTCTGCTGCTCTCCGACCAGGCGCGTCCCGCGGGAGGGCCGCTCGTGCTGCTGTACTCCGATGACCTCGACGCCACGCACGCGGCGATCACGGATGCCGGCGGCGCAGTGACGCAGGGGCCGTACGACTTCCCTGGTGGGCGGCGACTGCACTTCGTGGACCCGAGCGGCAACGAGCTGGGAGTCTGGGCGGCGCAGTGAGAGCAGAATGGGGATGTGACTTCGCCCCGTACTCACTCGTCGTCTGACAGGCTCCGGCTGCCGATCCGCGTGCGAGCATCGCAGTGGGACGAGTGCGACACGACGGCGGTGAGTGCGCTCGTCCGCACCTATCTCCTGCAGACCGAGGCGGAGAAGCGCGAGCGCGGTCTGGCCGAATCGGCTGACGCACTGACGCTGTTGCCGCCACGATACGGGCGGGAGGTGGCGGATCCCCGCGCCGCCTACGCTGACTGCACGACGCTGGTCGCCGTGGTCGAGAGGCAGCCCGTCGGGGTCGTCATCATCCGGATCGACGGGGGAGAGGCCGAGATCAAGCGACTCTGGGCAGATCCAGACCTTCGCGGCCGCGGACTCGGCTCCGCGTTGCTGGATGCGGCACTGTCTCTGACGGCCGGGCTCGTTCGCCTGTCCGTGTGGGAGTGGCGCGCTCCGGCGATCAGGCTGTACGAATCGCGCGGATTCGAGCGGGTCGCATCGTGGGATGACCGTGAGGGACTCGTCTGCATGGTGCGGCGTGCAGAAACTTTGCCCTTGCGCTAAGCATTGTCGAGCGCAATACTTATCTTCATGGCTAACAGTATGGACGTGAGTGAGGTGTTCCTCGCTCTCTCCGACCCCACTCGTCGCGACATCATCCGGCGCCTCGGGCGAGGGCCCGCAAGCGTGGGGGAGCTGGCGCAGCCGTTCCCGATCACGCTTCCGTCTTTCCTGAAGCACATCCGAGCGCTCGAGAGCAGCGGCCTCATCCACACAGCGAAGAGCGGGCGTGTGCGCACCTGCAGCCTCGACCGCGAACGCCTCGCGGTGGTGACGGACTGGCTCGATGAGCAGCGGCGGGTCTGGGAAGACCGCACGAGCCGCCTCGAAGCCATCGCGACCGACCTGGAGGAGTCACCATGACCAGCACCGTACTCGACCCGACCCTCGATCTGACCCTCGAAAGGGTCATCCGGGCCTCGCCTTCCTCCGTCTGGCGAGCATGGACCGATCCGGAGCTTCTCGCCCGGTGGTGGGTGCCCGCCCCCATGCAGACGCGCGTGGATCGCCTCGATGTACGACCTGGCGGAGGCTTCGTCACCAGCATGCGCGAGGAGGCGGGGGAGTACGTCCCGCATACGGATGGCATCTTCCTCGTCGTGGAGTCCGAGAAGCGACTGGTCTTCACCAACGTCATCGACAGCTCCTGGCGGCCGGCGCAGCCTGAGCCTGTCTCCATGACGGCGGAGATCATCTTCGGCGAGCACGCGGAGGGGACCGCCTACCGCGCGATCGTGCGCCATCGCGACCCCGTCGCACGGAATCTGCACCAGGACCTCGGCTTTCTCGATGGCTGGGGATCGGTGACGGCGGCACTGGCGGATCTCGTCGAAGCCGGATCGGCGACGTGAGCACCGACGCTCCGGTCTCCGCGCCCGGTGCGCTGGGTGGGGCGACTCTGCGCACGCAGCGCCTGATCCTCCGCCCCCAGGAGGTCGAGGACGCCGAGGTGTTCCGTCGACTCTGGACCGAACGAGACGAACGAGTGCCGGCTCATCGCAAGCTCGATGCCGACGGCCACCCGACGGTCGCAGACATCGCAGCTCACATCGCCGACGCGGACAGCGAGCGCTCCGACCTGCTGTCCGTGCAGGACGCCGCGACGGGGGAGCTGTACGGCTACTGCGGGCTCATCTTCGAGGGCAACGGGTCGGCGAACGAGCCTGAGATCGCGTTCGAGCTTCTGCGGAGCGTCCACGGTCGCGGGTACGCGACGGAAGCCGCCACGGCTGTTCTCGCCTGGGCGCGATCTGCAGGACACGAGCGAGTCTGGGCGAGTGTCTGGGAGTGGAACGTCGCCTCGCGCCGCGTGCTCGAGAAGCTCGGTTTCGTCGACTCAGGATGCGACCGCCCCGTGGGTGCGCATGGACGGAATATCCTGACGGTGGCGGCCTTACTTTCGGCACCCGCGGTGGGCGTTGCGGAGCACGTCGTCATCGTCGAGCACGACGCGCTGACGGCCTCTCAGACGGCGATGCTGCGCGATCTCTTCGACAGCGAGTACCGCGAGGAACACGGAGAGTGGAACCCCGACCGCCCGTACGGTTATTCTCCGGCGGATGTGCACACGATCGTCTTCCGCGGCTCGACGGCCGTCGCGCACGTCGGCTATCAGCGGCGGATCATACGCGTCGGCCGGCACGACGTTCCGGTAGCGGGAACCGGGGGAGTCCTGGTGCATCCGCGCTGGCGTTCCGACGGAGTCGGCCGTCGAGTGATGTCCTACGCTCAGCAGGCGATGCGCGACGACGATCATGTCGAGTTCGGCTACCTCGGATGCCGCGATGAGGTCGTGCCTTTCTACGAGCGCACCGGATGGTCACAGGTGTACGCCGAAGAGCGCCACGTGTCCATGACGGATCCGCGCGCAACAGTCACATCGACGGGACCGTTACTCGTCTTCGCAGCCAGCGCGAACGCTCTCGGCGGCGGGTGGCCGCAGGGTGACATCGATCTTCGAGGAACTCCGTGGTGATCCGCGCCGGCTCGGCCCGGCAGGGGACCTCGCCTCTTCACTTGTACTGACATAATGTGCATTATCGGCATTACTGCATCCGCGTCGATCGGAGCCTCGCTAGGCTCGAGGCGTGAACGGAAGCAACATCGAGATCGACTGGGAAGCCGCACGCGGAGCCAACCTCCAGAACTGGGATGACCGCGTGCCACTGCACGAAGCGGCGTACGGGCTGGATGCGTTCGACGACCCGACGCACATCAGTGACGTCGTGACTGACGACCTGCCTGTGCTCAGCCGATTTCTGCCCGGCGACGCTCTCACCGGGCTCGACCTGTGCCACCTGCAGTGCCACATCGGCACCGACACGATCTCTTGGGCACGCTCCGGGGCGGTCGTCACGGGCGTCGACTTCTCCGCGCCTGCGCTGGGCGTCGCAGCCGCTCTCGCCGACCGCGCTGGTGTCGCTGCCACCTGGGTGGAAACGGACGTTCTCGATGCGCGCAGCGCGGTGTCGGGCGACTTCGATGTCGTGTACACGAGCATCGGCACGATCTGCTGGCTCGAGGATCTCGATCGCTGGGCAGCTCAGATCGCCGCACTGCTGCGTCCGGGCGGAACGTTCTTCATCCGCGACGGGCATCCCGCACTTCTCGCCCTCGACGAGGATGCGCAGGAACTCACGACGCGCTACCCGTACTTCGGAGACGGCCGCGCGCAGCAGTGGGACGACGACTCCACCTATGCGGGTGACGGCACGGTCGCACATTCGAGGACGTACGAGTGGCCGCATCCGCTGTCCGAGATCCTCGGCGCGCTGCTCGGTGCCGGCCTGCGTCTCGTCCACTTCGATGAGGGACGAACGCTCCCGTGGCGTTTCAGTCCTCGAATGGTCGAGGTCCCCCGCGGCTACGCGTGGCCGGAGGCTGAGCGAAACCTCGTCCCCTGCACGTTCACGATCGTCGCCCGCAAGGACTGACCGGCCTTCTCCGACGTCGCCTGATCGGGCCCCGACCTAGGCGCCCACGTAGGCGGCGAGGTGCTCCCCCGTCAGCGTCGACTTCGCCGCCACGAGGTCTGCGGGGCTTCCTTCGAACACCACGCGTCCGCCGTCATGACCCGCACCGGGCCCGATGTCGATGATCCAGTCGGCGTGCGCCATCACCGCCTGATGATGCTCGATGACGATCACGGTCTTGCCGGACTCCACCAGCCTGTCGAGAAGGCCGAGGATGTTCTGCACGTCGGCGAGATGCAGTCCTGTGGTGGGTTCGTCGAGGACATACGTGTCGCCCTTCTCCCCCATCTGAATGGCGAGCTTGATCCGCTGGCGCTCACCACCCGAGAGCGTCGACAGCGGCTGCCCGAGCGAGAGGTAGCCGAGCCCGACGTCTTCCAAGCGCCCGAGGATGGCAGCCGCCGCCGGCAGCTTCGCATCGCCCTCGGAGAAGAAGACGCGTGCCTCGGAGACGGGCAGATCCAGCACCTGGATGATGTCCTTGCCTGCGAGCTTGTACTCGAGCACAGCCGCCTGGAAGCGCTTGCCGCCGCAGTCCTCGCAGGGCGTCTCGATCGTGTCCATGAACCCGAGCTCGGTGATGATGACGCCTGCGCCCTTGCACGTCGGGCAGGCTCCCTCGGAGTTCGCGCTGAAGAGAGCCGGCTTGACCCCGTTGGCCTTCGCGAACGCTTTGCGGATGGGCTCCAGCATCCCGGTGTACGTGGCGGGGTTGCTGCGACGCGAGCCCTTGATCGCCCCCTGATCGATGGCCACCACCCCCTCAAGCTTCGAGACCGAGCCGTGGATGAGCGAGCTCTTGCCCGAACCCGCGACACCCGTCACGACAGTCAGGACGCCCGTCGGGATGTCGACATCGACGTCCTGCAGATTGTTCGCCGTGGCGCCGCGCACCTCGATCCGTCCGTTGCTGCGGCGCACCGTCGACTTGAGTTCCGCACGGTCGTCGAGGTGCTCGCCCGTGAGGGTGCCGCTGGCCTTGAGTCCGTCGACGGTGCCCTCGAAGCAGATCTCCCCACCCTTGCTTCCCGCGCCGGGCCCCAGGTCGACCACATGGTCGCCGATCGCGATGGTCTCGGGCTTGTGCTCGACCACGAGCACCGTGTTGCCCTTGTCTCGCAAGCGGAGCAGCAGCGTGTTCATGCGCTGGATGTCGTGCGGGTGCAGCCCGATCGTGGGCTCGTCGAACACGTACGTCACGTCCGTCAGCGACGAACCGAGGTGGCGGAGCATCTTGATTCGCTGCGCCTCTCCCCCGGACAACGTGCCCGATGGACGCTCGAGGCTCAGGTATCCGAGCCCGAGGGTCACGAATGCGTCGAGATTGGCACGCAGCGCCTCGAGAAGAGGCGCTGCGCCGGGCAGCTCGAGACCTCCTACCCACGCGGCGAGGTCGGTCACCTGCGTCCGGCACGCATCGGCGATGCTGATCCCGGCGATCTTCGACGAGCGCGCACCCTCCGTGAGGCGGGTGCCGTCGCACTCGGGGCAGGTCGCGAACGTGGCGACGCGCTCGACGAAGGCGCGGATGTGCGGCTGCAGGGCGTCCAGGTCCTTCGAGAGCATCGACTTCGTGATCTTCGGGATGAGGCCCTCGTAGGTCATGTTGATGCCCGAGATCTTGACCTTCGTGACCTCGCCGTAGAGGAACAGATGCCGCTGCTTCTCGGTGAACGACGACACAGGCTTGTCCGCCGGGTAGAAGCCTGACGCGGAGAATCCCTTGACCATCCAGCCGTCGGCCGTGTACCCGGGCACCATGATGGCGCCCTCATCGAGCGACTTCGACTCGTCGACGATCTGAGCGAGGTCGAGGTCTGACACCGCTCCCCTGCCCTCGCACCGGGGACACATGCCACCGAGATAGATCGCATCCTTGACGATCTTCTTCTCACCGCCGGGCCCGGTCATCACACCGCTGGCCTTCTGCGTGGGGATGTTGAAGGAGAACGCCGTCGGTCCGCCGATGTAGGGCTGACCGAGCTTGCTGAAGAGGATACGCAGCATCGCGTTCGCGTCGGTGACCGTCCCCACGGTCGACCGGGGGTTGGCCCCGAGGCGCTCCTGATCGACGATGATCGACGTCGTCAGCCCCTCCAGGACATCGACGTCCGGGCGAGGCACGGACGGCATGAAGCCCTGCACGAACGCACTGTAGGTCTCGTCGATCATCCGCCTCGACTCGGCCGCGATGGTGTCGAAGACCAGCGAGCTCTTGCCGGAGCCGGAGACTCCCGTGAACACCGTCAGACGACGTTTCGGGATGTCGACGCTGACCTCTTTGAGGTTGTTCTCGCGGGCTCCCTGGACGCGAATGAGGTCGTGCCCGTCGGCGACATGGGTCATGGTGGTCCTCGGTGTTCTCAGCCGGCGTCAGCCGGCCTGGTTGATGCGGAGAAGGTTGCCTGCGGGATCACGGAAGGCGCAGTCGCGCACTCCGTACGGCTGATCCATGGGCTCCTGCACGACGTCGGCACCCTGCTCGACCAAGCGCTCGAAGAGCCCGTCGAGGTCGTCGCTCGCGAGGGTGAGCGCCGTGTAGCTGCCCTTCGCGATGAGTTCGAGGATCGTCTGCCTCTCGGCATCGGTGATCCCCGGGTCGGTTGCCGGTGGATGCAGCACGATCGACGTCTCGGGCTGATTCTCGGGGCCGACGGTGAGCCATCGCAACCCGTCGTAGCCGACGTCGTTGCGCACCTCGAAGCCGAGGGCATCGCGATAGAAGCCGAGGGCTGCCTCGGCATCCGTGTGCGGAAGGAATGCGTAGTGGATGCTGATGTTCATGGGTTCAGGCTAGGTTCGCGTCGGTTCGGGGTGCTTCTTGATTCCTGATCGGTCTGATGACCTGCTTCGCGTGCACCGTCGGGATGCCGTCGACATTGGTCGCGCGTTCACGGTACACGCTGGGTGAGACACCGACGAGCTCGGTGAACCGAGTGCTGAAGGTGCCGAGTGACGAGGACCCCACTTCGAAGCACACCTCCGTGACCGAGAGGTCGCCTCGGCGCAGCAGCGCCATGGCCCGCTCGATCCGACGGGTCATCAGATAGGAGTACGGAGACTCGCCGTATGCCTCTCGGAATCGACGGCTGAGGTGACCTGCCGACATGTGCACCCCCTTCGCGAGTGCTTCGACATCGAGAGGCTTCGCATACTCGCGATCGATACGGTCGCGCACCTTGCGCATGACGACGAGCTCGCGGAGACGGGCGTCGTCGTCAGGAGTCACGAGTAGATCCTGCCATGACGCTTCATCACGCGGTATGTGCTTCTGCGACGCCGCGGAGGAGTCGCTCTCCCATCCCCACCCGGACAGCGCTACTCTGTGATCATCCCTCACAGGAATTTCTCAGAAAGGGTCCCCCACCATGGCCACTCCCCTCGCTTCCGAAGCGAAGTCGCTCTTCACATCCATCCGGGTCGTCCTGGCGGTATCCGGAGTCATCGCACTGATCGCCGGCATCATCCTGCTCGTCTGGCCGCTCAAGTCCGCGGTGATCGTCACCGCCATCTTCGCGTCCTACCTCGTCGTCGCCGGTCTCGTCTACATCGGCCTCGGGATCTTCTCGAAGGTCAAGGGCGGTTGGGCTCGCGTCGGACACATCGTGCTCGGCCTGCTCTACATCGTCGCCGGCGTCATCGCGTTCGCGAACCTCGGCGTCGCCGCAGCGACACTCGCGCTCGTCGTGGTCATCTTCATCGGCATCAGCTGGATCGTCGACGGCGTGGTCGCTCTGTCGCTGCTCGGACAGGACGGCTCGCGCGTCTGGACGCTCCTGTACGCGCTGCTCAGCATCATCGCGGGTATCGTCGTGCTCTTCTCGCCGCTCTACGCCGCCGCCGTCCTGTGGCTGGTGCTCGGCATCTCGCTGGTCGTCCTGGGCATCGTTCAGATCGTCCGTGCGATCACGCTCGGCAAGGACGCGAAGAACTTCGTCGCGTCGGTCGACGCCGACACCACGAACTGACAGCAGATATGAAGAGGGCCCCGTCCATCAGGACGGGGCCCTCTTCCTGTGTCAGCGGGTCACTCGGCAGCGAAGGCGCTCACGTCGCCGACGAGACGCGTGTTGTCCGTCGGCACCGGGTCGACCGCGGCGCGTGCGACCTCTGCTGCGAACTCGGACACGTTGTAGAGCTTGCCCGCGGACTCGCGGCGCTCGGCGATCGCGCCGGGGTTGGCACGCTCGAGGAGTGTCGCCGTGATGGTTCCCTCGATCATGTCGCCTGAGACGACGGTGAAGCCGATCCCCTTCTCTGCCAGGCCCGGGATGCGCTCCCGGAGGGCGTCCTCGCCCGCGCGCTTCGACAGTGCCACCGGCTCGTACTCCGGCATCGTGGGCGTCGTGCGGATGAAGTGCGCCTGGTGGCTCGTGACGAACACCACGCGGGCGTCCTCGGCGAGCAGCGGCGTGGCCGCATCGAGCACGCTGAGCTGCGCGTCGCGGTTCAGGAGGAGCGCGTAGTCCTCGGCCATGCCGGACTCCATGCCGCCGGATGCGTTGAGCACGAGCACGTCCAGGTGTCCGAACTCGGCCTTCACGGCGTCGAACATCTCGGCGACGGATGCGGGGTCGGTGAGGTCCGCACCGACGACGAGGACACGGCGACCCAGTTCACGCAGCTGAGAGGCGAGCTTCTCGGCGCGCGGGGCCTTGTTGCGGAAGTTGATCACGACGTCGGCGCCTGCCTCGGCGAGATAGCGGACCGTGTCAGCGCCGATGCCTCGGGACGAACCGGTGACGAGGGCGACCTTGCCCTCGAGGGATCCTGCGGGAAGAACGTCGGTCACGGTGACTCCTCTGATGCGTGAAACGCCGTGATGACACGGCGCCTCCAGACTATCAAGGCGGCCTCCGCGGCCCGAGACCCGACCGATGGCGCGTGATAGGTTGACCGCAAAGGAGGCCGCATGGACAACTTCGCGACATTCGTTCAGTTCATCGACCAATGGGCATGGATCGGGTGGTTGGTCCTGATCGCCATCTTCCTCGTCATCGAGATGCTGACGCTCGACTTCACCTTCCTCATGCTCAGCTTCGGAAGCGTCGTCGGACTCGTCACCGACTTCATCGGCATCCCCGTCTGGGTGCAGGTGCTGATCGCCGCGGCGGCCGCAGCACTGTTCATCCTGTTCCTGCGCCCACCGCTGATCAAGCGGCTGCATCGCGGCGAGGATCCGACGAAATCCAACGTCGATGCACTCCTCGAACTACGAGGCACCGCTCTTCAGGACATCACCCAGATCACCGGCCAGGTGAAGCTCAGCAATGGCGACACCTGGACAGCCCGCACCGCCGGACCCGTGCCCATCCCGCAGGGGTCCCCGATCGCGGTCGTCGCGATCAGCGGCGCGACCGCCACCGTCCGTCCCGTCAACGACTAGGAGAACCTCTTGGACGACGCATCGTTCATCCCCGCTGCGATCGGGTGGATCCTCGTCATCGCGATCATCATCTTCGTGGTGGTCACGCTGGCCAGATCCATCCGCATCATCCCGCAGGCGACGGCAGGTGTCGTCGAGCGCCTCGGTCGGTACCACAAGACGCTCATGCCGGGACTCAACATCCTCGTCCCCTTCATCGATCGGCTGCGTCCGCTGATCGACATGCGCGAGCAGGTCGTGTCGTTCCCGCCGCAGCCGGTGATCACGGAAGACAACCTCGTCGTCTCGATCGACACCGTGGTGTATTTCCAGGTGACGGATGCCCGGGCCGCGACCTACGAGATCGCGAACTACCTCGGCGCCGTCGAGCAGCTCACAACGACGACGCTCCGTAACGTCGTCGGTGGCCTCAACCTCGAAGAGGCGCTCACCAGCCGCGACAACATCAACGGCCAGCTGCGCGTCGTTCTCGACGAGGCCACCGGCAAGTGGGGAATCCGCGTCGGGCGTGTCGAGCTCAAGGCGATCGATCCGCCCATCTCCATCCAGGACTCGATGGAGAAGCAGATGCGCGCGGAGCGTGATCGCCGAGCAGCGATCCTCACGGCCGAAGGAACCAAGCAGTCCGCGATCCTCGAGGCAGAGGGTTCGCGGCAGGCCGAGATCCTGCGAGCCGAAGGTGACAAGCAGGCGGCGGTCCTGCGCGCTCAGGGTGAGGCCGAGGCCATCCAGAACGTCTTCACCGCGATCCACCAGGGCGCACCGGACGACAAGCTGCTGGCCTACCAGTACCTGCAGATGCTGCCGAAGATCAGCGAGGGCCAGTCGAACAAGCTCTGGATCATTCCGAGCGAGCTGACCGAAGCCCTCAAGGGGATCGGCAGCGCGTTCACGCCGAAGCCCGGGCAGCCACCGACCAACCTGCCCGGCGCGTGACGCACCCGTACTTCGAGAAGGCACGTCACCCCCGAGTCCTCGCTCACCGCGGTCTCGTCACCGCGGCGGGTGAGGACTCCGGCGTGTGGGAGAACTCCGCGGCCGCCTTCGCGGCGGCGCATGCGGCGGGTGCGGAGTACATCGAGACCGACTGCCAGGTGACCGCAGACGGAGACGTCGTGCTCTTCCACGACTCGACGCTGCAACGCCTCGCCGGGGATCCCCGCGCGGTCAGCGAGGTGCGCACACGCGAGCTCGCCCTCATCTTCGCCGATCACGGCGGCCTCCTCACGGTCGCGGACGCGCTCGCCTCGTTCCCGACCGCGCGTTTCAACATCGACGTCAAGACGGCGGATGCCCCACAGCTGCTCGGGCCGATCCTCGTCGATCACACGGAGCGAGTCCTCGTGACGAGCTTCTCCGATGCCAACCGTCGAGCCACCGTCGCCGCGGTCCTCCGCGCCGGCGCAGCGTTGCGACCGGCCACCTCGGGCGGCAGCCGCACGATCGCCGCCGTGCGCGGACTCTCGGCGCTCCACCTCTCCCCCGCCCGGGTGCTGCGCGACATCGACGCGCTTCAGATTCCCGAACGACACGGCGCACTCAGGATCCTCACGCCTGCTCTCCTTCGGTCCGCACACGCGCACGGCACCGAAGTTCACGTGTGGACGGTGAACGACTCGGACGACATGCGCAGACTCGTCGCGTCCGGTGTGGACGGAATCGTCTCGGATCGCGCCGACGTCGCCCTCGCGACCTTGGCCGGCTGAACGCGCCACGCCGCCCATACGCGCTCGCGCTGGGATTCCGCTGTGAATAGCGCCGAGAACCCGCTTGCGTGGATGAAGCGCACAGGCTGGAGCGTTATACCTGACAGCGACGAGAGGACCACACAATGGCAGATCGCAGCCTACGCGGCATCCGACTCGGCGCCCAGAGCCTACAGAGCGAAGAGGGCGTCGTGTTCATGGAGCGCCGTGAAACCACCTACATCTGTGACACCTGCGGCCATGTCACGAACCTGATGTTCGCAGCGGACGCAGAGCCGCCGCAGACCTGGGAGTGCCGTGCCTGCGGCGCGGACGCCCGCCTGAACGTCGACGGCCAGGCTGTCACGCTCGACGCCGCCGACGAGAAGGCCGCGCGTACGCACTGGGACATGCTGTTGGAGCGTCGCACCCGCGCGGAGCTCGAGGAGCTCCTCGAAGAACGACTCGCCTTCATCCGCGCCCGCCGCGGAGCCGGCGAAGACCCGACCCGCGAGAAGATCGGCGCCTAACGCCTCCGAGCGCGCAGCCACCCGAAGGCGAGCGCGCCCAGGCCGCCCCACAGCAGGATCTGCTGAATCCAGGGGCCGAGAGCGACTCCCGCTGTGAGGCCGGAGCGCAGTTCGACATCCTCGAGCAGCGCTCCGGCCTTTCCCGCATCCAGGCTCGAGACGGTGGAGCCGTCCGGGCGGATCACCTGGCTCGTCCCGACCGTCGAGATGTTGACCACGCTGCGACCGGTCTCGATCGCCCGCATCCGTGCGAAGGCGAGCTGCTGCAGATTCTCGTCGGTTCCGCGGAAGTCCGCGTTGTTCGTCTGGAAGACCAGCACCTCGGCGCCCTCTGCCATTCCCTCGTTGATCACGTCGTCGTAGATCACATCGAAGCAGATGGCGAGCCCGACCTTCACGCCGTCGACGTCGACCACCGGAGCGTTCGAACCCGGCGTGTACTCCCGCTGGATCAGACCGATCAGATCGGGCGCGAGGGCGTTGAAGAAGGGCCTGTCCGGCACGTACTCGCCGAAGGGCACCGGATGCCGCTTGTCGTGGAGCTGTCCGGTCGCACCGTCCTCGGCCCACAGCAGCGAGGTGTTGTAGAAGAGTCCGTCACGTTCCGTCGCGGCGTTGGCGAGCAGGGGTGCGCCGATGCGCGAGGCGATCGCGCTCATCCGCCTCCCCAGCGACTCGGACTGGAACGGGTCGAAGTCGAGCGAACCCTCGGGCCACACCAACAGGTCGACGTCTTCGCCGTAGAGCGGCTCGGTCGCATCCGTCTGCGCATCGATGAGCGAGTACGGCTTTCGCTCGTCGAAATACCCGCTCGGCCCGTTCCCCTGCACGGCGGCGATGCGCATGGATCCGCTGACGGTCGTGGGGAACAACGGTGTGAGGAGCAGCGCGACAGCGACGACGACCGGCGCGACCAGGGCAGTCGGGCGACGCCAGACCTTCTCACGCACCACCTGGATGACCAGGGCGACGACGAACACCATCAGGAAGCTGAGTCCGCTCACCCCGATCCAGGACGCGACGTGCGCCAGCGGACTCTCGGCCTGGCTCATGCCCAGACGGGCCCACGGGAAGCCTCCGTACGGCCACGAACCCACGAACAGCTCCCGCCCGACCCAGAGCGCGGCCACGACTGCCGGAAGGAGCAGGAGCCGCGCCCAGAGGCCCGGCAGAGCCCTGGGGATCCAGCGATAAGCGAACGTGATCAGGATGAGCGCCACGGCCGTCAGGACGCCTTCCAGGACGCTCAGTGCGGCCCAGGGCAGCGGACCCAGGTAGCGCGAGGTGAAGGACACCAGCAGCCCGAAGAAGATCACTCCGTAGACCAGCCCCACAGCCAGCGCACCTCCCGCCCTGCGTCCGATCAGGGCGATCAGCAGCAACGCGGTGGCCGGGAAGGCGAGCACCCACACTGCGGTGTCGGGATACGACAGATCCATGAGCAGTGCTGCGGCCGCCGCAGCGGGAAGCGCGAGCGAGAGCGGCAGAAGTGGGCGCTGTCGCGCTCGGGAGTCAGGCATCGTTCCTCTGGTCACATCGAAGAATAGGCGACGATGCCGCGACGGACACCGTCGAGCGCGACGCGCGCGTTCCGGGCGAGAGCCCCGTCTTCGGCGACGATCGAGAGCTGATCGAGGAGGTCGATCGTCTGCTTCGCCCAGCGCACGAAGTCACCCGCCGCCATGTCCGCGTCCACCAGCACACGATCCAGCATCCCCCCGCGCGCCCATGCGTGCATGGCACCGGCGAGTCCGGCGGCGAGAGGCTCACTGCCCGGAAGGTGATGATCCTTCTCGAGGTCGTCCAGCTCCGCCCAGAGCGTCGTGGTCTTCTCGTATGCGGCGCGGAAGGCTCCGCGTGGGAGATCCCGCTCCCCCGAATTCGCCTCGTCTCGGCGCGGCTCGTAGACGAGGCAGCACGCCATCGCCGCCAACGACGGGGCGTCCAACCCGTTCCAGAGGCCCTGCCTGAGGGATTCGGCCACCAGGAGGTCGCGCTCACCGTAGATGCGTCGCATCGTGCGCCCCGCCTCCGTGAGGCCGGTCTCGTCGTCGTCATCGCGTCGCAGGTAGTCGAGCGTCTCAAGCACCTCGACGACCCGGTCGAAGACCCGCGCGACCGTTCCGGTCCTGTTCTCGATCTGGCGACGGATGCGGTCGGTCTGCCGCTTGAGCTTCCAATACCGCTCGGCCCAGCGCGCGTGCGATTCGCGGTCGGGGCAGCGGTGGCATCCGTGTCGCTGCATTCGCGTACGCAGACCCTGGATCTGCTTCATGCGCTTGTCGCGCGTGACCCGCGGAGCGTTCGAGTCCTGGCGGTTCTTCTTCTCGAGGTCGCTCAGCTCACGGCGGATCGACGCGTAGTCGAGGAAGTCTCCGTGGTCGCAGACCATCGCAGACTTGTACCCCTCGAGTGACTCGTCGGCCTCTCGCACCTGCCGTGCGAGTCCCACGACCGCGCGGTCCGCCTGGAACTGGGCGAACGACGACTCGAGGATCTGACGGGCACGAGCCTTTCCGAACAGGTCGATCAGGTTGACCGCCATGTTGTACGTCGGGCGGAAGCTGGAGTTGAGCGGATACGTGCGACGGGACGCGAGTGCAGCGACGGACTGGGGATCCATGCCCTCGGTCCACTGCACGACGGCGTGGCCCTCGACGTCGATGCCGCGACGCCCCGCGCGTCCTGTCAGCTGTGTGTACTCCCCGGAGGTGATCGCAACGCGCGCCTCGCCGTTGAACTTCTCCATCTTCTCGAGGACGACGGTTCGAGCGGGCATGTTGATCCCGAGAGCGAGGGTCTCGGTCGCGAACACGACCTTCACGAGCTTGCGTTTGAAGAGGTCCTCCACGACCTCCTTGAAGGCGGGAAGGAGACCGGCGTGGTGAGCGGCGACGCCTCGTTCCAGGTTGTCGAGCCACTCGAAGTAACCCAGCACCCCGAGGTCCTCGTCCTGCAGAGACCTCGTGCGTTCTTCGACGATCGCACGGATCTCGGCACGCTCATCGGCCGACGTGAGCCGGACGCCCGAGCGCCTGACCTGCTGCACGGCGGCATCGCAACCGACCCTGCTGAAGATGAAGAAGATCGCGGGAAGGAGATTCGAGCGTTCGAGGAGACGGATGACGTCCGGCCTGTCCATGCGCTCGATGCGGCGCACGTTCGAGGCGCGGACCGGTCGCCGTCCGCCTCGCGGCGGGCGCTGTGCCTGTCGCCCCGCGTGGCGATTGCTGCGGTACGACTGCGCGTCGCGGTTGTTCTCGTAGTTCGAGCCGGTGAAGGAGCGGATGCGCATCAGCTCCTGATTCACCTGCGCGGTGGCGACGCCCGCGCGGTCGTCGAACAGCGGCAGGAGGTCGTCGCGCACCAGCACGTGCTGCTCCAGCGGCACGGGCCGGATCTCGGAGACGATCACCTCGGTGTCGCCTCGCACGGTGTCGAGCCAGTCACCGAACTCCTCGGCGTTCGAGACGGTCGCGCTGAGCGATACGAGCCGCACGTGCTGCGGGAGGTGGATGATCACCTCTTCCCACACGGCACCGCGGAAGCGATCGGCGAGGTAGTGCACCTCGTCCATGATCACGTACTGCAGATCACGCAGAGCGGCCGAGTCCGCGTAGATCATGTTGCGGAGCACCTCGGTCGTCATCACGACGATGCGGGCATTGCCGTTGATGTTCGTGTCACCGGTCAGCAGTCCGACCTCGTCGGGTCCGTAGACATCGACCAGTTCGCGGAACTTCTGGTTCGACAGGGCCTTCATCGGCGTCGTGTAGAACGCCTTATCCCTCGGGGTCTGCATCGCCAGATGGATCGCGAACTCGCCGACGATCGTCTTGCCTGCCCCGGTCGGCGCAGCGACGAGCACGCTGCTGCCGTCTTCGAGCGCGTGACAGCCCTCGATCTGGAAGGGATCGAGCTCGAACTTCTGGCTCGCACCGAAGGCGACGGTCGCGGGGTGCCCTGCGGCCTCACGGGCGGCGGCGTACCGCTCCGAGGGCGAGCTCATGCGCTCACGGGTTCGATGCCTGCGGCCTCATCGCGCTTGCGCTTGCGGCGGTCGAACAGCATCGAGACGAATGTGGCCGCGAAATACAGCACGATCATGGATGCCATGAGGAGCAGCATCGAGAAGACGTCGGCAGGCGGAGTGGTGATCGCTGCGAAGATCGTGCACACGAGGATCGCGACCCGCCACCCCTTGAGGATGTCGCGGCCCGACATGACTCCCGCGAGGTTCAGCGCCACGAGGAAGACGGGGAGGACGAAGGCGATGCCGAGCACCAGCAGGAATTTGAAGACGAAGTCGTAGTAGGTCGAGTAGTCGAAGAACTGCGCCATTCCCGTGGGCACGAACGACGCCATGATCTCGATGACGTGTGGAAGGACGAAGAACGCCACGGTACACCCGCCGAAGAACAGCGGGATCGAGGCTCCGAGGAAACCCCACGTGTACTGGGTCTCCTTCTTCGTGAGCCCCGGCATCACGAAAGCCCATACCTGCCACAGCCAGACGGGTGCCGAGATCAGAAGGCCGATCGCGAACGCGATGCGCATGCGCAGATCGAAACCGCTCGTCACGGTGGTGAAGTTGAGGCCGACATAGTCACGCCCGGCCTCTTCGGCGATGGTCCGGATCGGAATCGACAGGAGTTCGATGATCGGGCCGGTGACGAAGAACGCGATGACCATCCCGACCACCAGCGCGCCGGCGGCGATGAACAGCCGCCTGCGGAGCTCGACCAGATGCGCGCCGAGAGACATCCGCCTGTCGCGGCCCGGCGTCCCCGGATCGGCGGATTCGAGAGCGGACACGAACTATGCGGATCGAGGAGGCTGACCCGGATCCGTGTCGCGAGCCGTCACCGTGGTGTCCGCGGTGGTGGCCGCGGGAGTCGGGGATGCCGGATCCGCGGCGTCAGTCGCGTCCTCGTTCTTCATCGCCTTCATCTCGCCCTTGAAAACCCGGGCGGACTGCCCGAGGCTCTTCGCGAGTGCCGGCAGCTTCGCCGCACCGAAGAGCAGCAGGATGACGGCGAGGATGATCAGCAGATGTGGCCAACCGAAAGCGCCCATGATTCTCCTTCGTCGTTTAGTAGCAGTCTAACCGGCGTTGTCGCCGTCTGGTCGGCGATACAGCGCGAGTCCTGCGGCGGCCCACTCGCGTGCAGCCGTGCGGGCGACGCCGGGATCCACGACTTCGAGGGCTCCGCCGAACTTCGCCGCCAGTCGTTTCACACCCCGAGGGTCGGCCAGGTGCAGCCGCACGGTGACGATCCCGTCACTGACGTCGGCGTTGTCCGCGGTGAGGAAGTCACCGAGCAGAGGCGCCATCCGCTCGGGCACACGCACTCTGACCTCGCCCTCGTCCTCGACGGCGGTGAACGCCTCCGGGACGTGGTCACCGGCATGTGTGATCGGAATGTCCGTCAGACGCGCATCGCTCACCCGATCGAGGTGGAACGTCCGCATCGCCTGTCGCATGTGGCACCACCCCTGCAGATACCACTGTGCGTTCGTGATCAGCACCTGCACAGGATCCACGGTTCGCGTGGTGGGTGCGGCATCGGGCGCCTGGTATGTGAACGACACGGCGACACCGTTCTGTACACCGCGCGACACGACCTGGCGCACCTCGTCGACAGCGCTCGGCGCGACGACGACCTCTGCCGGGGCGTCTGCCGCACCGCGCGACAGCTTCGAGATGAGACCGCTGACGAGTCCGGAGTCGGAGACCGCCGGCACGGCGGCGACCATCTGCAGACCGGCGAGCAGCGCTGCGGCCTCGCGGGCGGTGAAGCGCGGAACCCGCCGTAGGGCGACATCGTTGGTGATCTCGATGACGTCCTCTTCGTCGAGGAGGTCCCAGTTGATGTCGAACATCTCCTGCGGCTGCTGCCAGAAGCCGGAATCACCGGGCAGGCCGATGACGGTCAGCTTCTCGACCATCTGTCGCATCTCTGCCGGAGTCACCCCGAACTCCGCAGCCGCCTCAGCGAGCGAGACTTGGCCGTGCTCGAGAAGGTAAGGCACGAGCGTCAGGTAGACGCGGACGCGGTCGGCGGCGAGCAGCGGCTTCGCCTGAGCGCTCATCGTGACTCCCCTGCGTCCGAGTTGGTCGCGACGACCGCGCTCAGGCGATCGACGACTGCGGTGCGGAGCGCGACGGGCTCGACCACCCGTACCTCGGGGCCGTACGAGGCGAGTTCGTCGGCGAAGATATGCAGGTCGACGAACGGCACGAGGATTCCCTGTGTCGCCGCAGGCGTCGCACGGCGGCCCAGACGCAGCGAGGCCTCGGTGCCAGGGGTGACCTCGAGCAGCGCCGAGTTCTGAGAGGCGACGCGCTCGAGACCGCTCAGTGCACGCTCCCCCGCTCCCTCGCGAAGGGCGGAGTCGAAGGCCCTCGTCGTGATCCTCACGTCCCCGACGATCCGGCTGAGCAGGAACATGCGGTCCTCCTCGATGTCCACGTCGACGCCGAAGACATGCCATCTCGCCTCGTAGTCGACGAGAGCCAGCGGACGGATGCTGCGGCGGCGCGGCGCGTCCTCCCCCGGCTTGAGGTAGTCGAAGACGACGACGCGGCTCTTCTCGATCGCGTCCTGCAGCTGCGGAAACGCCGCATCGCGAGCGGTGATCCGTGGCGCGAAGCCGATGATCGGCTCGTCGCCGTCGATCCCGAGTGCCCGGATCTTGCGCACGCCGGCCTTGGCGTCGCCCGACGCGGATTCGGCGCTCCAGACGCTGCCGGCCAGTTGCAGCACGGCGAGTTCAGCAGCGGTGAATTCGATGTCGCTGGGCAGGTCGTATTCCGCCTGCGGAATGCGATAGCGGGCTTCGCGGAGGTCATTGGGATCAGCCTGGTCGCCGATCGTCTCGACGGGGACGCCGAGAGTGCGCAGCTCGTCCTTGTCGCGCTCGAACATCTTCTCGAGCGCATCCGAGCGCACGCCCGCATCGGCACGCTGACGGTAGCCCGACACGTTGTCGAGGATCTGCTGCTTGGTGAGCCCGATCTCCGTGGCCATGAGCGCCACGACGAGGTTCGTCAGACGCTCTTCCGCGGGAATACGGGCGGCCATCACTGCTCCGGAACGGGAACGATGCCGAGGATGTCGATGACGGTGGCCGACGCAGGCGCTCCATCCTGCTCGGGTGTCACCACAAGCAGCTGCGAACCGACCGTGGAGCCGACGAGTCCCGGTGCAGCCGGTGCCAGCTGGGGGTCGCTGCCCCACGTGCTCGAGGTCACCTTCTTGTCGTCCCAGCCCACGGTGGTCGAATTCATGATGAGCGTCTGGCCCTCTTCGACCTTCGCGCCCTCACCCTTGATGAGCGTCTGCGTCACGGCCTCGGATGGAGCGACACTGTCGGGGACGATGATGCCGGGAGTGCCGTCCGATGCGCGTACGACGGTCGGGAGCCCCTTCGCATCGTTGAACTGCAGAGCACCCGTTGCGCGGGCGAGGTCGACCGCGTGCACATCCACGACCCCCACTACACCCTCGTCCTCACCGAGCCCGAACGACTGCGCGTTGCCCTCTCCGAAGTCCTCGGCCGACAGCACGGCAATCATACGAGTCCCGGCGGTGGCGCACTCCAGGACCTTGCCGAAGCCAGGGACCTGCTTCTCCCACGACGTGATGTTGTTGATGCGGCTCAGGTCGCCGTCGTAGGCGGACGCCGTGAGCTCCTTACCGCTCTTCGCACCGTAGAACGTGAAGTCGGTCACAAAGGTCTGACCCGTGGTCGTGATAGCACGGCCATCGCCGGTGACGATGTCGGCGAATGAGGTCTCGTCCGCCTTCACGGGGCTGTAGACCGTGACGTCGGGCGCCTCACCCAGATCGCCCTCCACGGACACCGAATCCTTGATGGATGGAGTAGACGCGGCCGCACGATCGCAGACATCACCGGCGAACGACGGCGCCGAAGCGCATCCGGTCAGAGTGAGGACGGCGAGGCTGAGGGTGGCCAGAACGGCGGACGTTTTACGCACGCGCTCCAGTCTATTCCGTCGGTGGCTCGGATTCGCGCGAACCAGACGCCAGACGTGCCCCTTCGGCGGCCTTCGCGGCCTCCCTGGCACGCTTGCGCAGGTTCTTGTCGTTGATCTCCCGATCGCCTACGGCGCCGGGCGTCCACGCGTCGACATCCGCATCGCCATAGCTGCTCTTCGAGGCCCTGCGCTTCACCTGCGGCGCCACGGCACCCGGTGCCAGCCGGCGCGCCGTGAGGAGGAAGCCGGTGTGCGCCACCATGCGGTGATCGGGCCTGACGGCGAGGCCTTCGACGTGCCACCCTCGCACCATCGTCTCGGACGCCTCGGGGTCGGTGAACAGCCCGGTGCCGCGGATGTACTCGGCGACGCGCGAGAGCTGCGTGGCCGTCGCGACGTAGCAGAGCACGACGCCGCCGGGTGTGAGTGCGTCGGCGACGACGTCCATGCATTCCCACGGTGCGAGCATGTCGAGTACGACGCGATCGACCGTGCCGGCCGGGAACTCGGCTGGAAGCGCATCGGCGAGATCCCCGACGACCACGTTCCAGGTGTCCGGCGTCTCGCCGAAGAATGTCTCGACGTTCCCGCGGGCGACCTGGGCGAAGTCCTCACGACGTTCGAACGACACCAGTCGACCGACCGGACCGATGGCCCGGAGCAGCGAGAGCGAGAGGGCGCCCGAACCGACGCCCGCCTCGACGACGACCGCGCCGGGGAAGATGTCGGCCTGCATCACGATCTGCGCCGCATCCTTCGGGTAGACGATCGCCGCGCCGCGCGGCATCGACATCGCGAAGTCGCGCAGCAGCGGCCGCAGCGCGAGGTACTCGTGCCCCGAGCTGTTCGCGGCGACCGAACCGTCGGGAAGACCGATGAGGTCACGATGCCTGAGCACTCCCTGATGGGTGTGCAGCTCGCCGTCCTCGCGGAGGGTCACGGTGTGCAGACGACCCTTGGGGCCGGTCAGCTGCACCCGATCGCCCTCCCGGAACGGCCCGCTCGGCCGCTGTGAGGTGATGTCGGTCATCGGGTGGCTCCCGTCATGGAGGTCTTGCGGTCGAACAGGTCGATGAGGTCGGCGGCGGTGCGTCCCTCGAGCGTCGGCCAGAGCTCGTGGGCTCCGACATGGTCGAGCGGCACGATGTGCGGGACGCCGAGCGCGACGGCTCCAGAGGCGATCCCGGAACGGAGTCCCGTCGGCGAGTCCTCGATCACGACCGTGTCGGCGATGTCGATCTCGAGCAGCCCTGCGGCGTGCAGATACGGCTCCGGGTGCGGTTTGGGATTGGTCACGTCATCGCCGGCGACGACGATGTCGAAGGCGTCGAACTCGATCAGGTCGACCACGCTCAACGCCATCCGGCGGAGCGACATGGTCACGAGTCCGGTCGGGATCCCTGCCGATCGCAAGTCCTGAAGCAACTCGCGCGCACCCGGACGGAACGGCACGCCCTGCGTGCGCAGCGCCTCCTGCACTCCGTCGGTGAGCAGCGCCACGATGGCTTCGGCATCCATGTCGACGCCGGCGTTCTGCAGGATGATCGCACTGTCGATCAGCCCGTTGCCCACCAGCTGCAGAGCGTCTTCGTGACTCCAGGTGCCTCCGAAGGATTCGACCAGCCGGGTCTCCGCCGCCATCCAGTACGGCTCAGTGTCGACGAGTGTTCCGTCCATGTCCCAGAGGATCGCGCGGGGCTGTCTGCTCACTGAACCATGTTAGCCGTGGCTCCGCGCCCTCCCCGCGCAGTCGGACTAGCCTGGAGGGATACCGATCCGGATATCGCGAAGGGAGCCCATGATGGATGTCCTCGGTTCACGCATCGTCATCGTCGCCTTCGACGGCTGGAATGACGCGGGCGAGGCCGCGAGCGGCGCGATCGCCGCACTGCGCGAGACGACCGATTACGACCTCGTGCACTCGATCGATCCCGAGCTGTACTTCGACTATCAGTACACGCGCCCCGCGACGAAGATGGATGCCGAAGGGCGCCGTCAGCTCACCTGGCCGGAGGCCGGACTGTGGCGTCCGCGCAATCCCGCGCCCGGGCCCGAGTTCTGGGTGCTGACCGGAGTCGAGCCCGCCCGCACCTGGCAGGCCTTCGCGGCGGAGTTCATCGACGTCGCACTCCGTGATGACATCACCGGCTTCGTGACCCTCGGCGCCATGCTCTCGGACGTGCCGCACACCCGACCGATCTCGATCTTCGCCTCGAGCCAGAACGAGCAGGTGCGCGAGGCGCACGGTCTGGAACGTTCTCTGTACGAGGGCCCCGTCGGGATCCTGAGCGTGATCGAGCACTTCGCCGAGAGCGCCGGCATCCCGACAGCGAGCCTCTGGGCCAGCGTGCCGCACTACGTCGCGTCTGCGACGCCGTCGCCGAAGGTCACCCTCGCACTGCTCGACCGGCTCGAGGAGCTGACCGGCGTCGATGTACCGCGTGATCACCTGCGCACCGAGGCCGCCGCGTGGGAGGCCTCGATCGATGCTGCCGCAGCAGACGACGAAGACATGACGGAGTACATCCAGCAGCTCGAGCGCACCCGAGACACGTGGGACTCCCCCGATGCCTCGGGCGACGCGATCGCACAGGCGTTCGAGCGGTATCTCAAGCGCCGCGGAGACGGCCCCGGGGACCACAAGCGCTAGTCCCCGGGTGTGTCTCCGCGCTCAGGCCGCGATGACGCCCGTGCCGAGCAGGACCAGCAGGACGGTTCCGAGCAGGATGCGGTAGATCACGAACGGCAGGAAGCTGCGCTTCGAGATGTAGTTCATGAAGAACGCGATCACTCCGAGAGCCACGACGAACGCGATGCCGGTCGCAGCCAGCGTGTCGCCGAGCGAGAAGAACGACGGCTCGTCCCAGCTCTTGAACACCTGGTAGAAGCCGCTTCCGAAGACCGCGGGGATCGCGAGCAGGAACGCGTACCGAGCCGCAGCGGCACGCTCGTAGCCCAGGAACAGCCCCATCGTGATCGTTCCACCCGAGCGCGAGACCCCGGGGATCAGCGCCAGAGCCTGCGCGAAGCCGTAGGCGATTCCGTGCGGGTACGTCAGCTGGTCGAGCTTGCGGCGCTTGGCGCCGACGTGATCAGCGATGCCGAGCAGGATGCCGAAGACGATCAGCATGATCGCGACGATCCACAGCGACCGGAAGACGGTCTCGATCTGGTCCTGGAAGAGCAGTCCGAGCAGCACGATCGGGATGCTGCCGATGATGATCATCCAGCCCATGCGCGCGTCGGGATCGCTGCGAGGAACGCGGCCGGTCAGGGAGCGGAACCACTGTGCGATGATCCGCACGATGTCGCGCCAGAAGAAGACCACCACCGCCGCCTCGGTGCCGATCTGCGTGATCGCGGTGAACGCGGCACCCGGGTCCTCGCCGGAGGGCAGGAAGGTTCCGAGGATGCGCAGATGGGCGCTGGAGGAGATCGGGAGGAACTCGGTGAGTCCCTGGACGATACCGAGGATGAGCGCTTCGAGCAGGTGCATGGAGGAGCTTTCTGAATCGTGGTGCGCGGGCACCGAGCCGGAGGCTCAGTACGTGCGCAGCAGATCGGCCAGCACCCGCTGACCGAAGACAAGCGATTCTACGGGTACGCGCTCGTCGACTCCGTGGAACATGCCCGTGAAGTCGAGGTCTGCAGGAAGCCGCAGAGGGGCGAAGCCGTAGCCGGTGATGTCCAGGTAGGCGAGCGCCTTGTTATCGGTGCCCGCGCCCAGCAGATACGGGATCACCGGCACCCCGGGGTCGTGGCGACCGAGACTCGCGACCATCGCCTCGACCAGATCGCCGGCGAAGGGCGTCTCCATGCCGATGTCGCGCACGACGATCTTGATCTCGATGTCCTCACCGACGATCTGCTGCAGCTCGTCCAGCACGTCGTCCTCGGTCCCGGGGATCACTCGCACGTCGATCAGCGCCTCGGCCCGCTCGGGGATCACGTTGTGCTTGTAGCCCGCCGTGAGCGCCGTGGGGTTCGTGGTGGTGCGGAACGACGAACGCAGGAATGCCTCCGCGGGCCCCGCGGCTGCGGCGAGAGCATCCGGATCGTCGACCGAGCGCCCGGTGAGGTCGCTCAGCCCCTGCAACAGGGCCTGGGTGGTCGCGGTCAGTCGCAGCGGCCACCGCGTGCGTCCGATCGCCGCCACGGCTTCAGCGAGCTTGGTGACCGCATTGTCGTCGTGCAGACGGCTGCCGTGGCCCGCACGCCCCTTCGCGACGAGTCTGATCCAGATGAGCGCCTTCTCGCCCACCTGCAGCAGGTACGCGCGACGATCATCGACGGTGATCGAATACCCGCCGACCTCACTGATTGCCTCGGTGGCGCCGGCGAACCACTCGGGCCTGTTCTGCACGACGAGTGCCGACCCCTCGACCCCGCCGTTCTCCTCATCGGCGAAGAACGCCAGCACCAGGTCGCGCTCGGGCTGCTCCCCCGCTCGCAGGATGTCGGCGACGGCGGTGAGGATCATCGCGTTCATGTTCTTCATGTCGACGGCCCCGCGGCCCCACAGCATCCCGTCCTTGACGATTCCGGCGAACGGGTCGACCGTCCAGTCCTCTGCCATCGCCGGCACGACGTCGAGATGTCCGTGCACGACCAGTGCCGGCTTGCTCGAATCGCGCCCGGGGACGCGCGCCATCACGTTCGTGCGCCGCGGGATCGGCTCGTAGTACTCGACCTCGAGTCCCAGCTCCTCCAGGTAGGCGCCCACGTACTCGGCGGCCTCCCGTTCGCCCTTCGCGTTGCCTCCGCCGAAGTTGGAGGTGTCGAAGCGGATCAGGTCGCTCGCGATGCGGACGACCTCGGGAAGGGAGGGATCGGTCATGTGCTCAGGCTAGCGAAACGCCGTGGCGCGCCCGGGCGTCACGGCCGGTTTCAGGGAGCCTCGAAGCTCGTGCTAATGTAAATCTTCGTTCGGCAACGAACATCCAACACCTGCGCGGGTGGCGGAATGGTAGACGCGCTACGTTGAGGTCGTAGTGCCCGTAAGGGCGTGGGGGTTCAAGTCCCCCTCCGCGCACAGACAGGCCCCGGATATCTTCAGGATATCCGGGGCCTTCTTCGTATCCGAAGACGAACCCGTTCCGGATGCGACAAGAGGCGGATCTCCGTGCGAAGAACCGCCCCCTGTTGCTGCGTCAGATCACGCGTCACCGCGCCTCAGACGGCTCCCACCCCGAACACCAGGCCGAGCACGTATGTGATCGCCGCCGCGCCGAAGCCGATGGCCAGCTGGCGAAGCGCGCGCCGGAGGGGCGGCCCACCCGACAGGATTCCGACCATGGCGCCGGTGGTCAGCAGCGCGACCCCGACGAGCACGAGTGCGACGATGACCGCCGTGGCCCCGTCGAGGCCGAAGATCCAGGGCAGCACCGGGATGATCGCTCCGGAGGCGAACAGCAGGAAGCTCGAGATCGCTGCGGTCCAGTCGCTTCCGACGATCTCGTGATCGTCGCCCGCATGCGCGTGCACGGTGACCGGACCGGTCGCGGTCCGCTCCACGCCCGCCCGCGCTGCAGAGACGATCCTTCGCGCACGTTCGAGCGCCTCGTCCGGACCGATCCCACGCGCGCGGTAGACGAGCGCGAGCTCGTTCTCATCGATGTCGAGGTCGGCGGCGGAGGCAGCGGCGTCCTCGTTGGCCTCGGTCGCCGCCAGCAGCTCCCGCTGGGATCTGACGGAGACGAACTCCCCCGCCCCCATCGACAGCGCCCCGGCGAGCAGCCCGGCGATACCGCTGAACAGGACGAAACCCGAGCTCACTCCGGTCGCGCCGATGCCGAGCACAAGGGCGAGGTTGCTGACGAGGCCGTCGTTCGCTCCGAACACCGCGGCGCGGAACGACCCGGACAGACGCCTTCTGCCGCGCGCGGCGAGACCTCGCACCACCTCGTAGTGCACCTTCTCGTCGGCGCGCATCGCCGGTGTCGCGTACTGCTCGGAGTCGTAGGGCGAGCGGGCCTCGGCGCTCTGCGCGAGTGCGAGCACGAAGATCGACCCGAAACGGCCCGCCATCCACCCGAGCAGCCGGGAGCGGACTCCGGCACGCGGCAGACGTGCCGGCTCGTCGCCGAGCAGGTCGAGCCAGTGCTGTTCGTGGCGGCGCTCCGCATCGGCGAGGCGGAGCAGGATCTCCTTCTCCTCTCCGGTGCGACGACTCGCGAGGTTCTGATACACGCGACCTTCGGCTCGTTCTTCGACGAGGTAGCGCGCCCAGCGGCGGCGATCGGCGGCGGTGGGCTCGGCGGCAGCAGGGGCTGTCATGAAGTCTCCTGATCGAGGGATCCCCGGGCGGGGCAACCGTTCAACGCTAGCTTCGCGTGACGCTCTCAACGCCAGGGATGCAGCGATTGCCAGCTTTTCGGGATTCCGAACCGGGCCTTTTCCGGCCCGCGACGGCCGCCGTCAGGTGCGGACGCGCTTGCGCAGGACTTCGATGCGCGACTGCAACTGGGTGACGGTCGCCTGGGCGACGGCGGGCCCCCCGCAGATACGACGGAGCTCCGCGTGGACGGACCCGTGCGGCTCGCCCTTCTGCCTCGCATACAGCCCCACGAGACTGTTCAGAAGCTGCCGCTGTTCGCGCAGCGTGCGATGCAGGGGCGCCGGAAGCGTCGTCGTCTCTGCAGGCCCTGCCTCGGCCTCGCGCACCTCACGAAGACGCGACTGCCGAGCCTGGCGCTGCATGAGCAGCTCGTGCACGTGCTCCGGCTCGAGGAGTCCGGGGAACCCGATGAACTCCTCCTCTTCGGGCGTCCCCGGTTCGGCGAGCTGTCCGAACTCCTGCCCCTCGAACACGACGCGATCGAAGTGAGCCACCGACGACAGCGCCTGGTAGCTGAACTCCTGGGTCAGCGCGTCAGAGGTCTCCTCCTCGCGGTTCGCAGACTCGAGCAGCGAGTCCTCGAGGCCGTCGTCGTCTTTCGACTGACGGTCGAGCGCGTGTTCGCGCTGCTTGTCCATCTCGTTCGCGAGCCCCATGAGCACCGGGACCTGGGGCAGGAACACACTCGCCGCCTCGCCGCGACGCCGCGCACGCACGAAGCGGCCGATCGCCTGGGCGAAGAAGAGCGGAGTCGAGGACGAGGTCGCGTACACGCCGACGGCGAGACGAGGGACGTCGACCCCCTCGGACACCATGCGTACCGCGACCATCCAGCGATCCTCGCTCGCGCTGAACTTCTCGATGCGCTCGGAGGCCGTCGCGTCGTCGGACAGGACGACCGTGGGCCGCTGACCGGTGATGCTGTGGAGGATCTTCGCGTACGCCCTCGCGACCGTCTGGTCCGTGGCGAGGACGAGCCCCCCGGCGTCCGGCACATGGTTGCGGATCTCGGTCAGGCGGCGGTCCGCCGCCGACAGCACCGCCGGCATCCACTCGCCCTCGGGGTCGAGAGCCGTGCGCCACGCCTGAGATGTGACGTCTTTCGTGTTGTCCTGCCCCAGATGCGTCTCGAGCTCATCGCCGGTGCTCGTGCGCCACCGCATCTTGCCGGCGTACATGTGGAACAGCACCGGTCGCACGACGCCGTCCGCCAGCGCCCGGCCGTAGCCGTAGTTGTAGTCGGTGCGAGAGATGCGCGCACCTGATTCGTCGGGGTGGTACTCGACGAACGGGATGGGCGCCGTGTCGCTGCGGAACGGCGTACCGGAGAGGAGCAGCCGCCGCTTCGCGGGCCCGTAGGCATCGCGGATCGCGTCGCCCCAGCTGAGCGCGTCCCCGCCGTGATGCACCTCGTCGAGGACCACGAGCGTCTTCGCGTCCTCCGTGAGGTGCCGGTGGACGGACGACTTCGCAGCGACCTGCGCGTACGTCACCACGGCGCCGTGATAGTGCCGGGCGGGTGCCCAGTCGCTGTTCCGGAACCGCGGGTCGAGTCGGATGTGCACGCGTGCGGCGGCATCGGCCCACTGCGTCTTGAGGTGCTCCGTCGGGGCGACCACGATGATGCGGTTGACCTCGCCCATGCGCATGAGCTCGACCGCGAGCGTGAGGGCGAACGTCGTCTTTCCGGCGCCGGGTGTCGCCGCCACGAGGAAGTCGCGCTGGTCGGCTTGGAAGTACTGCTCGAGAGCTTCCTGCTGCCATGCGCGCAGCTTGTTCGCGGTACCCCAGGGGGCGCGCTGAGGAAAGGACGGAGAGAGCATCGAGACAACGATAATCGCTGCCGCCGACACTCGGCGCGATCATGGTGACGCCCGCGCGCGTCCTCGCCGCCGGCCTGCGCATCCGAGTAGGCTCGGTCACTGCGCGGTCGCCATGACGGGCCGCGTCCGTTCGCGAAGGAGAGCTGGATGACAGACCAGGATTCGACCCGAACCCCGCAGACCGACAATGCCAGCGCGCACCCGTGGCGCCGCTTCGTCGCCATCGGCGACTCGTTCACCGAGGGGATCGGCGATCCCGATCCCTCGCATCCCGGGAGTCACCGCGGGTGGGCCGACCGGGTGGCCGAAGTGCTGTCGCAGCAGGTCGACGACTTCGCCTATGCGAACCTCGCCGTGCGCGGCAAGCTGATCGCCCAGATCGTGCAGGACCAGATCGAGCCGGCGATCGCCCTGCATCCTGATCTGATCTCGATCTGCGCCGGGGGGAACGACGTGATCCGTCCCGGCACCGATCCGGATGCCATCGCCGTCCAGCTCGAGGATGCGGTCGCCCGTCTGTCGTCCACGGGGGCAGCAGTACTCCTCTTCACCGGAGTCGACACCGCATTCACTCCGGTCTTCCGCGCCTTCCGAGGCAAGGTCGCGATCTACAACGAGAACATCCGGGCGATCGCCGAGCGACACGACTGCATCGTCGCGGACCAGTGGGCGCTCAAGGTCGTGCAGGACATGCGCTTCTTCGACGACGACCGCCTTCACTACAACCCGCTCGGCCACCACGAAGTCGCGCGGATGGCTCTGCGCGCGCTCAACGTCCCCAACGACCTCGAGGCCATGCAGCCCGGGACGATCCCGATCCGCACCTGGCGCGAGGCGCGCTCCGAAGATCTCGGTTGGGCGCGCGAGCACCTCGTTCCCTGGGTCCTGCGGCGTCTGCGCCACGAGTCGTCAGGGGATCACATCATGGCGAAGCGACCGGAGCCGTCGCCGGTCGTCTTCCCCGAGCTCGACTGACGACCGGGGCTGCGGGTCGGATGATCAGCGGGTCAGCCGATCAGTTCGAGCGGAGTGCCCACAGCGCCACCGCCGCCGCAGACGCCACGTTCAGGGAGTCGACGCCTCCGGCCATCGGGATCGTCACGACGGTGTCCGCCTTCTCGAGTGCCGTGCGCGAGAGCCCGTCGCCCTCTGACCCCATCACGAGCGCGACACGCTCCGGGCGCTGCGCGGCGTACGTGTCGAGCGTCACCGCATCGTCGCGCAATGCCAGCGCGGCGACGTCGAAACCCGCGCCGTGGAGATCCGCGATCGCCGTGTCCCAGTCGGTGATGCGGGTCCACGGAACCTGGAACACGGTCCCCATGCTGACGCGCACGCTGCGTCGGTACAGCGGGTCCGCTCCCCCGGGCGACACCAGCACGGCATCCGCTCCGAGTCCCGCGGCCGCACGGAACGCCGCACCGACGTTCGTGTGGTCTCCGACGTTCTCGAGGATCAGGACCAGGGTCGCTCCGTCGATCACCTCACGGACGGGCGGCAGCTCGGGTCGATGCATCGACGCGATCGTGCCGCGATGCACCGCGAAGCCGGTCACCGATTCGGCGACCTCGTCGGGGACGACGTACACCGGCACGTCCAGATCGCCGACGATCGCTCGGATGTCGTCGATGCGACGCTCCTGCACGAGGACGGAGCGAGGACGGTGTCCCGCCGCGACAGCCCGGGCGATCACCTTCGTGGATTCGGCGATGTAGAGCCCGCCTTCCGGCTCCTTCACCGTTCGCAGCGCCGTGTCGGTGAGCCCCCGGTAGTCGTCGAGTCGTCGATCGTCGGGGTTCGTCACGCGCAGCAGTTCCACGCGCCCCAGTCTGCCATCGCTCGCTCGGCGCGTTCCGCGAACGACTGCGAAGCGTGGCCCTCACCGCACGCCGTAGACTCCCAGGAGGAGGTCCTGTGAGCACATCGAGTCCGGTCGAGTTGTCGGCCACCATCGCTCGCACCGCCGAACTCCTTCGGGGTCGCAGGATCGCGTTGCTCACGGGAGCAGGCATCTCCACCGACTCCGGCATCCCGGCTTATCGCGGCGAGGGATCCCGCAACCGGTCCGACCCCATGACCATCCAGCGGTATCTGGCCGATGAAGCCGCTCGGCGCCGCTACTGGGTCGGCGGGCACCTCGGATGGCGCGCGTTCGCCAGAGCCGACCCGAACCCCGGGCACGTCACGCTCGCGGCGATGGAGTCCTCCGGCCACGTCAGTGGCGTCATCACACAGAACGTCGACGGACTTCACCTCCGTGCGGGCAGCTCGCACGTGATCGAGGTGCACGGCACGATGCGCCGTGTGCTCTGTCTGAAGTGCGGGCAGGTGTTCGATCGTCGAGACATCGCGGCGCAGATCGAAGAGCGCAACCCGTGGATCTCGGTGCCGGAGAACGTCGCACTGGCCCCCGACGGCGACGTGCTGCCCGAGAGCACCGACGGCTTCATCGTCCCCGTCTGCACAGTGTGCGGCGGGATGCTCAAGCCGGACGTGGTGTTCTTCGGCGAATACGTCCCTCAGGACCGTTTCAAGGCCGCCGAGTCCCTGCTCCGTGCGAGTGATGCGATGATCGTCGCCGGGTCCTCGCTCGTCGTCAACTCGGGGGTCCGTCTCGTCGAACGGGCGCGGCGTCGCAGCATCCCCCTCATCATCGTCAACCGCGAGCCCACGCGCGCGGATGTCTGGGCCGATGTCACCATCGCCGCAGGCACCAGCGACGTGCTCCCCGCCATCCAGGAGCTTCTCGAATGACCCTGCTCACCCTCGTCCGTCACGGTCAGACCGACTGGAACCTCGCTCGGCGGATCCAGGGTTCGACGGACATCCCCCTGAACGAGAGGGGTCGTGCAGACGCACGCACCGCGGCCGAGCGCCTCGAAGGAACCACGCACCACGCGATCTACAGCAGCCCGCTCGCGCGGGCGCGTGAGACGGCGGAGATCATCGCAGCGCAGCTCGGTCTCGGCGCGCCTGTGCTCGTGCCCGACATCCGCGAGCGCGAGTTCGGAGAGGGCGAGGGGATGCTCGTCTCCGAGTACATGCAGACCTACGGTGACTGGCAGTCTCCGGTCCCCGGTGCGGAGACGCTCGAAGAGGTCGCGGAGCGTTCGATGGGCGCTCTCGACGCGATCGCCCGTGATTCCCGTCGACGCTCGACTCCCCTCGCGGAATCGGTGATCGTCGTGGCCCACGGCGGCGTGATCCGCTCGCTGATCGCTCACGTCTCCGGGGGCACTCTCCCCCGCGACGGCGACCCGATCGTCAACGGGTCCGCGCATCGCTTCGAGGCGTCTCCGGGGATGCTGCGCCTGCTGGACCAGTCCGTCCTGATCTGACCCGCTGACCGAGATCGGCCTCGCTCCGAACCGACTCAGCGCGCTCGGGCGAGCACCGAGCGTGCGTGCCGAAGAACCGGCTCATCGATCATCCGCCCTTCGAAACGGAACACACCGCGCTCGGACTCGGCCGCTGTGAGCACGGACCGTGCCCACAGGAGAGCAGCCTCGGTGGGCGCATAGGCCTCACGGATCACCGAGACCTGGCTCGGATGGATGCAGGCGGTCGCGGCGAAGCCCGATGCCGCAGCATCCTCCGCCTCCGTGGTGAGACCGTCGAGATCGTCGATGTCGATGTGCACGGCGTCGATCGCTCCCTTGCCCTGCGCGCCGGCCTCGAGGAGCACGCGCGACCTCGCATAGCGCGCGATGTCGCGATAGCCACCGGTGGCGAGGCGGCTCGAGGTCCCTCCGAGAGATGCGACGAGATCCTCCGCACCCCACATCATCGCCACGATCTGCGGATGGGCCGCGATCCGGTCCGCTGCGTGCACGCCGCGTGCCGTCTCGCACAGTGCGATCAGCGAGAACCTCTCGTCGAAGGCGGCCAGGCTCTCGGGACTCTCGGTCTTGGCGACCATGACGGTGCGGAAGTCCGTCTGCGAGAGCGTCGCCAGATCTGATGCGAACGCATCGGACCCCGGCGGGTTGACACGGACGACCACCCGATCGGGATCGAGATCGGCATCGATGAGGTTGCCCCGAGCAGTCGCCTTCGCGTCCGCGAGCACGGCGTCCTCGAGGTCGAGGATGACGGCATCCGCTTTCTCCAGCGCGCCGCGGAAACGCTCGGGGCGATCAGCCGGACAGAACAGCAGTGCCGGTCCGAGTTCGAAGGTCATCGGGCTCCCCCGTCAGGCAGGCAATGCACGAGCACCGACCGCGTCGCCGTGGCGACGACGGTCTCGTCCTGGTTGCGCCCGGTGTGAGCGATGGTCACGATCCCCTGTCCTGGACGCGAGGCAGACAGTCGCCTGTCGGTGATCAGGCTCTCCGTGTAGAGGGTGTCGCCCGCGAACAGCGGGTGCGGGAACGTGACGTCGCCGAAGCCGAGCTGCGCCACGAGGGTTCCCTGGGTGAGTTGGGCCACGGATGCGCCGACCATCGTCGACAGCGTCCACATCGAGTTGATCAGGCGCGCGCCGAACGGCGCCTGCGCGTCAGCGAACGCCGCATCGAGATGCAGCGCCTGCGTGTTCATCGTCAGCGTCGTGAACAGCACGTTGTCGGCCTCGGTGGCCGTGCGCCCTGGACGGTGCAGGTAGCGGGCATCGAGGACGAACTCCTCGAAGTAGAGGCCCCGCTGGATGATGTCGCGTGCGGTCACTGTCGCCCCCTCGGTCGATAGGAAGGTCGCATGCTGCCACGCTACCCGGCGAGCCCGAGGCCCCGCGCGATCACGAGCAGCTGGACCTCCGTGGTGCCCTCGCCGATCTCGAGGATCTTCGAGTCCCGGTAGTGGCGCGCCACGGGGAACTCGTTCATGAATCCGTTGCCACCGAAGATCTGGGTCGCATCCCTCGCGTTGTCCATCGCGGCTTCGCCTGCGACGAGTTTGGCGATGGCGGCCTGCTCCGCGAACGGGAGTCCGCTGTCCCGCAGCCTCGCCGCATGATGCCAGGCGAGCCGAGCAGTGTGCACCCGCGCGCGCATCCGCGCCAGGGTGAACTGGGCGTTCTGACGTGTGCTGAGCGCGCTTCCGAAGATCGTGCGGCTCTTCGCGTAGTCGACGGCCGCCTCGAGGCATCCCTCCGCCGCACCCGTCGAGAGCGCGGCGATCGCGATCCGCCCCTCATCCAGGATGCTGAGGAAGTTGCGGAAGCCGCTCCCCCGCGCTCCGAGGAGGTTCCCCGCCGGCACTCGTGCACCGTCGAAGGTCAGCGGATGCGTGTCGGAGGCGTTCCATCCGACCTTGTCGTAGGGAGCCTCCACAGTGAACCCCGGCGTGCCGTTGGCGACGATGATCGTGGAGATCTCCTTGCGTCCGCCTTCGTTGCCGGTGACGGCGGTGACCGTCACGAATCGGGTGATGGGCGTCCCGGAGTTGGTGATGAACTGCTTCGATCCGTCGATCACCCACTCTCCCCCGTCGAGGCGCGCCGTCGTGCGAGTCGCGCCCGCGTCGCTGCCGGCCTCGGGCTCTGTCAGACCGAATCCGGCCAACGCGCGCCCGCTGAGCAGATCGGGGAGATACTCCTGCTTCTGCTCCTCGGTTCCGAATCGGAACACCGGCATCGCGCCGAGACTCACGCCGGCTTCGAGGGTGATCGCGATCGACTGGTCGACCCGACCGAGAGCCTCGATCGCGATGCCCAGGGCCATGTAGTCGCCACCCTGCCCGCCGTACTCCTCGGGAAACGGCAACCCGAACAGACCGAGGTCACCCATCTGCCCCACGACGTCCATCGAGAGCGTGTGCGTGCGGTCGGCTTCGTACGACTGCGGTGCGACGACGCTGTCGGCGAAGTCGCGCACCATCGTTGCGAGTTCGCGCTCCTCGTCTGTCAGATCCTGCATCATCGGTTCTCCTCCGTCGTCACGCGGGCGACCGGCTGGTCACGCCGCACCTGGTCGCCCACGGCGACCAGCAGGCTCACGACCCCGTCGTGCGGGGCGAGCACGGGGTGCTCCATCTTCATCGCCTCGATCGAGACGATCGGCGTGCCCGCCGTCACCGAGTCGCCGTCGGCCACGTGCACGGCGACGATGCTGCCCGGCATCGGGGCGCGGGCCTCGGGGCCGGTCGCCTCGGCTCGCTCATCACGTGCCAGCAGGCGTCGCTGCATGCGCTGGCGGCGATCGACCGGGCGCAGTCGTGCCGTGCGACCGTCCTCGCTCGCCCAGACCGCGCCGTCGCCGTCGGTGGCGACCGCGACGCCCGGTCCGTGTGGGTCATGCGCTTCCGGCGCGAAGAGGATCTCGTCCTGATCGGTGAGGAATGCGGCCTCGCGGGACGCGCCAGCGCCGACAGCGCTCCACACCGCGCCGGCGCGGCGCGTGATCTGTGCACCCGCCCCCGAGGCGGCGTCGCTCCGGGTCAGGTCTCCCGCGACGGCCAGCATCGACGCCGTCGGCTGGACGACCTGCAGAGGGAGAAGGGTCTCGATCAGCCCCGTGTCGAGATCTCCGGCCACCACACGCTCGTCCTGGCACAGCGTGCGCAGGAAGGCGATGTTCGTGTCGACCCCGAGCACGACGGTCCGTCTCAGTGCCTCGTCGAGGCGACGGAGAGCTGTGGCCCTGTCGGCGGCGACGGCGATGACCTTCGCGATCATCGGGTCGTAGAACCCTGTGACCTCGGAGCCCGTCTCGACCGCCGCGTCCACGCGCACCCCCTGTGGCGGCTCGAACAGCAGCACGCGACCCGTGGACGGCAGGAACCCCCGTTCGGGCGACTCCGCGTACACGCGCGCCTCGACCGCGTGGCCGCGTACCGGCGGAGCCTCTCCGAGGCGCCCTCCCGCGGCGACCTCGATCTGCAGGGCCACGAGGTCGAGTCCGGTCACCTCCTCGGTGACGGGGTGCTCGACCTGCAGACGCGTGTTCATCTCGATGAAGAAGACGTCGTCCGGCTCGTCCGCGTCGATGAGGAACTCCACCGTGCCCGCGCCGACGTAACGCACGCTCTCGGCGGCCTGGATCGCCGCATCCATAAGACGACTCCTCGTCGCCTCCGGTATGCCTGCAGACGGTGCCTCCTCGATGACCTTCTGGTGTCGACGCTGGAGCGTGCACTCGCGCTCGCCGAGTGCGATCACCGTGCCATGGACGTCGCCGAACACTTGGACCTCGATGTGACGCGGACGCCGGATGAGTCGCTCGAGGATGAGGGCGTCATCGCCGAACGCCGATGACGCGACCCGTCGGGCCGACGCAAGCGCCGAGCTGAGCGCCGTCGCACCGGCGACGACCTCCATCCCTTTGCCGCCGCCTCCGGCGCTCGGCTTCACCAGCAGCGGGAATCCGACGGCTGTGGCCTCTTCGGCGATCTCCGCGTCGGACAGCCCCCGGGCGTCGAATCCGGGAACCACCGGCACGCCGGATCGCATCACGTGATCCCGCGCCTTCGCCTTGTCTCCCATGATCTGCAGAGCGTCGACCGACGGACCGATGAAGACGATGCCGCTCTCTGCGCAGGCTTCTGCGAGGCCCACGCTCTCGGAGAGGAACCCGTATCCGGGATGGATGGCCTGAGCCCCGCTGGCGCGCGCGGCACCGAGCACGGCGTCGATGTCGAGGTAGGACTCGGCAGCGGGAGCGACGCCGATCCGCACGGCATCGTCGGCCTCCCGCACATGCGGCGCATCCGCATCCGCATCGCTGTAGACCGCGATGCTGCGGATGCCGAGGGCACGGAGGGTCCGGATGATCCGGCGCGCGATCTCGCCCCTGTTCGCGACGAGGACCGCGTCGAATCGCTGGATGGTCTGCATGGTCATCGCGGTCACATCCGGAAGAGGCCGAAGCGGGGTTCGGGCAGTGGGCTGCGGGCGACCACGTCGAGAGCGAGGCCGAGGAGATCGCGGGTCTCGGCGGGGTCGATGATTCCGTCGTCCCACAGTCGGGCGGTCGCATAGTACGGCTCGCCCTGCGTCTCGTACTGCTCGCGAATCGGCGTCTCGAATGATGCCCGCTCCTCAGAACTCCAGTCTTCACCCCGGGAGGCGAGCTGGTCGCTCTTGACGGTGGAGAGCACGGACGCTGCCTGCGCACCGCCCATCACGGAGATCCTGCTGGCCGGCCAGGTCCAGAGGAAGCGCGGAGAGTAGGCCCTGCCGCACATCGAGTAGTTGCCCGCGCCGAAGGATCCACCGATGATCACCGTGAGCTTGGGCACCCGCGTACTCGCCACGGCCGTCACCATCTTCGCGCCGTCCTTCGCGATCCCGCCGGCCTCGGCATCCGATCCGACCATGAAACCCGTGATGTTCTGCAGGAACAGCAGCGGGATGCCGCGCTGATCGCAGAGTTCGATGAAGTGCGCCCCTTTGAGCGCCGATTCGCTGAAGAGGACTCCGTTGTTCGCGACGATCCCCACCGGGTGGCCGTGGAGCCTGGCGAACCCGGTGACGAGGGTCTTCCCGTACTCCGCCTTGAACTCACGCAAGCTGTCGGCGTCGATCAGGCGATCGATGACCTCGTGCACGTCGTAAGCCGCGTTGACGTCGACCGGGACGACGTCGTAGAGCGATCCGAGCTCCGCGGGCGCACGGCTGTCGTGCACCTCCCAGGCGGGCAGCTGTGGAGCCGGAAGCGTGGCGACGATGTCGCGCAGGATCTCCAGGGCGTGCTCGTCGTCCTCTGCGAGGTGGTCGACGACGCCGCTGCGTCGGGCATGCAGCTCGCCGCCGCCGAGCTCCTCGGCCGACACGACCTCGCCGATCGCCGCTTTCACGAGGGGCGGGCCGCCGAGGAAGATCGTGCCCTGGTCTCGGACGATCACGGTCTCGTCGCTCATCGCGGGGACGTACGCCCCGCCCGCCGTGCACGAGCCGAGGACGGCCGCGAGCTGTGGGATGCCCTCGGCCGACATGCGGGCCTGGTTGAAGAAGATCCGACCGAAGTGCTCGCGGTCGGGGAACACCTCATCCTGCTTGGGGAGGAAGGCCCCGCCCGAGTCGACCAGATACAGGCAGGGCAGACGGTTCTCCAGGGCGATCTCCTGCGCGCGCAGGTGCTTCTTCACCGTCAGGGGGTAGTAGGTGCCACCCTTGACCGTGGCGTCGTTGCAGACGACCATCACGTGCCGCCCGTGCACGAGGCCGATGCCTGCGATCACGCCTGCCGCGGGTGCTTCTCCCCCGTACAGACCGTCGGCCGCCAGCGGAGCGATCTCGACGAAGGGGCTCCCCTCATCGAGGAGCCGGGCCACGCGCTCACGCGGCAGGAGCTTTCCGCGCGCGACATGACGGTCGCGAGAGGCTTGCGGCCCACCCTGAGCGACGACCGTCAGTCGGTGGTGCAGCTCGGCAGCGAGAGACTGCTGGGTTGCGGGCATCGTGTTGTCCTCCTCGACCCACGTGGCGCCTGCGACTTCGCTCTGGCGCACTCGATGCGTTCTCGGTTAGTGTTCACTAACCGATTGCATCAGGTTAGCGAGGATTAACTGAGATGACAAGCCCCGTCACCGCGCGAGACCGCGCCAAGGCAGAGCGCTCCGACGCGATCCTCCGAGAAGCTGCACGACTCTTCGCCGACAGCGGGTACAACGGCGTGAGCCTCGAAGACATCGGCGCAGCCGTCGGGGTGTCCGGTCCCGCTGTCTACCGCCATTTCGCAGGGAAGCAGGCGCTGCTCGGGGCCGTCCTCGTCAAGGTCAGCGACGACCTCGTCGCCGGCGGAACCCGCGTCGCCGCCGAAGGATCGACCCCCGAGGAACGGATGCGCGCGCTCGTCGCCTTCCACGTGGATTTCGCGCTCGGACACGCCGACGTGATCCGCGTGCACGACAGGGACGTGGCCCAGCTCGACGCCCGCGACCACGCGGAGGTGCGGCGTCTGCAGCGCGCCTACATCGAGCTGTGGATCAGCACGCTGGCCCCGCTCGTCGAGGCCGATGCCGACGAGCTGCGGTTGCGCGTGCAGGCGTGCTTCGGGCTCATCAACTCCACCCCGCACAGCACCCGTGCGGCCGCCCGCCAGCGCTCCGCCACCGCGACAGTGCTCGCCGCGATGGCGGAGTCGGCGCTTCGCGCGGCTATCTGAGCAGCATCGCGCGCCCGGGCTCCTCCAGCACGTCGGCCACGTCCTTGAGGAACGTCGCTCCCTCCGCTCCGTCGACGAGACGGTGGTCGAACGACAGACTGAGCGTCATCACCTGGCGCAGCGCGATCTCGCCGCGGTACTCCCACGGCTGACGTCTGACCGCGCCCACCGCGAGGATGCCGGACTGCCCCGGTGGCAGGATCGGTGTGCCGGCATCGATCCCGAACACACCGATGTTCGAGATCGAGAACGTGCCTCCCGACAGCTCAGCGGGCGATGTCCTCCCCGCACGCGCCGTCTCGGCGAGGGAACGAAGCGCGTCTGCGAGGCCCGGGAGGGTGAGCACCTCGGCGTCGCGGATGTTCGGCACGATGAGACCGCGTTCGGTCGCCGCCGCGATACCGAGGTCGACGTAGTGGTACCGGACGATCTCTCCCGCGGACTCGTCCCATCGGGCGTTCAGGCCCGGTGTCCGCCCCAGCGCCAGACACACGGCCTTGGCGACGACGGCGAGCGGCCCGATCCGGTGCGCTGACAGTGCCCGATCCTCTTTGAGTGACGCGAGGAGATCCATCGTGGCTGTGACGTCCACGGTGTGGAACACCGTCACGTGTGGCGCCGTGAACGCACTCTCGACCATCGCGGCCGCCGTGTGCTTGCGCACCCCGCGGATCGGGATCCGGGTCTCGCGCACTGCCTCGTGCGGCGGCGCCGCGAGCTCGGGAGCGGGCACATCCGTCGGAGGGGCGGTCTCCGCGGAGCCGATGCCGGTGCGCGCCGCATATTCGTCGATGTCGTCGCGCCGGATGACGCGGTCGCCCACCGAAGCGGCCACCAGGACGAGATCGATTCCCAGACGCTTCGCGTGAGCCCGCACGGGCGGGGTCGAGCGGGGACGTTCGACGACCGTCTCGACGCTCACGGTCGGAGATGCGTCGTGCGGTGCCGCTTCGAGGACCGCGGTGTCGGTCGCCGGCGTCGAACCTCCCGCCCGCCGTGCGCGGCGAGCCGGACGACCGGATGCCGACGGCGCGGCGCCGTACCCGACGAGGTTGGGCTGCGCCTTCTCCTCTGCGGGCGAATTCACGGCAGGGGCTTCCTCGGCTCCCTCCACATCGAAGGCGATCAGCGGCGAGCCGACCGCGACGGTCTCCCCTGCCTCTGCGTGCAGTGTCGACACGACGCCCTCGTATGGCGAGGGCAGTTCGACCACGGCCTTGGCGGTCTCGACCTCGGCGAGCGTCTGGTTCAGCGCCACCGCGTCGCCCGGTGCGACCAGCCACTGGATGACCTCCGCCTCGGTCAGTCCCTCACCGAGGTCGGGCAGTCGGAACTCGGCGATCATGCGTCGGCTCCCGTCAGACTGTTCGGGCGGTCGAGCACGCGGTCGACCGCGTCGAGCAGACGATCGAGATCCGGCAGATGGTACTTCTCGAGCTTCGCGGGCGGGTACGGCACGTCGTGCCCAGTGACCCGGAGAGGCGCGGATTCGAGGTACTCGAAACACAGCTCGGTGATGCTCGCGATGACCTCCGCCGCCATGCCGGCCTCGCGCGACGCCTCGTGAGCCACCACCACGCGCCCCGTCTTGCGGACGGACGTCGCGATCGTGTCGTAGTCGACGGGCGAGAGCGACCGCAGGTCGATGACCTCCAGGGAGGTCCCCTCGTCCTCGGCGGCCTCTGCTGCCTGCAGCGCCGTGGAGACCATGGCGCCGTACGTGATCAGAGTCGCATCCGTGCCCGACCGGACGACACGGGCGAGGCCCATGGGCGCGGCGTCCGCCAGCGGGGCGTCGAGGTCGACGTCGCCCTTGTGGTGGTACAGCCGCTTCGGCTCGAAGAAGATCACCGGGTCGTCGGAGGCGATCGCCTGGCGCAGGCTCCGATAGGCGTCCTCGGGATTCGACACCGCGATCACGCGGAGTCCCGCCGTGTGCACGAAGTAGGCCTCCGGCGACTCGGAGTGGTGCTCCGCCGCACCGATTCCTCCCGCCCACGGGATGCGGATCGTGATCGGCATCTTCACGCGGCCCTGCGTGCGGTAGTGGAGCTTCGCGACCTGGGCGACGATCTGGTCGAACGCCGGATAGACGAATCCGTCGAACTGGATCTCGACGACCGGACGGTATCCGCGGAAGGCGAGTCCGACGGCAGTGCCGACGATGCCCGACTCCGCGAGCGGGGTGTCGATCACGCGCGAGGCTCCGAATTCATCGAGCAGCCCGTCGGTGATGCGGAACACTCCGCCGAGCTTTCCGATGTCCTCTCCGAGCAGGACGACCTTCTCATCGTCGCGCATCGCCTGGCGGAGACCGGCGCCCAGGGCCTTTCCGAGAGTGAGTTCGGTCACGTTCACGCCTCGCCTTCGAAGGATGCGAGGTATGCGGCGTACTCGCCGCGCTGACGGTCGAGCCCCGTGTGCGGCTCGGCGTAGACGCCGTCGAACACGGAGAGCGGCGGCCGGGTGACCATGCCCAGGCACTCGGCGCGCATCTCGCGGGCGACGACGTCGGCGGCGGCCTGTGTCTCGGCCATGTGGTCCTCGCTGAGCTCGCCGAGTGCGCGAAGGTGCGCCTCCAGGCGGGTGATCGGGTCGCGACGGCGCCAGGCGTCGAGCTCGTCGTCCTTGCGGTAGCGGGTCGGGTCATCGGCCGTCGTGTGGGGTCCCATCCGATACGTCACGGCCTCGATGTATGCGGGGCCCTTGCCCGAACGTGCATGTGCGAGCGCCCAGCGCATCGCGGCCATGCAGGCGAGGACGTCGTTGCCGTCGACCCGAAGGCTCGGAATGCCGAAGCCGGGAGCGCGGCCGGCGATCGGGTACTGCGACTGCACCGACACGGGCTCCGAGATGGCCCAGTGGTTGTTCTGGCAGACGAAGACGACGGGCGCCTGATACGACGACGCGAAGATCATCGCCTCGTTGACGTCTCCCTGGCTGGTCGCGCCATCGCCGAAGTAGGTGACGGCGACCTCGTCTGCTCCGTCGTGCCGGATCCCGAGCGCATACCCGACGGCATGCAGCGTCTGCGCGCCGATGATGATCTGCAACGGAGCCACACGGAGCGACGCGGGGTCGTGCCCGGCGCCCTCCTCGCCACGCCACATGCGCACATAGTCGCCGGGCTTCGCGCCGCGCGCGTAGATCACGCCGGTCTCCCGGTAGCTGGGGAAGACGTAGTCCTGAGGGGCGAGCGCCCTCGCGGTGCCGATCTGCGTCGCCTCCTGACCCTGGCACGGGGCCCACAGGCCCAGCTGCCCCTGACGCTGGAGCGCCACGCCCTCGGCATCGATCCGGCGGAGGATGACCATGTCGCGGTGCAGCGCGCGCAGTGACGCCGCGTCGATGTCGTCGACGAACGCGTCGAGCTGGGGGTTCGCGATGCGCGTGCCGTCGGGCGTGAGGATGCGCTCTGCGAGTTCGAGATCCTGTGCCGTGTCGGCGATCGGGGTGATCTGCGGTGACATCATCGTCCTCCTCATCAGTGGCCGTCGTCACGGGTTCTACGCGCGGCCCCGGCATCATCGCCGGTTCACTCGAGAGTACGTCCGCTCATCACCTCGCTCAAGCAACCGGGAGCGGCTTGAGCATGTTGCCCAATCCGGGCGGGGGTGCCCCTGCTATCGTTTGGCACTATGGCCGGACTTGACCGCATCGATCTGGAACTTCTCGCCGCTCTCGCCGATGACCCTCGCGTCACGATCGTCGCGCTGGCGGAGAATCTCGGGCTGTCACGGAACACCATCCAGGCGCGTATGGCGCGTCTCGAGCAGACCGGCGTCTTCATGTCGTACGAGCGGTCGTTCTCCACCGACGTCCTCGGATTCCCCCTGCAGGCCTTCGTCAGCATCGGGGTCCGTCAGACCGAGTTGCCTCGCATCATCAACGAGCTGGCTCGCATCCCGGAGGTCGTCCAGGCCCACGGGCTCAGCGGCTCGATCGACCTGCTCGCTCGTGTCGCGTGCCGCGACGCTCGCCACCTGTTCGACACGGATGCACGCATCCTGTCGATCGACGGCGTTGAGCGCACCGAGACCTCCCTTGCGATGGGCGAGGTGATCCCGTTCCGGGTCGCGGGGCTCATCGGCCTCGCGCGGCGGGAATCCTGAGGAATCGTCGGATGGCGCCCGCCGCTTCGGCGGGCGTCTCATAGTGGATCAGGTGGCCGACGTGCGCGATCTCCACCAACGTCCCGTCGTCGAACCGCGTCACGAGCTCTCGTTCCACTTCGATCGGCGTGATGTCGTCGCGTTGCGCAGCGACCAGCAAGGTGGGCACGTCGATCGCGGCGGCGAACTCGCTCACATCGTGTGACACGCTCGCCACGAACGCATCCCGGAGCACATCACGGTCGGCGAAGCGCGAGAAGTAGGTGTCGTGCTGGTCATGGATGAATCGGCGGAGCTCACGATCCGAGGTCTTGGCCATCGTGATGCTCATGACCCGGACGATCAGACGGTTGCGCAACAGCGCGGTGCCCAGCTTCTCGGGAAGCCGAGCGCCCAGGGCGTAGTACATGACCGCGAGACGGGTCATGATGCCCTTCGGCCCTTCCAGCGCCGGGGCGCCGATGGGGTTGATCAGGATGAGACGCGGGGTCTCGAGTCCGCCCGCGACTGCGGCGGACGTGACGATCGAGCCGAAGGAGTGTCCGAGGATGACCGCACCGGGGGCGACGGCTGCCGCGAACTCGGTGAGCCATGCGACGTACTCCGCCAGGTCGTACGCACGACCCGGCACCGGAGCCGTCTCGCCGAACCCCGGAAGATCGGGAGCGATGACGCGCGCTTCCGGCAGGAAGGCGAGGACGGACTCGAGGCCGTGGTGATCGCCGCGGAAGCCGTGCACCGCGATGACGGTGACCTCGGCGTCTGCGGAGCCATACTCCCAGTAGACCGTCGTACCCTCGCGCACCTCCACCTCGCGGCGCTCGACCGGGAGGCGTCGAAGGCGATCGGAGTACGGAGAGGGGACGCTCATGGACCAAGTCTATGGGCGGCTCCTCGACGCTGTCCGTGTGCCTTCGCACGGATGTCGGCACCTCGATCTACGGTGTTTCCATGCCCCCGGCTCCTCCGCTTCCGCACTGGATCACGCGCGTCGGCGTCTTCGACCTCGAGACCACCGGGGTCGATGTCGAGAACGATCGCGTCGTCACCGCACACGTCGGCCTTCTCGACGCGGACGGCCGCGAGATCGCAGCGCGCGACTGGCTCGCCGATCCCGGGATCCCGATCCCCGAGGGTGCGACCGCGATTCACGGGGTGACGACCGAGCGGGCTCGGCGTCTCGGGCGTCCGGCGGGCGAGGTGGTGGGCCAGGTGACCGCAGCTCTGCGCTCGCTCCTCTCGCAGGGTGTCCCTGTCGTCGCCTACAACGCGGCGTACGATTTCTCGCTCCTGGCGCACGAGGCCCACCGCCACGGCATCGAAGCGCTGACGAATCCCGCACCGATCATCGATCCCCTCGTCATCGACAAGGCGTACGACCGATACCGCCCCGGCAAGCGGACCCTGCAGGTCGTCGCGTCGCTCTACGCGGTGCAGCTCGAGGACGCACACGAAGCCGCCGCAGACGCTGTCGCGGCGGGCCGCGTGGCTCAGGCGCTGGCGCGCCAGTTCGTGTTGCCGGAGACACTCGAAGAACTGCACACGCGGCAGGTGGGCTGGGCGCGCTCGCAGGCGGCAAGCCTGACGGAATACTTCATCCGCATCGGTCGGCTCGATCCCGAAGACCGCCTCGACGGCACGTGGCCCGTTCGTGTCCGCCGCACCACCGAGGGGGTGGACGCGGATGCGATTCCGAACGGCTGATGTCGCGCGCGTCGAGAGCACCTGGAAGCAGTTCGTGCCCTCGGCGGTCCTGCACGATGTGGATCCCCACCGCCTCTACTTCGACTGGAAGTCCGTCGAACTCGGCGAGTTGACTCTGGTTCGATACGACCTCGCGGCCAAGGTCCGCACGACAGCCGAACCCGAGGATCAGTTCATCGCGTGCCGTGTCGAGGGGCCCGATGCTCAGTTGCGCTCCGACCGGTCCGAGCTCGTCGCGAGTCGCCCCTGGCTGTCCGACGGCCCTCGAGTGCACGCGCAGTGGGAGCGTGGGGCCAGGGTCACCGCGCTCATCTTCGAGCGCGCCTCCCTGCAGAGCCTCGCCCAGCAGATCAGCGGGGACGACACCGTGGCGCTGCACGTGGCCGACCTCGCCCCGCGTTCGGATCGCGCCGCCGACGCGTGGTCTCGAATGTTCGCGTACCTCGAGCAGAGCGCCGAGTCTCTCGACGATGACGATGACGGTGACACCGCTTTGCTCAGGAGCGAGCTCGCCCGACATGCCGCAGCGACGACTCTGGCCACCTTCTCCACGACGGGCCGGCTGCACAGGCATCGACCCGCTCAGACGACCCCTGCGCCCGCGACAGTGCGTCGGGCCCTGGACTTCATCGCAGAGAACGCGCATCGCCCGATCACGGTCGACGACGTCGCATCAGCCGTCCACATCTCGACCCGCGGGCTGCAGTACGCGTTCCGGCGTGCGCTCGACACGACCCCGGCCGAGTGCTTGAGGCGGGCGCGCCTCGACGGCGCCCACCGTGATCTCCGTTCCGGTGCCCAGAGCACCGTCGCGGCTGTCGCGCGGAAGTGGGGATTCTCGCATCCCTCGCGATTCGCGGTCGCCTACCGCGAGAGCTTCGGCGTGCTTCCCTCCGTGACAGCGGCGACCCACCGTCGATGACACCACGCGAACAGAGTGTTCGCATCGCTCGCGCGCCGGGGCGGTCCTGTCGGGTCGGTGCCTCGGAGCGTCATAGATTCCGAGGTATGGGTTCCCTCTACTACGGCGGCTCGGAGCCGATCCAGATCGAAGACCGAGCGCTCGCCCACCTCAAGGTCGTCGTCGCCACCAAGCTGCGCCGTAACGAGAGCTTCACCCTGACCTGGAAGCACCAGGAAGGCCAGTCCGAGGGGCGCTCGACCGTCTGGCTGCATCCGTCCATTCCGCTCCGATTCGTGTTCGACGAGACCGAGGCACCGGAGCTGAGCCGCCGATGGATCGAGGATCTGGCGCACTCGGCGAACTCGAGCGGCGGGATCACTCTCGTCGACGAGCTCCTGGAGCCCGCTGGACAACCCGACGCGTCCAAGACCCACTGAGGCGCCGCGACGGAGTGCACGGAGAGTAGGGCGGGCGGGACTTGAACCCGCGATCGTTGGGTTATGAGCCCACTGCCTTAACCAGCTTGGCCACCGCCCCGTGAGCACCAGCCTACCGGTCGACCCTGGTCAGATCGGCGTCGCCTCGGCGTGCGTCCGGAGGTGTCCCAGATAGATGTCCGCGTTCGCGATCAGTCCAGCTCTCTCTTCGTCGCTGAGCATCCTGCGCACCTTCGCAGGCACCCCTGCCACCAGCGAGCCATCGGGCGCCTCGGTGCCCGCGAGCACGACCGCGCCGCCCGCGATGAGGCATCCGGCACCGATGACCGCACCGCTGAGGATGACGGCGCCCATGCCGACGAGCGACCCGTCGCCGATCGTGCACCCGTGGACCACCGCGTTGTGACCGATGGAGACCTTCGCCCCGACGACGACGGGGTGACCGGCATCGACATGCAGCGAGACGTTGTCCTGCACGTTGCTCGCCTCGCCGATGACGATGGCGGCCGAGTCGCCGCGGAGGACCGCGTTGTACCAGACGCTCGCGCCGGCTGCGAGCGAGACGTCGCCGACGATGCGCGCGCCGTCGGCGACGAAGGTGTCTTCGGCGATCGAGGGAGTCTTCCCCGGGAGTGCGAGAACGGAGGCTCCGGCTGCGATGCTCATGAGGCGAGACTACCCTCACCTCCCCCGATTTCCGCGTGATTCCGCGGCACTAAGCCGAGCCTTCGCTTGCTTGCGGAATGTTCTCAGCTGAGTAGCGTTGTCTTCATCAGGTACGAGAAGAGCACTTCAGAGGAGCCGAAGATGAGCAAGGTACAGACCGTTTCCACCACCGCCAGCGACCCGACCGTGGCAGCTGCAGCGGCTCAGTTCCTTTCGCCCGTCGTCCTCGGACTTCAGGCTCTCACGGTCAACGGAAAGCAGGCGCACTGGCACGTCCGCGGCGCGAACTTCGTCGGTGTCCACGAGCTTCTCGACACGATCGTCGCTCACGCCGGAGACTTCGCCGACACGGCAGCAGAGCGCATCGTGGCCCTGGGCCTCCCGATCGACGCACGCATCAGCGCGGTCGCCGCGAAGGGCGGCGCGACCTCGGTCCCCGCCGGCTTCACGCAGTCTGACGAGCTCGTCCGTGCGGTCATCTCCGACATCGACGCGATCCTCGTCGACACCAAGGCCGCGATCGACGGCCTGGACGAGGTCGACCTGACCAGCCAGGACGTCGCCATCGAGATCATGCGCGGACTCGAGAAGGACCGCTGGTTCCTCGTGTCGCACATCGCCGCGTAAGCATCACGTCGAAAGGGGCACCGGGTTCTCCCGGTGCCCCTTTCTCGTTGAGGCGCGAGGTCAGGCGCCGTGGGTGATTCGCCCGGCCACGAGCGTGGCGAGGACGGGCATACCGCGCAGATCGGCACCGGAGGCTGTCAGCGGGTCGAGCCCGCACAGGACGATGTCGGCGATCTCGCCCGGCCGCAGGGCCGTGCGCACACTCGCCTGGAGCGACTGATCGCGCGTGAGCCGCTCCTCGGGATGCCACGGGTCGCGATCATCATCGGTACGCGTGACAGCCGCGGCGATCGCCTGCCACGGGTCGAGAGGCGCGACGGGGGCGTCGGAGCCGAACCTCAGCTCGACCCCTGCGTCACGCAGAGCACCGAGGGGATACCCGATGGATGTCTGCCCCGCCCAGTGCTTCCCCACGAGGTCGCGGTCGTCCAGTGCATGCTGCGGCTGGACGCTCGCGATCACGCCGAGGCGACCGAAGCGTGCCAGATCCGCGTGCCGCACGAGCTGGGCATGCTCGATCGTCCCCACGGCACCCGACACGGTGAAGGCATCGAGAGCCCCGGTGACGGCTCGATCACCGATCGCATGCACCGCGACCGCGAGACCCGCGCCTGTCGCGACCGTCAGCAGCTCGGTGAGCTCCGCCGGCGGAACCGTGAGGACACCGAAGTTCTCGGGGTCGCCAGGGTAGGAGTGCGAGCATGCTGCCGTCCGCGTTCCGAGCGATCCGTCGCTGATGATCTTCAGCGGTCCGACGTGCACCAGACCGCGTCCGGCCTCCGGCGCGTCCGGTGCCTCGTGGAGTTCGCCTGTCCTCAAGCCCGCCGCGATGGCGCGGGTCAGATCGAACGGGTACACGGCGAACTCGACGCGATGCGAAGCGAAGCCAGCAGCCACCCGTCGCGGCCAGGCATCCGCGTTCCACGCCATGTCGAAGTCCACCAGGCCCGTGACGCCTCGGGATGCCGCTCGCTCCCCTGCCGCTCGCACAGCGACGTCGCCGCGCTCGGGATCCACGGCGTTCAGCCGACGGGAGATCTCGAACGCATCCTGCTCGCGCAGCATCCCATCGGAACTCGTGAAGCCTTCGAGCGACAGCGCTGCCGAGTTCAGCCACGTGCTGTGCACGTCGGCATTGATCAGGTACGTGGGAGTGGATCCGGTCGCGCGGTCGAGGAGGTCGAGAGTGGGCGCGTCCGGCCACATCGCGTCGCGGAATCCGCTGCCGACCTTGCGACCGTCGGGCAGCGGCGCGGATGCGGACATGATCGCCGCCGCCTCGGCTGCGGACGCCGCCCCGCCCAGAGCGACGCGTTCCGTCGCGAGAGCCCACTGCACGGTGTGCACATGATTGTCCCAGAGACCAGGCACCACCCAGGCGCCGTTCCCGTCGAGCACCTCGCCCCGGGGCGGGATCGCTCCCGCGGGTGCGATGTCGCTGATGAGACCCCCGTCGATGAAGATGTCGACCGGTTCATCGTCGATCAGGAACTCTCGTCCCGGTCCCGCAATCCGTACGGATGCGATCGTGCCGATCAGAGCGTCGATGCCGGTCATCGGAGCCCACCCGTGCGCGCTTCGTGCGCGCGCCGCATCTCGGCGGCCAGCCCGGGATGCGCGTAGAGCCCGTCGCCCTCGAGCTCCGCGATGATCGTCTCGACCGTTTCCGCAGACTTGTTCTGGCTGAGTTTGCGCTTCGCCACCACACGCGTCGGAGTGAGTCGGAACCCGACCGTCCCCGAGGCGAGGCGGGTGACGAACGCGGGATCGTTGGGACGCTCCCACATGCGCCGAGGCTCCGGCATCCTTCCCTCGAACCGGTCGACGAGCCGATCGAGAACCGCGAGGTTCTCGTCGTCGCTGAGGATCTCGGGGACTCCTGCCAGGTGAACCGCCGTGTAGTTCCAGGTCGGCACGGCCTGGACATCGCCGTACCACCCCGGCGAGATGTAGCCGTGGGGGCCCTGGAAGACGACGAGGAGCTCCCGCTCTCCCATTCCGTGGATCAGATCGTCGGGACGCCCGACATGTCCGACGATCGTCAGGTCGTCACGATCGTCGTCGAGCAGCGCCACATAGTGCGATGACACGAGTCCGTCCGGACCGTTGCTGACGATCGTCGTCCACGGGTTCGCATCGATGACCCGCCGGATCTCGGTGACGTCCGCGAGCGTGAAGCTGGGGTTCTGACGCATCCTCTCAGCCTATGGCCGAAGGCTCACGCCTGACAGCGCGGACACCAGTAGAGCTTGCGTGCGCCGATCTCCTCCAGCGCGATCTCGGTTCCGCAGACACGGCACGGAAGTCCCGCCCGGTGGTAGACCCAGTGCCGGTCGTCGCGGCTCGCCATCGCCGCGCGATACTGGTCGGGCGACAGGTCGTCCATGGTCATCATCTGGCCGGTCTCGACCCCGATCGCCAGTAGAGTCACCCAGTCGCGCCAGAGTGCACGGACCACGTCCTCGGGCACGTCGCGGCCCGGCGTGTGCGGGTTCAGCCTCTGACGGAAGAGCATCTCGGCGCGGTACACGTTTCCGATGCCGCTCACCACCGCCTGGTCCATCAGGAGCAACGCGATCACGGTCGGCTTCTTGCGCACCGCCTGCACGAAACGCTCTTCGTTCAGTGCCGGGTCGCCCACCAGCGGGTCGGGGCCGAGCTTGGCGACGCTGGCGAGCATCTCCTCCGGGGTCTGCAGCACGCACGCGGTCGGCCCGCGGAGGTCGGCCGCCGTGATGTCGGTCATCAGACGCAGTCGCACCTGGCCGACCACCGGAGGCGGCCACTCCATGCCCTCGTCCGCGAGTCCCTTCGTCTGCTCGGACATGCGCACGTGCACGCGGGTGCGCCGAGGGGCGCCGATCGATGCGAGGGAGTTCTCCCCCGCATCGTCGAGGATCGCCTCGTCGACGTCCGTCCCTCGCTGATTCGTCTGTCCCATGCGGCCGTTCGCGGACGCGATCGTGGGATCGACGAGGATCTCTCCGGCGAAGTCCCATGCCCCGTACAGGCCGAGGTGCACGCGCAGCCAGAGGTCGCCCTCGGCCTCGAGGAACATCTGCTTGCCGACCGCCTGGACGCTGAGCGCCTCGCGGCCGTCGAGCACGGCTGCGCCCTCCGCGAAGCGCCCTTGCGGGCTGGACGCGCTCATCGTCTTGCCGACGAAGTTCCGCTCGAACTGCCGAGCGATGCGGTGGACGGAGTGTCCCTCAGGCATGTCAGGCCCGCGGGTCCGGAAGGAGCGAGCCGTCGCGTTCGAAGTCGGCGATCTGACCGATGCGGCGCACGTGACGCTCGTCCTGCGAGAACGGCGTCGCGATGAACGTGTCGATGAACGAGGTGACCTCGTCGAAGGTGTGCTGGCGCGCTCCGATCGAGATCACGTTGGCGTCGTTGTGCTCGCGCGCGAGTTCGGCCGTCGAGGTGTTCCACACCAGAGCGGCGCGGATTCCCTCGACCTTGTTCGCGGCGATCTGCTCGCCGTTGCCCGATCCTCCGAAGACGACGCCCAGAGTCTCGATACCGGCCGCCTGATCGGCGACCACAGCCTGCGCAGCACGGATGCAGAACGCGGGGTAGTCATCCAGGGCGTCGTACTCCACCGGCCCGTGGTCGACGACCTCGTGACCGGCACCGCGCAGGTGGTCCTGCAGCTGCGTGGAGAAGTCGAGACCAGCGTGATCGGTGGCGATATGGATGCGCATGGCATCCATCCTAGAAGCGCAGAGGGTCAGCCGGTGATCACGGGGCGACGCCGGCGGCGGCCGGCTTGAAACCCGCACGGACGTTCTCGCAGCATCCGGGACGGCACACGTCGAACGCACCGGGCAGCGCGGTGACATGCGGGCGCTCCTCGTTCGGCCGTCCTTCAAGACGCTCGACGATCAGATCGACGATTCCGGTGACGAATGACGGCGCCACACCGGGCGTCGGTGTGCGAGTGAACGCGAGCCCCGCCTCCTCTGCGGCTTCTGCGGCCTCGGTGTCGAGGTCCCAGAGGACCTCCATGTGATCGCTCATGAAGCCGACGGGAACCACGGCGACGGCCTTCCGACCGCGCGAGGGAAGCTCGCCGATCACGTCGCACACATCGGGCTCCAGCCACGGCTGCGACGCAGGACCCGAGCGGGACTGGTACACGAGCTCCCACGAGACGTCAGCGGCGGCGGGGATGCTCTCGCGCACCCGGTCCATGACCCACGCGGCGACGGCGAGATGCTGCGCCGCGTAGGCGCCGCCTTCGCCCCATTCGATGTCCCGGGCGCCCGAGCGCTCGGCATCCGCGGTCGGGATGCTGTGGGTCGAGAAGAGGATCTGGATGTCCGCGGCCGCGATGCCCTGCGCGAGGAACGCCTCGACCGCCTCGCGCACGCCCGTCTCGAACGACTCGACGAAGCCGGGGTGGTCGTAGAACGGACGGATCTTGTCGATCGTGACGGTGTCGCCGAGACCCGTCTCCTCGAGCACCCGGGCGAAGTCCTCCCGATACTGACGGCAGCTCGAGAACGAGCTGTAAGCGCTGGTGGCGAAGGCGAGCAGAGTGGTGCGGCCGTCGGCGGCCGCCTCGGTCACCACCTCCTCGAGGTACGGGCTCCAGTTGCGGTTGCCCCAGTACACCGGCAGGTCGATGTCGCGGCGCGCGAGTTCCGCCTCGAGTGCGTCCTTGAGGATGCGATTCTGACCGTTGATCGGGCTGACGCCGCCGAAATGACGGTAGTGGTGCGCGACCTCTTCGAGTCGCTCGTCGGGGATCCCGCGCCCCCGGGTGACGTTACGGAGGAAGGGGATGACGTCATCCTGTCCTTCCGGTCCCCCGAACCCGGCGAGGAGGATGCCGTCGTACGCGGTGGGCGTCGACACATAGGGCGCTCCCTCGGCAGCGGCAGTGGAGGCAAAGAGGACGTGGTTCGGCTCGATCGCGGTCACACCTCCATCCTTTCACCTTCCGAACGTGAGACAGGCCGTCCCGCTGGCGTAGGCTGTCATGGTTGCCGTGGGCGCCAACTGCGCTGGGTTGCGGCAGCATCCCCTCACCCCTGGGAGTACAGCTGTGCCTGGAGAGAACCTCACCCGCATCGAAGCGCAGGAGCGCCGCGACGTCGTCGACACCCAGTCGTACGAAGTCTCGCTCGACCTGACGAAGGGTGCCGAGGTCTTCGGCTCCCGCAGCGTCGTGCGCTTCACCGCGACGCCGGAGAGCTTCACCTTCATCGACCTGATCGCCCGCGAGGTCCGCGAGATCTCACTCAACGGCGAACAGCTCGATCCCGACGAGGTCTTCGCCGACTCGCGCATCGCGCTGTCCGGCCTGCAGGCCGAGAACGTCCTCGTGGTCGACGCCGACTGCGAGTACACGAACACCGGCGAGGGTCTGCATCGATTCGTCGATCCGGTCGACGGCGAGGTCTACCTCTACTCGCAGTTCGAGGTGCCGGATTCGCGGCGCGTGTTCGCCGTCTTCGAGCAGCCCGATCTGAAGGCCACGTTCCAGTTCACGGTGACCGCCCCGGCCTCCTGGAAGGTCGTCTCCAACTCCCCCACGCCCGAGCCGATCGTTCATGACGACGACACCGTCGCCACGTGGGGCTTCGAGCCCACTCCTCGCATCTCCTCGTACATCACGGCCCTCGTCGCCGGTCCCTACGAGTCCACGTTCTCCGAGCTCACCAGTGCGTCGGGTCGTGTGATCCCGCTCGGCGTCTACGGCCGCAAGAGCCTGTGGCAGCACCTCGACGCCGACTACATCTTCGACAAGACCCGTGAGGGCTTCGCGTACTTCGAGTCGAAGTTCGGCGTGCCGTATCCGTTCGCGAAGTACGACCAGCTCTTCGTCCCCGAGTTCAACGCGGGCGCCATGGAGAACGCAGGAGCGGTGACGTTCACCGAGACCTACGTCTTCCGCAGCAAGGTGACCGATGCCGTCAAGGAGCGCCGCGTCGTCACGATCCTCCACGAGCTCGCGCACATGTGGTTCGGCGACCTCGTCACGATGAAGTGGTGGAACGACCTCTGGCTCAACGAGTCGTTCGCCGAGTGGGCGTCGACGATCGCGACGGCCGAGGCCACCGAGTGGACCGAGGCGTGGACGACGTTCAACGCGATGGAGAAGACCTGGGCATACCGCCAGGACCAGCTGCCCTCCACGCACCCGATCGTCGCCACGATCAACGACCTCGAAGACGTGCAGGTCAACTTCGACGGCATCACCTACGCCAAGGGCGGCTCGGTCCTCAAGCAGCTCGCCGCCTGGGTGGGCATCGAGGAGTTCTTCGCGGGCGTCTCGCAGTACTTCCAGAAGCACTCCTGGGGCAACACCGAGCTCAGCGACCTGCTCGTCGAGCTCGAGGCCACCAGTGGTCGCGACCTCAGCACCTGGTCGAAGAAGTGGCTCGAGACCGCCGGTGTGAACACGCTGGAGCCGGTCATCGCCGAAGACTCCGACGGCACGATCTCGCGTTTCGCCGTCACCCAGACCGCACCCGCCGACTACCCGACGATCCGCCCCCACCGCCTCGGAATCGGGTTCTACACGCTCACGGACGGCGCGCTCGTGCGCACCCACTACGCCGAGGTCGATGTCGACGGCGACCGCACCGAGGTACCCGAGCTGCACGGCCACAAGCGCCCCGATCTCGTGCTCCTCAACGACAATGACCTCGCATACGCGAAGATCCGCCTCGACGAGCGTTCCCTCGCCACGGCGATCGCGCACCTCGCCGACATCAGCGACCCACTGGCCCGCGCGCTCGTCTGGGGCGCCGCCTGGGATCAGACGCGCGACGCCGAGACCGCCGCGTCCGACTACATCGACCTCGTCCTCGGCAACATCGGCAGCGAGACCGAGTCCACGACCGTCCGCACCACCCTTGCGCAGCTGCGCACGGCGGCGACCCTCTACGTCACGCCGGCAGATCGCCGCGCGGCACGTCAGAAGGTGGCCGACGGACTCTGGAACCTCGCGGAGTCGGCGGAATCAGGCAGCGACAGTCAGCTCCAGTTCGTCACGGCATTCGCCGGGGCACTGGTGGCGCCCGAGCACGCCGGCATCATCGGTCGTCTGCGTTCAGGCGAGGAGACGCTTCCCGGACTCGAGATCGACGCCGACCTGAGCTGGCAGCTGCTCGTCGGCCTCGCCACGATCGGCGCGACCGATGCCGCATCGATCGACGCCGCACTGGCGTCGGACAACACGTCGAAGGGCGGCGAGTTCGCCGCCCAGGCCCGCGCCGCTCTACCCGACTCTGCGTCGAAGAAGGCCGCCTGGGCATCGCTGATCGAACGCGACGATGCGCCGAACACGATCGTGCGCTCCGCAGCGCTCGGCTTCGTGCACCCGGCCGGCGCCGATGCACTCCGTGAGTTCGTCCCGGCGTACTTCGACATGCTGATCCCGATCTGGGAGGCGCGCACCTACCAGATCGCGCAGTATCTCGTCGTCGGCCTGTTCCCGACCGCGATCGCCGATGTCGAACTGCGCGACGCGACCCGCGCGTGGCTCTCCGCGCACCAGGACGCCGCTCCCGCGCTGCGTCGCCTCGTGCTCGAGAACCTCGCCGACGTCGAGCGCGCGCTCGCGGCACAGTCCCGCGACGCGGAGGACTGAGACCCGGTTCCACGATCAGGCCTCTGTGCGGTGCATCCAGCCCGCACAGAGGCCTGATCGCTACTCTGGAGGTGATGATGCAGCCATTCGAAGCCACTCCCGAGCCCGTCGCGACCGAGGTCCCCAAGTGGTGGGCCGACACCCTCAACGTGCTCGGTGTCGTCGGAGGCAAAGCGCTTCAGGTCGCGTTGATCATCGTCGCGTGCATCGTCATCGCGTTGGTCCTGCGTGTGGTCATCAGACGTGTCGTGCACCGGATCGTCGACAGCGCGAAGAACAAGGCCGCGGTCGACGACACGCAGGCGCTCGAGCGCTCCCCCCTCGCGGATATGCGACTCGTGCAGCGCACGCGCACTCTCGGGACGATCCTGCAGAACATCGTCAACGTGATGCTCGTCGTGATCGCGCTGGTCCTGGTCGTGAACGCCCTCGACAACAGTCTGCTCGGCTCCCTCACCCTCCTCACGGCAGCGGTGGGTGCCGGTCTCGGTTTCGGTGCGCAGAACATCGTCAAGGACGTCCTGAACGGCATCTTCCTCGTCGCCGAGGACCAGATCGGCATCGGCGATGTGGTCGACCTCGGCCTCGCGACCGGAGTCGTCGAGTACGTCAGCGTGCGGATCACTCAGGTCCGCGATGTGAACGGAACACTCTGGTATGTGCGCAACGGCGAGGTGCTGCGCATCGGCAACATGTCTCAGGGCTGGGCGCGCGCGATCATCGACCTCGGCGTGCCGGTCGACTCCGACCTCGAGAAGGTCGAGAAGATCATGCTCGAGACCGCTCAGGGGCTCGCCAAGGACCCGAAGTGGCGAACCCGCATCATCGAGAAGCCCGAGCTCTGGGGCCTGGAATCGGTGGGCGGCGATGCCCTCGTCGTGCGCCTGGTGATCAAGGCCCGCGCGAACGCGAAAGACGACGTCGCGCAGGAACTGCGCAAGCGTCTGCGTGCTGCCATGCTCGAGAACGAGATCTCCTTCCCGAGCATGACCACCGTCATCCCCACCGGTCTCGACGGGGCTCGTCGCGTGCGTGGCGCCAATCCGCCCAAGACGCGCCCGAACGCGGTCACGGGTGTGCCCGTCATTCCTGACCGCGGAATCTGGCGACGCAAGAAGACGACCGATGACGGGAGCCCCCAGAAGTGACGTTCTACGACGAAGTCGGCGGTCGCGAGACGTTCGCGAAGATCGTCTCGGTGTTCTACCGCGAGGTCGCTCTCGATCCGGTGCTCAAGCCCATGTATCCCGAAGACGATCTGGGTCCCGCCGAACAGCGGCTGCTGATGTTCCTCGAGCAGTACTGGGGCGGTCCGACCACCTACGGCGAGACACGGGGTCACCCTCGGCTGCGGATGCGGCACATGCCGTTCCATGTCGACCCCGATGCCCGCGACAGGTGGCTTCGACACATGCGGACCGCGGTGGACGAGGCGCAGTTGTCGCCGCTCCACGAATCCACGCTGTGGGACTATCTCGAGCGCGCCGCATATGCCATGGTGAACACATTCGAGCCGTCCGGCATCGGCACGTCCGCCGCCGGGCGCCCCACGCTCGAGACGCGAACACGTCAGGAATCAACGGAGAACACATGACGCACACGCCCCTGTCTGCAGACGTCCTGATCATCGGATGGGGGCTCGCCGGTCTCGTCGCGGCGAGTGAGGCGCTGGATGCCGGACGCCGCGTGATCCTGATCGATCAGGAGCCACGCACGAACCTCGGCGGACAGGCATGGTGGTCGTTCGGTGGGCTGTTCTTCATCGACTCCCCCGAGCAGCGACGCATGGGCATCCGCGACTCGCTCGCTCTCGCCACTCAGGACTGGTTCGGGACGGCAGCTTTCGATCGCCCGGAAGACGACTGGCCCAGGCGCTGGGCGGAGGCCTATCTGCAGTTCGCCGCGGGCGAGAAGCGTGCATGGCTGCGTGAACGCGGAGTGAGCTTCTTCCCCGTGGTCGGATGGGCCGAGCGCGGCGGATACGGGGCACTGGGGCCCGGCAACTCCGTGCCCCGCTTCCACATCACCTGGGGCACCGGCCCCGGTGTCGTCGCGCCGTTCGCCGCCGCCGTCGAGCAGGGCGAGAGAGAGGGACGACTCACGATCCTCCCCCGCCACAGGGTGACGGAGCTCATCACGACGGACGGAGCCGTGACCGGGGCTCGCGGGAGCATCCTGGAATCCAGCCCGGCGGCTCGAGGCGTCGAATCCTCTCGCGCGGTGATCGGCGACTTCGAGATCAGCGCCGGCGCGACGATCGTGTCGTCCGGAGGTATCGGCGGCAACCACGAACTCGTGCGTGCGGCCTGGCCGGCGAGCCTCGGGGTGCCGCCCACCCAGATGCTCACGGGTGTGCCCGCGTACGTCGACGGATCGATGCACGCCGTGTCGGAGGCCGCCGGAGCGCGCCTGATCAACGGTGACCGTATGTGGCACTACGTCGAGGGGATCAAGAACTGGGATCCGGTGTGGCCGTCGCACGGCATCCGGATCCTGCCGGGGCCGTCCTCCCTCTGGCTGGATGCGACGGGCAAGCGACTGCCGGTTCCGCTGTTCCCCGGGTTCGACACCCTGGGGACGCTCGCGCATCTGCGCACGACGGGATACGACCACTCGTGGTTCATCACGTCGCGCCAGATCATCGAGAAGGAGTTCGCGCTCTCGGGCAGCGAGCAGAACCCGGACCTGACCGGCAAGGATGTGGGCCTGCTGCTCAAATCGCGGCTGGCCAAGGGGCCCACCGGGCCTGTCCAGGCCTTTCTCGACGAGGGCGAGGACTTCATCGTCGAGAACGATCTCGAATCCCTGCTGGAGCAGATGCACCGTCACCCGGGCGGCGATGCTCTCGACATCGATCACGTCCGCCGCGAGATCGTCGCACGCGACAGCGAGATGGACAACGAATTCTCCAAGGATGCGCAGATCGGCATGCTCCGCTCCATGCGCGCATACCGGGGCGACAAGCTGATCCGCACCGCCGCGCCGCACCGTCTGCAGGACCCCGCAGCGGGCCCTCTCGTCGCGGTGAAGCTGCACGTGCTCACGAGGAAGTCGCTCGGCGGCATCAACACCGATCTCGACGGACGCGCTCTCGGCGCCGACGGCGCGCCGATCCTCGGGCTGTTCGCCGCGGGTGAGGCGAGCGGCTTCGGTGGGGGCGGTGTGCACGGGTACCGCGCTCTCGAGGGCACCTTCCTCGGCGGCTGCCTGTTCTCCGGAAGGCAGGCGGGGCGCGCCGCAGCGCGATGACGCCGCGGCGTCTCGGTACGACGCCGAGCTAGTCGGTCGCGCCGGTGCCCCGCACGGCCGTGAGGCCGCTGGCGACGGGCCCGCGGGCGAGCACATGACCGCGGCGGAAGGCGAGGCGCGTCCATCGCCCTGAGGTCATGACGGACACGTCCTCTTCACCGGAGATGAAGCCGAATGCATCCGCTGCGAAGGCCACTCCCCGCGGCAGACCACCGAGGTCCTCATCCGGCTCGCCCCAGATCGCCGCGCGCAGCGCACGAACGGCTTCCTCTCCGGATCCCGGTGTCGCGCCTCGAGCGACGGCGCTGATCCCCCACTGCGCGCGCTGGGCGATGACGGATGCCGCAAGGCTCGACGTCGCCTGCCACTGGCCGCGCGGCGGTGCGACCCCTGCCCAGGCGGGAGAGAGACCGGTTTCGGGGAACGTGAGCACGCGATCGTCATCCGTCGCGCTGAGAGATGCGACGACCACATCGCACTCGAGCTCCGGGTCGACCCGAACGATGCGCATCGCGAGCACCGTCGGGGTCTGATCGAACAGGCCGTGGGGCGCGAGAGCAGCGCCCGTGAGTGCGAGAACTCCGTCCGCCGCCTGGAGTCGCACGCCTTCGCCGGAGATGCGCGTCGCTCGCCCGAGGAACGTCAGGACGTCTTTGGACGTATCGGAATCGGCGAGAAGGAGGTGGTGCGGCACACCCTCTAAACTAGCAACGCCAGCGGCATCCGCAGTCGCGGAAAGGAAGTCATGACCGCCGACGCACACGCGATCCGCACCGTCGAACAGCTCCTCGAAGTGCTGGACCTCGACTCCACGCAGGCACGCACGACCGAGGACATCTTCACCGGCTCGTCGCACGCGATGCCGTCAGGCCGTATCTACGGTGGCCAGGTTCTCGCTCAGAGCCTTCTCGCCGCCGAGAGGACCCTTCCCGAGGACCGCGCGGTCCACTCGATGCACGGGTACTTCCTTCGCCCGGGCGACGCAGGCCAGGGCATCACGATCGCCGTCGACCGCATCCACGACGGCCGGTCATTCTCCACGCGTCGCTCGCAGGCCTACCAGAACGGCGTTCCGATCTTCTCGATGATCGCGTCGTTCCAGGACGAGGGTCCCGGAGTCGAGCATGCCGTCTCCATGCCCGACGGTGTGCCGTCGCCGGACTCGCTGCTGCCCGACGAGCAGCGTGTCGAGGGGCTGCCGCCGGGAACCGCGCGCATGTTGAGCGACCGAGCCGCAGATGTGCGCCATATCGACTCGCCGCTGTTCCTGCCGAGCGATGACGCCCGCGTGCCCCATCAGGGCGTGTGGATGCGGCTGCGCGCTCCCCTGCCGGACGATCAGCGCATCCACCGCGCGGCTCTCGCGTACCTGAGCGACATGACCATCCAGGAGTCGATCCTCCGCGCGCATGGCGTGTACTGGGCGCTGCCCGGCCTCAAGGTCGCGAGCCTCGACCACGCGATGTGGTGGCATCGTCCGGCTCGGGTCGATGACTGGCTGCTGTACATGCAGGAGTCGCCGAATGCCCGGGGTGGGCGCGGCCTGGCGCAGGGGCGGATCTACACGCAGGCCGGTGAGCTCGTGGCCTCGGTTGCGCAGGAGATCATGGTCAGGGTCCCGTCGCAGGACTGACGTCCCGCGCTGCATTCGGGCCGAGCACCCGAGCAATACGCGTCCGCCGATTCAGGTCGTGCACCCGATCGTCTCAGACCGCCGGTTCGGGGCCGGTCAACGCCGACCTGGTCAGCGGTGTGCGTACTCGATGGAGGCGCCGGTGAACGGCTGCCACGCATCGCGCATCTCCTGCGTGAGGCGGGTCGGGCGTCCTGTCGCGGCGTCGACGAGGACGATGACGGCCGTGGAACGGGCATAGATCGTCCGAGGTTCCGCCTCCGGGGAGTTGTGCACCTCGTAACAGACCTCGACGCTCGAGCCGCCCAGCTTGCCGAACCACATCTGCACCTCGATAGGACGACGCTGGTAGGGCACGGGTGCGAGGTACTCGATCTCCTGGCGCGCGATCAGCGTCAGGATCCCCTCGTCGAGCCCGGAATCGAGCACGGCGGTGGACGGTGCCTGCTCACCGGGGCCCGCACGCCAGAACGCGCGTACGCGCGCCTCCTCGAGCAGCTTGAGCATCGAGGTGTTGTTGACGTGATTGAACGCATCCAGATCGCCCCAGCGGAGGTGGATCGGGATGTGCAGGCGGGGCCCCGGTGTCAGGTCGGACATCGTGGTGTCAGTCGCGGGTGAGCTTGCGGTGCGTGGAACGGTGCGGCTTCGCCGCGTCAGCACCGAGACGCTGGATCTTGTTCTCCTCGTACGCCTCGAAGTTGCCCTCGAACCAGTACCACTGGTCGGGCTTCTCGTCGGTGCCCTCGTAGGCCAGGATGTGCGTCGCGATGCGGTCGAGGAACCACCGGTCGTGAGTGATGACGACAGCGCAGCCGGGGAACTCGAGAAGCGCATTCTCGAGCGAGCTCAGGGTCTCGACGTCGAGGTCGTTGGTCGGCTCGTCGAGGAGGAGCAGGTTGCCACCCTCCTTGAGCGTCAGTGCGAGGTTGAGACGGTTGCGCTCACCACCGGAGAGCACGCCTGCCTTCTTCTGCTGATCCGGACCCTTGAAACCGAACTTCGACACGTACGCCCGCGACGGGATCTCGGTCTTGCCGACGGTGATGAAGTCGAGGCCGTCGGAGACGACCTCCCACAGCGTCTTGTCGGGGTCGATGTTCGAGCGCGACTGGTCGACGTAGCTGATCTTGACGGTCTCGCCGATCTTCAGGTCACCGCCGTCGAGCGGCTCGAGGCCGACGATCGTCTTGAAGAGGGTCGTCTTTCCGACACCGTTCGGGCCGATCACACCGACGATGCCGTTCGGCGGCAGGCTGAAGCTGAGGCCGTCGATGAGCGAGCGTCCGTCGAAGCCCTTCTGAAGCTTCTTGGCATCGATCACGATGCTTCCGAGACGGGGACCCGCAGGAATCTGGATCTCCTCGAAGTCCAGCTTCCTGGTCCGCTCCGCCTCCGTGGCCATCTCCTCATAGCGAGCGAGACGCGCCTTCGACTTGGTCTGGCGGCCCTTCGCACTGGAGCGGACCCACTCGAGCTCCTCCTTGAGGCGCTTGGCGAGCTTCGCGTCCTTCTTGCCCTGGATCTCGAGGCGCTCGCCCTTCTTCTCCAGGTAGGTCGAGTAGTTGCCCTCGTAGCCGATCAGGCGACCGCGGTCGACCTCTGCGATCCACTCGGCGACGTGGTCGAGGAAGTACCGATCGTGGGTGATGGCGATGACAGCGCCCTTGTAGGCCTGCAGGTGCTGCTCGAGCCAGAGCACGCTCTCGGCGTCGAGGTGGTTGGTCGGCTCGTCGAGGAGCAGCAGATCGGGCTTCTGGAGAAGCAGCTTCGCCAGTGCGACACGACGCTTCTCTCCACCGGAGAGCGGTGCGATCGCAGCGTCTCCCGGCGGCGTGCGCAGTGCGTCCATCGCCTGCTCGAGCTGCGAGTCGAGGTCCCAGCCGTCTGCCGCGTCGATCTCCTCCTGCAGCGTTCCCATCTCGGCGAGAAGCGAATCGAAGTCCGCATCCGGATCGGCCATCAGCATCGAGATCTCGTTGAAACGATCGACCTTCGCCTTGATCGCGATGCCGTCCTGGATGTTCTCCAGCACGGTCTTGGTCTCATCGAGCTCCGGCTCCTGCATGAGGATTCCGACGGAGAACCCCGGGGAGAGCTTCGCCTCACCGTTCGACGGCGTGTCCATGCCGGCCATGATCTTGAGGATCGTCGACTTACCGGCACCGTTCGGGCCCACCATGCCGATCTTGGCACCGGGGAGGAACGCCATCGTGACGTCGTCGAGGATGAGCTTCTCGCCCACTGCCTTGCGCGCACGAACCATCGAATAGATGTACTCAGCCATACCGTTTAAACACCTTTGCTGATCAGAATCGAACCTGCCATCGCACTGCTGAACAAGTGCGGAAACCTCCCTAAGACTACCTCCGGCTCAGCCGTCAGACGATTCCCAAGCGTCTGGACTGAGCTCTGCCGTCTGACGGGCTCCAACCCCTTCCGAGGTCATCAACGAGTTCTGTCGTGAACCCGTGGATCTTCAGCATGCCTCGGATGACGGCGTCAATCTCCTCTGGCACATCCTCAGGTCGCGCGCACTCGGTGGAGAATGCGCCTTCGGGCGCATCGATGACAGCGACCCAGCGCCGCGTCTCGACGGGAAACACTTCAACGCGCAGCAACATCCACTCAGCTTCCCACGCCGATACGACACCAGCGATCACGCCGTGCACGATCATCGCGTCAGTGCATGATCAGCGGGAGGGATAGGTCACGGTGGATGTACTCAGCCACCGAAAAACGCTCCTTCTGTTGGCGTCGAAGATCGACACTCCAGCCTACCGGCCTCTCAGCGGGTCACCGTCGGGTGGCACTCAGGGTCGGTGAACGTCATGCTTCCGACGCCGGAGCGGTGATCACCAGTCGATGGCGCGAGTGGCACCGATCAGACAGCGTCCCTCCGCGAGCTGCGGCATTACCACTGTCACGGGCGCACCCGTCGACGGGCCCACCTGCCCCACCAGGCACTCGGAGTCTCCCCAGCGCACCGAGAACTGGATGCTCTCGGCCGGATTGCCGACGGTCGACACATCCTGTGTGACCTGCATCGCTTCGCGATCGAACCCCGCGGCGATGAGCGCGTCGATGTAGGCACGGCCCGAGACCTTCTGATCGGAGGCCCACACCTGCGCGGTCACCGCGTCGAACAACGGCAGGTTGTCATTGGCGGTGCCATCCGCCACGTACACCGGCGTCGTCGGGGTCGCCGACGGAGTCGGAGAAACACCCGCTTCCGTCGGTGCGGGCGTCGGAGACGGTGTCGGTCCGCACGAGGTCAGCACAGCTGTGAGCACGGCCACGGTACCGGCCATGATTGCCGCACGCGATGCGGAGGAGTCCGGTCGTCGAAGCACGACCCGAGTCTACGGGCGGACTCCCCCGCTTGCGTGAACGCCGATATCGAACCGGCGCCGAGTTCTGAGACCGTGGTCTCGGCCCGCCGCCTCAGAACGTGAGACTCGCGGAAGACGATGATTGATCGAGGAGCTCGCTGTCTGGCCCGGGGACGGCGTCTCTGTCCGCCCACGACGTGTCGATGTCCGCCGGCTCCCTGCGAGACGACGCGGGCGGAGCATCGTCGCCGTCCTCGACTCGGCCCCTCTCCTTCTGATCCGGGGTCGACCGCGCGCTGCGACGGTACGCGGTGGTGCCCCAGCGCAGGTCATGACCGATCACATCCGCGTCTATGTCGACGCTCGTACCCTGCTTGCCGTTGTTCTCCCACGCCCTGATCTTCATCCGGCCGGTCACGATCACGCTGTCCCCCGAGCGGAGCGACACCTTCGCGTGCTCCGCGAGCTGGCGGAATGCGGCGACGGAGTACCAGTTCGTCGCCACATCGATCCAGGTCTGGGTCGCCTCATCGAATCGGCGATGCGTGCTCGCCAATCGGAAGTTCGTGACGGGAATGCCACTGGCGGTCCGCCCCAGCGTCGGATCGGTGGCGACGTTGCCGACGATTGTCACGGTGTCATGCATGTTCTTCTCCTCAAGGACCCGGGTCGCTCGCCCGGATGCCTCCAGAGTGCGCGCCCACTCCCTACGCTCCGGATGCAGAACACGCGATCGGCGCACAACGAGCGAACACTCCGGGCCGTGCAGAACGAGTGACAGTCATACCGTGGCGCACCCGGAAGAGAAATGTCGGTGGTCGGTCATATGTTCGAACAACGAAAGGAGAGATCGAATGTCCGACACCCTGATCACATCCCCGCCCGAGGTTCCGTACGCGACACCTCGGCTGTCGAGCCCGCGAGAGCACCTCGTTCGAGCCGCAGCTCACCTGTGGCGTGTACAGGACGCGAGAGGCCGGGTGCTCGGACACCTCCGGCTCGTCCACCACCCGCTCGGAGTGCGGTATCGGGCCGAGCGCCTGCACCTCGCCACCGCGTCTTTTCGCCTCGTCGGAGACTTCTGGAAAGCAGATGACGCCGTCGCTGCCCTGCGCAACGGGTGAACAGACACCCGGCAGAGGCCGTGCCCCCGGCAGGATTCGAACCTGCGACCAAGAGATTAGAAGGCTCCTGCTCTATCCCCTGAGCTACGGAGGCGCACAGATATACCGTACCGCCCCGGCTCTGATGTCGGTGCCGTCGATAGGATGGCCGAATGGTATCTGCGTCAGAGAACGACCGTCTCGTCTGGATCGATTGCGAGATGACCGGCCTCGATCTCTCAGTCGACGAGCTCGTCGAGATCGCCGTCGTCATCACCGACTTCGAGTTGCGCCCCGTCGATCCGGGCTTCCAGGTCGTCATCCGCGCGAGTGATGCGGCGCTCGAGAACATGAACGACTTCGTCACGAAGATGCACGAGACCTCGGGGCTCATCACCGAGATCCCCGACGGCGTCTCGCTCGCCGAGGCCCAAGAGCAGACCCTCGCCTACATCAAGCGCTTCGCGCCGCTCGAGCGCAAGGCACCGCTGGCCGGCAACACGATCGGCACCGATCGGATGTTCCTGGCCAAGTACATGCCTCAGGTCGATCAATGGCTGCACTACCGCAACGTCGATGTGTCGAGCATCAAAGAGCTGTCGCGACGCTGGTATCCGCGGGTCTTCTTCCAAGCGCCCGCCAAGGACGGCGGCCACAGGGCGCTCGCCGACATCCTCGAGTCGATCCGAGAGCTTCGCTACTACCGCGAAGCGGTGTTCGTCGACGAGCCGGGGCCGTCGAGCGACGATGCCCGAGACATCGCGACGCGCACCGTGTCAGAGTTCACTCCAAACATGTAATAGACTCGTCTGGTTGCCAACTCCGGTTGGCACATGGTGGGTATAGCTCAGCTGGTAGAGCGCTGGCTTGTGGTGCCGGATGTCGCGGGTTCGAGTCCCGTTACTCACCCCATCAAGAAGAGGTCCGAGTCTGTTGACTCGGACCTCTTTTGTTTTGCGATCCCACAATTCGGAATACCCCTAGGGGGTATCGGGTTCCTCTAAGTGACCACACCGAAGGGACCAAACATGACTCGCCTGGCTGAATCGACACCGACCGATCATTCCTCACAGGACATGAGACACGGAACACCGACTCCGGCACAGCACACCGGACATGACGCTCACACAGACCATGGCGCTCATGCCGGGCATACAGGCCATACCTCACGGTTCCGACGCCTGTTCTGGATCATGCTCGCCGTGTCCCTCCCGGTCGTCGCAGCATCCCCGATGTTCGCGATGATCATCGGGTACGACGTACCGGGGTGGGCCCGGTACATCGCACCAGCCCTCGGCACCGTGATGTACGTCTGGGGTGGTGCACCGTTCCTCACCGGTGCGTGGAGTGAGCTACGCGGCCGCAAGCCCGGGATGATGCTTCTGATCGCGCTCGCGATCACCGTCGCCTTCCTCGCATCGTGGGGCGCGACCCTCGGCGTGCTTCACCATGAACTGGAGTTCTGGTGGGAGCTGGCGCTGCTGATCGTCATCATGCTCCTGGGCCACTGGATCGAGATGCGCTCGCTGGCCCAGACGACCTCAGCGCTCGATTCTCTCGCCGCGCTGCTGCCCGACGAGGCCGAACGCATCGAACACGGCGAGACGGTCCGGGTCTCCCCCGCCGAACTCAGGATCGGAGATCTCGTCGTCGTCCGGCCGGGCGGGCGCCTGCCCGCAGACGGACGCATCACCCAGGGTGCCGCGAGCATCGACGAGTCCATGATCACGGGCGAGTCACGGGCCGTCGGCCGCACCGTCGGCGATCAGGTCGTCGCCGGAACCGTGGCGACCGATTCCGGACTCCGCGTCGAGATCACAGCTGTCGGTTCGGATACGACCCTCGCCGGCATCCGGAGACTCGTCACAGAGGCTCAGGCGTCGTCGTCACGGGCGCAGCGGATCGCCGATCGCGCGGCCGCATGGCTGTTCTGGTTCGCGCTCGGAGCCGCCGCGATCACCGCGATCGTCTGGTCAGCCGTGGGGATGCCCGACGAGGCCGTCGTCCGCACGATCACCGTCCTGGTCATCGCGTGCCCACACGCTCTCGGCCTCGCGATCCCTCTGGTCGTGTCGATCGCGACCGAGCGTGCGGCACGCGCAGGCATCCTCGTGAAGGATCGGCTCGCTCTCGAGACGATGCGCACGATCGACACCGTCCTCTTCGACAAGACGGGAACGCTCACGAAGGGCACGCCGGCCGTCACCGCCATCGAGCCCCTCCCTCCCTACACGAGCGACGACCTCATCTCCCTCGCGGCAGCGACCGAGCAGGATTCCGAGCACCCTCTCGCGAAGGCGATCGTGAACGCCGTACATGATCGAAACGTGAAGGTGCCGACCGCCAGCGACTTCAGATCGTCGCCCGCCGTGGGTGTGAGCGCTGTCGTCGACGGCCGCTCGGTGAAGGTCGGCGGACCGCACCTCCTCAGCGAGACTCGATCCTCGGAGCTCCCGATCGCCGAAGCATGGCGCACGGAAGGCGCGATCATCCTCCACGTTCTCGTCGACGATCAGGTCGTCGGTGCGCTGAGGCTCGCCGACGAGATTCGTGCTGAATCGATCTCGGCCGTCGAGTCGCTGCACGCACGGGGCATCGAGGTCGTGATGATCACGGGTGACGCGCAGGCCGTCGCGGAGAGCGTCTCGGGCCGGATCGGCATCGATCGGGTGTTCGCCGGGGTACGACCGGAGGACAAGGCCGCCAGAGTGCGCTCGCTGCAGTCCGAAGGACGCAGAGTCGCGATGGTGGGCGACGGTGTGAACGACGCGCCCGCGCTCGCGCAGGCCGATGTCGGGCTGGCCATCGGCGCCGGGACAGATGTGGCGATCGCGTCCGCCGGCGTGATCCTCGCCGGCGATGACCCTCGCGCGGTCCTCTCGGTCATCGATCTCTCGCGGGCGGGATACCGCAAGATGACCCAGAACCTCTGGTGGGCAGCGGGGTACAACCTCCTGTCCGTGCCGCTGGCCGCAGGTATCCTCGCACCGATCGGATTCGTGCTCCCGATGTCCGTCGGTGCGGTGCTGATGTCGCTGTCGACGATCGTCGTGGCGCTGAACGCACAGATGCTCCGCCGACTCGACCTGCGTCTGCCGAGCATCGCCGCTGACGACTGACCACGGCGAAGGAGCGAGAGCCCTAGGATTGCGTGGTGTCACTCGCCGTGTGGTTCTCGCTCCTGACCGCCTGCGTGGTGATCAGCTTCACGCCGGGCGCCGGCGCCATCAACACGATGTCGAACGCGCTCAGCCAAGGATGGCGTCGGTCGATCTGGGGAATCGTGGGTCAGCAGCTGGCCCTGATCGTTCACGTCGCGATCGTCGCAGCCGGGCTCGGCCTGATCGTGTCGCAGTCGGAGATGTTGTTCAATGTCATCCGCTACGCCGGAGCCGCCTACCTCGTGTTCCTCGGGATCCGACTAATCCTGGCGAAGCCGGCCGTCACCGACATGGAGGATGAGACCGGCATCGATCTGCGCGAGGGGCACTGGTCGATGATCCGTCGCGGATTCTGGGTGAACCTCCTCAATCCGAAGGCGATCGTCTTCTTCCTGGCTTTCATCCCCCAGTTCATCCGCCTGGACGAGCCCCAGCTGCCCCAATACCTCACGCTGATCATCACCGTGATGGTCGTCGATGTCGTCGTGATGTGGGGCTTCTTCGCGACAGCAGCCCGTCCGTTCCGCCGCCTGACCCGCTCAGTGCGGGGGCAACGGATCCTGAACAGCGTGTTCGGCATCCTGTTCATCGCGGTCGCCGCACTCCTCGTGTTCCTGCACTGACGCCGGGCGGGCGCTCGCGGCAATAGGCTGGATCCGATGGAGATGGATGCTGCGCCCTTCGAGGAACTCGTGATCGACGAACTCGACCGGCTGCCCGATGAGATGGTCGACGGACTCGAGAACGTCGTCTTCGTCGTCGAGGACCGCCCCGAGGACGGGAGCCTCGACCTCCTCGGCCTCTACGACGGTCTGGCGTTGACCGAGCGCACGCAGTACGGGTCCGGGGAACTGCCCGACCGGATCGTCGTCTACCGCGAGCCGCACCTCGCGGCCTGCGAAGACGAGGACGAGCTGCGCGACGAGATCCACACGACTCTGGTGCACGAGATCGCCCATTTCTACGGCATCGATGACGCGCAGCTGCACGAGCTGGGGTGGGCATGAGTCCCCTGGCGACGCCCGATATCGACGAGGTCACGAATCTCGCGGCCGCGCCCCTCGAGCCGTGGGAGGTCGTCGTGTGGAACGACCCGGTCAACCTGATGAGCTATGTCGTGCGGGTGTTCCGCACCTACTTCGGGTACTCGCTCGATCGCGCGACGCAGCTCATGCGTGCCGTGCATCACGAAGGCCAGGCCATCGTGGCCACGGGGCCCCGCGAGACGATGGAGGTGCACGCTCAGGCGATGCACGACTATGGCCTGTGGGCGACAGTGCGAAAGGCCGCGCAATGACCGAGCAGATGGTGCACGTGCGGATGGCCAGGGTCGAGGGCGCGCAGCTCGCACAGCTGGTCGACGATTTCCGTGAACTCGTCGGCACGGACCGGGATGTGACCGACCCCGCGATCGAGCGCATGGCACCCGACCCGTATCCCGAAGACGCTGATGCATCGAGCGCCTTTCGGGAGGCGACGCGCGACGACCTGCTCGACCGACGAGCTCTCGATGCCGACATCGTCCGGACGGCACTGTCGGAGCTCCGGGGTGATCTGGACTCCATGTCTCAGGAAGAGGCGTTCGCCGAACACGATCTGTCGGTCCGACTCGCCGATGTCGACGCGTGGTTGCGCACCCTCACTGCACTGCGCCTGGTGATCGCGGAGCGCCTCGGCATCGAGAACGATGACGATCATGACCCTGACGATGCGCGATTCGGCGTCTACGACTGGCTCGGATACCGGCTGGAACTCACGATCGAGGCTGCGGACGAGCTCCTCTGAACCCCCAGAGGAACTCGAACCTTCAGAGGAATTCGACCCCTCAGGGGATCTCGATCACTCGGGTCGCGAGCGCGCGAGGATCATCTCTCGCGATATGGGCGCGTTCCTGCTCCGCCCAGCGTTCCCAATGCGGCCGATAGGTCTCACCGTCTCGGTTCAGCGCTCGCGCCTTGCGACCGGCCTCGCCGGACTCCAACCAGACGCGCACATCGGCGATCGCGGCGGTCTTCGGGGTCAGGATCCCACTTCCTTCGATCAGCACCCCGAGCGATGGGTCCACGGCGTGACTTTCTGCTTCGGCATGGCGTTCCCAATCCCAGCGGCGCCATTCCCCGAGGTAGCCGCGGCCGTGCGGACGGAGGATGCCGTCGAGCGCGTGCTCGACACCGGCCTCGAGGCCGTCCCAGCCGGGATAGATCGAGTCGAGGGCGACCATCTGCACCCTGCCGACGATCGGCCAGCGCTCGACCAGCATGCGTGCGAGGGTGGTCTTGCCGGCTCCGCTGCGGCCGTCGAGGATGACGACGGGGTTCGCCGCGGAAAGGGCGTGGATGTCGTCGACGATCAGCGTCGCGGCGTGCTCGAGCGCCGCCGCGACGGGATCGTCACTTCTTGAGGGCACGGATGATGCGAGAGAGTGCTCGTCCGGCGACCCAGACGAACGGCACAGCGACGACCAGCAGGGTCACGATGTTGGGCTCGAACCGAAGCCCCTCTTCGCGACGCACGTAGACGCCGACCGGCACCGAGACTCCGCCACCGCCACCGCCTTCGGCACCGTCACCGCTTCCACCGCCGAATCCCGAGTATGTGAAGGCGACCGGGGTGATGCTCACGCCGTCGACGTCCTGCGGCTCTCCGTACGCGGTCTTGACGCCGAACGAGGCGGCCTGCTTTCCGAGTTCCAGTGCAATGTTGGGCATGGCTCCACGCTAGCCCAGGAATCGAGCCACGGAAGGGTCAATCCAGCCCGTGCGCCTTCGGGTGCTGGGCCGCGCCTCGCCCTTCGCCGCGGCCGATGTGTCTGGCGCGACCGATCATCGCCGAACCGAAACGCGCGACCGCATCGTCCACAGCGCCCTCGACCCGTCGCCAATCCTCATCGTCGTCCCACAGCCCGATACCGCCGCCGCCTGCCGGTCGCAGTTTCTCGGCACGTACACCGACGAGTCGTACAGGATCGCGACGGTCGATCTGCTCGAACAGCGCCTGTGCCGCCTCGCCGATCCGTCGGCCAACCGCCGTGGGCTCGGCGAGGGTCTGCGACCGACTCAGGGTGCGGAAGTCGTCGAACCTGATCTTGATCGCGACCGTCGACGTCTCCCAGCCGGCCTTGCGCAGACGTGCGGCGACGCGATCAGCCAGTCTGAGCAGCTCGGCACGCAGGTACGTGCGGTCGGTGACATCGGTGTCGAAGGTCTCTTCATGACCGATGCTCTTCTCGATGCGCTCGGTCTCGACCGCGCGCGCGTCCTCGCCCCGTGACAGCTGCACGAGCCGAGCGCTCAGCGCCGGACCGACCGCTCGGTCGAGCATCTCGATCGACGACGTCCGAATGTCGCGGACGGTGCGGATGCCGCGCCCCTCCAGTGCCTCGGCGGCCTTCGGGCCCACACCCCACATCGCCCGCACCGGTCGAGGATCGAGGAAGTCCTGCGTCTCGGATGCGGCGACGACGAGCAAGCCGTCGGGTTTGGAGATCGTCGACGCCATCTTCGCGACGTGTTTGGTGGCCGCGACGCCGACACTGCAGGTGATGCCGACCTCGTCGCTCACCCGCTCACGCACGAGCCTGGCGATCTGCGCGGGACTCCCCCACAGCCGCCGGACACCGCGCACGTCGAGGAACGCCTCGTCGACCGAGAGAGGCTCGACCAACGGAGTGATCGATTCGAAGATCGCCATCACCTGGCGTGACACCGCCTGGTAGCGGTGGAAATGAGGCGGCACGATCCTCGCCGACGGACACAGCCGAAGCGCCTGCGACACCGGCATCGCGGCGCGGACTCCGTACCGACGAGCCTCGTAGGAGGCACTCGACACGACGGACCGGCCGTCGGGCGCGCCGATGATCAGCGGGAGCCCGCGAAGACTCGGATCGTCGAGTACCTCGACCGCCGCATAGAACGCGTCCATGTCGACGTGCAGGATGCTCGTACCGGTATCGTCGGCGTCGGCAGACGACACGATGCGCCCTCTGCCGTCACCGTGTCCCATGAGACCATTCTCCCCCGGACCTCAGACACGAGGCCCGGGGGAAGCGGTCACTGCGCAGCGCGCTCGAGGACGAGTTCGCGGACCCTGGCGGCATCCGCCTGGCCCTTCATCGCCTTCATCACGGCACCGATGACGGCGCCGGCCGCCTGGACCTTGCCGTCCTTGATCTTCGCGAGCACGTCGGGCTGTGCGGCCAGCGCCTCATCGATCGCGGCGATCAGCGCGCCGTCGTCCGAGACGACCGCGAGTCCGCGGCTGTCGACGACTTCCTGCGGCGTGCCTTCGCCCGCGATGACGCCCTCGAGCACCTGACGAGCCAGCTTGTCGGTGAGGGTTCCGGCATCCACGAGCTTCTGCAGGGCGGCGACGTTCTCGGGCGATACGAGCTCGGTCGCGTCCTTCTCCTGCGCGTTGGCGAGGCGGGTGATCTCACCCGTCCACCACTTGCGCGCGGTGGCAGGAGTGGCGCCCGCCTCGATGGTCGCGACGACGACGTCGAGGAGACCGCCGTTGCGTACGTCCTGGAACTCGAGGTCGGTGAAGCCCCACTCGGCCATCAGACGACGTCGGCGGGCGACCGGCTGCTCCGGGAGCTCGGCCCGCAGCGCCTCGATCAGCTCGGGGGCCGGCTCGACCGGAACCAGATCGGGCTCGGGGAAGTAGCGGTAGTCATCGGCGTCCGACTTCGGGCGACCCGGCGAGGTCGTTCCGGTGTCCTCATGCCAGTGCCGCGTCTCCTGGGTGATCGTCCCGCCGTCGGCGAGGATCTGTGCCTGACGCTGGATCTCGTACCGGACTGCTCGCTCGACCGACCGCATCGAGTTGACGTTCTTCGTCTCAGTGCGGGTACCGAGCTTCTCCTGACCACGGGGACGCAGCGACACGTTGGCGTCGCAACGCAGGTTTCCGCGCTCCAGGCGAGCCTCGGAGATCCCGAGGCTGCGCACGATGTCTCGGATCGTCGCGACGTACGCCTTGGCGACCTCGGGGGCACGATGCTCGGTGCCGAAGATCGTCTTGGTGACGATCTCGACGAGCGGCACCCCCGCGCGGTTGTAGTCGACGAGCGAGTATTCCGCGCCCTGGATGCGACCGGTCGCGCCGCCCATGTGGGTGAGCTTGCCCGCGTCCTCCTCCATGTGCGCGCGCTCGATCGGGATCTGCACGATCGTGCCGTCTTCGAGCTCGACCTCGACGGAACCTTCGAAGGCGATCGGCTCGTCGAACTGCGAGATCTGGTAGTTCTTGCCGAGATCGGGGTAGAAGTAGTTCTTCCGCGCGAACCGGCTCGACGGCGCGATCGAGCAACCGAGCGCGAGCCCCAGGCTGATCGACGACCTGATCGCCGTCTCGTTGACGACGGGGAGCGAGCCCGGAAGACCGAGGTCGACGGGCGCGATCAGCGTGTTCGGTTCGGCCGCGTGATACAGCTCGTTGGCCGGGTTCGGCGCGTCCGAGAACATCTTCGTGTTCGTGTTGAGCTCGACGTGCACCTCGAACCCGAGAACGGGCTCGAACATCTCGAGGGCCTTGTCGAAGTCCATGAGCTTGGCGGTGGCCATCAGCGGGTCCCTCCTGCGAGCTGGGGTGCACGGGTGAGGAGCGGAGCTCCCCACGAATCGACCAGCAGAGTCTCGACAGCGGCGCCGACCTTGTACAGACGCGCATCCTCACGTGCCGGGGCGATGAACTGGATGCCGACGGGCAGGCCGTCTTCGGCGGCCAGTCCGCTGGGGATCGAGATGCCGGGAACGCCGGCGAGGTTCACCGGGATCGTCGTGATGTCGTTGAGGTACATCTGCAGCGGGTCGTCGATCTTCTCGCCGAGCTTGAACGCCGTGGTCGGGGCAGAGGGCGTCGCGATGACATCGACCTCGGCGAAGGCGTTCGCGAAGTCCTGCTGGATGAGCGTGCGGACCTTCTGCGCGCTGCCGTAGTAGGCGTCGTAGTACCCGGCCGACAGGGCGTAGGTGCCGAGGATGATGCGGCGCTTGACCTCGTCACCGAAGCCGGCGTCACGAGTCGCCGACATGACGTCCTCGACCGTCGGGTTGCCGTCCGGTGTGACACGGAGGCCGAAGCGCACCGAGTCGAACTTCGCCAGGTTGCTGGATGCCTCGGCGGGGAGGATCAGATAGTACGCGGCCACTCCGTATTCGAAGTGCGGAGCCCCGATCTCGACGATCTCCGCGCCCTGTGCCTCCATCAGCGCGAGAGCGCTGCGGAAGGAATCGGCGACGCCGGGCTGGAAGCCACTGTCCGGGAGCTCGCGAATCACACCGACCCTGAGCCCCTTGAGCACGTCGCCACGGGCGCCCTCACGGGCGGCATCCGCGAACGAGGGCCACTCGTCGCGCAGCGACGTGGAGTCCTTCGGGTCGTGGCCGCCGATGGCGTCGTGCAGCAGACCGGCGTCGAGCACCGTGCGCGTCACCGGACCGACCTGGTCGAGGCTCGAGGCCAGCGCGATCGCGCCGTACCGGCTCACACCGCCGTAGGTCGGCTTCACGCCCACCGTGCCGGTCACGTGCGCCGGCTGACGGATCGAGCCACCCGTGTCGGAGCCGAGCGCCAGGGGTGCCTCGAACGCGGCCACCGCGGCAGCGGATCCACCGCCCGAACCACCGGGGATGCGGTCGAGGTCCCACGGGTTGCGGGTCGGGCCGTATGCGGAGTGCTCGGTGGAGGACCCCATCGCGAACTCGTCCATGTTGGTCTTGCCGAGCGGGATCAGGCCGGCGACACGGGAGCGGGCGACGACGGTGGCGTCGTACGGCGAGCGGTAGCCCTCGAGGATGCGCGAACCGCTCGTGGTCGGCTGGTCGGTCGTGACGAGCACGTCCTTGATCGCCAGCGGCACACCGGCGATCGGTCCGAGCTGCTCGCCGGCCGCACGCCGGGCGTCGACAGCCGCGGCGGCATCAAGCGCGCCCTCGTTGACGTGGAGGAAGGCATGGACGTCGCCGTCGACGGCGGCGATCCGGTCGAGATGAGCGCGAGTCGCCTCGACGCTCGAGATCTCGCGGGTGGCGAGCTTGTCCGCAAGCTCCGCCGCGGTCATGCGGATGATGTCGCTCACTGCTCTTCTCCCAGGATCGCGGTGACGCGGAACCGGCCGTCGGCCTGGTCCGGCGCATTCTGGAGCACCTGCTCATGCGTGAGGGTCTCTCCCACCACGTCGGGGCGGTAGACGTTGCTCAGCGGAATCGGATGACTCGTCGCGGCGACGTCGGGGCTCGCGACCTCCGACACCTTCGCGATGTTGTCGACGATGGCGTCGAGCTGGCTCGTGAGCCTCGTCACCTCGTCGTCGTTGAGCTGGATGCGCGCGAGCACGCCGAGATGGCGCACAAGATCAGGGGTGATTTCAGACACACCCCGAGTCTACTTGCCGTGCCCCTCGAGTCCCTGCAGCCGGACGATGCCCGCCCTATGCTGGGCGGGTGAGCTCGTACCAGCCTCCTCGTCCGTGGGTCGCCAGCTACGCCGACGGCGTCCCGGAAGACCTCTCCCCCGTGTCCGGGTCCCTGATCGACATCGTCGCGGCATCCGCTCGCGACTACCCGGATGCCCCTGCCCTGCAGTTCTTCGGCCGCGAGACGACGTACTCGGAGCTGCAGGAGGCGATCGACCGCGCAGCCTCCGGCCTCCGCGACCTCGGCGTGCGGGCGGGCGACCCGGTCGCGATCGTGCTTCCCAACTGCCCGCAGCACATCGTGGCGTTCTACGCGGTGCTGCGGCTGGGCGCCGTCGTGGTCGAACACAACCCGCTGTACACGCCGCGCGAGCTGCGCAAGCAGTTCGAGGATCATGGCGCGAAGCATGCGATCGTCTGGAACAAGGTCGTCGCCACGGTGCAGGAGTTCCCGACCGACCTCTCGGTGACGAACCTGATCTCGGTGGATGTCACCCGCGCGATGCCGCTCCTGACGCGAGTCGCGCTGCGGCTTCCGGTCGCCAAGGCGCGGGAGTCGCGTGCGGCTCTCACAGAGAAGGTGCGGGGAACCGTGACCTGGGATTCGCTGGTTCAGTCCCCTCCCCTCCCCGCCTCGCACCCGAAGCCGGCCACCGACGACCTCGCCATCATCCAGTACACCTCCGGCACCACGGGCACGCCGAAGGGCGCAGCTCTGACACACCGCAACCTGCTGGCGAACGCCGCGCAGTCGCAGGCGTGGGTTCCGTCGATCCAGCGCGGCAAGGGATGCGTCGTCTACGCGGTGCTGCCGATGTTCCACGCATACGGTCTGACGCTCTGCCTGACCTTCGCGATGTCCATGGGTGCACGACTCGTGCTCTTCCCGAAGTTCGACCCCGATCTCGTGCTCGACGTGATGAAGAAGCACCCGGCGACCTTCCTGCCGCTGGTGCCTCCGATCGCCGACCGGCTGCTGGCGGCAGCGAATGCCAAGGGCGTGTCGCTCGACGGCATCGAGGTGGCGATCTCGGGCGCGATGGCGCTGCCCCACGAGCTCGTGGTGCCCTTCGAGGCCGCGACCAACGGGTTCCTCGTCGAGGGCTACGGGCTCAGCGAATGCTCACCCGTGCTGATGGCGAACCCGGTGGCCGACAACCGCGTGCCCGGAACCGTCGGACTCCCGCTGCCCGGCACGGAATGCCGCGTCGTCGATCCGGAGAACCCGACCGTCGATGTGCCTGCAGGATCCGCTGGCGAGCTCCTCGTACGCGGACCCCAGGTGTTCTCCGGGTACTACGGCAAGCCGGAGGAGACCGAGGCCGTCTTCGTCGACGGGTGGTTCCGCACGGGCGACATCGTCACGGTCGACGACGCGGGTTTCATCCGCATTGTCGACCGCATCAAGGAGCTCATCATCACCGGCGGCTTCAACGTCGCTCCGACCGAGGTCGAGAACGCCTTGCGCCAGCATCCGCAGGTCGTCGATGCCGCCGTCGTCGGGCTTCCGAGCGATCACTCCGGCGAGGAGGTCGTCGCGGCGATCGTCGTCGACGGCGATGCGGATGTCGATGTCGATGTCGAGGCGATCCGCGAGTACGCGCGCAGCATCCTCACCCCGTACAAGGTGCCCCGCCGTATCTTCATCGTCGATGAGCTGCCCAAGTCGCTGATCGGCAAGGTGCTGCGCCGTCAGGTCAAGGAGAGGCTCCTCGCCCTCACATCCGGCTCCTGAGGGCGCCCTCACAGGCGCGGAATCCCGCGAAGCGCTACCCTTGGTCAGTGACTCCTGAAGACGCTGTGCCCACCGACGCCCCCGAGACCCCTGGATTCGAGGAGCTCGGCATCACCGGCCCCGTCCTCAAGGCCATCAAGGACCTCGGCTACGAGACCCCCTCCCCCATCCAAGCCGCCACGATCCCGACGCTCCTCTCGGGTCGCGATGTCGTCGGCATGGCGCAGACCGGAACGGGAAAGACCGCGGCCTTCGCGCTCCCCGTGCTCGAGCGCCTCGACGTTTCGCAGAAGACCCCGCAGGCCCTCGTGCTCGCACCGACCCGCGAGCTCGCGCTCCAGGTCTGCGAGGCTTTCGAGTCGTACGCGTCCAAGATGAAGGGCGTCCACGTCCTCCCCGTCTACGGCGGACAGGGGTACGGCGTGCAGCTGTCCGCACTCCGCCGAGGCGTGCACGTGATCGTCGGAACCCCCGGTCGCATCATGGACCACCTCGCCAAGGGCACGCTCGACCTGTCGCAGCTGCAGTACCTGGTGCTCGACGAGGCCGACGAGATGCTGAAGATGGGCTTCGCGGAGGACGTCGAGCAGATCCTCGCGCAGACGCCCGAGGAGAAGCAGGTCGCCCTGTTCTCGGCGACCATGCCTCCGCAGATCCGTCGCCTGGCCCAGAAGTACCTTCGCGAGCCCGAAGAGATCAGCATCAAGTCGAAGACCGCGACCGGCACGAACATCACGCAGCGCTATCTCGTGGTGTCGTACGCGCAGAAGGTCGACGCGCTCACCCGCATCCTCGAGGTCGAGAACTTCGACGGCATGATCGTGTTCGTCCGCACGAAGAACGAGACCGAGACGCTGGCCGAGAAGCTCCGCGCTCGCGGATACTCCGCTGCCGCGATCAACGGCGACGTTCCCCAGGTGCAGCGAGAGCGCAGCGTCAACCAGCTGAAGGCGAGCAAGCTCGACATCCTCGTGGCAACCGACGTCGCGGCCCGTGGTCTCGACGTCGAGCGCATCAGCCACGTCGTCAACTTCGACATCCCGACCGACACCGAGTCCTACGTGCACCGCATCGGTCGCACGGGTCGTGCCGGTCGCACCGGTGACGCGATCAGCTTCATCACTCCGCGTGAGCGCTACCTGCTGAAGTCCATCGAGAAGGCGACGCGTCAGCAGCCCACGCAGATGCAGCTCCCGACTCTGGACGACGTGAACACCACACGTCTCACCAGGTTCGACGACGCGATCACGGCGGCTCTCGGCGATGCCGCACGGATCGAGAAGTTCCGCGACGTCATCGACCACTACGTGCGCAATCACGATGTGCCGGAGGCCGATGTGGCTGCCGCTCTCGCGGTCGTCGCGCAGGGCGACACTCCTCTGCTGCTCGACCCGGCCGATGACCCGCTGTCGAAGGCCGTCGAGTACGACAACCGCCCGCCGCGGGAGAACAACACCCGCGACCGGCGTGAGACCCGTGAGCCCCGCGAGCGTCGCGGGCGCGGCGACTACAAGCCGTACCGTATCGAGGTCGGACGCCGTCACCGCGTGGAGCCCCGTCAGATCGTCGGCGCCCTCGCGAACGAGGGTGGTCTCGGTCGCGACGACTTCGGCGCCATCAACATCCGCCCGGACTTCACGGTCGTCGAACTTCCCGCGAACCTCGACTCTTCGGTGCTCGACAAGCTCAAGGACACCCGGATCTCGGGTCGTCTGATCGAGATCAAGCCCGACCGCGGACCGGGAGCCCGTCGCAACGACGGTCCTCGTGACGGCGCTCGTGGTGGGTTCGACCGCCGCGACGACCGCCCGCGATACGACCGGGACGAGCGCCCGGCTCGCAATGACGAGCGAGGCGAAAAGCCGTACCGCAAGCCCCGGCACAAGGACTGACAGGCACGAACGTGCACATCGAGCGCGCCGGCTCTCGGGACATCCGGGGGCTGGCGCGCGTCAGGTGGAGAGACCGATCCGTTCTGTGCCCGACTCACTCGCGAGTGAGCTGCTCCACGACCTCGAGAAGCGGTTCCCGAGTCAGCGGTTCCCGAGTCAGATGAGCACGAGCGTGGCTCCGGCCGTCACTCGGCAGCGCCCCGGGAATGATCATCGCGACCGTTCACGCATCATCCGAGCGCGTCCGGACCTTCGGTGACGAGGACATGGAACTGTGCGGCGTCGAGAATCCGGATGCCGAGTTCCTCCGCCTTGCCGAGCTTCGAGCCCGCACCCGGCCCCGCGGCGACGAAGTCGGTCTTCTTCGAGACGCTCGATGCCGCTTTGCCGCCGGCCTTGATGATGGCCTCCTGAGCGCCGTCACGGGTGTAGCCGTCGAGCGAGCCCGTCGCGACGATGGTGAGCCCGTCGAGCACACCGCCTTCGACGACCGCGGCGCCCGGTCCGGGGTGGCCCGGGGTCGCCCACTGCACGCCGGCCTCGGTCCACTGCCGCACGATCTCCTGGTGCCAGTCGACGTCGAACCACGCGAGCAGAGAGTCGGCGATGATGCCGCCCACCCCCTCGACGGCAGCGAGCTCGTCTCGAGAGGCGGCGCGGATGGCGTCGAGAGAACCGAACCACTGCGCGAGTGCGCGAGCGGCCACAGGCCCGACGTGGCGGATGTTCAACGAGACGAGAAGACGCCAGAGGTCCTTCGTCTTGGCCTTCTCGAGCTCGGCCAGAAGCGTGAGCGCCTGAGACGACGGCTGGGGTCCTTCGAGCCCGGACTTCTTCTCCGCCGCCGTGGGATTGCGCCGGAACGGCGCGCGGGTCTTCGAGAGGCCGTCGTCGTCTTCCTTGGGCAGACCCGTCTCGGCATCGCGCACGAAGAGTTCGATGGGCACGAGCTCGTCGAGGGTCAGCGCGAACAGACCGGCTTCGGTCTCGAGAGGGGGGATCTCCGGGGACGTCGGCTGCGTCAGTGCGGCTGCGGTGACCTCGCCCAGCGCCTCGACATCGAGGGCGCCGCGGGATCCGATGTGCTCGACGCGCCCGCGCACCTGGGCAGGGCATGACCGTGCGTTCGGGCAGCGCAGATCGATGTCGCCCTCCTTCATCGCACGCAGCGGTGTGCCGCACTCGGGACATTCGACCGGCATCACGAACTCCCGTTCGGTGCCGTCGCGCTTCTCGACGACCGGGCCCAGGACCTCGGGGATCACGTCGCCCGCTTTGCGCAGCACGACGGTGTCGCCGATCAGTACGCCCTTCGCCTTCACGACGTCCTTGTTGTGCAGGGTCGCCTGCCTGACGACGGATCCGGCGACCTGAGCCGGCGCCATCACCGCGAACGGCGTCGCGCGCCCGGTGCGCCCGACCGACACCACAATGTCGAGGAGCTTCGTCTGCACCTCCTCGGGCGGGTACTTGTAGGCGATCGCCCAGCGGGGCGCGCGGCTCGTGGCGCCGAGCTCGTCGTGCAGCGAGAGCTCGTCGACCTTGACCACGATCCCGTCGAGCTCGTGCTCGATGTCGTGACGGTGTTCACCGAAGTGCTCGACGAACGACACGACCTCGTCGACGCTCGTGCAGACCTTGGTGTGCGGGCTCGTGGGGAGCCCCCACTCCGCCAGCCTGTCGTACACCTGGCTCTGCGCAGCCACGGGCGGGTTCTCCCAGGCTCCGATGCCGTGCACGTAGAGTGCCAGCGACTCGATGCGCAGCATCCCCGCTTCGAGCTCGAGGCCGTCCTTCTTGTCGATCTGCTGACGAAGACCGCCGCTCGCGGCGTTCCGCGGATTGGCGAACGAGGGGAACCGTCGGGCCGCCGCCGTTCGCGCCTTCTCTTCGTCGAACGGCTTCTTCGCACCACCCCGAGCCTCCCATCGGGCCAGTGCATCGGCATACGCCCGGTCGCGGAAAGCCGCCTGAGCGGCATTCAGCCGTTCGAAGGCGGCAACGGGGATGAACACCTCACCGCGGACCTCGACGATCGGAGGATGCCCGCCGCCGCTGAGCTCGAGGGGGATCTCGGGCAGGCGCAGGGCGTTCTCGGTGACGATCTCTCCGACGCGGCCGTCTCCTCGCGTGGCCGCCGACGTCAGGCGTCCGTTCTCGTAACGCAGATTGATCGCGAGTCCGTCGATCTTGAGCTCGGTGAGCCAGTCGACGTCTCGCCCCGCAGCGGCGCGCGTCTTCGCGGCCCACTCGCGGAGTTCGTCGATCGAGAACACGTTGTCGAGGCTCAGCATGCGCTCGGCGTGCTCGATGGTCGCGAGCCCCGTCGCCTCGGCCGCGCCCACCATCTGCGTGGGCGAGTCCTGGCCCTGCAGCTCCGGGTGCAGCCGTTCCAGCTCTTCGAGCCGGTGCATCCAGCCGTCGTAGGTGAAGTCGTCGACGACGGAGGTGTCACGCCCGTAGTACGCGTCCTTCGCCTCGAGGATGCGAGTGATCAGCCCGTCGGCTTCGATACGGGCGTCTTCCAGCGAGATGTTCTCCGGCACCCCGCCAGTCTACGAGCGGCCACCGACATCCAGAGGCAGACGCTACGCGTCGACGGGAACCGCCGACACCGTGCGATCGATCGTGAACTGACCGAGCACGCGCGTGCCGACGTACAGGACAGCCGTCTGCCCGGGCGCGACGCCATTGAGCGGCTCCTCGGGCACGACGCGCACGCCCTCGGATGTGACGAAGGCGCGAGCGACCTCGGGCTCGGCGTGAGCGCGGATCTGCACCTCGCAGTCGAACTCCGATTCGACCGGCGCGGCTCCCGCCCAGCTGAACCGCTCGCCGGCGATCTCGCGGATCGCGAGCGCCTCCTTCGGCCCGACGACGACCGTGTTCGAGACGGGTCGCACTTCGAGGACGAACCGCGGCTTGCCGTCGGCAGCCGGGACTCCGAGCTTGAGGCCGCGACGCTGACCCACGGTGAACGCATGCGCGCCCTCGTGCGACCCCACGACCTCACCCGTGCGGTCGAGGATCTCGCCGGTCGCCGTGCCGACCTTCTCTGCGAGCCACCCGCGGGTGTCGCCGTCGGGGATGAAGCAGATGTCGTGGCTGTCGGGCTTCTGGGCGACGGTCAACCCGCGCTCCGCCGCCTCTGCGCGCACGACCGCCTTCGACGGTGTCGTACCGAGCGGGAAGTACGTGTGCGCGAGCTGCTCGGCGGTCAATACGCCGAGCACATACGACTGGTCCTTGGCGTTGTCGGCCGCGCGGTGCAGCTCGAGGCCCGCATCCGTCGGGATCAACGTCGCGTAGTGCCCTGTGCACACCGCGTCGAAGCCGAGCTCGATCGCACGCTCGAGGAGGGCGGCGAACTTGATCTTCTCGTTGCAGCGCATGCAGGGATTCGGGGTGCGCCCCGCCTGGTACTCCGCGACGAAATCGGCGATCACGTCTTCGCGGAAGCGCTCGGAGAAATCCCAGACGTAGAAGGGGATGCCGAGCAGATCCGCCGCACGTCGGGCGTCGAGCGCATCCTCGATCGTGCAGCATCCCCGGCTACCGGTGCGCAGGGTTCCCCCCGCGCGGGACAGCGCGAGGTGCACGCCGACGACGTCGTGACCGGCGTCGACCGCACGGGCGGCCGCGACGGCGGAGTCCACCCCACCGCTCATGGCCGCAAGAATCCTCATGATCCCAGTCTACGAGCGTGTGGCTGAGCCGGAGCCGGATGCGCGCGAGTACGCGTCACCGATCGATGCGATGACGGCATCGACGTCCGCATCCGTCGACGTGCGGCCGAGAGAGAACCGAAGGACGCTGCGCGCCTCCTGCTCGCTGCGTCCCATGGCCATCACGACGTGCGAAGGCTCCGCCACGCCCGCCTGGCATGCTGATCCTGTCGATGCCGCGATCCCCGCCATGTCGAGCAGGAAGAGCAGGCTCTCCCCCACCGCTCCGGGAAACAGGACGTGCGCGTTCCCCGGAAGCCTCTCGACGGGGTCCCCCAGGACTTCAGCCGTCGGGACACGAGCGAGGATGCCCTCGATCAGACGGTCGCGCATCGCACTCAGCCGGGTGCTCTCGGCCTGACGCTCGACCTCAGCCAGTTCCAGCGCCACCGCGAACGCGGCGGCGCCCGCGACGTCCTGGGTTCCCGCGCGGAGGCCCCGTTGCTGCGCGCCCCCGCGCAGGATCGCGGCGAGCTTCGCGGTGCGTGAGGTGACGAGGGCGCCGACGCCGACAGGGGCACCGATCTTGTGGCCGGCGACACTCATCGCGACCAGCCCCACGGCATCCGCCGCGTCACCCCTCAGGGCACGGAACGACAGGGGAACATGACCGAGCGCCGACACCGCATCGACGTGCATCGGCACCTGGGCGACAGCGGCCGACGACGCCAGCGCCGGGGCGTCGTTGATCGTTCCCGCCTCGTTGTTGGCGATGAGCGCAGTCGCCAGTGCCGCGCCGGGAAGCCGTGCGGCGAACGCGTCCACGTCGATCGCCGCCGTGCGAAATACCGGTACAGCGCGCAGCACCGCGCCCTCGGCGACAAGTGCCTCCACCGTGTCCATGGTCGCGTGGTGCTCGGCATCCGGCATCACGATCGCTTCGGTACCCGCTCGGCGCGCGTGCCAGAGCCCCTGGAGCGCGAGATTGATCGACTCCGTGCCGCCGGAGGTGAAGACCACCTCGATGGGATCGCATCCGAGCACCGCTGCGGCGCGCTCCCGGGAGTCCTCGAGCAGACGTCGGGCGTCCTGCCCCGCGCCGTGCGTCGACGACGCATTGCCCACGACCCCGCTCGCGTCCAGCCATGCCTCGCGCGCCTCCGGGCGCAGCGGGGTCGTGGCGGCGTGATCGAGATAGTGCTGCATCCCTCAACTCTCCCCCATTTTCACGGTCGGGAGCGCACATGGAACTGAGTGCATGCGGTCCTGAGACCCGAGCGCAGCCCCCTATGGTGTATTCATGCCCGCGATCCGAGACATCACCGTGCCCGGCGGTACTGCACTCGACAACCTCGGCGTTCGCCTTCACGACGGCGTCGGAACCCTCCGCGTCTGGTCGCAGAACGCGTCGTCGATCGAACTCGTCGTCTTCGACGCCACGGACCTCGACTGGGTGACCGATCAGGTCGGCCTCGAGCGACTCCCCGGCGGCGTCTGGGAGGTCACGACCGAGTTGCTGCAGCCCGGCACCCGCTATGCGATCCGCGTCGGCGGACCCCACGGCCCCGGCAACACCTTCAATCCCGAGACGCTCCTGCTCGACCCGTACGCGCGCGGCCTCGCCCAGGGCGACGGGTACGAGGAGTGGCGATCCGTCGTGATCGTCGACGGCTTCGACTGGGGCGACTCCGCGAAGCCCCGTATCCCGCTCGATCGCACGGTGATCTACGAGGGACACCTGAAGGGTCTCACCAAGCGTCAGCCCGACATCCCACCCGCGCTGCACGGGACGTACGCCGGCCTCGCGCACCCGGCGATGATCGAGTACTTCCACGAGCTCGGCATCACCTCGATCGAGCTGCTCCCCGTCCACGCGTTCGTGCCGGAGCCCCGCCTGCTCGAGCGCGGCCTCACGAACTACTGGGGCTACAACACCCTCAACTTCTTCACCCCGCACAACGCGTATGCGACCGAGGATGCCCGAAAGGGCGGTCCGGAAGCGGTGCTCGCCGAGTTCAAGGGCATGGTGCGCCTGCTGCACGAGGCAGGTCTCGAGGTGATCCTCGACGTCGTCTACAACCACACGTCGGAGGAGGGTCTCGGAGGCCCCCGCTCGAGCCTTCGTGGCATCGACAACGCGGGCTACTACCGTCAGGACGCCTCGGGCGCGTACATCGACACCACCGGATGCGGCAACACGCTCGACACCTCGACGGATGCCGGTGCCCGCCTCGTGCTCGACTCGCTGCGCTACTGGGCGCAGGAGATGCAGATCGACGGCTTCCGGTTCGACCTGGCGGCCGCCATCGCGCGCGACGCGTCGCACACCTACACGCCCGAGCACCCGCTGCTCACGGCCATCGCGAACGACCCGATCCTCAAGGACACGAAGCTCATCGCCGAGCCCTGGGACGTCGGCATGGGCGGCTGGCAGACGGGCAACTTCCCCCAGGGCTGGCTGGAGTGGAACGACCGATACCGCGACCGTGTACGCAACTTCTGGCTGAGCGACATCGACTACGCGCGCAGGGCCTCGGCCCCGGTCGGCATCGGAGGCTTCGCCACCCGCCTCGCCGGTTCGTCGAACACCTTCGCGGATGAGCGCGGACCGCTCGCGAGCATCAACTTCGTCACCGCGCACGACGGATTCACCCTCAACGACCTCGTCTCGTACGACGTCAAGCACAACGAGGCCAACGGCGAGCACAACCGCGACGGTGCCGACATGAACCGCGCCTTCAACCACGGGATCGAGGGTCCCACGGACGACCCCGCGATCCTCGCGGCCAGACGCAAAGCCATGCGCAATCTGCTGGGCACCCTGCTGCTGTCCGCCGGCATCCCCATGCTCACCGCCGGCGACGAGGTCGGGCGCACGCAGCGGGGGAACAACAACGCGTATGCGCAGGACTCGGCGATGACCTGGCTCAGCTGGGACCCGGAACCCTGGCAGGAGGATCTGCGTGCCCACGTCAGCAGGCTGATCGAGCTCCGCTCCGAGAACCCCGCGTTGCGTCCGAGCAAGTACGCACGCCTGGGTGAGCACATCCCGAATGCCTCAGTCATGGACTGGTTCGACCAGAACGGCGAGACGATGGAGAGCGACCAGTGGACCGACCCCGGCAACCGCACGCTCCAGTACGTCGCCGCCTCGACTCCGGATCGTGAGGCAGCGAACCGCATCCTCCTGATCGTGCACGGCACGGAGTCGCCGATCGATGTGCGACTGCCCGAGGAACTCGAGGATGCGACGCGATTCGTGTCGCTCTGGTCCAGCGCAGACGAGCGCCCCGACGCGGGCGGGGAGACGTTCGCCCCCGGAGACATCCTGCCCATCCCCGGCACCTCCATGAGGCTCTTCCGTGTCGAGTGACGCGCGGCGCGCCGGTACCGTGTGCTCGCTACCCGCCGTGCGTCGGTAGCGGTACATTCGGTGGGTGGCCGCACGTACGAGCAGCACCCGTTCCAAGACTCTCCGGAGTCCCGCTCAGATCCCGCTGCGTCCGCTGGGCGCCGTGTCGGACGGTGAGACGCTCACAGCCACTCGCATTCCGCTGCTGAATGCGACGCCCGCCGTCCCCGGCGGGTTCGCCCCCAAGGCGTTCGTCGGCGAGATCGTGCCCTTCACGGTGGTCGCCTTCCGCGAAGGCCACGACATGATCGGTGTACAGCTGCGGTTGACCTCTCCCGACGGCGAGGAGTCGCTTCACCGCCTCTCCCCCCTGCTCGACGGGACCGATCGGTGGAGCACCGAGATCGCGATCGACGTGCAGGGGCGATGGACGTTCCGCTTCGAAGCGTTCTCCGACGATTTCGCGACCTGGGCGCACGCCGCCGAGCTGAAAGTGGCGGCCGGCGTGGATGTGCCGGTGATGGCCGCGCTCGGGGCCGAACTGCTCGCACGAGCCGCCTCGGAGAAGGACCGCCCTCTCGCGCAGCGCAAGCGCCTCACTGCTGACTCCGCCGCTCTTCTCGCCGGAGACGGCGCGACGACCATCGCTCTCTCGACCGATGCCGACCTCGCTCGAGTGTTCCTCGAGCGGCCGCTGACCTCCCTCCGCTCCGTGTCTGCAGCGCACACCCTGCTCGTGGAGCGCACCGCGGCGGGCGTCGGTGCCTGGTACGAGTTCTTCCCCCGCTCCGAGGGGGCGAAGCGACTGAAGGACGGCACGATCAAGAGCGGAACGTTCCGCACCGCGACGAAGCGCCTCCCCGCGGTCGCGGCGATGGGGTTCGACGTGATCTATCTGGTGCCCATCCACCCGATCGGCATCACGAACCGCAAGGGCCGCAACAACACGCTGACCACCGAGCCCGACGACCCCGGCTCCCCCTACGCGATCGGTGCCGCCGAGGGCGGACACGACGCGATCCACCCCGACCTCGGCAAGCCCGCCGACTTCCGCGCCTTCGTGCGGGCAGCACGGGCTGAGGGCCTGGAGGTGGCACTCGACCTCGCTCTGCAGGCATCGCCCGACCACCCCTGGGTCACCGAGCACCCCGAGTGGTTCACCACACTGCCTGACGGCACGATCGCGTATGCCGAGAACCCGCCGAAGAAGTACCAGGACATCTATCCGCTGAACTTCGACAACGACCCCGAGGGCATCTATCGGGAGATGCTGAGGGTCGTGCAGCACTGGGTGCACGAAGGCGTGAAGATCTTCCGTGTCGACAACCCGCACACCAAGCCGCTGCAGTTCTGGGAGTGGCTGATCGCCACGGTGAACGCCGAAGACCCCGACGTCATCTTCCTCGCCGAAGCCTTTACCCGACCGGCCGTCATGCGCGCGCTCGCCGCCGTGGGCTTCCAGCAGAGCTACAGCTACTTCACCTGGCGGAACACCAAGTCAGAGCTCGAGGAGTTCCTCAGCAGCGTGTCGCACGAGACGAGCGACTACATGCGGCCGAACCTCTTCGTCAACACGCACGACATCCTCACCGAGTACCTTCAGTTCGGTGGGCGTGCCGCCTACCGCATCCGCGCCTGCATAGCCGCGACGGCGGCACCCGTCTACGGCGTCTACGCCGGCTACGAGCTCTTCGAGAACGTGGCACGCCCGGGGTCGGAAGAGAACATCGACAACGAGAAGTACGAGTACAAGCTCCGCGACTGGGAGGGAGCCGAAGCCGCAGGCGACTCTCTGGCCCCGCTTCTGCGTCGTCTGAACGAGATACGTCGCACCCATCCGGCGCTCCGCCAGCTCCGCAACCTCGCGATCCACTGGAGCGACGACGACTCGGTGCTGGTCTACAGCAAGCATCTCGACGCCGACTTCACCGGCACCGGGGATGCGGACACGATCCTCGTCGTGGCGAACGTCGACCCGCATTCCGTGCGCGAGACCACGGTCCACCTCGACACGACGATCTGGGGCGTGCCTCTCGGCGAGCCTTTCGAGGTCGAGGATCTCCTCACCGGCGCCGTCTGGGCCTGGACCGATCACAACTACGTGCGCCTCGACGCCTTCGCCGAACCGGTGCACATCCTGAAGGTGAGGAAGCGAGCATGAGCTACGTGGAAGATGCGACGACGTCGTCCGAGTGGGCCGCGGTGGCCGCCGGAACCCATCACGATCCGCACGCTGTCCTGGGCGCGCACCCGTCCACCGACGCGGGTGACCGCACGGTCACGGTGATCCGAGCTCGGCGCCCCCTCGCCGCCTCGGTCGCGGCGGTGTTCGGAGACGGCTCGCGGTTGGCGCTGGAGCACGTCGCGCACGGTATCTGGGAAGCCCAGCACGTCGGCGCTCCTGTGCCGTATCGTCTCGCGACCGCGTACGGAGACGACGACGAGAACATCGTCGGCGACCCCTATCGGCACCTTCCCACCCTCGGCGACATCGATCTTCACCTGATCGCCGAGGGTCGTCACGAGCGTCTCTGGCAGGTGCTCGGCGCCCACCCGCGGACGGTGGAGGGCGACACCGGCGTGGCATTCGCGGTGTGGGCACCCAACGCGACCGCCGTGCGCGTCGTCGGCGACCACAACGGATGGAACGGCGAACCCCACGCGATGCGATCGATGGGCGTGAGCGGCATCTGGGAGCTCTTCATCCCCGACATCGCGATCGGCTCGACCTACAAGTTCGAGATCAGAACGCGCGACGGAGCATGGATCTTCAAGGCCGACCCGATGGCCCAGGCGGCGCAGGTCCCGCCCGAGACGGCATCGGTGGTCACGCAGTCGACCTACGCCTGGTCGGACGGCGCATGGATGACCCGCCGAGCAGCGACGCACGCGGTCGCACAGCCACTGTCGATCTACGAGGTTCATCTCGGGTCGTGGCGCGGCGGTCTGAGCTACCGGGACGCTGCCGAGCCTCTCATCGCTCACGTCACCGAGGCCGGGTTCACCCACGTCGAGTTCATGCCCCTCGCCGAGCATCCCTTCGGAGGCTCGTGGGGCTATCAGGTGAGCGGCTACTACGCGGCGACCAGCCGATTCGGCAGCCCGGACGACCTGCGCTATCTGATCGACCGCCTGCACCAGGCCGGTATCGGCGTCATCATGGACTGGGTCCCCGGGCATTTCCCGAAGGATGCGTTCGCGCTCGCTCGGTTCGACGGGCAGCCGCTGTACGAGCACCCGGACCCCCGGCGAGGCGAACACCAGGACTGGGGCACGCTCATCTTCGACTACGGGCGTCCGGAGGTACGGGGCTTCCTCGTGGCGAACGCCCTCTTCTGGCTCAGCGAGTTCCATGTCGATGGGCTCCGGGTAGATGCGGTGGCGTCGATGCTGTACCTCGACTATTCGCGGAACGACGGCGAGTGGGAGCCCAACATCCACGGCGGACGCGAGAACCTCGAAGCGATCCGGTTCCTGCAGGAGGTCAACGCGACCGCCTACCGCGTACACCCCGGTGTGCTCATGATCGCGGAGGAGTCGACCAGCTTCCCCGGTGTCACCGCGCCGACCGATCATGCGGGACTCGGCTTCGGGTTCAAATGGAACATGGGCTGGATGAACGACTCTCTCCAGTACATCGAGCGTGACCCCATGTACCGGTCCCATCACGAGGGCGAGATGACCTTCTCCTTCGTCTACGCGTTCGGCGAGAACTACCTCCTTCCGATCAGCCACGACGAGGTCGTGCACGGCAAGGGAAGCCTGCTCACGAAGATGCCGGGTGATCACTGGCACAAGCTCGCGAACGTCCGCGCCTACCTCGCGTACATGTGGGGCCATCCGGGCAAGAAACTGCTCTTCATGGGCCAGGAGTTCGGCCAGATCGCCGAGTGGTCCGAATCCCGCGAACTGGACTGGTGGCTGCTCGAGCAGCCGTCCCACGCGCAGCTGCAGGGCTTCGTCGGTCAGCTCAACCACACCTATCGTGCGCAGGCACCGCTCTGGGAACGCGACAACGACGCGTCATGCTTCTCGCGCCTCGGCGCTCCGACCTGGGATCCGAACGTGATCGCCTTCGAACGTCGCGACGCCCACGGTGGGCGGCTCGTCGTCATCAGCAACTTCGCCGGCGTCGAGCGAAGCGGCTACCGTCTCGATCTGCCCAGCTCAGGGGTCTGGGAAGAGGTCCTCAACACGGACGCGTCGGAGTACGGTGGGCGCGGATCAGGGAACCTCGGGGTGGTCGTGGCTCCCCGCGACGACCGTGGCGTCGCCACGGCGACCATGACGATCCCCGCTCTGTCGACGATCTGGCTCCGTCACCAGAGCGACCCTCACGTCCCGACGGTCAGCCACGGCTGACCGTCGCCGCGGGCCGAGGTCAGAACAGCAGGGACGAGAGCCTGTTGCGCGCGGAGATCACCCGCGGGTCGGCCGCGCCGATCAGACCGAACAGCTCGACCAGCCGTTCGCGGACCGGAGTGCGCTGGTCTGAGGGCAGCTGAGCGAATAGGTCGAGGAGGCGTCCGAAGGCATCGTCCACGTGTCCGCCGGCGAGGTCCAGGTCGGCGACATCGAACTGCGCCTTCACGTCGAGCGGGCCCGCCGCGGCAGCCGCACGGGCATCCTGCAGATCGAGCTTCTGCACACGGTCGAGCAGACGCACCTGGCCGAGGCCGGCGATCGCATCCTCATCCCGGGGGTTCTCTGCGAGTGCCTTCTCGTAGGCGACGATCGCCGCGGCGTAATCGCCGAGCTCGATGGCCGCGAACGCCTCGGCGTGGAGCGGGGGCAGCGGCGGCTCTTCGGGGGTCTCGTCCCCACCTGCGGGAGCCTCGCCGATGTCGAGCGACCCGGTGACACCGTTCTGAGCGGCGAGCTGGAGCAGCTGCGCGAAGACCTCTCGAACCTGCTGCTCGGGGACCGCTCCGGTGAACATGGGAACGGGCTGCCCGGCGATGAGAGCGACGACCATCGGGATCGACTGCGCACGGAAGCCCTGAGCGAGCTGCGGGTTGGCATCGACGTCGACTTTGGCGAGCAGCACTTTGCCGCCGAGCTCACGCGTCACCTTCTCGATGATCGGGCTCAGCTGCTTGCACGGTCCGCACCACTCGGCCCACAGGTCGACCACCACGGGAACCGTGCGAGAGAGTTCGAGGATCTGACCGAAGGACTCGTCTGTCGCATCGACGACGACATCCGTCACGCCGCCCCCGGCGGCTGGTGCAGCGCCCCCGGAGCCCGTGGCCGGCGGCGGGGCTGCGGGACGGTTTCGCAGGCTGGAGAGGTCGACGGCTCCACGGAGCGCGGCGGGAGAGATATCGGTCACTTGATCACCTCGACGGAGAGAAGATCCTGGCGCACGGCCAGGAGCCGGATCTGCTCCGTGGAGCCCTGTGCGGGGACGGAGAAGAACAACTGGAATTCGTACTTGGTCGTCACGCCCTTCGCGGACTCCGTCACCCCGGTGAGAGCCTTCGCCTGCGCGTTGTCACCGAAGCGGATGACCGCATCGGCCGACGTCGGGGTCACGGTCTCGGTGTCGATGAGAGACAGGGCGACGATCGCACCGCTGTCGAGCGTGGTCAACGAGACGGGTGCCACGTCGGCCGGGGCGATGTCGAACGCCGTCTTGGACGTCTTGGCCGCGCCGTTGTCCGCCAGGTTCTTCACCACCGCCTGACGGCTGTCACGAATGGACGTCGCGAGGTTCTGCGACAGCTCATCGAAGAGGCCGTAGGACTCGCTCTTCTCCCCCGCGTCGACGACATCCGAGAACTTCTCCGCGAGCTCCCCCGGCGGGATGCTCAGGAAGGCGGAATCGTCGGGGACGAGCGAGGTCCCGAGCCATGCGGCAGCCACATCCGGGAAGACGGCATCCGCAGACATCTCGGCCATGTTGGTGACCTTGTAGTTCGACCACGGGTCCTGCTGCGTCATGGTGAGGATCACGGGCGGAACCGTGTCGTCGCCCTTGCTCTTCGAGAGCAGGAGCACTGTCCGCGGCCAGCGGTCGCTGGCTTCAGGGAGCACGACCTCGATGTCATCGGTCGGAATGGCCGCCGGCGGAGTCGTGTCCGGAAGAGCGGTGCGCAGCGTGTACTCGGTCGTGCGAGCCGTCAGCGCCGGGCCGTCGAGGCGTGTTCCCGCCAGATCGATGTCCATCGCGGCATCCGCCTCGGAGAGCGTGGACGACACCTCGTCGAGGATGCGCTTCGCCTGAGACTCGGTCACAGCCGGCGGCTTCTGGTTGTCGGGAGCGATGACGGTCGCGCTCGGCGAGGGAGTCGGGCTGCTCTCTCCGAACTGGGGCCAGGAATCAGCCGAGCAACCGCTCGCGAGCAGTGCGGTCAACGCGATCGCCGGGATGGCGATCAGGCGGCGTCTGCGGGTCGGTGTCGCCGCGCGCAGCTCCGACGTGCGCTCGCCCGTCGTCTTCTCCGATTCCGCAGGAGTCTGGGTGTCCCCGTCGGAGGTCTTCGTGTCATCGGTGCCGTCGGAGACCGCCGCGTCGTCCGATCCGGGCGCGGAAGACTCCTCGATCGCCGCGCGTTCGGCCGGGGGCAGCTGCGCGACGTCGATCGGCTCGGTCGCGGGCAACGGTCCTGGCCCCTTGCGCCGGGGTCCGCGACCGCGACGCTGATGGCGGATGGCCAGCACGTAGAGGATCAGACCGACGAGCAGGACAGCGGCACCCGCTGCCATGAGTGGACCAGCGAGTGGGGTGGAGTTGTCGATCGGCCAGGACACGACGATGTCGTCGGGTGCGTCCTGAGTGCCGTCCTCAGCGATCAGCACGCTCACGCCCTCGGGAAGCTGCATGTCAGCGATCAGCGCATCGGTGTCGGTGAAGGAGTTCAGCCAGAGATCGGACCCTGCGGGATTGCGCCCGGGGATCGCCTCGGCGGCGGCATCGTCCGTGGGAGTCTCGGTGGGAGCCGGTGTCGCCGTGGCGTCGCCCTCGTCGTCCGACGCGCCCGCGTCGACGAGTTCGACGTCGAGATCGCCGCTCTTGCCGACGGTGACGAGGTTGTAGGTCGCGTCGGCGAGCCACGCCTCCATGTCCGCCGTGCGGCCGTACGCCGCGAAGATGTCGCCATCGCCCTTCACCAGCAGCGTCTGCGCACCCGGGTGCTCCCTCAGGACGTCGCCGTCCACGAGCACATAGGGGGCGGGTTCTTCCACGGAAACCGAGACCTTCTGGGTCGCCGGACCCTGGAAGATGGTTCGCTGGGCGATGCCCGCAGCGATCAGTCCCGCAGCCAGCACGAAGGCCACGACGGCCCATACGAAACGCACGAATAGTCTCCTCACACGGCCCGGACACGCGTCCGAGCCGGAACACTCGACATTTCAGACTAGCGAAATCACCTGTGCGTTGCCCACGAGCAGGTTGCTCGGCATCACGCGGCACGTCGTGAGGTCGAGCCACCGGACGCTCGATAACCTTGCAGCATCCGCCTTTTCGAGGAGCTCAGATGAAGATCCACAACCCGTTCCGCACCGCCCTCGTGGCGACGCTCGGCGTCGGGTTGGGGATCCTGCTGATCGGAAGTCTCGAGAACCTGTCGACCGTCCTTCTCTACGTCGGCACCGCGCTCTTCCTGAGTCTGGGCCTGGACCCCCTGGTCACCTTCCTCGAGCGCAAGAGACTCCCCCGCTGGCTCGCGGTCCTGATCACGATCCTCGCCGTCCTCGGCATCTTCGCCGGGATCATCCTGATCGTGATCCCCGTGCTGGTCGACCAGATCTCCCAGCTGATCGCGCAGATCACCGCGATCGTTCAGCGAGGCACGTTCCTTCCCGACCTCAGGGAGTGGATGGTCGAGACCTTCCCCAATCTCAAGGTCGACGACGTCTTCGCGTACGTGACCACCTGGCTCGAGACGAACCTCACGCAGATCGGCGGCTCGATCGGTCAGAGCGTCCTCGCAGCCAGCGGCGCGGTGGTCAGCGGCCTGTTCGGAGCATTCATCGTCCTCATCCTGACCATCTATCTCACGGCCTCGACCCCTTCCCTGAAGCGTGCCGTCTATCAGCTCGCTCCCGCGTCGAAGCGCGAACGGTTCATCGACCTCGCCGAGCAGATCACCGACTCCGTCGGGTACTACGTCATGGGCCAGGTCACGCAGGGCGTCATCAACGGTGTCCTGAGCATGATCTTCCTGACGATCATCGATGCTCCGTTCCCCGCGGTACTGGCCGTCGTGGCGTTCTTCTTCTCGCTGATCCCCCTCGTCGGCACCTTGACCGGATCGACGATCATCGTGCTGGTCTGCCTGATACCGGGACTGGGTTCGCCTGCGACAGCGATCGCCGCAGCCATCTACTACTTGATCTACATGCAGATCGAGGCCTACGTGATCTCACCGAGGATCATGAGCCGTGCCGTCTCGGTGCCCGGAGCGGTCGTCGTGGTGGCGGCGCTGGCCGGCGGCAGCCTGCTCGGCCTCCTCGGCGCTCTCATCGCCATCCCTGTGGCGGCGAGCATCCTGATCCTCTACCGCCAGGTGCTCATCCCGCGGATGAACGAGCTCTAGGCGACCGGCCATTCGGTCGGCAGCGGCAGCGCGCCCGGATTGACCGCGGCGACGATCTCCGTGAGCACGCGTCGAGTCTGACTCTCGCCCACCCACAGGTGCTTCCCGCCCTCGACCGCGATCAGATTCGCATGAGGGATCGTCGAGAACCGCTCTCGTGCTTCATCCGGGCGCAGGTAGTCGTCGAGTTCCGGTACCAGGATGACCACCTCGACGTCGGCTCCGGCCCATGCCGCCACCTCTTGGTCGGTGGCCCGATGCAGGGGTGGAGAGAGCAGGATGATGCCTTCGACGTCATGCTCCCGCCCGTATTTCAGCGCGAGCTCCGTGCCGAAGGACCATCCGAGAAGCCAGGGGCGGGGAAGACCACGCTCACGCACGAATTCCATCGCCGCCGCGACGTCGAACTGCTCCGCCGCTCCCCCGTCGAATGCGCCGTCGCTCGTCCCGCGAGGCGAGGTCGTTCCCCGCGTGTTGAACCGCAGGACGGCGAGGTCCGCCAGAGCCGGCAGACGTGCGGCCGCCTTGCGGATGATGTGCGAGTCCATGAACCCGCCCGCGGTCGGCAACGGATGCAGCGTGACGAGCGTGGCGACCGGTGGCGCCGATTCAGGCAGCGCAAGCTCCCCGACGAGCGTCAGCTCGTCCGCCGTCTCCAACACGATGTCCTCGCGCCGTGCGGGAAGTTCGATCGGGCCACGGATCTCGATGCTCACGCAATCCTCCAACAGTGTGTGTGCCAGTGCCGTCGGGCTGCGAGGTCTGCCGCATCCCCGAGCACGCCGTCGGCGCGCCAGACCACGAGATGGGCCGTGCCCGTCGTGACATTGCGTCCGCAACCCGGACAGATGTAGTCCTTCTGCGCCTGGACAGCCGAGATCGGCTGGACCGTCCACTCGATACCGCGCCGTGATTCCGTACGCTTCCACGAGGCCAGGAGCCGATCGAGCGAATCCTCGGTCTCAGGGCGCGTCGGACGGCGCTTGCGGGAGCGGGCCATGAAGCCTGCTCACCACCAGTGGTTGTTCGACCAGAATGCCTGCGCGCCGGCCCAGCTGCCGTAACGACCCGTCGCGTATCCCGTCGCCCAGCGCAGGTTGTCGACGGGGTCGTAGCCGTTGCCGGGGACCTTGCTGCAGGGCAGTGCCTGCACGAGTCCGCAGGCACCCGACGAGGAGTTCGTCGCGTTCGGGTTCCATCCGCTCTCGCGCGAGACGATGTAATCGACGTAGCCCCAGTCGGACTCCGCGATCCCTGCGGCCGCCATCCACTGGGCAGGGGCCCCACCGCCCGTGTAGAAGAGCGGGCCACCGCCGGAGCTCGACGACTTCGACGAGTCGGACGATGCCGTCTTGGGAGTGGGCTTCGGAGTCGGCTTCGGCGTGACGTAGACAGAGAACGTTCCGCGCTGGACCGGCGCGATCGCCGCGCCCTCGACGGTCACCGTCAGATTCTGCGTTTCACCGAGAGCAACGGAGTACGCGGATTCCGGAGCGTCCTCGACCGGCGGGTCGGCAAGCGCGACGCCGGTGGGAGCCACCATCGCGGCGGCGAAACCGACCACCGCGAGTGCGCTGAAGAACCCCACGACGCCACGGCGACGGCTGCCCTTGCGCGGCGAAAGAGCCGCCGACGAAGGCGCAGGGGTGACGTCGTTTCGATGAGGAGTCATGTCGTTTCGGGAGTTCACGATGCAAGGAGTCTACCCGGTGAGGCCTGTGACGGCCACGGGAACGCTCAGCGAACCGCCAGGATCACGTCGACGGTCGCATCGAGGAGGGCATCGACCTGCTCTTCGCGATAGCCCCCACGTTGCATCCGGAACGCCGCCGAACGAAGCTGCTCGGCGGTCAGTGGCTCTCCGTCTCGGAGGTAGCGGGCGATGCGAGTGCTCACGTGATCGACCTCATCGATGCGATACCCGAACGAGAGGATGCCGGTGCGTGCGAATCGCTGACGCTTCGGACGAGCCAGGTGATCGAGGATGACCTGAGCATCGTCACGCGCCTGTTCCACCCATGCTCCGGCGCCCTCGGCCCGCACAGCCCGTTCCCGAGCGCGCGCAGCGAATGCGTCCTCCACGCGGCCGAGCGCGGCGTCGACCTCCGACACCACGTACCCGTTCTTCACGAGAGGGAAGGACGCGACCCGGACTTCCGCAGCGCTGAGGTCGTCCGAATCTCCCTCGAACGCCGCGCGTGCAGCGGCGAGGAAGGTGTCCACCGCCGCGCGGTGGTAGCCGCGGACGCGACCGCTCGTCAACGAGAACGCGGGCGGCGCCTGCTCGGCCTCGTCCGGAGTCTGGACGTCGTCCGAGACCTGCACATCATCCGACACCATCACAGCACCGCCCAGGAGGAGAAGAGGAAGTAGAGGCACAGAGCCGGGATCGTCGACGGCAGGATGCTGTCGAGCCGATCGAGCAATCCGCCATGGCCGGGGAGCCAGGAACTCATGTCCTTGATCCCGAGGTCGCGCTTGAGCATCGACTCGCCGAGGTCGCCGAGCGTGGCGGAGAGCAGGATCGCGACACCGAAGATGACACCGATCCACCACGGCACATGCAGGAGGAAGATCGCGAGGAGCACTCCGGCCGCGATCGAACCCACCACAGCTCCCCCGAAACCTTCCCAGGTCTTCTTCGGGCTGATCTTGGGGGCCATGGGATGCCGCCCGAACGAGAGGCCGGCGGCGTACGCGCCGGTGTCGGCGACGACCGCGATGGCGATGAAGCTCAGGACCCACCACTGACCGCCCTCCTGCTTGAGCAGGATCAGCGCGACAGCCGCGAGGAAGGGCACATAGATCTGGACGAAACCACCGATGACCGCGTCCGTGAGCACATCGCCGTAGGTCCTGCCGTCCTTGGCGACCATCTGAGCGACGAGTCTCCACACGATCACGAATGCGACGGCGAGGAAGAGCACGACCCACACGAGCCAGAGGTCGAGGAAGAACGCGGAGAGCACCAGCATCGTCGCTGCGATGAACTGCGGCACCACGTCGATCCGACGACCGGAGGCGCGCAGGGCGAGCGACAGCTCGTACACGCCGAGAAGCGCCGCAGCAAGTGCGAACGGCACGAACAGCACCTTGATGAACAGCAGAGACGCGAGCAGCGCCGCTCCGAACGCGAGACCGATCAGGGTTGCGAGGATCAGATCTCGGCCCGTGCGCTCCTTGATGCGTTCATTGGCCTGGTCGAGCTGCCCTCGAGCATGCGAGACGTGGTTGCCCAGCTCGTCGCGGGCGGCGCGCCACTGCTCCCGGATCGCGTTGTGATCAGCGGTGTCCAGAGGAGATGCCGCGAGCACGGGCACCTCTGCAGGAAGCGGAGGTCGTGGCGGGATGCTCGTGGTGTCGAATGCCGGGAAGGCGCCGTCGACCAGGGGTATCCCGCCGGTCGAGGTCGACGAGTCGCGCGCCTCACGGCGCGTCTGCGGCTTGTCGGTACCGTCACCGGTGGGTTCGTCGGACATGCCGCCTACACCTCGAGGAGTTCAGCCTCTTTGCGCTTGAGTGCGTCGTCGATGAGGTCGACGTGCTGGCGCGTGAGGGCGTCGAGTTCCTTCTCTCCCCTGGCGATCTCGTCTTCACCGAGTTCGCTCTTCAGGGCGTCGAGCTCGTCCTTGCCTTTACGGCGGATCCCACGGACATGGACCTTGGCGTCCTCGGCCTTGGTCTTGACGAGCTTGACGTACTCCTTGCGGCGCTCGGCCGTCAGCTCGGGCATCGTGACCCGCACGAGGTTGCCGTCATTGGTGGGGTTCGCTCCGAGGTTCGGCATGTCGCGAATGGCCTGTTCGATGCCCTTCAGCGCCGACTTGTCGTACGGCGTGATGATGAGCGTGCGTGCTTCCTGGTTCGCCAGCGAAGCGAGCTGGGCGAGCGGAGTCGGCGTTCCGTAATAGTCGACCAGAACCTTCTGGAAGAGCTGCGGGTTGGCGCGGCCGGTGCGCACCGTGGAGAAGTCCTCCTTGGCAGCCTCGACGGCTCGTGCCATGCGGGAGGTGGTTTCAGCGAGGACATCCGCGATCACGGTGACTCCTATCGTCGGGGTGTTCTGAAATTCTATCGGGCCGGGCTCTCGAGCACCGGCAGGCGCTCAGGCCGTGACGAGAGTTCCGATGTGCTCGCCGAGGAGAGCACGCGTGACGTTGCCCGCCGGCTCCATGCCGAAGACGCGCATGTCCATGTTGTTGTCCATGCACAGGCTGAACGCGGTCGAGTCGACGACCTTGAGACCGCGCTGCAGGGCGTCGCGATACGTGACGCGCTCGATGCGCTCGGCATCCGCGTGCTTGTTCGGGTCGGCGGTGTAGATCGCATCGACGCCGTTCTTGGCGACGAGGACCTCCTCCGCTCCGATCTCGAGCGCCCGCTGCGCGGCGACCGTGTCGGTCGAGAAGTACGGCAGGCCGGCGCCGGCACCGAAGATGACCACGCGGCCCTTCTCCATGTGACGCTCCGCACGCAGGGGGATGTAGGGCTCGGCGACCTGGGTCATGGAGATGGCGGACTGCACGCGCGTCGGTGCGCCCGCCTGCTCGAGGAAGTCCTGAAGGGCGAGAGCGTTCATCACAGTTCCGAGCATGCCCATGTAGTCGGCGCGGCCACGATCCATACCGCGCTGGCTGAGTTCGGCTCCGCGGAAGAAGTTCCCTCCGCCGACGACGATGGCGATCTCGACGCGGTCGACCGCTGCGGCGATGTCACGCGCGATCTGGCTCACGACGTCGGGGTTGACTCCGAGCTGGCCGGCGCCGAACGCCTCACCGGAGAGCTTGAGAAGAACGCGGCGGCGTCCTGTGCGGTCGGTCATGGGGGTGATCCTCTCGTCCCGATTCAAGATAGTGCCTTCTGGGCATGAAGAAGGGGTCCGGATCGCGTTGATCCGAACCCCTTCGACGATGTTACGCGCCGACCTTGAAGCGCGCGAAGTCCGTCACGGTGATACCGGCGTCCTTCGCCACCTGGGCGACAGAGAGCTTGTTGTCCTTCGCGTAGTCCTGCTCGAGCAGGGCGACCTGCTTGATGAACGCGGAGACACGGCCCTCGACGATCTTGGGCAGAGCCGCTTCCGGCTTGCCCTCGTTGCGGGAGATCTCGGTGACGATCTCGCGCTCCTTCTCCACGGCGTCGGACGGAACGTCCTCGCGGGAGAGGTACGACGGGTTCGCGAACGAGATGTGCTGCGCGATGCTGCGAGCGGTCTCGGCGTCGTCACCCGAGTAGGCGACGACGACGCCGATCTGCGGCGGCAGGTCCTTGCTCGTGCGGTGCAGGTAGACCTCGACCTTGTCGCCCGAGACCGTGCGCACGCGACGCAGTTCGACCTTCTCGCCGATGATCGCAGCCTCTTCCGAGATGACCTGCTCGACGCTCTTGTCGCCCGCCTGCGCGGCGAGACCGGACTCGACCGAGTCGGCCTTGACCGCTGCGACAGCGTCGGCGACCTTGTCGGCCAGCGCGATGAAGCGCTCGTTCTTCGCGACGAAGTCCGTCTCGCAGGCGAGCTCGATCAGCGTCACTGCGCCATCCTGCTCGCGAGCGACGATGAGGCCCTCGCTGGTGGAACGGTCAGCACGCTTCGCGTTGCCCTTGGCACCCTTCAGGCGCAGGATCTCGGTGGCCTTCTCGACGTCTCCGTCAGCCTCCTCGAGCGCCTTCTTGGTGTCGACCATTCCCGTGCCGAGCTGCTCACGCAGCGCCTTGAGGTCGGCGATGGTGAAGTTGGCCATGTGTGGTGGCTCCTTGCTTCGTGATGTGTGTGGTGGTCGCGGAATTACTTGGCGTCTGCCTCAGCGGGGGCCTCTGCGGCCTCTGCTGCGGGAGCCTCGGTGGCCTCGGCGTCTGCGGCCGGAGCCTCGACGGCTGCGTCCTCAGTAGCTGCATCCTCGGCCGGAGCCTCGGTGGCAGCGTCTGCGGCCGGAGCCTCGGCAGCGGCGTCCGCGGGCGTCTCGAGGAGTTCCTTCTCCCAGTCGGCCAGCGGCTCGGCGTCGCCCGTCTCGGGGTTGTGCTTCTGCTGGAGGCCCTCCGCTGCGGCGTCCGCGATGATGCGGGTGAGCAGCGAGACCGAGCGGATCGCGTCGTCGTTACCGGGGATCGGGTACTGGAAGTCGTCCGGGTCGGCGTTCGTGTCGAGGATTCCGATCACGGGGATGCCGAGCTTCTTGGCCTCGTCGATGGCGAGGTGCTCACGCTTGGCGTCGACGACCCAGATGGCGGACGGCGTCTTGGTGAGGTTGCGGATACCACCGAGCGACTTGTGCAGCTTGTCGAGCTCGCGCTTCTTGAGAAGCAGCTCCTTCTTCGTGAAGCCGCTGTTCGCGGGGGTCTCGTAGTCGAGCTCCTCGAGCTCCTTCATGCGTGCGAGACGCTTGGAGATCGTCTGGAAGTTGGTGAGGAGTCCACCGAGCCAGCGCTGGTTGACGAAGGGCTGACCCACGCGGGTCGCCTGCTCGGCGAGGATCTCCTGCGCCTGCTTCTTCGTGCCGACGAAGAGGATCGTGCCGCCGTGAGCGACGGTCTCCTTGACGAAGTCGTAGGCCTTGTCGATGTAGCCGAGCGACTGCTGGAGGTCGATGATGTGGATGCCGCTGCGCTCGGTGAGGATGAAGCGCTTGACCTTCGGGTTCCACCGACGGGTCTGGTGTCCGAAGTGCACGCCGCTGTCGAGCAGCTGGCGGATGGTGACCACAGCCATGGTCGTCTCCTGGTTCCGGCGCGATTCTGCGCCATTGAGGTTGTCGAGTCGATCGGACGATCGAACTCCCTGGTGCCCGGCGCACACCCACCTGTTCGGTAACAGGACCTGTGGGAGTGGATGCCACGACTGAAGTCGCTCTGGGCACGCGTAGTCACCCCGAGATCGAGGTGCTCCTTCAGCATACAGGATGCTGCGGCGTCACTCGCCCTGCACTGAGCAGTCGGTCTGTGGATTCCGCACATCCACTGCAATGGTCGGAGCCGGACCGAGCGCAGCGGGGTTGCCACCGCCGATCATGATCCGATGCACGCGCGTCCTCTCCCCTTCCTCGCACTTCTGCTGCTCTGCGCACTGCCGATCGGCCCCGAGATCCGGGCGGATGCGTCGGCCCCCGCCGCCGCACCTGCGCACACAACGATCGCGGCGACGTGGGTATGGCCGATCGACGGCGCGCGTTCCGTCGCCAATCCGTTTCGCGCGCCCGCTCACGAGTACGGATCAGGGCACCGGGGCATCGATATCGTGACGAGCCAGGGTCGGGCCGTTCGCGCGCCGGCTGACGGCATCGTCGCGTTCCGGGGAACCGTCGTCGACCGACCGCTGCTCACGATCGAGCACGCCGGAGGATACGTGTCGACTTTCGAGCCGTTGACCTCGGACCTCTCCCCCGGAGATGTCGTGCCCGCGGGAGAGACGATCGGCACCGTGGCCTCCGGCGGGCACGCGGAGTCAGGCACCCTGCACCTCGGCGTGCGTCTCGGCGGGGAGTACATCAACCCGATGACGCTGTTCGGAGAAGTGCCCCGTGCAGTGCTCCTCCCCTGCTGCGATCCGTTATGACGCTCGGTCACTGCGGGCGTGTCACGCCCGCGGATGCGCCAGCCGGTATGTCGCAGTCAGCCGCTCAGCCGAGACATGAGTGTAGATCTGTGTCGTGCCGAGACTCGCGTGCCCCAGGATCTCCTGCACCGCCCGCAGGTCGGCTCCACCGTCGAGGAGGTGGGTCGCCGCCGTGTGCCTGAGGGCGTGCGGACCGACGGTGTCGGCACCGACGAACGGCGCGAGCACGCGTGCGACGAGGGAGTACACGGCCCGGGGACCGATCCTCCCTCCCCGGGCGCCGAGGAGAAGCGCGGGAGACGGACGAGACCCACGCGCCATGTGCACGGGCCGACCTCGGGTGAGGTATGCGCCGACGGCATCGCGCGCCGGCACCCCGAACGGGACCACACGCTCTTTCGATCCCTTGCCGAGCACACGGACTGTTCCGCGGGCGAGATCGAGATCATCGACATCGAGTCCGCAGAGCTCGGAGACGCGGATGCCGGCCCCGTAGAGCAACTCGAGGACGGCATGGTCTCGCAGTGCGTCAGGCTCCCCCGTCGCCGCGGCAGATCGCTGTGCATCGAGGAGCGCCGTCATCGCGTCCTGAGAGGCGATCGTCGGCAGCGTACGCCCGCGCTTGGGCGCGACGAGGCGCAGGCTCGGATCGTGCGCGATGATCTCCTCTTCCTGAGCCCAGCTGAAGAACGAACGCGCCGCCGCAGCGCGCCTCGCGAGGGTCGAGCGCGCATCACCGCGCTGCGTCGCCCGCCAGAGCCAATCGCGTAGCGTCTCGAGCGACACCTCTTCCACACCGAGCTCCCCGACTGTCTGCGCCAGATCGCGCAGGTCGGATCGATAGGCTCGAACCGTCGCCGGCGACAGCCTCCGCACCTTCTCGAGGTGATCGGTGAAGGCCTGTGCCGCGGCCGCGAACTCCATGGAGCAAGCTTGCAGGAGCAGGCTCCGGCTTCGCGTCAGCCGCGCCGCCCGACTTCGCCTGACCGTTGCCAGCCGCCCTCGACGCGCCTGACCATGCCGTCCAGCTCGAGAACCCCGAGCATCGCGCTCACCTTGTCGGGCGCGAGCCCCGAACGGCGACAGATCTCACGCACCGGCAGCGCCGAGCGGCCGGTGATCGCATCGAGGAGGCGCACCTGATCGGGGTCGGATCGCATCGCCACCTCAGGAGCATCCGTCCGGCCTCCCCAGAGCTCCCGGATCTCCGCAGGGGTCGTCACGCACCGCGCGTCGTACTCACGCAGAAGTCGATGACATCCGGCGGATGCCGCTGACGTGACCGGCCCCGGGACCGCGCCGAGAGGGCGGCCCAGCGCTGCCGCGTGACCGGCGGTGTTCAGCGAACCGCTGCGCCACCCTGCCTCGACGACCACGGTCGCATGACTCACCGCCGCGATGAGCCTGTTCCGTGACAGGAAACGCCACTTGGTGGGCGCCGTGCCGCAGGGCACCTCACTCACCACTGCGCCCGTGTCGACGATACGACGCAGGAGCTGCTGATGCCCCTGCGGGTAGGCGCGATCCACCCCGCCGGCCAGGAACGCGACCGTCCTGCCCTCGACGCCGAGTGCTGCTCGGTGAGCCGCTCCGTCGATGCCGTATGCACCGCCCGACACGACGACCGCACCGCCCGCCGCCAGCTCACCCGCGAAATCCCCGGCGAGCATCTCGCCGTAGCCGCTGGCCGCACGTGCGCCCACAATGGCGACCCGCGGCTCCGCGCAGAGGATCTCCGGATCGCCTCGCACCCACAGCACGGTCGGCGCATGCACGCCGAGGTCGTCGAGCGTGACCGGCCACATCGGGTCGCCCGGGAGGATGAGACGCGCATCGACATCCCCCGCACCGCTCATCGCATCCGCGACCGCCCGCGGATCTGCACGGGGCTTCCACCGCGCCTGTCCCTCCAGGAGTGTTCTCCCCGTAGTCCCGGGCCGAATCCGGCTTCCCGCTCCCACTGCGAGGTCCAGCGCGTCCCGCGCTCCCATCTCCGCGATCAGTGCCCCGGCGACGCCGTCACCCGGCTCGGCGAGAACCGACCAGGCGACCCGCGCGAGCGCCTCTTCGGGATCACCGTGAGCTCGGACCCGCTCGAGCGCGATTCTCACCTCGGGATCTTCCACAAGCGATTCGATCATGACCTGTATCCCCTCTTCAGAAACAGCGCGCGACCGACCTCGTCGCGCCCGGGCCGGTCAGCCCCTCCCAGATCCGCCATGGTCCAGGCCAGCCTCAGCACCCGGTCGTAGCCGCGAAGCGTGAGCGCACCGCGTTCGAGGGCACGGTCGAGGGGCGCTCGCGCGTCCGCGGCCACCCGCAGGTCGGGCTGGCGCAGTCGCGCGCCCGGGACCTCGGCGTTCCGCCGCCATGGCGTGCCTTGCCAGCGGGCGCACGCGCGCTCTCGCGCCTCGACCACGCGAGCGCGGGCGCGCTCACTCGTCATCGCGGAACGATCCGCACTCACCGCACGTGCTGCGGAGACTCGAGCGACGTGCAGTTCGATGTCGACCCTGTCGCGCAGCGGGCCGGAGAGCCTCGTCGCGTACCGACGGATCGCGATCGACGGGCACACGCACTCCGAGCCCCGCGCTCCGTAGTTGCCGCACGGGCACGGATTCATCGCCATGATGAGCTGGAACCGGGCGGGGAACAGAGCGGTGAGGCCGGAGCGGATGACCTCGATCGATCCCGATTCGAGCGGCTGCCGCAGGGCGTCCAGCGCGACGCGTGAGAACTCCGCGGCCTCGTCGAGAAACAGCACACCGCGGTGAGCTCGTGAGATGGCTCCGGGACGAACCACCCGTGATCCCCCACCGACGAGCGCCGCGACCGACGCACTGTGGTGCGGCGATTCGAGCGGCGGCGTCGAATCGAGGCGTCGCACCGCCTCACCGGCGAGGGAACGAATCGACGCGACCTCCAGCGCCTCATCCTCGGTGAGGCGCGGCAGAATGCCGGGCAGACGCCGCGCGAGCATCGTCTTGCCGGCTCCCGGCGGACCGCTGAGAAGAAGATGGTGGCCACCGGCCGCCGCCACGATCAATGCCTCGACCGCGTCCTCCTGGCCCGCCACATCGGCGAGGTCCAGCTCGTCGCTCGGCTCAGACATCGGACCGGTCAGCATGACAGGGTCTGACTCCATCACTTCGACGTCAGCACCGTGCCAGACAGCCACCTGAGAGAGCGTCGCGGCCGGGCGCACCTCGATGTCGGGGACGAGCCGGGCCTCGGCTTCGTTGCCCGAGGGAACGATCACGGTCTCGAATCCCGCGCGTGCAGCCGCGAACACGGCCGGCAGGACTCCGGGAACGGGACGGAGCCTTCCGTCGAGGCCCAATTCGCCGAGGTGCACGGTGCGCGCGACAGAGCGCTGCGAGAGTGCGCCTCCGGCGGCCAGCGACGCCACGGCGATGCTCAGATCGAATCCGGAGCCCTGCTTGGGGAGGCTCGCCGGTGAGAGGTTGACAGTGAGACGGCGACGCGGGAGATCGAGCGAACTGTTCTTGCAGGCGTTGTGCACCCGCTGAACGGCTTCCGCGAGCGACTTGTCGGGCAACCCGATGATCTTGAAGTCGGGAGTCTGGTTCGACAGGTCGGCCTCGACCTCGACCATGTGCCCGTCGACGCCGGTCAGCGCCACCGCCCACGTGCGCGCCGTCGTCACGACAGACCCACCAGATGCTCGAGCGTGCCCTTCGCCGGGTCCGGACCGATGATCCCGACCGCATCGATCCGGATCGTCATCCCGCGCATGAGCTGAGGGTGATCGGCGGCCCATGCATGGGCCAGCTGCCACAAGCGGCGCAGTTTACGCGTATCCACCGCTTCGAACGGGTGCCCGTACGACTCGCTCCGTCGGGTCTTCACCTCGATCACCGCGATGTGCGATCCGTGAGCCGCGACGATGTCGATCTCACCCTGAGCACACCGCCAGTTGCGGTCGAGAACTGCATACCCGAGGTTCGTCAGGTACCGAACCGCCTGCTCTTCACCGGCTCTGCCGAGATCGTCTTTTGCTGCCATGTCGACAGCCTGTCGACCGGGTGCGACCGTCGGCGTCGTGAATCCTCCGCACCCCCGACGGGCGGGGACAATCCGTCAGAACCACCGGGTGTGCAGGAGCGGTCACTCTCCGTCGAGCGACAGCTCCTGTGGCAGCTCGAACTCGCGGCGCTGGAGCTCTTCGACGTTGACGTCCTTGAAGGTGAGCACGCGCACGGCCTTCACGAAGCGGTCGGCGCGGTAGATATCCCACACCCACACGTCGGTCATCGAGATCTCGAAGTAGAAGTCGTGCTCGGTGTCGCGACGCACGACATTGACCTCGTTGGCCAGGTAGAACCGTCGTTCCGTCTCGACCACGTACTGGAACTGAGCGACGACGTCGCGGTACTCGCGGAACAACGCGAGCTCGAGCTCGCGGTCGTAGTCGTCGAAGGCTTCCTCATCCATGATGACTCCATCCTAGAGTCGGCGACACGTCAATGCCGCACGGAGCGTCAGAACAGGGTCGGGGCGTCGGCGATCGCCCAGGAGGAACGATGATGCGGCGAGAGACCGAGTGCCCGGATCGCATCCCGGTGCTCGAGGCTCGCATAGCCCTTGTTCCTGTCCCACTGATAGGCCGGATGCCCCACGTGGAGTTCCGCCATGTACGTGTCGCGCGCGACCTTCGCGATCACCGAGGCCGCCGAGACCGACGCACAGTCCCTGTCGGCCTTGATCACCGGACGAACACGAAGCGGCACCGGGTGCACGGCCGAGACGTAGTCGTGGTTGCCGTCCAGGAGCACGAGCGCATTGTCGATCGCGACGCCCTGGTCGACGATGGCCTGCACCGCACGGGACGCGGCGAGCCCCAGGGCACGCATGATCCCGACTTCGTCGACCTCGGTCGAGGTCGCCCACCCGACGGCGGACGCCGGCACCCAGGCGGCCGCTCTCGCAGCGACCTCAGGGCGTCTTCGCTCCGTCACCAGCTTCGAGTCTCTGAGGCCGTCAGGCACGCGGCGGCGCGCTCCGGCGGCATCCATCGCGGCGGCTCCGACAGCCACGGGACCGGCCAGCGCACCGCGGCCGACCTCATCGAGGGAGATGAGGAGATCGCACTCTTTCAAGAGCTGACGCTCGAGGCTGAGCTTGGGGGCGACGACGGTCATTCCGAGTCCGGAACCCCGTTGAAGCTGTCGTGATGACCGTCGATGGTGCCGATGCGATCCAGCGGCCATGTGGTGAGGAACGCCTTGCCGACCAGATTCTCGAGCGGTACGAACCCTCCGCTGGGAAGGTCCTGATGCGCCCGCGAGTCACGCGAACGATCACGATTGTCGCCGAGCAGCCAGAGCGAATCCTCGGGTACCACGACGTCGAACGGCTCGTTCGACGCCGCCGTGTCGCCGTCGGGGAGGTTGAGGTAGCTGAGTTCGTCGATCGGTGCCCCGTTGATGGTGATCTGACCGAGCGCGTTGCAGCAGACGACATGATCGCCGGGAAGTCCGATCACACGCTTCACGAGGTGATCCTGCGAGTCCGTCGCAGAGATGCCGACGACATTGAGAACCCAGTCGAACGCCTGGATGAGCGGCGGCTGCGCAGGTGTCTGCGGCTGCGGGTCGAGCCAACCGCCCGGATCCTTGAAGACGACGACATCACCCCGCTCGTATCCCGTCCACCGCGGCGTGAGTTCGTCGACGAGGATGCGGTCCTTGACGATGAGCGTGCGCTCCATCGACGCCGAGGGGATGTAGAACGAACGCACCACGAACGTCTTGACCACGAAGGAGACGAGCGCAGCGATGACGATGATCACGAGGACGTCCCGCAGGAATACGACGAGCCCGCGACGCCGCTTGGTCGGGGGCGTGGACGCAGGCGCGGAATCGGTGGTCATCAAGGTTCCTTCACAGTCTCGCACCGTTCTGAGACGGCACCATCTAGGGTCGCACACGCCGGGGAAAACACAGCACCCCGAGACATCGTGTCCCGGGGTGCTGTGGAGAACCTGCGCGTCAGTTGTCGCGCTTCTCCTTGATCTTCGCCTTCTTGCCCCGCAGCTGGCGGAGGTAGTACAGCTTCGCGCGACGCACGTCACCGCGGGTGACGACCTCGATGTGGTCGATCACCGGGGAGTGAACCGGGAAGGTACGCTCGACGCCCACCTGGAAGCTGATCTTGCGAACGGTGAAGGTCTCGCGCACGCCGTCGCCCTGGCGGCCGATGACGACGCCCTTGAAGACCTGGATACGCGAGCGGGTGCCCTCGGTGATGTTCACGTGTACGTTGACCGTGTCACCGGGGTTGAAGACGGGAACGTCGGAACGCAGCGAAGCTGCGTCGACGGCGTCGAGGATCTGCATGATCGTCTCTCTCTGCACTCGCCTCAGGTCGGATGCATGATGCTGGAAGGAACAAGAATGGGTGTGTGCTGAACGGCGCCGAAGCATCCGCGGGTTCCCCTGAGGCAGAACCGGTCACGGCACAAACACCCATTCTGCCACGGATGCCGCACATGGCCAAAACGTCGGGCGTGCCGACATCACTCCCTGGCGTCGTGCTCCCGGATGACGATGACCTCGTGTGCGCGGGTCGGGGGCGCAGGCTCGTCGACGCCGGGGACGGTCGACCACGCGATGGTCTCGCGGAAGCGCGCACCGCTCCCCTTCGCCTCGCTCCACAGCTGCCAGAGCTGCAGCCAGACCAGTCCTATCCCGACGATGATCGCGGCGGTGAGGAGCCATCCGAACGCGCCGTCGATGAAGCATCCGACGGCGATCGTCAGACCGTGCCACAGGGTGAACCCGCCGACGTCCCACCAGGACACGGCTCGATCGGCACGCACGGACGGACGAGACCGCGTGAGGAGCGTGAGCAGGAGCTGCCCCACGAACACCGAAGGTATGGCGATGAACAGAACCCAGAGAATCGCCCAGCCGCCCTGGAACACTCCCCAGCCGACAAGAAGCCAGAGCGGCAGCAGGAAGGCAGCCGGAACAAGCCACCGGAAGAACGCCTGACGCAACCACATGTCACAGATCGTACGACGCGGCGTCGGTCGTTGTCGTGGTGTTCGCTGTGAGCGCGCGGACATCCGCAGGCTCGCTCATCGGCGAGAATGGAAGCGACGAGAGGACACCCGATGATCGAACTGCGCACCCCTGCCGAGATCGACGAGATGCGCGCCGCCGGTCGCTTCGTGGCCGAGACCCTGGCGACGCTGCGCGACGAGACGAAGGTCGGCACAAACCTGCTGTCGATCGACCGCCGCGCGCACGAGATGATCCGGAAGGCCGGAGCCGAGTCCTGCTACATCGACTACCACCCCTCGTTCGGCGCCAGTCCCTTCGGCAAGGTGATCTGCACGTCGATCAATGACGCTGTACTGCACGGCCTCCCCCACGACTACACGCTCCGCGACGGAGATCTGGTCTCCCTCGACTTCGCCGTGTCGGTGGACGGCTGGGTCGCCGACTCCGCCGTCTCGTTCGTCGTCGGAACACCGCGCGACGAAGACCTCCGCATCATCGAGACGACCGAGCGAGCGCTCGACGCGGCCATCGCGGCCGCCGTCGTCGGCAACCGGATCGGCGACATCTCCGCGGCCATCGCGGCAGTGTCGCACGGCGAGGGATACTCGATCAACACCGACTTCGGCGGCCACGGTGTCGGCCGCATCATGCATGGCGACCCCCACGTCCCCAACGACGGACGAGCCGGTCGTGGCTTCCCACTGCGCGAGGGTCTCGTCTTCGCGCTCGAGCCGTGGCTGCTCGAGACCACCGACGAGCTCGTCACGGACCCTGACGGCTGGACGCTGCGCAGTGTCGACGGATCGAGGGGCGCACACTCCGAGCACACGGTCGCTGTGACAGCCGATGGACCCATCATCCTCACCGATCGGACGTTCCTCGGAGTCGACTGAGCCGTCGACTCGGGTCAGTCGACTCTGTAGACGAACACGTCCGTCACGATGGGCAGGTCGAACTCGTCACGCCCACGGGTTTCGGGATCGGCGTCCAGGACGGTCTCGATGGCGGTGGACATCCGCGCACGTTCGTCGTCATCAGCGACCAGGAAGCTGCTCACGGTCGACCATCGCTTGAGGTAGTCCTCGCGCCGGATCCGCTCCGCCCAGTGGATCTGCTCGTTCCGGACATGCTCGAAACCGGGCAGCACCTCGGCGGCAGAGCTCGTCGTGCCGTCCTCGTCCGCCACCGCGGGATGAGCGATGCGATGAGCCGCCCTGTCCCAGGTGCTCGCAGGGTCGGAGTGGTTCCAGATCAGGCCGAGAGTCCCGCCGGGCGCGAGCACTCTCGCGATCTCCCCGCATGCGGGATCCCGGTCGAACCAGTGGAACGCCTGGGCGACGGTGACGACATCGACGGATCCGTCCGCCGCCGGAATCAGCTCGGCACTTCCCTGCAGAGCCTCCACTCCCGGCAGCTTGGCCCTCAGGACGTCCAGCATCGCCGTCGAGGGTTCGACCGCGATGACCTGTTCGGCCCGCTCCGGGAGCAGCTCCGTGAACTTCCCGGTGCCGGCTCCGAGATCGAGTGCTGCACGCACACGCTCGGGCAGGATCAGATCGGCCGCCGCCGCGGGAAACCCGGGCCGATAGCGATCGTAGTCCGCAGCGATGCGCTCGAACGACTTCGCAAGCACCTCGTCGACCATGCCCCGACGCTATCAGGCGACACCCGATTCGCCCCTCGCAGCATGGCTCGGCTGTGCCATCCTGGGTGCATGATTCCGCAGGATCGCCATGTGCCTGAGCGCCTGTTCCTCGTGCGACACGGGCAGACGCGATGGAATCTCGAGCACCGACTGCAGGGGCAGCTCGACTCGCCCCTCACGGATGACGGGATCCGTCAGGCGAAGAGCGTCGCCGAACGGCTCGACGGCCACGGGATCACGACAGTCTGCTCGAGCCCGCTCGGGAGGGCGCTCCGCACCGCGGTGATCATCGCCGACCGGATCGGCGCGGATCTGGTGGAGGTTCCCGAACTCTCCGAGGTGCATCACGGCGACATGGCTGGTCTGACCTGGGATGAGGTCGACCAGCGGTTCCCCTCTGCCCGAGCCGACAGGGCCGCCAACCGATACGGATGGGCTTTCCCTGGCGGCGAGAGCTACGCGCAGGCGAGAGCACGTGCTCGCCGAGCGCTGTCGGCGTGCGGCTGGGCCTCCGGCGGGGTCCCCGTGCTCGTGACACACGAGATGCTCGGACGGATGCTCAGAGCGGACCTACGGCGTCTCGACCCCGCAGCGGCCCTGTCGCTCCGACATCCTCATGATGTCGTCTTCGAGATCGACCGAGGTGTGGAGCGGATGCTCTAGGACTCGTCGTCCGGCAGGAGGTCAGGGCGTCGGCGGCGCGTGCGCTCGAGCTGCTGGTCACGTCGCCACGAGGCGATGAGCGCATGATTGCCGCTCAGCAGGACATCGGGAACCGATCGTTCACGCCAGACGGACGGCTTCGTGTACGAGGGGTACTCCAGCAGCCCGTCCTCATGGGACTCTTCGACCAGGCTCTCCGGATTGCCGACGACGCCGGGGATCAGACGACCGATCGCCTCGATCATCGCCATCGTCGCGACCTCGCCGCCGTTGAGGACATAGTCTCCCAGGCTGATCAGCCGAACCTCGCCGAGGGAGGCCGCATACTCGAACACCCGCTCGTCGATCCCCTCGTACCGGCCGCAGCCGAAGACGAGATGCTCGCGAGTGCTCAGATCACGAGCCGTCGCCTGCGTGAAGACCTCGCCCGCGGGCGACGGGAAGATGATCGTCGGTCGCTGGTCGGTCGAGGAGGGAGTCGACGATGCGAGGTCGTCGAGCGCCAGCCCCCAGGGCTCCGGCTTCATGACCATCCCGGCACCGCCCCCGTAGGGGGTGTCGTCGACGGTCCGGTGACGATCGGAGGTCCAATCACGCAGATCACGCACCCGCAGATCGAGGATGCCGGCGCTCTGCGCCTTCCCGAGTAGCGAGAGCGTCAGTCCGTCGAAGTACGACGGGAAGATGGAGAGGACGTCGATGCGCACGGAGGAACCGTACCAGCGGTCACTCGGAGGCGTCGGAGTCCGAGGACTCCTCCGCAGCCGACGACTCGGAGGAGTCGGGAAGCTCTTCGAAGAGACCTGCGGGCGGCGTCACGATGACGCGTCCTGCGCTCACATCGACCGTGGGGACGATCGCCTGGACGAAGGGAACCATGATGTCCTGATCGCCCGATCGGACGATGAGCAGATCCTGCGCGGGGAAGTGCTCCACGCGAGCCACCTTGCCGACCACGACGTCGTCGCGGACGACATCGAGTCCGACGAGCTGGTGGTCGAACCAGGCGTTGTCCTCGACCTCGTCGGCATCCTGATCGATCCAGAGGATGGCGCGTACGAGACCCTCTGCAGCCTCACGGTCGTCGACATCGTTGAGGAAGACGACCGGGTTGCCGTTCATCACGCGGTATTCGCGGACGACTACGGTCTTGCCGTGCCACGGAGATGCCTCGGGCACCTGCAACGTGAACTCGGCTCCCGGAGTGAAACGGCGCTCCGGGGTGTCTGTGTAGAGCTCCAGCTTGAGCGCACCTTTGAGGCCATGGGCCTTCACGAGGCGCCCTACGCGCAGCTGGTTCTTGCCCTGGTTGCGATCTTTCGACACCACGTCAGTCGTCCGCGACGTCGACGCGGACGCGTCGCCCATCGGCCAGCGCGGAGATGAGCGTACGCAGTGCCTTCGCGGTGCGGCCGCCGCGCCCGATCACGCGTCCACGATCATCGGGGTGCACACGCACCTCGAGGAGATCGCCTCGCGGCGAGGTGGACGAGTTGATATGCACATCGTCCGGGTGATCGACGATCCCCTTGACGATGTGTTCGAGCGCGGCGGCGAGCACGACGGATTACTCCGAGTCGGCGGCGGGAGCCTCAGCGGCCTCCGCGTCGGCCTTGGCGGGAGCCTCCTCTGCGGGAGCCTCCACCTTCTTCTCGGCCTTGGGCTTGACGACGGACTTCTTGGACGCGTCGATCTCGAACGGAACCTTGGGCTCCTTGACCTTGAGCGTGGACTTCGCGTCCTTGTCGCCCTTGAACTTGCCCCAGTCGCCCGTGATCTTGAGGAGGGCGGCGACCTGCTCGGTCGGCTGTGCGCCGACGGAGAGCCAGTACTGCGCACGCTCGGAGTCGATCTCGATGAACGAGGGCTCCTCGGTGGGGTGGTACTTGCCGATCTCCTCGATCACGCGACCATCGCGCTTGGTCTTCGAGTCGGCGACGACGATGCGGTAGTACGGCGCACGGATCTTGCCCAGGCGCTTGAGACGAATCTTGACAGCCACGATTCTCCTGAATTGTGTGGAAGTTGACGAACCGATCGCCTGGAGAGTGGGGTGCACACCCGGCGGAAGCTCAAAGAGGGAGGACGAATGCTGGATAGAGGGTCGAGCACGTCGTCCGACCTTCTATTCTGCCAGATGAGCGGCCCAGGAGCGAAACGCGGCGACACGGCGGTTGCCGTGTCGCCGAGGCCGCGTGTCAGACTGTGCTCGTGAAGCTCGATTTCGCGCCCTCGGCGCGGTCCACCGTCGGCCTGGAGTGGGAGATCATGCTCGCCGATCCGGTGAGCGGTGATCTGGTCGGTCGTGCGCCGGAACTCCTCTCTGCACTCGAGGCCGAGAGCGAGGACGAGCGGCACACCGTCACCGGCGAGCTGCTCACCAACACGATCGAGGTCACGAGCGGCATCGGCGATTCCGTCGCACATGCGGTGGATGACATCGCGAACGCGATCGCGGCCGTGCGATCCGCGACCGACCCCGCGGGCATCGAGCTGCTCTCCGCCGGCAGCCATCCCTTCGCCCAGTGGTACGACCAGGAGGTGACCGACAAGACGCGGTATCACACCCTGATCGAGCGGACCCAGTGGTGGGGACGCAACATGATGATCTGGGGCATCCACGTGCACATCGGGGTCGAGGATCAGCGCAAGGTCATCCCGATCATCAACGCGCTGTCGGGCTACCTCCCCCATCTGCAGGCGCTGGCGGCGTCGAGCCCGTTCTGGGCGGGAGAGCGCACCGGGTACGCGTCGAACCGTGCCCTCGTGTTCCAGCAGCTGCCCACCGCTGGACTCCCCTGGCCCCTGCAGGACTGGTCGGAGTACGAGTCCTACCTCGATGACATGGTCCGCACCGGTGTCATGGCCGACGCCACGGAGGTGCGGTGGGACATCCGGCCCGCGCCCCGATGGGGCACCATCGAGATCCGCGCGTGCGACGGACTGTCCACCCTTCCGGAACTCGCCGCGGTCGCCGCACTGGTCCAGGTGCTCGTCGAGCATCTGTCTCGAGAGCTGGACGAAGGCCGCACCCTGCCGCAGATGCCGGCCTGGTATCACCGCGAGAACAAGTGGCGCGCGGCGCGGTACGGCCTCGATGCGCGCGTGATCGTGGATGCGGCCGGCTCGCAGCGCCCCGTGCGCGACCATCTCGCGCAGATCATCGAAGACCTGGCCCCGGTGGCCGTCGAGCTCGGCTGCGTGCGCGAGTTCGGCAGCATCGGAACGATCCTGACCGACGGGGCGAGCTACGAGCGGCAGCTGACGATCGCGAATGCGACCGGCGGGGACCTCGCGGCCGTCGTCCAGCATCTGATCCGCGAATTCCGGTCAGGACCTGAAGCGTCCACCGACGAGCCGTAGTCGCTCAGTCGTCGACGAGTCGGCGTGCGAGCCCTTCGTCGAGGACCACGTCTGTGACGAGATCGGCCGCGAACGCCGCGCGCAGGCTCACGAGCTTGGGGATGCCGGAGACGACGCACACACGTCGTGGAACGCGGCGCAGCCTGTCGAGTCCTGGTCCGGTCGCGCGCGCATTGACACGGATGTCCTTCCACGAGCCGTCCGCGCGGAAGAAGACGGTCGCGACGTCACCGATCGCGTGATCCTCACGCAGACTGCGATAGTCGTCGCGGCTGAGGTAGCCACCGACGTAGACCCGGCTGGGCACCTCCGCCGCGGGAGAGCCGAGGCTGAACACGGCGATGTCCATCTTCGACTGCAGATCGAGCACACGCCTCGTGCTGCGCTCGCGCCACATCGCCTCCCGTGTCGAAGGGTCGTCGAAGAATGCGGGCACCGGGAACTGCTGCACCTGGGCCCCGAAGGCGCTGCCGAAGCGCTGCAGGATGTCGCTCGAGTACTCCACACCGCTCGTCTGCGTGTTCCCCGCCCCGTTCAGCTGCACGAACGTCGTGTTGTGCGTCTCCTTCTGCGTGAGTCCGCGACTGACCGCGCTGATGGTCGATCCCCAGGCGACCCCGACGATCATGTTCGAGTCGACGAACTGCGAGAGCAGTCGCCCCGCGGTGAGCGCGACACGCTCCAGCCGCTCGACCTCGCTGACGATCTCGGGGATGGGAACGACATGAGCGACGACCCGGTATCTGTCTCGGATGTGCTGCTCGAGCATCCCCAGCCGTTCGAGCGGCGAGTTGATGCGGATGTCGACGAGCCCGCTCTCCCGCGCGAAGCTCAGCAGCCGCGACACAGATGACCTGGAGGTCTTCAGCTCCTGCGCGATGACCTCCATGGTCTTGTCCTGCATGTAGTAGAGCTGCGCTGCGGTGAGCGCGGCGATCAGCTTCGAGTCGCGGGATCCCGCGTCGGACTGGCCCATGACGACCTCCTCACCCCGATCTTTGCACATATGTGCAGCGGGCTTGCGCGCCCTGGCCACATGGGTCGAAGCTGGGGGCAAGCACAGAGAAGGGTCGAAGATGATCGAGTCGACACACTCATCACCGGAACGCGCCGAAGTCCGCGCGGTCCGTGAATCCGGACGCACCGGCGTCCTCGTCATCGGAGCGGGGATCAACGGCATCTCCACGTTCCGTGACCTCGCACTGCAGGGCGTGGACGTCCTGCTCGTCGAACGCGGAGACTTCGCCTCCGGCGCGTCGGCGGCATCGAGCCACATGATCCACGGCGGCATCCGCTACCTCGAGAACGGCGAGTTCCGTCTGGTGCGCGAGTCCGTCGAGGAGCGCAACGGCCTGCTCAAGATCGCGCCTCACTACGTGAAGCCGCTCGAGACGACCATCCCGATCTACTCGACCTTCTCGGGCATCCTGTCCGCTCCCCTGCGCTTCCTCACGCACAAGAGCGGCAAGCCTCAGGAGCGCGGCGCGTTCCTGATCAAGGTCGGCCTCACGATCTACGACACGTTCTCCCGCGACGGCGGCATGGTCCCCCGTCACCGGTTCCTCGGTCGCAAGCGCTCGCTCGCCGAGCTCCCCTCGCTCGACCCCAACATCAAGTACACGGCGACGTACTATGACGCGTCCATGCACGACCCCGAGCGCCTCGCACTCGACGTCCTGCAGGACGGTCGCGCCGCGCACCCGGGTGGCGCCATCGCGCTGAACTACGTCGAGGCCGTCGCCCGCGACGGTGCGAACGTCGTGCTCCGCGACCGCGAGAGCGGCACCGAGTTCACCGTCACCGCCGATGTGGTCGTCAACGCCTCCGGACCCTGGACGGACCTCACGAACGACGCTCTCGGCACCGACACGCGCTTCATGGGCGGAACCAAGGGCTCGCACATCGTCCTCGACCACCCCGAGCTCCTCGAGGCGACGCGCGGACGCGAGATCTTCTTCGAGCACTCCGACGGCCGCATCGTGCTGATCTACCCGCTCAAGGGACGCGTCCTCGTCGGTACGACCGACATCGACGCCGACCCGCGTGAGGTCCCGGTGTGCACGGAGGAGGAGATCGACTACTTCTTCGACCTCATCCACCACGTCTTCCCGCAGATCGACGTGACGCGAGAGCAGATCGTCTACAACTTCTCCGGCATCCGCCCGCTTCCCCGCCACGAGGACACGGCGCCCGGCTTCGTGTCGCGCGACTACCGCATCGAGGTCGACGAGAAGGGTGCAGCGCCTCTCGTGAGCCTGGTCGGCGGCAAGTGGACGACGTTCCGCGCCCTCGGCGAGTCCCTCTCCGACGTCGCGCTCGGGCTGCTCGGCCGCACCCGCACGGTCTCGACGGCAGGACGAGCGATCGGTGGAGGCCGCGACTTCCCGCGCACGGAGAAGGCCCGTCGTATCTGGATCCAGGAGAACCTCTCCGGAGCCGGTGAGCGCGCCGAGCGCCTGCTCGCCCGCTACGGAACCCGCGCAGCGCAGGTCTGGGAGTACATCGAGCAGGGCGACGACGCTCCCCTCGCCGGTGGCGACCTCTCGACGCGCGAGCTCGCCTGGATGGTGGAGAACGAGATGGTCGCGCGCCTCCAGGACGTGATCCTGCGCCGAACCAGCATCGCGTTCACCGGACACGCCGACGCGGATGTGCTCGAAGAGCTTGCCGATGCACTGGCTCCTCTGCTCGACTGGGACCGCGCACGCCACGATGCCGAACTGGATCAGACGCGCACGCTGCTGAACGAACGACATGGACTGAAGATCTCGTCCCGCGCACGCGGCTGACGAGACATCCGAACACCGCCGTCCACGCGGTGTAAATCCCAACAAGTGCCAGGGCTAAGGGGCCCTGGCACTCAAGAAAGGTCAATGAAGACATGACTGATGTGAATCTCGGTCTCTACTTCCTCTCGGAGTTCGTCGGCACAGCGATGCTGATCCTCCTCGGATGTGGTGTGGTCGCCAACGTCGCCCTCGCGAAGAACAAGGGCTTCGGCGGCGGCTTCCTGATGGTCAACTGGGGATGGGGTCTCGCGGTCTTCGTGGGTGTCCTCGCCTCGGCATACTCCGGCGCGATCCTGAACCCCGCGGTCGGTATCGGCCTCCTGGTCGCCGGCAAGATCGACTTCTCGCAGTTCGCCGTCGCGACCGGTGCCGAGCTCCTCGGCGCGATCGTCGGTGCCATCCTCACGTGGCTCGCCTACAAGCAGCACTTCGATGAGGAGCCCGAGGCCGCCAACAAGCTCGGCGTGTTCTCGACCGGCCCTGCGATCCGCTCCTACGGCTGGAACCTCGTCACCGAGGTCATCGGAACCTTCGTCCTCGTGTTCGCGGTCTTCGCGTTCGCGGACTACGGCGTCGCAGACATCGGCACCCCCGGAGGCCTCGGACCGCTCAGCGCGCTCCCGGTCGCACTCGTCGTGGTCGCCATCGGCGCGTCGCTGGGTGGACCGACCGGCTACGCCATCAACCCCGCACGTGACCTCGGACCGCGTATCGCTCACGCCATCCTGCCGATCAAGGGCAAGGGTTCCAGCGACTGGTCGTACTCCTGGGTCCCGGTCGTCGGACCGCTCATCGGTGGTGTCCTCGCCGCCGTCGCAGCACCCGTCCTGCTCAACCTCGCCTGAACCCGAACCTGACTTCAAAGGAGAACACAATGGCCGACTACATCATCGCCATCGATCAGGGAACCACCTCCAGCCGCGCGATCATCTTCGACAAGAAGGGCAGCATCGTCGCGACCGGTCAGAAGGAGCACGAGCAGATCCTGCCGAAGGCCGGTTGGGTCGAGCACGACCCCGCCGAGATCTGGCGCAACGTCCAGGAGGTCATCGGTCTCGCACTGAGCCGTGCCGACCTGACGCGTCACGACATCGCGGCCGTCGGCATCACCAACCAGCGTGAGACCGCCGTGGTCTGGGACAAGACGACGGGCAAGGCCGTCTACAACGCCATCGTGTGGCAGGACACCCGCACGCAGGAGATCGTCGACCGCCTCGCGGCCGACGGTGGCGTCGAGCGGTTCAAGCCGGTCGTCGGCCTTCCCCTCGCCACCTACTTCTCGGGCACCAAGATCGCCTGGATCCTCGAGAACGTCGAGGGTGCGCGCGAGAAGGCCGAGGCAGGAGACCTCGTCTTCGGCACGACCGACAGCTGGGTGCTGTGGAACCTCACCGGTGGCGTCGACGGCGGCGTGCACGTGACCGATGTCACCAACGCCTCGCGCACGATGTTCATGGATCTCGAGACGCTCGAGTGGCGCGACGACATCCTCGAGGCGTTCGGCGTCCCTCGCTCGATGATGCCGGAGATCCGCTCCTCCTCCGAGGTGTACGGTGCCGCCGAGGACTCGTCACTGCTGCGCGAGACCCCGATCGCCGGCATCCTGGGCGACCAGCAGGCGGCGACGTTCGGCCAGGCCGCGTTCAAAACGGGCGAGAGCAAGAACACCTACGGAACCGGCTGCTTCCTCATCTTCAACACGGGCGAGGAGATCGTCCACTCGAAGAACGGGCTGCTCACGACGGTCGGCTACAAGCTGGGCGACGGACCGACCCACTACGCGCTCGAGGGATCGATCGCCGTCACCGGATCGCTGATCCAGTGGCTGCGCGACCAGCTCGGCATCATCGGCTCGGCTCCCGAGGTCGAAGAGCTCGCCAAGCAGGTCGATGACAACGGCGGGGTCTACATCGTCCCGGCGTTCTCCGGCCTGTTCGCGCCGTACTGGCGTCCGGACGCACGTGGTGCGATCGTGGGTCTCACCCGCTACGCGAACAAGAACCACATCGCTCGCGCGGCGCTCGAGGCAGTCGCCTTCCAGACGCGCGACGTGCTCGATGCGGTCAACGCCGACGCAGGTGTCGATCTCACCGAGCTCAAGGTCGACGGCGGCATGGTCGCGAACGACGCGCTCATGCAGTTCCAGGCCGACGTGCTGGGCGTTCCGGTCGTTCGCCCGGTCGTCGCGGAGACCACCGCGCTCGGCGCCGCGTACGCCGCCGGACTCGCGGTCGGATTCTGGAACGGTCTGGACGACCTGTCCGCCAACTGGCAGGAGGACCGCCGCTGGGAGCCGTCGATGGAGGACGCAGAGCGCGACCGCCAGCTTCGTCTGTGGCGCAAGGCCGTCAGCAAGTCGATGGACTGGGTCGATGAGGACGTGAAGTGACCTCAGAGTTCTGAGGAGGCGGGCGCGGAGGATTCCTCCGGGCCCGTTTCGTCTTCCGTGACATCGATCATCGAGTCGATCACGTCGAGGAAGGCGATCGCGACGCCCCGCGGCGCACGGTCGTCCCACGCGACGTACTGCACGCGCGTCGGGCCGTCGGCGAGTTCGACCGCGACGGCATCCGTGGATGAGCCGACGATGACCCCGGGAGCGAGCAACGCGATCGCCAGCCCCTCCGAGACGAGTCCGAGGATCAACTCGGACGAGTCGGCTTCGAAGGCCACATCGCGGGCGACACCGGATGACGCGAACGCCGCGTCGCCCTGAGCACGCCCCGACGTGCCGGCAGGGAAATCAGCGAACACCTCGTCGACGAGATCGGCGATCCGGACGCCGGTCCGTCCGGACAGCCTGTGCGTCGGGGCGACCGCTGCCACCAGACGTTCACGGGCGAGCACCCGCACAGCGACGCCCTTCGGCACGCTCCCCTCGCGCAGGCCGAGGAGGGCGATGTCGAGATCCCCCCGTCGCACCGCGTCGGCGAGCGTATCGCTGTTGCCGACGGTGAGCTCGACGCGAGCGTCAGGATGCGCCTCTCGGAAACGGGAAACCACCCGAGGCACCGACACCGCACTTGCCGTGGGGATCACGCCGAGACGGAGCGTGCCCACGATCCGGCCGGACGCAGCAGCCGCGGCATCTCGGGCATCGTCGGCGGCGATCACGGCCTTCTTCGCGTGGACGAGGAAGGCCTCCCCCGTATCCGTCGTCCGGACGCTGCGACTCGAGCGGACGAAGAGACGTTGTCCGAGTTCGCGCTCGAGGGCGGCGATCTGGTGACTCAGCGCCGATTGCGTGACGAAGCACCGCTCCGCGGCACGGGTGAAGCTCGAGGTGGATGCGACCTCGACGACGTATCGCAGCTGTTGGAGGTCCATCCATCCATGATTCAGCATCATGATTTGCGTGACAAGTATGTGTTGGACTCATTGGTTCGATCCGATCAGGCTGGAGACATGAACCGCGTCACCCTTCTGCTGCTCACGGCGCTCGCTCCTCTCTCGTGGGGAACGACGTACCTCGTGACGTCCGAGCTGCTCCCCTCCGGTCACCCGCTCCTGGCCGGGCTCTTCCGTGCACTCCCTGCGGGGATCATCGCGCTGGCGATCGGCAGGCGCCTGCCGTCCGGGGGGTGGTGGCTGAAGTCGCTGGTTCTCGGGGCCCTCAACATCGGAGCGTTCTTCCCGCTGCTGTTCCTCGCCGCCGAGCGGCTGCCGGGAGGCGTCGCCGCAGCGGTCGCGGGGGTGCAACCGATGATCATCCTCGGCATGAGCGCGCTCGTCCTGCGAGACCGGATGAGACCGCTCACCGCCGCGGCTGCCGTCGTGGGCGCGGGAGGCGTCGCCCTCGTCGTACTGGGGCCCGCAGCGCATCTCGATGCCCTCGGAATCCTGGCGGCTCTCGGAGGCGTGACGGCGACGGCGCTCGGCATGATCCTCACGAAGCGGTGGGGCCGCCCTGCAGGCGTCGGACCGGTCTCGTATGCGGGATGGCAGCTGACGGCGGGCGGTCTCGTCCTCCTGCCGCTCACTCTGCTCTTCGAAGGCGTCCCCGCCTCGATCGACGGCGGAGCCTCGCTCGGCTACCTGTGGCTGGGCTCGGTCGGAGGGCTGCTCGCCTATACGCTCTGGTTCCGCGGCATCCAGCTGCTGCCGGTCATCGCTCCGGGGCTGCTCGCTCTGCTCTCGCCCGTGGTCGCGACGCTGCTGGGCACGCTCGTGGCCGGCGAGACGTTCACACCGCTCCAGGCACTCGGAATCGCACTGGTACTCGTCGCGCTGGTTGTGGGCCAGCTGACGGCGCTCAGGACGACGCGTCGCTCATCGGCTCCTGCCCGCGAGCAGGAGTTGCAGGCGTCCCGACCCTGACCGGCGTCAGTTCTTGCCGAAGAGCTTCTGGATCTCGGCGAGATCGGCCTCGCTGGGCGCCTTGGCGCCACCCAGACCGAAGCCGGAACCGGTCGGGGTGGATGCGCTGGCGAGCCCTGCGTTCTCGGCTGCGCGCTTCGCCGGGTTGCCTGAACGGGACCCGCCCGAGGACTTGGCCTTCTTGCCACGCTTCGAGGAGGCTCCCGGCTTGCCCATCCCGGGCATCGACCCCATCCCCGGGATGTTCGGGGTGCCACCACGGGCGACGGTCTTCATCATCTTCGCGGCCTGATCGAAGCGCTGCACGAGCTGGTTGACGTCGGTGACGGTCATGCCCGAGCCACGCGCGATGCGCAGACGACGCGATCCGTTGAGGACCTTGGGGTTGCGGCGCTCACCGGGTGTCATCGAACGGATGATCGCCTCCGTGCGATCGATCTCGCGCTCGTCGAAGTCCTCGAGCTGCTGCTTCATCTGCCCCATGCCGGGGAGCATCCCCAGCATCTTCTTCATCGACCCCATCTTCTTCATCTGCTGAAGCTGGTCGAGGAAGTCCTCGAGCGTGAACTGCTCGGTGGCGAGCTTCTCGGCCATCTTGATGGCCTCTTCCTCATCGAAGGCCTGCTGGGCCTGCTCGATGAGGGTCAGGATGTCGCCGAGGTCGAGGATGCGACTCGCCATGCGGTCGGGGTGGAAAGGCTCGAGATCCTCGAGTCGCTCTCCGGTCGACGCGAAGATGATCGGGCGGCCGGTGATCGACGCCACCGAGAGTGCGGCGCCACCGCGCGCGTCGCCGTCGAGCTTCGAGAGGACGACACCGGTGAAGTCGACGCCCTCCTGGAAGGCACGGGCGGTGTTGACCGCGTCCTGACCGATCATCGCGTCGATGACGAACAGGACCTCGTCGGGATCGGTCGCCTTGCGGATGTCGGACGCCTGCTTCATGAGCTCGGCGTCGACGCCGAGACGACCGGCGGTGTCGATGATGACCACGTCGTGCTGATGGCGGCGCGCGTGCTCGACGCCGTCACGGGAGACCTTGACGGGGTCGCCCACGCCGTTGCCCGGCTGCGGGGCGTAGACGGTGGCACCGGCCTGCTCCGCCACGACCTGGAGCTGATTCACGGCGTTGGGACGCTGGAGGTCGGCGGCGACGAGGAGGGGCGTGTGCCCCTCGCCCTCGAGCTGCTTCGCGAGCTTGCCCGCGAACGTGGTCTTTCCCGAACCCTGGAGGCCGGCGAGCATGATCACGGTCGGCGCCGTCTTGGCGAACTGCAGACGACGCTGCTCGCCGCCGAGGATCTGGACCAGCTCCTCGTTGACGATCTGCACGACCTGCTGCGCCGGGTTGAGCGCCTTGTTGACCTCGTCGCCGAGGGCACGCTCGCGCACCTTGGCGGTGAACTCCTTCACGACGGAGAGCGCGACGTCGGCGTCGAGGAGTGCGCGACGGATCTCGCGTACAGTGCCGTCGACGTCGGCCGCGGTGAGCTTTCCCTTCGTGCGCAGATTGCGGAAGGTCTCGGTGAGCCGATCGGAGAGCGTGCCAAAGGTAGCCATGGTGTCACCGAGTTTACGCGAATCCCGCCCCGTTCTCCGCGCTCGGAACGGCACCGACCGCGAGTTCGGCTCTGAGCTGTTCTCTCGCGCGGGCGTACCGGCCACGCACGGTGGATGAGGGGATGCCGAGGAGCTCAGCCGCCTGCACGAGCGACAGCCGCTCCCAGTGCACCAGCCGGACGATCTCCGCGAGATCCGGATCGAGCCGCGCGATGGCGTCACGGACCTCGATCCCCTCGTCCGCGGCGGGCGCGTGGGAGGCTCCCCGCAGGTGCAGACGCAGTCGATCCGCGAGGGCCCACTTCCTGCGCTGCCCACGCGCGTGGTTCGCCAGCGTGCCGCGAGCGACACCGAAGAGCCACATCCGCGCACGTTCCGGCTCGTCGGGAAGGTCCGCTGATCGTCGCCAGGCGACGACCATCGTCTCGCCGAGGAGGTCGGCCGCGTCATCGGGTCCCACTCGACGCGCCAGGTAGGCGAGCAGGTCGGGCGCACTCGCCTCGAGAACCCTCGTCAGGTCCCGCTCGCGGCTCATTCCCCGGACCCCCAGTCCTCGCCGTCGCAGTGCACCTGACTGTGCGTGTTCGCCCCGGCGAGGGCGGCGCTGTCGAAGCCGTTCTCTCTCAGCTCGGCGTAGATCAGTTCGTTGACGGCCTGTTCGTGTGCGGTCCACGCGTTCAGGTCCGCCCGCCGGGGATCCGTATCCGCAGACGGATCGGAGGCGTCGGCGGCTTCCATCGTCGCGAGGTATTCGGGGATGAGCGGCGCCGCCGCTGCTTCGACATCCGTGGTCGCGAACCAGTCATCGACGATGCCGTTGACCTGGGCGTCGGTGATCGGGTTGTGCGTGTCGATGGCGCTGAAGCGGAGCTCGCACTCGCCCCAGGTCGGGGACGTGTACGTGTACACCCGATCCGGATCGTCGAGGCCAGCGCTCCACAGCCAGTCCGATGACGCCACCGCGACACCGGTTCCTCCTACGAAGAGCAGCGCGAGAGCGCCACTGAGGAGAGCGGTCCGACGGCGCCGCCGCCGCCGCCGCGGCAGCGTCTCGTCTCGGGCGGCGACGATCATCGCACTGATGTCGGCCTGCGCGGGAACGACGCGTGCGGGCGCGGAACGGTCGAGCATCTCGTCGAGCGGATCGGCGGTCATGGTGTCTCCTCGGTCGGAACGGGTGTCACTACCGACCTGTCCGCCTCACGCCTTTTCGTCCGCGCGCTCACACATCCGATCGTTCGCCACTCCAGGGCAGGCGGTCGATCGCACGGACCGCCTCGGCGAACGTGTCTCCGACCGAGCCGCGTCCCGCACCGCTCTCCGCCCACGCGCGCACGGCCGCGAGCACGGCGGCGGCCCACGTCGCCGCCGCGATGTCCGCGGCGAGTGCCGCGACACCGGATCGACGGGCGAGATCCGCCAGAGCGGCCGCCAGCCGCGCCTGACGCAGCGCGGCATCCTGCTCGAGCTCATCGTCGAGGCCCATCGCCGAGGAATTGGTCATGGCGAGGGCGAGACTGTCCGGTGCGAACCCTGCGACCAGGGCGGAGAGGATGCGCCTCACCTCGACACCGTCGCGGTCGTCCGGAACCGTGATGAGGTCGCCGACCGCACTCGAGATGCGATCGTCCAACCCGGACCAGAGCACGTCGCTCTTCGACGAGAAGTAGTTGAAGAAACTCGAGCGGCTCACGCCCGCCCGCTGGGTGATGTCCGCGACGGACGTGGCGTCATATCCGCGCTCGAGGAAGAGCTCGCAGGCCGCCTCGGCGAGGGTCTCGCGCGAAGACGCCTTCGGGCGCCCCGCTCGGCTCGTGCTGCTCATGATCACACGCTACCGCGCGTCGCTCCCGCGCGCCGCGGATGCCGGAGAGGAGTATTCTTAGACGCAATCCATTTATTGAGTGAGAGCGACCTGATCATGCTCGACATCCTGACTCCCGGTCTCGCCCCGAACTTCGTCGCCTACAGCGAGGGGTGGGATCTCCAGCGCCGCATCCACGCCGACGTGGTCGACGGGACCAGACCGGACACTCTGATCCTTCTCGAGCACGAAGCCGTGTACACCGCGGGCAAGCGCACCGAACCCCAGGAGAGACCGCAGGACGGCACACCGGTGATCGACGTCGATCGCGGTGGCAAGATCACGTGGCACGGACCCGGCCAGCTCGTCGGCTACCCGATCGTCCGTCTGCCCGAACCCATGGACGTCGTCGCGCACGTCCGCCGCCTCGAGCGCCTTCTGATCGACGTGCTCCGCCCCATCGGCGTCGACGGCTACCAGGTCGAGGGCCGCAGCGGAGTGTGGGTACGCCGGCCGCTCTCGGAAGACAAGGTCGCGGCGATCGGAGTGCGGGTGCAGCAGGGAGTCACCATGCACGGCTTCGCCATCAACTGCGACAACAGCCTGGCCGGGTTCCAGGGCATCATCCCCTGCGGCATCACCGATGCGGGTGTCACGACCGTGAGCGAGGTCGTGGGCGCCGACGTCTCGCCCGCAGACATCGTCGACTCGATCGCCGCCGCCTTCCTCGCCGAATACTCACCCGCCGACCACGCTGGAGTCACCGCATGACCGCCGCACCCGAGGGGCGCAAGCTCCTTCGCCTCGAGATCCGCAACGCCGAGACCCCGATCGAGCGCAAGCCAGAATGGATCAAGACGAAGGCGAAGATGGGCCCCGAGTACACCGCGCTCCACTCGCTGGTGAAGAGCGAGGATCTCCACACGGTCTGCCAGGAGGCCGGATGCCCCAACATCTTCGAGTGCTGGGAGGACAGGGAGGCGACCTTCCTGATCGGCGGCTCGCAGTGCACGCGGCGCTGCGACTTCTGCCAGATCGACACCGGCAAGCCGGACGCGTACGACACGGACGAACCCCGTCGCGTCGCCGAGAGCGTCGTGCGCATGAACCTGCGCTACGCCACGGTCACAAGTGTCGCCCGAGACGACCTCCCCGACACGGGTGCCTGGCTCAACGCCGAGACCGTCCGCAAGATCCACGAGCTCAACCCGAACACGGGTGTCGAGCTGCTCGCGAACGAGCACAACGCCGATCCTGCGTTCCTCGGGCAGATCTTCGACGCCCGCCCCGAGGTGTTCGCCCACAACGTCGAGACCGTGCCCCGCATCTTCAAACGCATCCGGCCGGCCTTCCGCTACGAGCGCTCGCTCGACGTGATCACGCAGGGACGCAACGCCGGACTCATCACCAAGTCGAACCTGATCCTGGGGATGGGAGAGGAGCCCGAGGAGGTCGTCCAGGCGCTGAACGACCTGCACGACGCAGGATGCGACATCATCACGATCACGCAGTACCTGCGCCCCTCGCCCCGCCACCTGCCGGTCGCGCGCTGGGTCAAGCCGGCAGAGTTCGTCGAATTCAAGGAGGAGGCGGAGCGGATCGGCTTCCTCGGTGTGCTCGCGGGGCCCCTCGTGCGCTCGTCGTACCGGGCAGGGCGGCTCTGGGCGCAGTCGATGGTGTCGAAGGGGCGGGAGATCCCGCCGCACCTGGCACACATCGCTGAGAGCGCAGACCTCGGCTTCGCGCAGGCGGTCTGACCGGAGTCCGAGAGGACCCGCAGCGTCAGTCGGCGCTCATCACCGACTGCACGCTGCCGTCGGAACCCAGATTCACGAGCAGCACGTCGTCGGTGGTCGAGGCGTCGAGGGCGTACTCGAGCACGGCGAAGGGCTCGGATCCCCCGTGCTCGTCAGCGAGGATCGTCATGCTCATCAGTCGGAGCGAACGGATGATGTCGACCGCGGCGTCACCGCTCACATCGACGAGGACGTCTTCGAGCTCGTCGCCGTAGGCCTCCTGCTGCTGCAGGATGTACTCGGTCACCTCGCTCGTGCGGTCGTCGACCTCCGAGAGCATCCCCCGTCGGGATGTGGCGTCGACGTTCTCGAGTCCTGCGATCAGCGATGCGGCGATGTCCAGCGCGTCTGCGGAGACGTCGTCCTGGTCGGGCGCCGTGAGGTCGACGGTGACACTCTGGTCACCGAGCTCCACCGTCTCAGACCAGAAGATCGATCCGTCCGGTCCGGAGGACAGGAGGCCGAAGTAGTCGTGTTCGATCGCCATAACGCTATGAAACCAGCCTCGTGCTCGCGGCGGTAGTCCCGTCGTCAGCCGACAAGCGACTGGACGAAGACATGGGGGGTGAAACCGGTCAGATCGTCGATGCCCTCACCCTGGCCGAGGAGCTTGACCGGGATGCCTGTGCGCTCCTGCACAGCCAGGACGAAGCCGCCCTTGGCCGAGCCGTCGAGCTTCGTCAGGACGAGGCCGGTGACGCCCGCATGCTCGAGGAACGCCTCAGCCTGCATGACGCCGTTCTGGCCGGTCGTGGCGTCGAGGACCAGCAGGACCTCGCTGATCGGCGCCTGCTTCTCGATGACCCTGCGGATCTTCGTGAGCTCGTCCATCAGACCGCCCTTGGTGTGCAGACGACCCGCGGTGTCGATGATCGCGATCTCGATGCCTTCGCGCTGCGCGTATTCGATGGTCTGGTACGCGACGGATGCCGGATCCTGACCCTCCTGCTGGGGACGGACGATGGCCGCTCCCCCGCGCTGCGCCCACGTGGCGAGCTGGTCCACGGCTGCCGCGCGGAACGTGTCCGCGGCCCCGACGACCACGCTGCGCTGGAAGCCGCGCAGGAACTTGGTGAACTTGCCGATCGTGGTGGTCTTGCCGACCCCGTTCACACCGACGACCAGCACGACGGCGGGGCGCTCTGTGAGCTTCAGCGTCGTGTCGAACTTCGCGAAGTGCTCCTCGAGGGTCTCGCGCAGCATGCGCTGGAGATCCTGCGGGTCGGTGGTCCGATAGCGATCCACCTTCTCTCGGAGTTCCTCGACCACGCGCTCGCTGATGTCGGGACCGAAGTCGGCGGTGATGAGCGCGGTCTCGAGGTCCTCCCACGTCGTCTCGTCGATCGTGGGCTTGACGAACATCCCGCGCAGCGCACGGGTGAGGGACCAGGACTTCTCCGCCATGACTCCAGCCTACGGGTAGCGCCGCGGCGGCCTGCGGCCCACGCCTACGCTCTGAGCACAACTTCCGAGCTCTGGGGCGACGGGACCACTCCTGGGATCAGCTCACGGCCGCTGCGCGGTCTCCGACACGCTGGCCGACCACGGCCGAGACGCCGTCCTGACGCATCGAGACGCCGTAGAGGGCGTCGGCGATCTCCATCGTGCGCTTCTGGTGCGTGATCACGAGAAGCTGCGAGCTCTCTCGCAGCTGCTCGAACACCGTCAGCAGTCGACCGAGATTGGCGTCGTCGAGAGCCGCCTCGACCTCGTCGAGGATGTAGAACGGGCTCGGACGGGCCTTGAAGATGGCGACCAGCAGGGCGACGGCGGCGAGGGAACGCTCGCCTCCCGAGAGGAGAGACAGCCGCTCGATCTTCTTGCCGACGGGACGAACCGACACCTCGATGCCCGTGGTGAGCATGTTCTCGGGATCCGTCAGGGAGATGCTTCCCGATCCGCCCGGGAAGAGCAGCGGGAAGACCTCGCCGAACGCCACCCTCGTATCCTCGAAGGCGCTGGCGAAGATCGTCTGCATCCGCTCGTCGAGGTCGGCGATGATCGTCAGCAGATCCTGGCGGGTCTGAGTCAGATCGGCCAGCTGTTCGGTGAGGAAGGCATGGCGTTGCTCGAGCGCCGCGAACTCCTCCAACGCGAGCGGGTTGACGCGGCCGAGCTGTGCGAGCTTGCGCTCCGCGTCGGCCAGTCGGCGCTGCTGGATGCGTCGATCGAAGGGGATCGCCGTGGCCCCTGCGAGATCGTCTTCAGCGTGCTCCACGCCAGGATCACGGGGAACCAGCTGGTCAGGCCCATATTCCGCAACGAGAATATCTTCATCGAGCGCGAGTTCCGACGCAACGCGCTCGAGCAGGCTGTGAAGGTGGAGCTTCTTCTCGTGGATCTGCAGCTCGAGTCCGTGCACACTCTCGGTGAGCCCCGCCAACCGTTCGCGGAGGGATGTCTCCTGCGCCCGCAGAGCGGTGAGCTCCTGGTTCTGCGCGGACCGCGCGGCCTCGGCCTCGGCCAGGGCGACCCGCGCCTCGGTGACCGAGCGATCGATCGAATCCAGGATGCGCGGAAGCTCGTCGGCGACACCGGATGCCGCTTCGCGCTGCGCACGTCGGATCACCGCGCGGCGGGCGGCCTCGGCCGCTGCGTCGCGCTCCTGCTCGCGCTGGCGTTCGAGGCTCGCGACCCGTGCCTGCGCCGCTCGGACCCGTTCGCGGAGAGTCTCGATCTCGAGCCGCGCGCGCACTTCACCCTCCCGGGCGACTTCGAGAGCCTCAAGCAGACCGTCTCGCGCTGAGGCATCCAATACCGGTCGCGGCGCCGACACCGCAGCTTCGAGTTCCGCCTTCGCCGCCTCGGCCTTCGCCTCGGCGTCCTCGACCGCCGACTGCGCCTGCGCGAGGCCGGCTTCCAGCCGCTCGCACTCGGCGACAGCGGACTCGTGCGTCACCGTGATGCGATTGACCTGCTCGGCGTGGCTCGCGAGAGCAGCGTCGTGTTCGCGGAGCGATCGAAGAGCATCCTTCGCCTGGCGGCGGGTGCTCTCGACGATCTCGTTCGCATCCTCTCGCGCTTCTCGCAGTGAATCGACGATGACCTGCACCTCTGCGAGACGATCGTCAGCCGCATCGCGCTCGGCCGCGAGCTCGAGACGCGAACGCTCTCCTCGGGAGCCGGTGCGCAGCGTCTGGGCGGTGATCACATCACCCCCGGTCGTGACGATGGTCGTCGTGGTGTCGCCGGTCACGTCGAGCGCAGCGCGTGCAGAGCGTGCAGCGTCAAGACTCTCGGCGATCAGGACGTGCGACAGGATCCCCAGCACTCCGTCCGGAGCGGTGACCGAATCGACCGCGGGCGTCACCCCTGCGAGCGAAGGCAGATCGACCGTTGGTCGCAGGGCATCGGCGACGACGAAGTCCACGACGCCCCTGCGCTGCTCCGCGGCCTCTTCCGCGAGAGTGAACGCGTCGGATGCCCTGTCCACGAGCACCCCTTCGGCGAGGGACCCGAGCACGGCCGCGACAGCCGCTTCGAAACCTGCTCTGACCTGGACCGCGTCGCCGACCAGTCCCCGGATGCCTGCGCCTCCGGCCTTCACGATCTCTGCGGCGCCGCCCGAGATCGCGAGCGCGCTTCCGAGTGCCGCCGACTTCGCCGTAAGCGAATCGACCTCGCGCTCGGCCGCGTGCAGCCGCTCCCGCAGCGTCTCGCGCTCGGTCTCGGCTGCCGTGGCCGCCCGCTGCGCGGTCTCGTATGCGGCCGAATGCTCCGCCGCCGTGCCCTCAGGGGCCTCGGCGTCGTCGATCGACTCGAGTGCCTCAGCGGCCGCACGGCGACGCGCGTTCGCGGCCTCGAGAGCGTTCTCCTGACGCAGCACGGCACCGCGCACCGCGGCGAGGGCCGACGCTGCGGCATCCGCCGTGCCCCGCAGTGAGCTGAGGCGCATGTCGTACTCCGAGACCAGGGCGCTCTGCTCGGCGATGTCCACATCGAGCGTGTCGAGTTCTGCCCTCGCGAGCACGACCTCTCGGCTCGCGACGGTCGCCGCCTCCTGCGCGTCACCGAGCCCCGCGGAAATCTCCGTGATCTCGTCCTTGGCCTCGTCGATCGTGGCCTGCGTCACCGTCACCGCGGTCACCGCGGCGTCGTCCTCGTCGGATCCGAGGAGCGCGAGGCGCTGATTGGCGAGGGTGTAGAGCCCGCGCATCCGCTCCTGCACCTGCTCCAGGCCGAACGCGACTCCCCTCGCCTGGTCGACGGCGACCGAGTTCTGGTCCTGCTCGAGTCGGGCGATGCTCCCGCGCACCGCCTCGGCCTGGTCCGAGAGCACGAGACGCTCGGTGTGCCGCTCATGCTCGGTGCGTGTGTGATCCGCGAGCGCGGTGCGAAGCGCGACCACATCGTCGGCGAAGATCCGGGCCTTGGCATCGCGGACGACTGCCGCGATGGTCTGCGCCTCGCGTGCGATCTCGGCCTGACGTCCGAGCGGCTTGAGCTGTCGACGGATCTCCCCCGCCAGGTCGCTGAGGCGCGTGAGGTTCGTCTCCATCGCATCGAGCTTGCGGAGGGTCTTCTCCTTGCGCCGTCGGTGCTTGAGGATTCCGGCAGCCTCCTCGATGAAGCCACGACGATCCTCCGGGGATGCCTGAAGCACGGTGTCCAGACGCCCCTGGCCGACGATGACGTGCATCTCGCGGCCGAGTCCCGAGTCGCTGAGCAGCTCCTGCAGATCGAGCAGTCGGCAGTTCTCACCGTTGATGGCGTATTCGCTGGCTCCGTTGCGGAACAGCGTCCTGCTGATGGTCACCTCGGAGAACTCGATGGGCAGCGCCCCGTCGCTGTTGTCGATCGTGAGCAGCACCTCTGCACGACCCAGGGGTCCCCTGGTCGAGGTGCCGGCGAAGATGACGTCCTCCATCTTGCCGCCGCGGAGCGTCTTGGCGCCCTGCTCGCCCATGACCCACGCGAGGGCGTCGACGACATTGGACTTACCCGAGCCGTTGGGTCCGACGATGCAGGTGACACCCGGTTCGAACACGAAACTCGTCGGCTGCGCGAAGGACTTGAACCCCTTGAGGGTCAGGCTCTTCAGATGCATGCGCGGGCCGCGCTTCCGGGGTGAATCACGCCCACACGTTACCGGAATGACGGCTCAGAACCGACATCCCGCGCGGGTACCGAGGGAACCCGAAACGGGTGCGACACGCCGACCCACGCCGAAGGTGCTTGACGGACACGCCCGGGTTTCGCTACCGTAACCTCCGGATCGCCACACGAAAGGAGGTTACCGATGATGATCACACTCAACGCTCAGGCCACAGGCCTCGCCGCGCCATTCGCGCCGCGTCTTGCGCACTCGGTAGCCGCCGGCGTCCGCACCACTGCGCTCTCGTAGAACCGCAGCCCGAGGACTCTGCCCTGCGTCACCCGCAGGTCGCCGCCCCGTAAGGGGCTTTCCTCAGACGCGTGTCACCGCGCCCACCCTCTGATCCGCCCTCGGATCACGGATTCCCGCCGATCCCGGCGACCGCCTTCTCGCGACCCCGGGCTCTCGACTCCTCGCACCCGCCAGGACACCTCTCGGTGGTCTGCTCAGGTGCTCGCCTCACCCATCCACACCACACACCTCGAAGGATCATCGTGAACACCACGCTGTACCGCAGCATCACCCACCCACCGGATACCGAGGACCAGCTGGTCCTCCACATCCCCGCTTCCGACGAACTGCGGCGCCTCGCGCTCGCAGACCGTCTCTCCCTCCGGATCGGCCTCTGGCTGCTCCAGAGGGCTCAGCGTCCTCGCCGGGAACGCCGCACCGCGTCTCCCGTCTACTCGGACGGCTCGCCTCTCGAACGACGAGACCGCTCAGCCGGCGAGACGCTCGCACTGCTCACGTTCGACCTGCAGCGTCAGCTGCGCTGACCTGGAGATCACGATGAGCATTCCCCTCACCGACGATGCATCGCTGCATCCGCTCGTGCTGCCGGCACGGGCGGATGCAGCGGACGCGGGNCCCGCGTCCGCAACGCCGTCTACCGCGAACTCACCGGCCGCACCGAGCAGGACCTCACGCCTGAGGCACTGCTGCCCCTGCTGCGTTCCCGCAAGGAGCGCACCACGGTGGTGTGGGCCGTCAGAGTCGGCGACGAGATGGTCGGCCGCGCCGTCGTCGACATCCCCCATGAGGAAGGATCGCGAGTGGCGATCGCGTCGATCGAGATCCATCCGCGGTTCTGGGGGCGCGGGATCGGCACGGCCGCCCTGCCGCACCTCGAGGCCGTCGCGCGGGAGCACGGGCGCACCTTCATCCAGAACTGGACCGAGCAGCCGGCGAATGATGGCCCCCGGCTCGAGGCGCGCACCGGATTCGGCAGTGTGCCGGACGACCACGTCGCCCGATTCCTGACGCGTCACGGCTTCACCCTCGAGCAGGTCTACCGCGTGAGCCGTCTCGATGTCACAGCGTCGACTCTCGATCGCGCGCGAGCGCTGTACGAGGAGGCCCGCTCGTGGTCGACGGACTACCGGGTGCTCCAGTGGATGCTCCCCACCCCGCCTGAGCACCTCGACGGCTACGCGTGGCTGAAGTCCCGCATGTCGACGGACGCCCCGTCCGGCGATCTCGAGACCGATGAGGAATCCTGGGACGCCGAGCGCCTGATCGACGGCGAGAAGCGCATCGAGGAGATGGGCCAGACCATGCAGATCACGGTCGCGCAGCACATCCCCACCGGTGAGCTGACCGCCTTCACCGAACTCGGGATCGGCCCGGACCTCACCGCGACCACACACCAGCACGACACCCTCGTGCTGGTCGAGCATCGGGGGCACCGTCTCGGACAGCTCGTGAAGTGCGCCGCGCTGCTCTCCTGGGGTGACGTCGCTCCGGAATCGCGCGAGGTCATCACCTACAACGCCGAGGAGAACCGTCCCATGCTCTCGATCAACGAAGCCATGGGCTTCACCGCCATCGCCTACGAAGGCGCCTGGAAGAAGGAACTGACATGACGACCGTCGCACTGACGATCTCCGCGCTGACCGTCCCGAAGTCTCTGGATGACGTCGATGCCGCGGACTTCCGCGCCTACGGGGAACTCAACCGCCAGATCTGCGACGAACTCGTCGGCCTGCCCGACATCGCGCCCGACGCCGCACAGCTTCTCGCAGGGTGGCAGGACGGCACCGACACTCTGCACACGGGGTTCGTCGCACGTCTCGGCGGCGAGATCGTGGGGATGCTCACGATCGACTACGCGCAGGAGGAGGAGGCCCACGCAGCCGAGATCGACCTGATGGTGCCGGAGCGCCACTGGGGGCGCGGCGTCGAGGATGCCCTCCTCGACCTCGCAGAGACGGAGGCACGCGCCCACGGTCGCTCGCTCGTCCAGACCTGGACGCTCCACCGCCCGGTCGAGGCCGAGCGCATGATCGTTCCGCGAACCGGATGGGGACGAATCCCCGCGATTCCGCTGTCGGACGCGCTCGAAGCCCGGGGTTACGAGTTCGAGCAGGTCGAGCGCAACAGCGAGTTCGATCTGCGCTCGGATCCTGCTCCACTGCGCGCGGCGCTCGAGGCGGCCCGGGCCGCTGCCGGACCCGACTACCGGGTGCTGCAGTGGCTGGCACCGACACCGCCCGAACACCGCGAGGGCTTCGCGGCGATCCTGGCGCGCCTCTCGACAGATGCGCCGAGCGGCGAGATGGACTTCGTCGCCGAGGTCTGGGATGCCGAGCGCGTCGTCCGCCGAGAGAAGCGNGGTCAGGCTCTGTCGGTGGTCGCCGTGCAGCATGTCCCGAGCGGTGACCTCGTCGCCTACAACGAGCTGCTGATCGCGTCGGACCGCGCGGGTGTGACGCATCAGCTCGGCACGCTCGTCTCGAGCGCGCACCGGGGGCACCGTCTCGGAGCGCTCGTCAAATGCGCCAACCTGCTGCACTGGCGCGAACTGATGCCCCTCTCCCCTGTGGTCTCCACTTTCAACGCGGAGGAGAACCGTCCGATGCTCGTCATCAACGAGGCGATCGGGTTCACCGCGGTCTCCTACGCGGGAGCGTGGCAGAAGCGGATCTGACCGAGATCATCCGATCGGTGTATGCGGTTCGACGCGGATCATCCGCCGGGCCGATGCACCGATCGGAGCGTCTCGCGAGGCTGGAAGCATGAACGCATCCGTCCTCGACGCCCGATCCCTCACGAAGTCCTACGGCACCACTCGCGCACTCGCCGGAGTGGATCTCACCATCCATCGTGGCGAGTCCGTGGCGATCATGGGCGCATCCGGATCCGGCAAGACCACACTGCTCCACGTGCTCGCCGGGATCATCACCCCGGACTCGGGAACGGTCAGCTTCCACCCGTCAGTCGGCGGACCCGTGGAGCTTGCCGGACTCGGCGAATCGGCGCGCTCGCGGCTGCGACGAGAGCGGTTCGGGTTCGTGTTCCAGCAGGGTCTGCTGATCCCCGAGCTCACCGCCGTCGAGAACGTCGCGCTCGCCTCGATGATCAACGGTGTGAAGAGAGCGGATGCCGTGGCGCACGCAGCGTCGTGGCTCGCCGCACTCGGACTCGCGGGGATGGAGGACCGCCGGATCGGGGAGCTGTCGGGCGGGCAGGCGCAGCGCGTCGCGATCGCACGTGCCCAGGCCACCGGCGCCGACCTCGTGTTCGCCGACGAGCCGACCGGCGCGTTGGACTCGCACACCTCGCAGGAGGTGATGAACGCGCTGCTCTGGTCGACGACCGGGCAGGGGCGGACGCTGCTCGTCGTCACCCATGATCCGGAGGTCGCCGCGCGCTGCTCGCGGATCGTCTCGGTCCGCGACGGCCGGGTCACGGCCACGGCGGTGCAGGCATGAACGCGCGCGTCCTCGCGCTCCTGCTCCGCCCCGCGAAGGGGCAGACAGCGGTGATCGCGCTCCCGACCATCGCCTTCGCCCTCGTCACGGCGCTCGTTCTCACCGTCGTGGGCGGCGCGCAGTCGTTCTGGACCTGGAACGACGGATATGGCCCGCTCTATCAAGCGCTTGCAGCGATCGCACTGGTTCTCCTCGTCGTTCCGCTCGCGAACCTCGGCGGGGCCGCGGCTCGTCTTTCGGCGAGAAGACGCGACGAGCGACTCTCGACCCTGCGCCTTCTCGGCGTCACCCCTCTGGGCGTCGGCGTCGCCACCGTCATCGAATCCATGCTGGTGGCGGCCGCAGGCGCGCTCGTCGGGATCAGCGGATACCTCGCGATCTCTCCCCTCATCGGACTCATCCCGTTCCGTGGAGCGGCACTCGGTCTCGATGCCGTGCTGCTGCCACCCGCCGGTGTCGTCGCGGTCGTCGGCGGTACCCTCGTCGTCGCCGCCGGCAGCGCTGCGCTCGGCCTCAGGAAGGTGATCATCTCGCCGCTCGGTGTGCGACTCAGGACGACCGCGTCACCCGTGCACTGGTTCCGGGCGATCATCGGCGTCTCCGTGATCGCCGTCGCGTTCGTCCTCGTGAAGATGATCCCCTCGATCGCGGGTGTGGCGACGACGATCACCGTGTTGGCGGTCCTGTTCGCGATCGCGCTGGCGATCCTCAACGTGGTCGGCCCCTGGGTGCTCAAGGTCGCCGCGTCCCGCGCGCTGCGTCGCGCCGACAGTGCCGATCGACTGCTCGCAGCTCGGATGGTGCTCGACTCCCCCAAGGCCGCGTGGCGCCAGGTCAGCGGGATCGCGATGGCCAGCTTCATGGCTGTGTTCGCGGGTACCGGGGTCTCTCTGATGAACGTCATGGGCGGCGAAGCGGTCGACGGCGCTGACGCGACTCTCGCGGCCGACATGCGCACCGGCCTCATCATCACGCTGGTCGGTTCATTCCTCATGGTCGCGGCATCGGTCGGGGTGAACCAGGCCGCATCCGTCCTGGATCAGAGCGACCTCCACCGCAGTCTGCACCATCTCGGCGTGCCGATGGACACGGTGGACGGCGCCCGCCGACGAGCGATCATGTCGCCGCTGCTGGTCACCGCGCTCGGGTCAGCGCTGTGCGCAGCCGTGCTGATCTTCCCGCTCATCGGAATCGCGCTCATCACCGCACCTGAATCGCTGCTCACCATCGCGACCGTCGTCGCCGTGGGGATCGCGCTCGTCTGGACCAGCACCCGCATCACCAGGCCACTCCTCGCGCGGTCGTTCCACGCGGTGTGAGCGCGCTGTCAGCGACGGCGCTGGCAGCGTGGACAGTAGTGGCTCGAGCGGTTCATGAACGCCTCGCGGCGGATCGGCGTGCCGCACCGCGGACACGGCTGCCCGCCGCGTCCGTACGCATTGAGCGAGTGTGCGAAGTAGCCGGCCTGGCCGTTCACGTTCACGTATTGGGCGTCGAAGCTCGTGCCGCCCTCGGCCAGGGCCTTGGCCAGGACCGTCCGCACCTCGGCGAGGAGACGACTCATGGACTGCGTGGAGAGCGAGCTCGCAGGCGTCTCCGGGTGGATCCTCGCGGCCCAGAGCGATTCGTCCGCGTAGATGTTGCCCACGCCGCTGATGACCTGCTGATCCAGAAGCACCCGCTTGATCGCGCTGCCGCGCCTGCGCAGGGCGACGCGGAAGCCGGCGTCGTCGAAGTGGGGATCCATCGGATCCCGTGCGATGTGCGCGACCTGCGTCGGGATGGCCGTCGGCCCGTCGACCACCAGATGGTCGACAGCGAGCGAACCGAACGTCCGCTGGTCGGCGAAGACGATCGCGAGCTCTCCGTGCAGCGGATGCTCGATGCTGATGCGGATCCGTTCGTGCCGCTCCGTGGCGGCGTCCGGAGACCGCAGGAGCATCTGTCCGCTCATCCCGAGGTGCGCGATCAGCGCGGACTCGTCGGAGTCGAGCGGGAGCCAGAGGAACTTGCCGCGGCGCGCGGCGTCGGTGAACGTGCGCCCTTCGAGACGCGCGACGAAATCGGCAGGCCCTGGGGTGTGCCGGGTGAGAGCCCGTTCATCCAGCACGCTGACCGCCGTGATGAGGGATCCGACCGCCGCGGGAGCGAGTCCCGCCCTGACGACCTCGACCTCGGGGAGCTCAGGCACGCTCGTCGAGGAAGCGCCATGCGCTGAGCGCCGCCGCCATCTCGGCGGTCTTCTTGCTACTGCCCTTGCCCGTCATCGCGACGTCGCCGACCGTCACGGTGGCGACGAAACGGCGATCGTGGTCAGGCCCACTGGCCTCGACGGAGTACACGGGCGGGGTCGCGCCGAGACGGGCGGCGAGCTCCTGCAGGCTCGTCTTCGGATCCATCGCTGCGCCGTACCGCTCGGGGTCGGCGAGCAACGGCTCGGTGAGGCGCAGCACGAGCTCGGTCGCCGCTTCCGGACCTGCGGACAGATAGGTCGCGCCGATCACGGCTTCCATCGTGTCTGCAAGGATCGAGTCCTTGTTGCGTCCGCCGGTCTGCTCCTCGCCGCGCCCGAGCAACAGATGACTGCCCAGGTCGATGGCACGCGCCACCTCGGCGAGAGCAACGGTCGACACGACGCTCGCGCGTCGCTTCGCCAGCTCGCCCTCGTCGAGGCCGGGATGGGTCGTGAAGAGCATCACGGTCACAGCCTGACCGAGCACCGAATCGCCGAGGAACTCGAGACGTTCGTTATGCGGGATCCCGCCGTGCTCGTACGCGTAGGAGCGATGGGTGAGTGCCAACTCCAGAAGCTCCGCGTCGATATCGACGCGGAGCTTCTCTGGGAGAGGTCTCGTCCCCCCAGGGACCTTCGTCACAGTCGTGAAGTCGCGACTCAGACGTCTGCGACCTTGCGGCCCTTGTACTCGAGGAACAGCTCGGTGCCCTGCGAGTCGGTGACGACCTTCGCCTGGTGCGGGCGGCTGTAGACGACCTGGCCGTTCTCGATGGTCTTGACGAGCGCGACGGGCGCCGCCTTCCACTGCGCGCGGCGCGAGCGGGTGTTCGAACGGGATACCTTGCGCTTCGGGGGGTTACCAGCCATGACTAGCTCTCTTCTTTCTCGACGGCATGAGATTCTTCCGTGCCGTCTTGGTCTGTGATGTTCTGGAGCGCACTCCACCGAGGATCGATGGGAGCGGCCTGCTCCGTTCCGGTGCTCTCGGTCAGCCTCTCGCCCGTTTCCGGGTCGAGCCCGGGGCAATCCGGCTGACACACCGGCTGAAATGGAAGCGACAACACGGCCGCATCCCTGACTAGAGTTTCAAGATCCACGTGGTCGTCTTGAACCTCGAAGTCAGTTTCTTCCTCACCAGGATACGCGAAAAGCTCCTGGAACTCGACTTCGACGGGCCGAGCGATGTCGATCAGGCATCTTCCGCACACTCCGGAGTACTCCGCATCGGCCGTTCCGGAGACGAGAATGCCCTCGTGCACCGACTCCAGGCGCACATCCAGGTCGAGATCGGATCCTGCCTCGTACGCGACGATCCCCTCACCCCACGCCTCGCGCAGGGTCACGGAGAACTCGTGTTCGCGCATCTCGCCTGGCCTGCGGACGATGTCGCGGACGGGGAGGACGAAGGGACCATTCATTCGGGAACGCACCCCGCAATGGTACCGGCTCTGCGTCGGACGGGGCTGGTTCCGCGCTGTGCGCGACGCCTCGGCCGGGTGACTCAGATGCCGCGCGAGCCCGTATCGAGGAACGCTGCGACCGCAGGAGGGACGAACGGCGACACATCGCCCCCGAGCCCTGCGACCTGACGGACGAGAGAGCTGGACACCAGAGCGTGTGCGGGGTCGGGAAGGAGGAAGACCGTCTCGATGTCGGCGAGGTGCCGGTTGACGATCGCCATCGGCGACTCGTACGCCACGTCGATCTGCGAACGGATGCCCTTGACCAGAACCCCGGCACCCACATCGCGCGCGTAGTCGACGAGGAGACCCATGCTCCAGGAGCCCACGACGACGTTGTCACCGATGCCCTCTTCGGCGATCGACTGCTCGATCAGCGACATCCGCTGCGCGATCGGCAGCATGGCCTCTTTGCCGGGGTTGTGCACGACGAGAACATGAAGCTCGTCATACAGCTTCGCCGCGCGGCGGATCACGTCGAGGTGACCCAGGGTCGGCGGATCGAACGAACCCGGGACGACGGCGATCCGACTGCTCATGCCACCCAGCCTAGGGCACGTCATCGGCAGCTCAGTTCTTCGCGAGAGCCGCGCGATCGTCGTCGCTCACCCGTCGCTCGATCGCCGATCGCAACCCCGCGTTCTTCTCGAGATCGGGGTCGGCGGCCAGGATGACCTCCGCGAGTTCCCGGGCCCTGACGATCAGACCGGAGTCCTTGACGACGCGGAGCAGCTTGAGCGAGGAACGGACGCCGGCCTGTGCCGCACCGAGCACGTCGCCTTCTCCGCGCAGATCGAGGTCGACTTCGGCCAGCGCGAACCCGTCGAGCGTGGCCGCGACAGCATCGACCCTCTCGCGCGCCACGGACCCGGCTTCGGCCTCCGTGACCAGCAGGCACAGGCCGGGGACACCGCCTCTGCCGACACGCCCTCGCAGCTGGTGCAGCTGCGAGACGCCGAAGCGATCGGCATCCAGGACGATCATCGTCGAGGCGTTGGGAACGTCGACTCCGACCTCGATCACGGTCGTCGCGACGAGCAGGTCGATCTCGCCCCTGGCGAAGGCCTGCATGATCGCGTCCTTCTCGTCGGACGGCATGCGGCCATGCAGCACCGCTCGTCGCACGCCACCGAGCGTCGGGTGCGTCTCGAGGGCCTCATCGAGCTGCACCACACCCCACCGCGGACCGGATGCTCCATCCGGCGGGACGATCGGCTGCTCCCCCGCCTCCGCGGTCTTCTTCGTCGTGTCGATCGCAGCGCACACCGCGAACACCTGGCGCCCCTGGGCGATCTCCTCGGCCGCGCGCTCCCACACGCGATTGAACCACCCGGGGTGCTCGGCCAGAGGGGCGACGAACGACTCGATACCCGCTCTGCCCTTCGGCATCGTGCGGATGACTGACGTGTCGAGGTCTCCGAACACGGTCATGGCCACCGTGCGCGGGATGGGGGTGGCCGTGAGAACGAGCGCGTGCGGGCTCGAGCCCTTGGCGCGCAATGCCTCGCGCTGCTCCACGCCGAACCTGTGCTGCTCGTCGACGACCACGAGCCCGAGGTCGGCGAACGTCGTCTTCTCGCCGAGCAGCGCGTGGGTGCCGACGACGATCAGAGCCTGCCCGGAGGCCACTCGGAGTGCGGCCTTGCGACGCTCGGCCGCCGGCATCTGCCCCGTCAGCAGGGTCGGCATCACCAGCGGCCCCAGCTGAGGACCGAGCATCTTGGCGATGGATCGCAGGTGCTGCCCGGCGAGCACCTCGGTCGGGGCGATGAGCGCCGCCTGTCCCCCGGACTCGGCGACCTGCAGCATGGCCCGCAGCGCGACCAGAGTCTTACCCGAGCCCACCTCACCCTGCACGAGTCGGTTCATCGGCCAGGAGCCGACCAGATCGGCGGCGACCTGCACCCCGACCGTCTGCTGATCGGGAGTGAGGTCATACGGCAGCGAGGCGTCGAAACGCTCGAGCAGCCCACCGGGCTTCGCCGGACGAGCCGTGGCCGAGAGAGCCCGGACGGCGTCGCGCTGCTGCAGGAGAGCGGTCTGCAGCGTCAGCGCCTCATGCATCCGCAGCGTACGGACGGCCGGATCGATGTCGTTCCGGGTCTGCGGACGATGGATCTGCTCGAGAGCCTCGCGCGCGGTCAGCAGTTCCTCTCGGGTGCGGACCTCCGCGGCCAGCGGCTCGGGCACCTCGCCGAGTCCGTCGAGCACACGCGCCATGAACTTCGCGATCTGCCAGGTCTGCAGACTCGATGTCGCGGGGTAGATCGGTATCAGCACGGCCGCCCGCGCGTCCGCCCTGCGTCGTGCGGCATCCTCATCGTCGAAGAGCTCGTACTCCGGATGCGCGAACTGCGTCATGCCGTTGAACTCGCCGACCTTGCCCGAGAAGACACCTCGACGACCGACCGCGAGGTCTTCGGAACGCCACTTCGCCGCGCCCAGGTTCTTCGCGAAGAAGGTGAGGGACATCTTGCCGATGCCGTCGCCGATCACCACGTCGACCATGGCTCCGCGCCGATTCCGCATGGCCCTGGCGCTGGAGGACAGCACCTCGGCGACGATCGTCACCGTCTCGCCGAGGGGGAGCTCGCGGATCGGGGTGAGCTCGCCCGGGTCTGCGTACCGCCGTGGATAGTGCGAGAGCAGGTCGCCGACCGTCTTCATGCTGAACGCTCGATCGAGGGTCTTCGCCGGGGTGGCGCCGAGCGCGTCCTCCAGCGACGAATCGAGCGTGAGCGACATGCTCCGAGTCTAGGAGGCCGCACCGACACGGCGTGCGCCTCAGCTGTCGTATCGTGAACGGGTGACGAGGATCATCGCCGGAAAGGCACGCGGAGCGCGACTGGATGTGCCGCACGCAGGCACACGACCGACCAGCGACCGCGTGCGGGAGTCGCTGTTCGGAGCGCTGGAGTCGGCGGATGCGATCGCCGGCGCGCGCGTCCTCGACCTCTACGCCGGATCAGGCGCGCTGGGCCTCGAGACCCTCAGCCGCGGGGCGGCCAGCGCCGATCTCGTCGAGATGGGCCGCGAGGCGGCAGCCGTGGTCCGCCGCAATGTCGCCGTCCTCACCAAGGCCGGGCTGCCCACCGCCCGTGTGCATCAGAGTGCGGTGCGGGCTTTTCTGCAGCGCACGACCGGCCCGTACGACCTCGTGTTCTCGGACCCGCCCTACGACCTCGAGGACGATGCGATGACCGCCGATCTCGTCTCCCTCGCGCCTCTGCTCTCCCCGGACGCGCTCGTGATCATCGAGCGCGCGCGCCGTTCCACGCCGCCCGATCTCGCCGAGGCAGGGCTCGACCTGATCCGTGAGAAGACCTACGGCGACACGACGCTGTGGTGGGCTGAGCCCGCACGGCCTGCGGACGAGTATCAACCCGTCGTCGAGTCCCAGTCCCGATAGGGATCCCACCCGGACACGTCGGCGGGAGCACCGTCGACGAGCAGATCATGCTCTCCGCGCGGGGCGACTGCACCGATGACGCGGAACCCCGGAGGCAGGATTCCGGCCGGGAACGTCGCCAGCAGAGCGTGGTCCTCTCCCCCGGCGAGGGCGCGCATCGGGGCCTCACCGAGAGAGGCCGAGTCCAGGGCGATCGTCACCTCGGATGCCGCAGCCATCCGCCGTGCGTCGAGCGCGAGCCCGTCGGAGATGTCCATCATCGCCGTGGCGCCGGCCGTGGCGGCGAACGGACCGAGACCGATGGGCGGCGACGGGCGCAGCTGTGCGGCCAGCGCAGCACTCTCGCCGGCGGCCAGCGCTGCGGCATCCACCGGAACAGGCTGATCGCCCTCGCGGAACCTGCCGAAGAGCACCGCGAGGCCCTGCGCGGCGTGGCCGAGTTCGCCGGCCACCGCCACGACGTCTCCGATGCGGGCACCCGAACGGGTGACGGGAGCACGGTCTTCGAGGTCACCCAACGCGGTCACGGCGACGGTGAGCACGTCGGAGACCGTCAGATCGCCGCCGACCACCGCGCACCCCGGAGCGAGTGCGGCGCATGCCTCACGGAAGCCGTCGGCGAGCCGCTCGACGAACGAGAGTCGAAGATCACGAGGAACCGCCAGCGCCACCAGCAGAGCGGTCGGACGAGCACCCATGGCCGCGACGTCGGCGAGATTCACCGCGGCGGCCTTCCAGCCGAGGTCGTACCCCGACGACCACGCGAGCCGGAAGTCCGGTCCGTGCACGAGGGTGTCGGTCGTGGCCACCACCGACCCGGAGGGCGCCGCGATCACCGCCGCGTCGTCGCCCGGTCCGATCAGCGCGTGCGTGGCCTGCGCGGTGCGCGCGAGGATCGCTCGCAGGATCTCCCCCTCGGACAGCTCGCCGAGGGTCGGATCGTCGTCGCGGGGTCGGGAGGGCATGCAGTCAAAGGTAGCCTGGAAGCATGCCCCGCTTTCGCCGTCTCGCCGTCATCGCGGGCTCGCTGGCCCTCGTCGCGGCTCTCTCGGGATGCTCGACCACCGTCCATCTGGAACCCGCCGAGGATGCGAACGATCCCGCGTGCGCGGAGGTGTCCGTGCTGCTCCCCGATGCGGTCGGCGACCTGGACCGCGTCTGGACGGATGCTCAGGCGACCGGCGCCTGGGGAGAGCCGACCGTGGTGCTCCGCTGCGGCGTCGAGCCCCCGGCGCCTTCCACCGACGTGTGCACGACGATCGGGAGCGTCGACTGGCTCGTCCTCGATCAGGAGGAGGAGCGCCAGCGTCTTGTGACCTACGGCCGCGACCCCGCGGTCGAGGTGATCATCCGGCGCGGCGAGGAGATCGACTTCCGCACCGTGGTGGAGAGCCTGTCGACGAGCATCCAGTCGGGTCTCGCCCCGGCCACCGCACGCTGCACCGACCGCGTACCCACGGAGGACGGCTCCGACGAGGGCTGAGCGCATCCGCTCACGGAACCGCCGACGCGCGGAGCCGGCCCCGCCGACGCCTCGAGGCAGCCCCTAGACTCGCGGCATGAATCCCAACCCTGCCGGCAGAGCATCCGTCATCGCAGCGATCATGGTCGGAGCGGGGGCGCTTCTCAGCGGCTTCGCCGGATTCCTGTTCGTGATCTGGGGCGTACCGAACCTCCCGCGCACGATGATCCTGCAGGATCCGATCGGCTTCGCGCTGCGACCCCGGCCGATCCCTCTCGCGGTCGTCGCCATGTTCCTGGCGCTCATCGTGATCGTCGCGCTCACATGGTTCTTCGTCCGGCTCGTGGTGCGGAGCGCCCTCCCCAAACGAGGCGCCGCAGTGTTCTTCGGCACCTGGGGCGCGGTCATCATCGCATCGTGGATCGCGGGCATGGTGCGCGCGCCGTTGGCGATCTCGGCGCTCGGCATCCCGTCGGAGCAGTCCGAGATCCTGATGGTGCAGGGGTTCCAATTCGTCACCGCTGGTGCCGCCTGGGGCTTGACCTGGGGCTGGATCACAGCGCTCGTGGTCACCCTGATCCATCGGTCGGCGCCCGCCCCTGAGCACGTCGAACGGGAAGCATCGAGCAGCCACCCGGCGACGACGGCCTACCCGTACCCTCCGCAGGCAGGCGAGGCGACGCAGACGAGCACGTCGTACCCGCCCCGGCCGCCGCACGCGGGCTAGCCGTCACCCGGGCAGCGTCGCGGCCGAGCAGCCGCGACGCTGACTGTCAGCGGCGGAGACCCGCCTCGATGAGCTCGGAGATGAGGTCGCCGTAGCTGAGCCCTGAAGCGACCCAGCACTTGGGGAACATCGAGATCGGCGTGAAGCCGGGCATCGTGTTCAGCTCGTTGACGACGAGTTCGCCTGAGGGGGTGAGGAACATGTCGACCCGGGCGAGGCCACGCCCGTCCACGGCCTCGAACGCGCGGATCGCGGCGTCCTGGATCGCGGCGATCTCGGACTCCTCGAGCGCGGCTGGGCACACGACATCGACTCCGTCGCCACCGAGGTACTTGCCCTCGAAGTCGTAGAAGCCGCGGGAGGTGAGCACGATCTCTCCCGGGAGCGACGCGCGTACGCCGTCGGCACCCTCGAGCACAGCGACCTCGATCTCGCGACCGACCACGCCGGTCTCGATGAGGACCTTGTCATCCTCGGCGAAGGCGATCGCGAGCGCCTCATCGAGCTCGGCAGGCTGCTCGACCTTCGAGACGCCGACGCTCGATCCGGCCCTCGCGGGCTTCACGAACAGCGGCAGTCCGAGCTCTGAGGCAGCAGCCCGAACGGCATCGGCGTCCTGCGCCCACTGGCGCGCGCGAACCGTCAGCCCTGCGGCCACGGAGAGCCCCGCGGCACGCAGCGCGATCTTCATGAAGTGCTTGTCCATGCACAGAGCGGAGTCGAGCACACCGCCGCCGGCGTACGGGACCTCGAGCGTGTCGAAGTATCCCTGGATCGTGCCGTCCTCGCCGTGCGGACCGTGGAGGATCGGCAGCACGATGTCGATCTCGCCGAAGCTCTCCGTATCGCCGTCGGGGCGCACCACGCGCAGGGTCCGGTCGCCGCCCGGCTCCGGCCAGAGCACGCGGCTTCCGTTGTCGGCGACCTCGGGAAGATGCGCGGCATCCAGCGGGAACTTCGCCGGGTCGTCGTCTTCGAGGACGAACGCACCCTCACGGGTGATCCCCACGGGGATCACCGCGTAGCGGTCGCGATCAATCGCGCCCAGCACTCCGCCCGCCGTTGCGGAACTGATCGAATGCTCGCTGGAGCGCCCTCCGAAGAGCACCACCACCGTCTGCTTGTCCATGGTTGGTCCTCTCACCCTGAGGGGTGTCGTCGTCCGTCGTCAGGTGGGGTGCGATGTCGCGCGGGTTCATCTTCCCGTCGAGCACCATCTTCACCTGTTCGACGATGGGCATGTCCACCTCGGACTCGCGGGCGAGCTGCAGCACCGGCGCGACGGACGCGAGGCCCTCAGCGGTCTGCTGCATCTGCTTCACGACATCCTGGAAGCTGTATCCCTGGCCGAGCAGGCGCCCGGCCGTGTTGTTGCGGCTGAGCGGCGACTGGCAGGTCGCGATGAGGTCGCCGAGCCCGGCGAGACCCTGCAGGGTCTCGGGCTGTGCGCCGTTGGCGACCGCGAAGTCGGTCATCTCGACGAGTCCGCGCGTGATGATCGACGCCTTCGTGTTCTCGCCGTACCCGACGCCGTCGACGATTCCGATCGCGACGGCGATGAGGTTCTTCAGCACTCCTCCGAACTCCGTGCCGATCACATCGGTGTTCACGAAGGTGCGGAAGTAGCTGTTGCGCGCGGCCCTGGCGACCTCTTCGGCCGTCTCCTGGCTGCGAGACGAGATCACTGCGGCGGTCGGCTGCTCGCGGGCGATCTCGAGCGCGAGGTTCGGGCCTGAGGCGACCGCGATACGGTCGGGGTCGCAGCGCAGCTCCTGCTCGATGACCTGGCTCATACGGAGCCCGGTGGTGCGTTCGACACCCTTCATCAGGCTGACGATCTTGGTGTCGCTGTCGGCGAGCAGCGGGCGCAGAGCCTTCAGATTCTCCCGCAACGACTGGCTCGGCACCGACAGGTAGACCTGATCGACGTCGCGCATCGCGATGGCCAGCTCGTGCGTGGCCGCCATCGTGCGAGGCAGGTTGATTCCCGGCAGGTAGCGCGAGTTGCGCTTCGCCTCGTCGATCTCGTGGGCGAGCTCGGCGCGCCGGGCCCACATCGTGACCTGCGCGCCTCCGTCCGCGAGGATCTTGCCGAAGGTCGTACCCCAGCTGCCTGCGCCGATGACGGCGACGCGGGGGCCTGCGGCGACGTTGCGTTTAGGAGTCAAGGCGACCCGTCTCCTTCTGTCCGTGCGACGTCGGATTCCAGCGCTCAGCCGGAGCCTTCTCGTCGCGCAGCTCCTCGAGCAGCGCGGTGATCGCGTTCATCAGACGGGTCGTCGCCTCGTTCAGCGCCGAGGCCTCTCCGGCGCGCCCGCGGAGATCGGAGACATCGATCGGGTCCCCGACCACGACATCGACCCGCTTGCGCAGCGGCCAGAGGCTCAGGCCCTTCTGATAGCGCCCCATGATCTCCTGCGTGCCCCAGTGGGCCATCGGGATCAGCGGGATGCCGTCGGCCAGCGCGAGCCGCACGGCCCCGGACTTTCCCCTCATCGGCCACATGTCAGGATCGCGCGTGAGCGTCCCCTCGGGGTACACGATGACTCCCCGACCGTGCTCGACCAGCTCGGCGGACTGCTTGAGGGTCTGCTTGGCCGCGGATGCCGATGACGAGCGCGCCACCGGGATCATCCCCGTGCGACGAAGCACCCAGCCCAGCACGGGGACCTTGAACAGGCTCTCCTTCGCCATGAACCGGGGTGCACGCCCGATGCGCCAGACCGCGAGAGCCACGATCAGCGGATCGAACTCCGAGTAGTGGTTCGGTGCGAGAACGAAGGCCCCCTCACGCGGAAGCTTCTCTCCCCCGGTGACCCGGACCTTCGCGAGCAACGACACCGCGGGGATGACGATCGCCGCGACGGGCCAGAAAAGGCTCGGGCGCGTGGTCTCCGTCGAACGGGAACCCATCGGCGTCACCGGATGACGTCGAAGTCGGCGCCCACGGCGTCGAGCTTTGCGAGGAACTTCTCGTACCCACGGCTGAGGATGTCGACTCCAGAGACCTTCGACTCGCCCTCGGCCGTCAGCGCCGCGATGACGTGGCTGTACCCGCCGCGCAGGTCGGGAACGACGATGTCGGCGGCGTGCAGCGGGGTCGGCCCGGTGATGACGGCCGCCTGCTCGAGGTCACGGCGCGGCACGCGACGGGGTCCGTCCTGCAGCCCGCGCGGGTGCACGACGATGTCGGCGCCCATCTTGACGAGAGCGTCCGTGAACCCGAGACGGTTCTCGTACACGGTCTCGTGCACCACAGAGCGTCCCTTGGCCTGGGTGAGTGCCACGACGAGAGGCTGCTGCCAGTCGGTCATGAAGCCGGGGTGCACATCGGTCTCGACGACGACGGGCTTGAGCTCTCCGTCGCGGCGGAAGAGGATCCCGTCCTCCTGGATGTCAAACCATCCGCCTGCCTTGCGGAACACGTTGAGGAACGTGAGCATCTCCTGCTGCTTCGCTCCGCCGACGAAGATCTCGCCGTCGGTCGCGAGTGCGGCGGAGGCCCAGGATGCCGCCTCGTTGCGGTCGAAGATCGACCGGTGGTCGTAGCCGCGGAGCTTCTCGACGCCCTCGATGAGGATGACGCGGTTCGGCTCGTACGAGATGATCGCGCCCATCTTCTGCAGCACGGCGATCAGGTCCATGATCTCGGGCTCGATGGCCGCGTTGCGCAGCTCGGTGGTGCCCTCGGCCCGGACGGCCGTCAGCAGCACCTGCTCGGTCGCGCCGACGCTCGGGTACGGCAGGTGGATGTTCGCGCCGTGCAGACGAGCGCCGCCGGTCGAGAGGCGGATGCCGCTCGGCAGCTTCTCGACGATCGCGCCGAACTTGCGCAGCGCGTCGAGGTGGAAGTCGATGGGCCGGTCGCCGATGCGGCATCCGCCGAGGTCGGGGATGAATGCCTGACCGAGACGGTGCAGCAGCGGGCCGCAGAAGAGGATCGGGATGCGCGATGCACCGGCGTGGGCATCGATCTCCTCGAAGTGCGCGGACTCGACGTCGCTCGGATCGAAGACGAGGGCACCGGGCTCATCGCCGTCGGAGACACGGACACCGTGCACCTCGAGCAGCGAGCGGACGACCGCGACGTCGCTGATGGCGGGAACGTCTCGCAGGACGCTGACGGTGTCTCCGAGCAGCGAGGCCACCATCGCCTTGGTCGCGAGGTTCTTCGCTCCCTTGACGTCGACGCGGCCGCGCAACGGGCGCCCTCCGCGAATGGCGAGGACGTCTCCGGTGAGTGGGGGGACTCCGTCCGGAAGAGCGTCGCGCACAGGTGTCGTCATTCGGAGCCTCACTTCATTCAACGGAATTCGGGGCGGGGTCGCCCTCGGCTCCCCCGCCCCGCCGTTCACTGCTGAACGGGAAGGGTCCGGGGCCGCCACGACTCGCGACGGGCCTCGAACTGCGCGATCTTGTCTTCGTTGCGCAGCGTGAGCCCGATGTCATCGAGCCCTTCGAGGAGCCGCCATCTAGTGTAATCGTCGATCCCGAGGTCAGCCTGGATCTCACCGATCGAGGCGGTTCGCGCCTCGAGGTCGACCGTGATGGATGCCCCGGGATTCCGGTCGATCTCGGCCCAGATCCGCTCGAGATCCTCTTCCGAGATCGTCGCGGCGAGGAGTCCCTGCTTGCCCGAGTTGCCCCGGAAGATGTCCGCGAAACGCGGACTGAGGACCACCGAGAAGCCGAAGTCGCGCAGCGCCCACACGGCATGCTCGCGACTGGATCCGGTGCCGAAGTCGGGGCCCGCGACAAGGACGGATGCGCCCTGGAAGGCAGGCTGGTTGAGCACGAACTCAGGATCCTGACGCCAGCCGTGGAACAGCGCGTCCTCGAATCCGGTCTTCGTGACCCGCTTGAGGAACACGGCCGGGATGATCTGGTCGGTGTCGACGTTCGAGCGCTTCAGCGGAGCGGCGATGCCCGTGTGAGTGGTGAACTTCTCCATCAGAGTGCTCCGTTCGTTCCGGCTGCTGCGGAGGCCGTCGCAGGCACCGCATCCAGGTCGCTGGGGCTCGACAGCGTGCCGCGGATCGCGGTGGCTGCGGCGACGAGCGGCGACACCAGGTGCGTGCGTCCGCCCTTGCCCTGTCGACCCTCGAAGTTGCGGTTGGAGGTCGATGCGCATCGCTCCCCCGGTGCGAGCTGATCGGGGTTCATCCCGAGGCACATCGAGCATCCGGCGAATCGCCACTCCGCACCGAAGTCCGTGATGATCTTGTCGAGACCCTCGGCCTCTGCCTCCAGCCGCACCCGGGCGGAGCCGGGGACGACCATGACGCGCACGCCGTCGGCCTTCTTCTTGCCTTCGACGATCGATGCGAACGCGCGGAGGTCCTCGATGCGGCTGTTCGTGCACGAGCCCATGAAGACGGCGTCGACCGGAACCTCTTTGAGGGGCGTTCCCGGGGTCAGCGCCATGTACTCGAGGGCCCGCTCGGCGGCCGCGCGCTCGTTGGCGTCGGCGATCTCGGCGGGGTCGGGCACTGCGGCCGACAGGGAGCTGCCCTGGCCCGGGTTCGTGCCCCAGGTCACGAACGGCTCGAGCTCGTCGGCGTCGATGAAGACCTCGGCGTCGAACGTCGCGCCTTCGTCGGTGGGGAGCGTGCGCCAGTAGGCGACCGCGTCGTCCCAATCCTGACCCTTGGGGGCGTGCGGGCGCCCCTTCAGGTACTCGAAGGTCGTCTCGTCCGGGGCGACCATGCCCGCGCGGGCACCGGCCTCGATCGACATGTTGCAGATCGTCATCCGCCCCTCCATCGACAGCGCACGGATCGCGCTGCCGCGGAACTCGAGGACGTAGCCCTGGCCGCCACCGGTGGTGATCTTCGCGATGACGGCGAGGATGATGTCCTTCGCCGTGACGCCGGGACGCAGGGTGCCCTCGACGTTGATCGCCATCGTCTTGAACGGCTTCAGCGGCAGCGTCTGGGTCGCCATCACGTGTTCGACCTCGCTCGTGCCGATGCCGAACGCCATGGCCCCGAAGGCGCCGTGGGTCGAGGTGTGGGAATCACCGCAGACCACCGTGATGCCCGGCATCGTGAGTCCGAGCTGCGGTCCGACGACGTGCACGATGCCCTGCTCGGCGTCACCGAGCGAGTGCAGGCGCACGCCGAACTCGGCGGCGTTGCGGCGCAGCGTCTCGATCTGTGTGCGGCTCGTCAGATCGGCGATCGGCTTGTCGATGTCCCACGTCGGGGTGTTGTGGTCCTCGGTCGCGATGGTGAGGTCGAGTCGGCGCAGGGGGCGCCCCTCGGAGCGCAGACCGTCGAACGCCTGGGGGCTGGTCACCTCGTGGACCAGGTGCAGGTCGATGTAGATGAGGTCCGGCTCGTCGTTCTCGCCCTTGACGACGAGGTGGTCGTCCCAGACCTTCTCGGCGAGGGTTCTGCGGCGTGCGGGAGCAGAGTCTGCTGCGGGCATGTTCATTGCGTTTCTCCTGAAGCTGGCGGGTCGGCCCACGTTGGACTCCGCGACGAGGAGGGGCTCAGAACGAGGTCTCGTCGCGGCCGCTAAGAAGGAGCACGATCCGCATGACGTCAGATTACCACCGCTTCAGCGGACGGAGTCGCCGCGTGACACGCTACTGTCACCCGCACCTTCGAGAGGCACCCCGCATGACCGACGACACCACCGGCTTCGCCACCAAGGCGGTCCACGCCGCCCGGAATCAGGGTGTGGCGTCGTCCAGGGCGACTCCGATCTATCTGACCGCCGGCTTCGAGTTCGACGACTTCGACCACGCCGCGGACCACTTCGGCACGGGCGCGGGTTTCGGCTACACACGCACCGGCAACCCGACGGTGCACGCGGTCGAGCGGCAACTCGCCGCGCTCGAGTCCGGTGCGGATGCGGTGCTCGTCGCCAGCGGCCAGGCGGCTGTCGTCACCGCGCTCCTGACGGTGGCGGGAGCCGGAGACCACATCGTCTCCTCGACGCACATCTACGAGGGCACCCGCGGGCTTCTCCTCGACAACCTCGCACGACTCGGCATCGAGGCGACCTTCATCGACGACATCGGCGACCCGGAGGCGTGGCGCCGGGAGATCCGTCCGAACACGAGGGCTCTGTTCGCGGAGTCGATCGCGAACGCCCGCAATGACATCCTCGACATCGCAGCCGTGAGCGCCGTGGCCGATGACGCCGCGATCCCCCTCATCGTCGACAACACGCTCGCCACCCCGTTCCTCGTCCGTCCGATCGAGCACGGCGCCGCGATGGTCGTGCATTCCGCATCGAAGTTCCTCGCCGGCCACGGCTCGGTCCTGGGCGGGGTCCTCATCGACGACGGTCGCTTCGACGCGGCGAAGGCGGGGCATAACGCACCGCATCTGGTGCTCCCCGGCCGCGGCGGCTTCCCCAGCGTCGCCGCACGGCACGGCGGGAAGGCACGCATCTCGTACGCCCGCGAATCCGTCGCGCCCCGCTTCGGTGCATCTCCGTCTCCGCTCAACGCCTTCCTGATCGGCCAGGGAGCGGAGACGCTCGGGCTTCGCGTCGAGCGGCAGTCCCGCAACGCGCTCGAGGTGGCACGCTGGCTGGCCGCGCAGGATGCGGTCGAGAGCGTCGACCACGTCGGCCTCGAGACTCACCCCGATCACGCTCTCGCTCAGAAGTACCTGCACGGCGGCTACGGCTCCATCTTCACGTTCACCCTCCGCGGGGGGCTCGACGCGGCACGCGACTTCGTCGAGAGCGTCGAGGTGTTCACCCACATGACGCACATCGGCGATGTCCGCTCGCTCGTGCTGCACCCGGGGACGACCAGCCATTCCCACCGCACACAGGAGGAACGCGACGTCCTCGGCGTGCAGCCGGGAACCCTGCGTCTCTCGATCGGGATCGAAGACGTCGCGGATCTCCTCGCGGATCTCGCGCGCGTGCTCGAGCCCGCGCGAGAGGCCGTCGCATGAGCAGGCCGCAGCACTTCGGATGGTTCCTGGCGCGCGGCTTCGGTCCGCAGGGCTGGGGATACCCGTCACTCGACTGGGATTACGACTGGACTCGCCCCGAGATCTACCAGGAGGCGGCTCGCACTCTGGAACAGGCCGGGTTCGACCTCGTCATCATCGAGGACGCCCCCTCGCTCGGCTCCCCTGAGACGCTCGATCTGCGCATCCGCCACGCGTTCGGCGGGCCCAAGCACGATCCGCTTCTCCTTGCGCCCTACCTCTTCCAGGCCACCCGCCATCTCGGAGTCGTGCCGACCGTCAACCCCGCTGCCTACCTGCCGTACACGGCGGCGAGGCAGTTCGCGACCCTGCAGCACCTCAGCGCGCACCGCCTCGGCCTCAACGTCGTCACCGACACCGGCAGCGCCCGCCACTTCTCGGCTGCCGAGCAGCTGGGTCACGACGCCGCGTACGACCGCGCCGAGGAGTGGCTCGCAGGCATCCGTGCGCTGTGGCGGAGCTGGGACGACGGCGCGCTGGTGCAGGACCGCGAGACCGACGTGTTCGCCGACGGATCGAGGCTGCGTCCCGTGCGCCATCGTGGCGAGCACTTCGCGTTCGACGGCCCGTTGAACGCGGTGCCCTTCACAGACGGCGAACCCGCGATCGTCTCCCCCGGCGGATCCGGAAGAGGACTCGGCTTCGCCGGCGCGAACTCCGACGTGCAGCTCGCTCTGGCCCCTCTGGATGAGGCATCCGTGCGGGCCTATCGGGCGAAGATCCACGACGCGGCGATCGCGGCGGGCCGTTCGGCCGCCGACATCACCATCCTGTTCGCGATCCAGCCGGTCATCACCTCGTCGCCGGAGGAGGCGGATCGCATCGTCGCCGCATCCGCCCATCCCGACGACGCGGCCCTGGTGCAGATCGCTCGCAAGCAGTCGAGTGATCTCGAGACCGATCTGACCGCGCTCGACCTCGATCGACCGCTCGATCTGTCGATCTTCGGGGAGCATGTCTCGCGCGGCAGCATCCAGCGCCTGATCGGGGACCGAGGCGAGGATGCTCCGCTGCGCGCCCACCTCACGGCGCTCGCCCGCACCGGCCGGATCACCGACCGATCGGGATTCGTCGGGACCGCCGAGGAGTTCGCCGATCTCATCGAGGAGCTCGGCGACTGGGGCAACGACGGCGTGCTGCTGTGGGGCGACTTCCACCCGGTCACGCTCCATCGCACGCTCGATGAGCTCGTGCCCGTTCTCCGTCGCCGCGGCATCCTGCGCCGCGAGTACGTCGAGGGCGGTCTGCAGGCCAACCTGCGCGCGTTCTGAGCGAGCGCCCAGGGCTCACCAGCCCATCGAGCCCGGCACTCCCTTGAACGGCCCGACGACGGTCGACGTCACCCACCCGCCGTAGAAGCCACCGGGCTGCGGGACGACGACCTCTCCACCGACCGTGCACTCGTCCATCGGTCCGGCATACACCGCGACCCGGTCGGACAGAGCCTCGAATCCGCGCGTCGGATGCGGGTAGTTCCATGCCGCGCCCGCGGCCACCAGGGCGCCGCCGCGCACATCGAGATAGCGTGCCGCACCCTTGAACTCGCAGAACGACGAACCGGGGGCATCCGAGAGCGCTCCGTCGACGAAGTCGGCGATCGGCAGGTAATAGACAGGAGGATGACTCGTCTCGAGCACCCGCACCGCATCGGACGTGTCGGCGACGAGTTCACCGCCGAGACGGATGGTGACGCGCTCGGCCACCCGCTCGACCCGCGGTGGCCGCGGATAGTCCCACACGGACTCCTGGCCGGGGGCAGGTGTGATGGCGTCTGGTCTGCGCATCTGTTCACTGTACGTCCCGCGGTGTTGACTGGGGTCATGGCCGCACGACCGATGTTCCCGCTTGGCTCGGTGCTGTTCCCGCACACCCCGCTTCTGCTCCGCGTGTTCGAGCCGCGATACCTCACGATGATCGGGCAACTTCTCGACGAAGACGACCCGCAGTTCGGTGTCGTGCTCATCGAACGCGGTCACGAGGTCGGCGGCGGCGACCGGCGCAGCCAGGTCGGCACGCTCGCCCGGCTGGTGAGCGTCTCCGCCGATGCGGACGTGCTCCACATCATCGCGGTCGGCACCGCTCGGTTCGCAGCCGAACAGTGGACGGACGACGCGCCCTACCCTCGGGCCGAGATCTCGCCGCTTCCCGAGCTGACGTGGAACGACGCGCTCACCCCGCTGCGCACCGAAGCGGAGGCGATCGTACGACGCGTCCTCGCGCGCGTCGACGGGCCCTGGGACCCCGAGACTGAGCTCTCCGACGACCCGCTCGAAGCGGCCTGGCAGCTCGCCGCGATCGCACCGCTCGGAGAGTACGACCGATACACGCTGCTTCAGTCGACCACCGTCGGTGCCCTGCTGCGTCAGGTGATCGATCTCACGCTCGACGCCGAGCTGCTGTGGTCGGCGGGCTGAGAGGATCCGCCCCTACTCGACGATCGCCGTCTTCTTCGCTGCGGACTTCTCGCGCGATGCCGCGATGAGGCTCGCGACGGTCGCGACGGTCATCGAGACGACGATGACACCGAGCGAGACGAGGTTGTCGATGTCCGGCACCCACTCGACATGCTCACCGCCGTTGATGAACGGCAGTTCGTTCTCGTGCAGCGCGTGCAGGATCAGCTTGACTCCGATGAACCCGAGGATCACCGCGATGCCGTAGTGCAGGTAGCGCAGGCGGTCGAGCAGGTCTCCCAGCAGGAAGTAGAGCTGTCGCAGGCCCATCAGGGCGAAGATGTTGGCCGCGAAGACCAGGAATCCGTTCGTCGTGATCTCGAAGATCGCCGGGATGGAGTCGATCGCGAAGATCAGGTCCGTCACGCCGATCGTGATGAACACGATGACCATCGGCGTCCACATCCGCTTGCCGTCGACCGTGGTGCGCAGCTTCGAGCCGTCGTAGGTCTCGCTGATGTCGATGCGGCGACGCAGCAGCCGGACGATGAAGTTCTCGCGCTTGACGTCGTCGTCGTGCTCGCCCTCGGGCATGGCCTGCTTGATCGCGGTGTAGATGAGGAACGCGCCGAAGACGTAGAAGATCGGCGAGAAGTGCTCGATGACGGTCACGCCGACGAGGATGAATGCGCCGCGCAGCACGAGCGCGATGATGATGCCGACCATCAGCACCTGCTGCTGGAGGCGTCGCGGCACCGCGAACTGCGCCATGATCAGCACGAAGACGAAGAGGTTGTCGATCGAGAGGCTGTACTCCAGCGCCCATCCGGTGATGAAATCGCCCGCATTGCGCCATCCGGCCACGTTTCCGAGGAGAACCGCGAACAACAGCGCGAGCCCGACGTAGAAGACGACCCAGAGCGTCGACTCCCTGGTCGAGGGGATGTGCGGACGAAGACGGATCAGGAGCAGGTCGCCGATCAGGATGATCGTGAGGACGATCATCGAGGTGATCTCGAACCAGACGGGGATGTCCACGGGCGCTGTGCACCTTTCGGGAGGGGTCGGAAGAACGCCGAAAGTCTCTCCCACGCACAGAGTGCGTCGCACGACCGGAGCAGCGATGTCGGTGCTCGTGATGACGGTGGATGCGCTTGCGGGATACTCCCTCTCGCATCACCGATTCTAGCGGAGCGCAGACGGACGATGGATGTCCGCACCGGCGGCATCCCATCGACGGCATCGATCTGAGACGATGGTGCATCCTTCGACACTTCCCGGGTGAGAGACACCGAACGGAAACCGGATACCGTGCAGACGACAGATCAGAGATGGGTGGCGCAGGCCGCGGCAGGTGACGAGAGCGCCTTCCGCGAGCTGTACCGCTCGCACGTCCGACCGGTCTACTGGATAGCCCATGGCCTTCTCGGCTCCCCCGCCGACGCCGAGGACGTGACCCAGGAGACCTTCGTCACCGCGTGGCGCAAGCTGCCGGGGCTCGAGCTGCAGGGAGAGTCCCTGCTCCCGTGGCTCGCGACGATCTGTCGCTTCCAGGCAGCGAACCGACTCCGACAGCGCCTGCGCGACCGAGCGCACACCACGGATGCCGTCGACGACAGCATCCCTTCGACGATCAGCGTCGAGGAGCAGGTGATCACCGCTGCTCTGGCCGCGCGGATCGCCGCCGAGGTGGGGACCCTGAACGATCTCGACCGAGAGATCTTCAGGCTCTGCGCCACGGAAGGCTATGCCTACCAGGCCGCGGCGGAACAGCTCGGTGTGAGCCATGCCATCGTCCGGAACCGTCTCTCCCGAGTCCGCACCCGCCTGCGTGGTGCCGTGAAGGAAGCGAGCGACGCATGAACGACAACGCACCCATCGATGGCCTGCCCGAGCTCTCGGATGCCGCGGTGGCGCGCATCGAGGCCTCCGTGTTCGAGGAGATCGCGGAAGGGCGTCGGCCGGAGACGCCGACCGCGATCCGAGCGCGAGCACGCCGTCGCCGCTGGCTGACGGGCGCCGGCATCGCCGCCGCCTTCGTGGTGGGAGTGCTCGTGACTCCCCCGATCCTGGGCGTCATGGGCGGCAGCGCCATGAGCACGGCCGGAGGCGGGGACACGTCCTCCGGGGTCGTGATGGAGGACTCGTCCTCCGGATCCGCAGACCAGAGCGTGCCCGGGGCGGCGTCCGACTCGGCGGAGTCGTCGAGCGTGGCGCCCGGTGCCGTCGACGGCACCGATCGCGAGATCATCGCCACCGCGAACGCCACCCTCGAGGTGAAGGACATCGCAGACGCCGCAGCGGCGATCGGCGCACTCGCCGAGAAGTACGACGGCTACGTCGAGAGCACCGAGATCGGCAAGAGCATCGCCGTCGACGGCACATCCGAGTCCGCCTCCGCGGACGACGGATACGGCTGGATCAGCATCCGCGTGCCCTCCGCCGACCTCGCCACCGCGATCGACGGCCTCTCGGACTCCGGTGATCTGCTCTCCTCGTCGATCTCGAAGCAGGATGTGACCTCGACGGCGATCGATCTGCGGGCTCGAGTCGACGCCACGAAGGCCTCGGTGAAGCGACTCACCGAGTTGATGTCGCAGACCGGCACGGTCGCGGAACTGATCGAGGCCGAGGTCGCCCTGACGGATCGCCAGGCGCAGCTCGAGTCATACGAGCAGCAGCTCGCCGCGCTCGACGATCAGGTCGCGATGTCGAGCCTCCAGATCGAGCTCACCCGGACGACTCCGCCCACGACGGCCGACCCCGCCGGATTCGCCGATGGCCTCGTCGCCGGATGGAACGGCCTCGTCGTCTCGCTCAACGCTCTGGTCGTCGCGGTCGGCTTCGTGCTGCCGTGGCTCTCCCTCGCCGGTGCGGTCGTGCTGGTCGTGTGGCTCATCCGTCGAGCACGACGTACTCGCCGCACGAGCGGCGAGGCATCCGCCGAGGACTGACCCGCACCGACCGAAAGAGCCGCCTCTCCTCGCGAGAGACGGCTCTTTCGTTGATTTCCAGAGGTATACAAGAAGTCTTGTGCGAACACGGGGCCGGATCTACCGTTGCGTCCATGGAAGACATCTCGGTGATCACCGCCGTGCATCACCCCCTCCGTCGTCGCATCTACGACTACCTGCTTCTCTACGGCACATCGCAGGTCACGACGCTAGCGCGATCGCTCGAGAGCCAGGTCGGCAGCATCAGCCACCATGTGCGCATGCTCGAACGTGCGGGGCTCGTGGAGCGGGTCGAGGACCCCTCCGGAGACCGGCGCACCAGCTGGTGGACGCTCGCTCGCCGCGGCTTCACCTGGTCTGCCGACGATTTCTCCGATTCTCCCGCCGAGGCGCTCCTCGCCCGCGAGGCGCAGCGTCAGGGCATCCGGATGCAGATCGACCGCCTGCAGAGGTGGCAGCGGCGACACGATGATCCTGCGTACGCCGCGTATGACGCGTCGAACACCGAGACGACCGCGTGGGCGTCCCCCGAGGAGCTCCGCGACCTGAGCGCCCGCATCCTGCGCACCCTGGAGGAATGGCGCGAGTCCGTCGATCTCGACGACGGGCAGCAGCGCACGCCGATCTTCGTCTTCGCGCACGCCTTCCCCACGACGCCATGATGTCCGCGGCCGAACCCCGGCAGCTGGCGGAGCCGCCCGCGTTCCGACGCGACCGTCGTGTGCACGCCTGGATCGGTGTCAAAGCGCTCTCGGATGCCGGCGACGCGCTCTGGACGATCGCGCTCGCCTGGACGGCCGTGCAGACCGCCTCTCCCGCGATCGCCGGTCTCATCGTCGCCGCAGGCACCGTCCCCCGCGCGATCGTCCTGCTGTTCGGTGGTGTGATCGCCGACAGGTCCGACGCGCGCAGGGTCATGATGCTGTTCACCGTGCTTCGGGTCGGTGTGCTCGTCGCCGTGGCGCTGTGGGTGCTCGCGACCCCGCCCACGGTCGGCGTCCTGCTGTTCGCGGCGATCGCCTTCGGAATCTGCGATGCCTTCTACGAACCGTCCGCCGGAACCGTCGCCCGACAGCTCGTGCGAACGAGCGATCTTCCCTCTTACGGAGCGCTCGCGCAGACGGCTTCGCGCCTCGGCACGATGGCGGGCGCTGCGATCGGCGGGGTCCTCGTGGCGTATGCGGGGCTCGTGGGCAGCGCAGCCGTCAACGCCTTCACGTTCAGTCTCGTGCTCGCCTTTATCGCCCTCTGGCTCCGGCCGAGGTTCGTGCTGGCACGGGCACCGAGGGAGTCCGCGCTGCACGGCATCGCCCGCGGATTCGCCCACCTCGGCACCCACCCGACGACCCGCACCCTCGTCATCGCGCTGTCAGGACTCAACCTCGCCGTCGGTCCGGCGGTGGGGATCGGGCTCGCACTGCGTGCGCACGACGAGGGATGGGGTGCCCAGGCTGTCGGGCTGTTCGAAGCGCTGCTCGGACTGGGCGCGGCGCTCGGGGCGGTCTCGGTCGTGACGTGGCGACCGCGAAGAGAGGCGTTCGCAGGTTTCTGGGCGCTCGTCGTCCAGGGTGCCGGGATCATCGCACTCGGGTGGGGACCGGCCTGGACGGTCGCGATCGCAGCCTTCGTCATCGGCGTGACCGCGGGCTACGCCTCGGTGCTCCTGAGCGCCACATTCTCCGCCACGGTCGACACCGCCTACCTCGGCCGGATGGGTTCGATCACTCGTCTCGGCGATGACTGCCTCATGCCACTCGCCATGGCCGGGTTCGGTCTGCTCGCCTCGACCACGGCGGTCTGGGTGCCGTTCGCCCTCTTCGGCGGCACGATGATGGCACTCATGGCTCTGCCGTTGAGCACCGCCGCGTTCCGGCGCCTCACTCTCGCACCCGGCGCCTGACACCGCGCCCGCTGCTGCTCCCCTCGCTCGGCACCCGCCGCCGCTAGAGTCGTCGGCATGAGCAGCGCCGCCACCGACTCGACGACCCGCACCGTACCTGCAGGCCGCGATCTCACCCTCGATCTGGCGCGAGTCGTGTGCGTCGTGCTGGTGGTCTTCGTGCACATCCTGTTCACGGGGGTCGGTCGCGCACCGGACGGGTCGCTGCTGATCGAGCGCACCGTCGAGGCGCAGTCCTGGTTCACCGCGGCGTCGTGGATCGCGAACATCATGCCGCTGTTCTTCGTGGTCGGCGGATACGCGGCCCGCGCGGGGTGGCGATCGGCGTCGGCCCGCGGAGATTCGGCGGTGGACTTCGTTCGGGTGCGTCTGCTGCGGCTCTCCCGCCCCGCGCTGCCGCTGTTCATCTTCTTCACCGTGGTCCTCGGCGCCACCCGGTTGATCGGGATCGATCCCGAGCTCGTCGACACCATCGCGATCGGCGTCGGCTCCCCGCTGTGGTTCCTGGCCGCGTACATGATCGTGCAGGCTCTCGCTCCGGCGATGATGCGCCTGCACGAAAGATCTGGCGGCTGGGTGCTTGTGGGCCTTCTCGCGGGCGCAGTGCTCGTCGACACGTTCCGGTTCACGGTCATCGGCGGGTTCCTCGGCATCCAGCCCGTCGCAGGGTCGGGCTACGGACTCGGCCAGGAGCTGTTCGGCATCCCCAACATCGTCTTCGTCTGGCTGTTCGCCCAACAGATCGGTTTCTTCCTCTTCGACGGCTGGTTCGGCGCACGCCGCTGGTGGCAGCTGCTGCTGCTCATCGCAGCGGGCTATGCGGCGCTCTGGGGGCTGGTGTCGCTCGGAGGATACTCGTGGAACATGCTCGGCAATCAATGGCCGCCCACGACAGCGATGGTCATGCTCGCGGTGATCCAGGCCGCCGCCCTGACTCTGCTGCACAGACCCCTGACCGCCCTCATGCGGCAGAGAGCCGCTCAGGGCGTGGTCTTCCTGATCGGCTCACGTCTCATGACCGTCTATCTGTGGCATCTGCCCATGATCATGGTGCTGATCGGCATCCAGCTCGTACTCCCGATTCCGCTCCCTGTACCGGGGAGCGCGATCTGGTGGTGGACGCGGCCGCTGTTCCTCGTCGTGGTGCTCGCCGCGGTATGGGTGCTGTCGCTCTGGTTGATCCGGTTCGAGAAGGTTCCGGTCGGCGGCACGGCACGGTTCCCCTCGACCGGCGCCGTCGTCACCGCCGTGCTGGTCTTCATCGCGCCGATCATCGCGATCACCGCATACGGCCTCGACTTCCTGCTCGCCGCGATCGCGCTCGGATGCACCGCTCTCGCACTGTGGCTGGCGGGCACTCGGCGGAGATCGGCCACCTGAGCGGTGGGAATTCCCCGCGGATACGACGAAAGCCCTCGGAGAACCGAGGGCTTTCGTGTGTTGTGTGACCCCAGCGGGATTCGAACCCGCGTTACCGCCGTGAGAGGGCAGCGTACTAGGCCGCTATACGATGGGGCCGTCTGGCGGAACGTTTCCGTGCCGCGACAACTGTTCAAGTATGCCACGACGATTCTCGCGCCGCCAAATCGAGCCGCGCCCTCCTCGATTCCCGGGCGTGGCGCACCCGGACAGCGGTTTGCCAGTGAGGCTCGGAAGGAGTTGACTCATCTCATGCGCGTCACGAAATTCGAACATGCGGCTCTTCGCCTCCAGCAGGGCGATGACGTCCTCCTCATCGACCCGGGTTCGTTCACGGCTCCCCTGAACGATCTCGCCGGTCTCGTCGCCGTGGTCATCACCCACGAGCACCCGGACCACTGGACCCCTGAGCACCTCGATCGCATCCTCCGCGCCGCCCCCGGCACGCCGATCTATGCGCCTGCCGGCGTCGCGAGTGCCGCCGACGGATACGAGATCTCGGTCGTGGCGCCCGGTGACACGGTGGACGCCGGAGCGTTCGCGCTGCGCTTCTTCGGAGGAACGCATGAGGTGATCCACTCGTCCCTCCCGACCGTCGAGAACGTCGGCGTGCTCGTGAACGGCGACTTCTACTACCCCGGAGACTCCTATGCCGTGCCGGAAGGCATCGAGGTCGGCACCCTCGCCGCTCCCCTCGGCGCTCCGTGGCTAAAGATCGGCGAGGCGATGGACTATGTCCTCGCCGTGAAGCCGCGTCGTGCGTTCGGGACGCACGACATGACGCTCTCGGTGGCCGGCAAGACCATGCATCGCCAGCGCCTGCAGTGGGCGACCGAGCAGGGCGGCGGTGAGTTCTCGGTGCTCGAGCCGGGCGACTCGCTCGACATCTGAGCATGGCGGACTCCCCCTCGGCCGAGTGGTCGCTCGACGAGGGCGGTGTACGCACGCTGCTTCGCGCCGCTGCCCCGGAACTGGCCGACCTTCCCCTGACGCTGTTCGCCGACGGGTGGGACAACTCGATGTGGCGGCTGGGATCAGAGCTCGTCGTCCGCCTCCCCCGCCGCGCCCTCGCCGTCCCGCTCATCGCGAACGAGCAGCGAGCCCTCCCCGAGATCGGTCCGGCGCTCGCGGTGCTCGGCATCCGGACGCCGATCCCCGTGATCGCGGGCGAGCCGGGCGACGGTTTCCCCTGGCCGTGGTCAGTCGCCCCCTGGATCGACGGCACGAGCGCCCTCCGCACACCGCGAGCCGAGAACGCCGCCTGGGCACCGCGACTCGCAGCGGCGCTCCAGGCCCTTCATGTCCCTGCCCCCGTCGACGCACCACTCAACCCCGTGCGCGGTCGAGCCCTGATCACACGAGACGATGTGATGCGTCCTCGACTCGACGCCCTCCCCGCACGGTCGGCGCTGCGCGGGGCCTGGGCCGACGGGCTCGCCGCATCACCGAGCGTCGAACATGTCTGGATCCACGGGGATCTGCACCCGGGAAACCTGCTCGTGCACGAGGGACGGCTCGCCGCACTGATCGACTTCGGCGACGTCACCGTCGGCGACCCCGCCTACGACCTCGCGTCGGCATGGATGCTCTTCGATGCTCCGGGGCTGGGTGCGTTCCGGAGGGCCACGGGTTCGCGGTACGACGATGCGACCTGGGCGCGCGCACGAGCGTGGGCTGCCTACATGGCCCTCGTCCTGCTGACGCAGAGCGATGATCGACCCGAGCACCTCGCTGTCGGGCAGTCGACCGCCGAGGCGCTGGAGACCTACTGAGCCTGGGCCGCTCGCACGCGGAGGTCTCGGGCGAGGTGGTCACGCTGCTCGACCACGACGCGGCGCAGGGCGGCAGGCGCCGATCCGTTCTCGGCGATCCAGGCATCCACCAGAGCGAGACTGGGCGTCGCCGGGAAGAGGCCGACGACAAGGCGCCGCGCCAGTTCGATGCTCCGCCCCGCCCAGGCATCGCCGATCCGGGCGAAGTAGTCCTCATCGAAGCCCGCGATCAGGTCGCGGCGCCCGCCGGCGCGGACGCCCGCGATCACCGCGTCGAGATGGTCGTTGCTGAGCGATTCGTCGTTCCATGCCGCGGCCCATGCCTCGGCACGGACCGCCTCGTCCGGGCGCGACGCGAGAGCCCGCCGCGCGGCGGTGCGACCGCTTCCGGTGTCATCGCGGTGCTGTTCGCCCGCGATCTCGTCGGTCCCGGCATGGCCGGTCGTCACGAGAGCCGTCAGCAGCTGCCATCGCAGGTCGGGGTCGACGATCAACCCCTCGGGAGCGTCGCCGTCGAGGATCGCCCGGATGTCTCCGGCACGTGCGTCCTCGAAGGCCGACGCCGCCGCGAGAGCACGGGCCCACGAGAGCTGCGCGTCGCTCCCGGCATCCGCTGCGTGCAGGGCGCTCCATGCGGTCTCCACCCACCGTCTCTGCTCGTCACGCCTGACATCATCCGCGGCATAGTGTCGGATCGCGAACAGCGCGTTCACCAGCACACCGCCCAGGAGCCCGATATTCGACTCCTGCGGCGCATGCGCTCGCACGATCGAGGTGTACCGGGTCGCCGGCAGTTCGCCGTCCCGCGTCGCGTTCCACAGGGACGACCAGATGACCGCGCGAGCCAGAGGATCCTCGACAGCGGACAACGAGTCCTGCACGGTGGCCAGAGAGGCCTCGTCGAGGCGCACCTTGGCGTAGGTGAGATCGTCGTCGTTGAGCAGAACGAGATCGGCGTCGGGCAGGTCCACCGGAGTGCGCTCGTCGTGGATGTCGATCGCCATCTGCTCGCGGCGGATGACGCGACCTTCGACGCGGTCATAGAACCCGACGCGCAGGCGGTGAGGGCGCGGATCGCTCTGGACGAGCACGGTCGCCCCCTCGGCATCCTTCTCGATCTCGAGGGTCGAGACACCCGTCGTCTGCAACCAGGCCCGTGACCACGCGGACATGTCGCGACCCGACACCGCGCTGAGCTCCACGAGGAAGTCGTCGAGCGTCGTGTTGCCGAACGCGTTCGCGGCGAAGTACCGTCGAGCGCCTTCGAAGAACGCGTCGTCCCCGACGAAGGCGACCAGCTGCTTGAGGACGGCTGCACCCTTTGCATAGGTGATCCCGTCGAAGTTGAGCTTGGCCGCCTCGAGATCCGTGATGTCCGCGACGATCGGATGCGTCGTCGGAAGCTGATCCTGCTGGTAGGCCCAGGCCTTGCGGTTGGCGGCGAACTTCACCCAGGCATCATGGAAACGTGTTGCGACCGCAGACGCGTGCGAGCCCATGTAGTCGGCGAAGGACTCCTTGAGCCACAGGTCATCCCACCACTTCATGGTGACGAGGTCGCCGAACCACATGTGGGCCATCTCGTGCAGGATCGTGTTCGCCCGAGCCGCCCGCTGGGCGTCCGTCGCGGCGCCCCGCGACAGGTACGCCTCGGTGAAGGTGACGAGCCCCGGGTTCTCCATCGCGCCGAGGTTGTACTCGGGCACGAAGATCTGGTCGTACTTGCCCCAGGGGTACGGGTAGTCGAAAGCATCGGTGAAGAAATCGAGGCCCTGACGCGTGACGTCGAGGATCTCGTCCGACTCCAGATACTGCGCCAGCGACTGTCGCACGAGCACTCCCAGCGCGATGTGCTGCTCGTCGCGCCGCCAGTCGCCGTCCACGCGGGCGTAGGGACCCGCGGCGATCGAGGTGATGTAGCTCGAGATCGGCAGCGTCGGGGCGAACTCGACGCGCTGCACGCCGACACCGACGTCGACGGCTGCTGCGGACTGGTTCGAGAGAACCTCCCACCCCGCCGGCGCATCGATCACGAATGTATAGGACGCCTTGATGTCCGGCTGTTCGAAGCACGCCATGACGCGCCGCGAGTCGGCGGGCTCGTACTGTGTGTACAGATACGTGCGGTCGTCGACCGGATCGTGGAAGCGGTGCAGCCCCTCACCCGAACGGCTGTAGGCTCCGACGGCCTCGACGCGGACGATATTGGTGTCCGCGAGACCGTGCACAGCGATGCGGGCACCGTCGTGGACGACCTCGTGCTCGGCACCGTTGACGATGACGCGCTCCACGCTCTCGCCGATGAAGTCCAGCCAGGTCGATTCGACCGTCGAGCTGAACTCGAGCGTCGTCGCCGTCGGGAACCCCGTGCGCGCCCGCTCAGGCGCTCCGGTGAGATCGAGTTCGACGCGGATGCTGCGCACGGAGATCGCGGCGGATCGCGCTGCGGTCTCCTCTCGCGTGAGGTTGGCTGTCTGCATTCCTCCATCCTGTCATCCGGGTCCGATGTCCGTGCTTCGTCACAACCTATAAGTTGCACTATGCAACAGTCAGGTCTAGAGTTGCTGTATGCAACAGAGAGAGGACGCGGACGCACGAGGGCAGGACAGCGCCACGGTGCTGAGATCTCTCCTGGCGATCACGCGACGCGGCCTGGTCGATGCCCGCTCCGGCGAGACTCACCTGTCGATCACCGACCAGTCGATCGTGATGGCCATCGCCGATGAGCCGGGGATCCGCTCGACCGACATCGCGCAGATGTTCCGACTCAACCGATCGACGGTGTCCCGCCAGCTCTCCTCCCTCATCACGCTGGGACTCGTTCAGGAGATGCCCTCGACGGCAGGACGTGGACGCCCTCTCGCGCTCACGCCGGACGGTGAAGACGCCTTCCGCAGGACGCTCGACACGCTGCAGCACGTGATCGACACCCATCTCGCGCGGTGGTCGGACGCAGAGGTCTCGCGCTTCGCGCATGACCTCCTGCGCTTCGACCGCGGCGACGCCGCATCGTGACCACGGCCCACAAGGCCACCACAGAAGGAAGAGAAATGAAGAACATCACCGTTCTCGGCACCGGCGTCCTCGGATCGCAGATCGCGTTCCAGACCGCCTTCCACGGATTCGACGTCGTGGCGTACGACATCGATCAGGCGGCGCTCGACCGCGCAGCCGAGCGCTTCGGGGGACTCGCCGCGCGCTACGTCACGGACGGCGTGGAGAACGCCGCCGACGGAGGCGCGCAGAGCGCGATCGGACGCATCCGGTTGACCTCGGATCTCGCGGATGCAGCTTCTGACGCAGACCTCATCATCGAGGCGGTGCCGGAGAGCCTGGAGCTCAAGCAGAGCATCTACCGGACGCTCGCCGGAGTGGCGCCGGCGACGACGATCTTCGCGACCAACTCCTCGACCCTCCTTCCCAGCGCTCTGGCCGAATCGACCGGCCGCCCCGATCGCTTCCTCGCGCTGCACTTCGCGAACGAGATCTGGTCGCACAACACCGCCGAGGTGATGGGCACACCCGACACCGCTCCCGGTGTCTACGACCAGGTCGTCGACTTCGCGGCACAGATCGGCATGGTCCCGATCGAGATCAAGAAGGAGAAGGCCGGATACCTCCTGAATTCACTTCTCGTGCCGTTCCTGGAGGCGGGCGCGGAGTTGCTCGTCGACGGGATCGCGGAACCGGAGGCGATCGACGCGACCTGGCGCATCGGCACCGGGGCACCGGCCGGACCGTTCGAGATCTACGACATCGTGGGGCTGACGACGGCCTACAACATCTCGCGCATGGGTGGCGAGAAGCAGCAGCGCTTCGCCGAGCTGCTCAAGGAGCAGTACATCGACAAGGGCAAGCTCGGCGTCGCCACCGGGGAAGGCTTCTACACCTACCCGCGCGCGAGCTGACGCGCGATCAGCGCCCGAGCAGCCTGCGGATCGCCGTCTCGGGCGACACGGTCAGATCGAGGGTGCGGCCGCGCGCGTAGAGCCGGAAGACGCGCGGGTCGATGTAGCTTCCCCGAGCCACCGCGAGGGTGTTGCCGAGCGCCGAGGCCGTGGCCTGCACGGCCAGACGCTCGGCACGCCGTCGCTCGTTCTTCGTCTCGAGCCGACCGATCCGCGCGAGCGCATCCGCCGCGAGGATCGTGCCGTGCAGCGTGCGGAAGTCCTTCGCCGTGAACGCGGCCCCCGCGACCTCCCGAAGGTAGTCGTTGACCTCCCCCGAGGTCAGACGCACCCTGCGGCGACCTTTTCGATAGGCGAGCAGCGGCGCGCGCGGGGATCCGACCGCGAACTCCGACAGCGCCTCGGCCAGCGGAGCATCGCTGATCTCGATCGACGCCAGCTGCTTGCTCTTCGCGGGGAAGCTCAGGGCGACCGTGCTTCCGTCGATACGCACATCGCGGCGTCGAAGCGTCGAGAGCCCTCGGCTGCCGTGCTTCACGAGGTACCGTTCCGAGCCGATCCGAAGAGCAGCATCGTCGAGGAGCCGGAACGCCACCGCGAGCGCCCGCTCGCGTGTCAGGCCGGATTCCCCGATCGCGCGCGTCACCTTCGCCCTGGCCGCGGGCAGGGCCTCTGCCAGTCGGAGCGCCCTGGCGAACTTGCGCTGGTCCCGTCCCGTCCGCCAGAGCGGGTGATAGAGGTACTGGCGTCGACCGGCGTCATCCGTGCCGACGGCCTGGATATGCGCGAGAGGGTCGGCGGCGATCCAGACGTCCTTCCACGCCGGCGGGATCGCAAGGTCGTGGATCCGCTCACGGTCGGCCTCGGAGACGGGGTCGCCGCCCGCATCGAGGTATCTGAATCCGGAACCGGATCGACGACGCCGGATTCCCGGTTCCTCCCCCGGAACGACTCGTCTGAGCGCCATCCTCGACCTTCCTGTCCGTCAGCGTGCTGGATCGCTCGCAACGATGCCGCGGCGGCGCACGGACGTGAAGGGCATGGCGCGGGCGGGATCAGACTGGTAGGGCGCTCTCTCGGATTGTCTGTGAACACTCAGGTCTGCCATCCTCTTCACTATGACGATGTCACTCGAGGAGTTCCGTGAGTCCCTGACGAGACCGGATCTGCGCGGTTCCCTCGGCTTACAGCTCACGGAGGTCGAAGCGCAGCAGGTCGCCGCAGATCCGGGCTCCACGCAGAGCTGGTACGCGTACTGGCTCTCGACTCAGCCGGCCGCGCAGACGCCTCCGCCGCCCGCACAGGATGCGCCCGCCTACGATGCGCCGCCGCCCGCTTTCGATGCGCCTCCGCCCGCCTACGAGGCGCAGCCGACCTTCGACGCGCGGCCGACCGCTCCTCTCGTCGACCCGTACGGCGCGCCGACCGCCGCACCCGTGGATCCGGCGTACGCCGCGACGGCAGCGTACCCGGGTTACGACGGCGCCGCCACCGGAAACGCGGCGCACCCGGGGTACGGGCCCGTTGCAGACGGCGAGCCGGCCAAGAAGAGGAGGGTCGGCCTCTGGGTCGCCCTCTCGATTATCGGGGCACTGCTGCTGATCGCCGCGATCGTCGTCGTCGTCGCGTTCACCACGGCCCGGCACTGGACCAAGGTTGATTCCCCGGAGAAGCCCGAGACCTTCCACAGCGAAGAGTATGAGACCGGACGCTACGACGTCACCATGGACGACGTGAACCCGTGCACGGTCAACCAGGACTGGACTGACTGCACGAACCAGATGTCCGCCACCTACACCGCGGCGTGCGCCGATGTCGAGCTCACCGAGACGGCGACACTGCTCTGCACCGAGTACAAGAGCGCGATCGACGAGATGAAGGCCCAGGACGGCGACGGGTACTACGTGGCCACGCTGGGCTCCTACGGCAACCTGCACCGCAGCGCCGAGATCGACACCCGACAGGTCTCGAACGACGACTACGAGCCGGCGGTGACCCATGAGGCCGTCTGCTACCTCGGGTTCATCGGAGAGTGCGAGTAGACACCACCGGATACGACAAAACCCCCGCTCGCGCGGGGGTATTTGTCTTGCTGGGGTACCTGGACTCGAACCAAGAACAACGGAACCAGAAACCGCCGTGTTGCCAATTACACCATACCCCAAGGGCGAAACCTGAGCCTCGCACCGAGAGTCAAGCCTACCCGAGCCTCGCCCCGAATGCCAAAACGCCCCGGGTCGTCCGGGCGAGTCGCACTCCGATCACGATGGCGAAGAGGGAGAGCATCCGTCGGATGCCCTCCCTCGTGACACGCTCGGAACGACTCAGTTCGAGAGGAACTCCGAGAGTGCGCGAAGGCGTCGCAGCGACTCGTCCTTGCCGAGCAGCTCCATCGACTCGAAAAGAGGGGGCGAGATCCGGCGGCCGGTGATCGCCACACGCGGCGGCCCGTAGGCGATCCGGGGCTTGAGCTCGAGCTTCTCGACCAGTGCCTCGGCGAGAGCCTCCTGGACCTTCTCCGGGGTGAACTCGGTCACCGGTTCGAGAGCAGCGACACACGCGTCGAGCACCTCTGCGGCGTTCGCGGGGAGACCCTTGAGAGCGTCGGCGTCGTAGGACACGTCGTCGGTGAACAGGAAACCCACCATCCCGGGCACCTCGCCCAGCAGCTGCACCCTCTCCTGCACCAGCGGTGCGACGCGGAACGCCATCACGAGCTGCTCGTGCGTGGGCTCGTCGAAGAGCCCCGCAGCCGCGAGGTAGGGGATCGTGCGCTCGGCGAAGTCCTTCTCCCCCAGGGTGCGGATGTGGTCGCCGTTGATCGACTCGGCCTTCTTCTGGTCGAAGCGGGCCGGGTTCGGGTTGACGTTCACGATGTCGAACGCGTCGGTGAACTCCTCGAGGGAGAACACGTCGCGGTCGGGACCGATCGACCAGCCGAGAAGGGCCAGGTAGTTGAGCAGACCCTCGTGGATGAAGCCGCGATCGCGATGCAGGAAGAGGTCGGCCTGCGGGTCGCGCTTGGAGAGCTTCTTGTTGCCGGTCTCCCCCAGCACCAGCGGCATGTGCGCGAAGCGCGGCACGAAGGTCGTGACGCCCGCCTCGATCAACGCCGCGTAGAGGGCGAGCTGGCGAGCCGTCGAGGGCATCAGGTCTTCGCCTCGGAGCACGTGGGTGATGCCCATGAGAGCGTCGTCGACCGGGTTCACGAACGTGTACAGCGGGATGCCGTTGGGTCGCACGACCACGAAGTCGGGGAACGATCCGGCCGGGAAGGTCACCTCGTCACGGATCAGGTCGACGTAGGTGAGGTCTTCATCGGGCACTCGGAGACGCAGTGCGGGCTGACGTCCCTCAGCGCGGAACGCCGCCTTCTGCTCGTCGGTCAGAGTGCGATCGAAGTTGTCGTACCCGAGCTGCTTCGCACGCCCGGCCGCTTCGTTGCGGGCGTCGATCTCGTCTGCGGTCGAGTAGCTCTCGTAGAGCGCACCCGTCGCCAGCAGCTTGTCGATCACGCCGCGGTAGATGTCGTGGCGCTCGGACTGGCGATAGGGCGCGTGCGGGCCACCGACCTCGACGCCCTCGTCCCAGTCGATCTTGAGCCACGTGAGCGCATCGACGAGCTGACGGAAGCTCTCCTCGCTGTCACGGGCGGCGTCGGTGTCCTCGATGCGGAACACCATCTTCCCGCCCGTGTGACGGGCGTAGGCCCAGTTGAACAGCGCGGTGCGGACCATGCCGACGTGCGGCAGTCCGGTCGGCGAGGGGCAGAAGCGGACGCGGACGTCGGCGCCACTGGCGGTCGTGGTGAGGGGGTGCGGAGTAGCCATATCCCTCCGATTCTAGTTGCCGGCGCGGCACGCCACAGGGGCTCACGGCGAGGCGACCGGGGACGAGACCCGGGGTCACCGTGGGTAACAGTCACTCACCCGGGGAAACAACCCGCGTTCGGCGCCGACCTGCTCCTATCGTTGCCGCAACGTAACACCGAACCCACAGACGGAAGGGCAAGAACGTGACACTCACGAATGCAGTGACGACGGGTCTCGAGGACCGATGGCAGGGCGCCGCACGACCACAGACCAGCGCAGGCTGGCTCGCCCGCGCACAGGAGGTGGCAGACATCCTCGCGGCGGACGCCGTCGAGCGCGATCGGGCGAACGCGACGCCACACGCCGAAGTCAGGCTGTTGAAGGAGTCCGGACTGGTGACGCTGCTGGGCCCCCGTATCCACGGCGGCGCCGGCGAGAGCTGGGACACGGCGTACAGGGTGATCCGCACCGTCGCCAGGGGCGACGGATCGATCGGCCAGCTGCTCGGCTATCACTACCTCTGGGCGTGGGCCGCGCGGCTCGTCGCCACCGACGATCAGATCGCCGCCGTCGAGGAGCTCTACACGACCAACGACTTCCTCTTCGGAGGGGCGGTCAACCCCCGGGACTCCGATCTCGTCATCCGAGAAGACGGCGACGATCTCGTCTTCTCCGGGCGTAAATCCTTCTCCACCGGCGGGCAGGTCTCGGACCTCACCGTTCTCGAAGGCATCCTCGAGGGCACTGACACACACGTCTTCGCGATCGTCCCGACCGCGCAGGAGGGAATCGTCTTCGCGGACGACTGGGACAACCTGGGGCAGCGACTCACAGAGTCCGGCTCCGTCGAGATCCGAGACGTACGCGTTCCCTGGGCCTCCGCTGCGGGATTCGTCGACAAGGAGTTCCAGCCGCTCACCTACAACACGCTGAACGTCCCGGCGATCCAGCTCGTGTTCGCGAACTTCTATCTCGGAATCGCGCAGGGTGCGCTCGAGACGGCGTCCGCGTACACGCGCACCACGACGCGCCCCTGGCCGTACGGCGGAGACGACAAGCAACACGCCACGGACGAGTGGTACCTGCTCGAGGGTTACGGCGAGCTCGCGTCGAAGCTGTGGGCCGACGAGGCCCTGCTGGATGCCGTGGGGGCGGAGATCAGTGCCGTGCTGCATGCACCCCGCGAGGATCTCACGGCGCGCCGACGCGGTGAGATCGCTGTCCGGATCGCGGCGGGGAAGCTCCGGATCGTCGACGACGGGCTGGAGGTCGCCACGAAGGTCTACGAGCTCACCGGAGCACGTGCGTCTGCGAACACGGTCGGACTGGACATCTTCTGGCGCAATCTGCGAACGCACAGCCTCCACGATCCGATCGCCTACAAGAAGCGCGAGGTCGGGACGTTCGTGCTGAAGAACGAAGTGCCCGAGCCGACCTGGTACACCTGAGCGCTGCGACTCCCACCCCTCGGTGTCGCGCCGGCACAGGCGGACGCGGCACCGAGGGTCGCGGGGCGGACTGCGGTGCTCCGGTGGATGCCCCTCGCGACGCGCGGATCTCAGCGGCGCGAGCGGATCGCCATCGCCGCGGAGTGCTCCAGCGGAACACGACCGTCGACGGTCCGCTCGGAGCACACCGCGTCGAAGGCCGCGCGGAAAGCACCGCGTTCCGAGCTGTCGAGCGCACGGTAGAACTGGCCGGCTCCCCCGATCCCCCCTTCTGCGGACACCCACAGCGCGGCGACTCCGGCGGACCAGGTCCAGGTGACCTCCGACACCCGAGAGCCCGTCCAGCCCGCATCGTCCAGCATCCGCGCGAAGCCGTCGACCGTCCGCTCGAAGTCCTTCTCCGGGGGCAGCCGGTCCCCCGCCGACGGCGTGAGCCCCGCGCGGTCGCAGACTTCGCGCCACAGCCACGTCGGTGAGTTCGTCCAGACGGTCGCCGCGACCAGGCCGGCCGACACTCGCGAGAGTTCCTGTGCCGCCATCCGCGGATCGGCGACGTGGTTCAGCACGAAGTTGGCGACGACCGCATCGAAGGCCCTGTCCCGGAACGGCAGCTGCGGCAGTGCCCCGTCGACCACGGGGATCCCGGCGTGCTCTCGCGACGCGATCTCCCTCATCGTCGGCTCCGGCTCGCATCCGGTGACGTTCCAGCCGGCGGCGGCGAACGCCGCGGAGAGCGATCCGGTGCCCGAGCCCACATCGAGCAGGGTGCGCCCACGCGCTTCCCCGAGCTCGTCGATCAGGAAGGCAGCCGTCCCGACGCACAGCGAGGCGTACGAATCGGCGTACGCGCGCCCCGTGCCCGCCCAGTCCTTCATCGTGTCGCGGAGCGTCCGAGGGGCGAGAGCACGACGATCGCGATCACGAGCACGGATGCGGCGATGCCGAGCCCCGCGTACTGGAAGTTCGAGAGGATCACCCCGGCCATCACCGCCCCGGCCGCAGCCGACAGGCTCATCAGCGAATCGCTCCTGCCCTGCCGTCGAGTGCGGACCTCGGGTGCACTCGATTCGGTGAGCAATGCCGCCCCGGCGACCGTCGCGGCACTCCAGCCGAGCCCGAGCAGGATGAGCGCGACCATCACACCCCACTCCTGATCGTTCACGAACACGGCGAAGGCGAGCGCCCCGCCCAGCAGCACCTGACCGAGCAGCACCACCCGAAGCCGCCCCCAGCGATCGGCGAGGATACCGAAGAGCGGCGACAGCGCGTACATCCCGCCCACGTGCAGCGCGATCGTGATTCCGACCAGAGCGGAGACATCGGCAGGCGTCGGCGCCATGCCTTCACTGCCGTGCGCCATGTGGGCGAGGTGCACGGGCGTCATCGCCATGACGGACGCCATCACGACGTGTGACCCTGCGATCGCGAAGATCGCGTATCGGGCGACGACCGGACGATCGACCGCCACCCGCCCGGGCACCGCCGCCGCAGCCTTGGCGAGTCCCTGGGCCGCGAGCAGAGGATCGGGTCGCAGCGCGACGAGGTACAGCGCGAGCGCCGCGCACTGGGCGACGAAGGAGAACGCGTATGAGCCGGTCTGCGGGGGCATGCCGATGGCCTCGCCGACGATCTCTCCCGGCCCGAGCAGCAGCGGACCGGCCACGCCGCCGATCGTGGTCGCCCACACGACGACCGAGAGATCGCGCCCGCGGTGCTGCGGCGCGGCGAGATCGGTGGCGGCGAACCGCGACTGGAGGTTGCCGGCATTGCCCGCACCGATCATGAGGATCCCGACGAGCAACAGGGGGAACACCCGCAGCGACGCGGCCAGGATCACCACGGCGATGCCGACGAGTGCGAACAGGTTGCCCAGAGTCAGTGCACGACGCCTGCCGACCCTCGAGGCCAGGCGAGCGAGCGGGATCGCGCACAGCGCGGCCCCCAGGGTGACCGATGCCGTGGCGAGACCGGACAGCGCGTCGCTCCCCGAGAGATCGGCGGCGAGCAGAGCGCCGAGTGACACCGTCGCTCCGAAGGCGATCCCACCGAGCACCTGTCCGAGCGACAGCACCAGCACCGTGCGTCGCTGGACGGCCGCCTGCTGGGTCGCCGTCAGAGCGACGACGGTCATGATGGGCGCACGGCGTCGCGCACGGTGTTGCGCAGGATCCCCAGTCCGGTGATCTCGACCTCGACCGTGTCGCCGGCGTCGAACGTGCCGACACCCGCCGGGGTACCCGTCAGGATGACGTCACCGGGAAGCAGGGTGAACACGGCCGACGCATGCTCGATGATCGCCTCGACGGAGTGGATCATGTCGGTCAGAGGTGCCTTCTGGCGGACCTCCCCGTTCACGCGGGTCTCGATGGTCGCGACCGAGGGGTCGAAATCCGTGCTGATGGTGGGCCCGAGGGGGCAGAACGTGTCGAACCCCTTCGCGCGCGACCACTGTCCGTCCTTGCGCTGGAGGTCGCGAGCGGTGACGTCGTTGGCGATGGTGTAGCCGAGTACATGGTCGAGCGCATCCGCCTGGGTGACGTTCTTGGCGACCTTGCCGATCACGACGGCGAGCTCACCCTCGTACTCGGTCTGGTCCGAGATCGACGGGCGCACGATCGCATCTCCGGGGCCGATCACGGCGGTGTTGGGCTTGAGGAACAGCAGCGGCTCCTCAGGAGCCACTCCCCCCATCTCGGCCGCGTGGTCGTGGTAGTTCTTGCCGACGCACACGATCTTCGAGCGCGGGATCACCGGCGCGAGGATCACCGCGTCCGCGATCGGCACACGATCGCCCGTCGGCTCGTATCCGGCGAAGAGCGGATCGCCCGAGAGGACGACGAGGTCGGTGTCATCGACGATCCCGAAGAGGATGGCGTCGTCATGGCTGAATCGGGCGATCTTCATGCCACCAGCCTAGCCACGGTGCAGAACGACGAGACCCCGCCCTGCGCAGTGCGCACGGCGGGGTCTCGGGTCCGTTCAGCTCAGGCGTCGAGGCGCAGGAGCCAGCCGTGCCTGTCTTCGCGACGGCCGTACTGGATGTCCGTCAGCTCCTCGCGCAGAGAGAGCGCGAGTTCGCCGAGAGGCTGGGCCTCGTCGAAGCCCTCACCGACGAGGGCACCGATCGGGGTCACGACGGCGGCGGTGCCGCAGGCGAACACCTCGACGATGTCGCCGGATGCCACACCCTGGCGCCACTCGTCGATCGAGATCGGTCGCTTCTCGACCGTGTAGCCGCGATCCTCGGCGAGCTGCAGCAGGGAGTCGCGCGTGATGCCCTCGAGGATGCTGTCGGACTCGGGAGTCACGACGCGGCCGTCCTTGAACACGAAGACGACGTTCATGCCGCCGAGCTCCTCGACATTGCGCTCCTCGTTGAGGAACACGACCTGGTCGCATCCCTTCGACGAGGCCTCGCTCTGCGCCAACAGGCTCGACGCGTAGTTGCCGCCGGTCTTGGCCTTGCCGGTGCCGCCCTTGCCCGCGCGCGCGTAGTCCTCGGAGAGCCAGATCCGCACGGGCTTCACGCCACCGCTGAAGTAGGCGCCCGCAGGGCTCGCGATCACGTAGTACGCGACCTTCTGTGCCGCACGCACACCGAGGAAGGCCTCCTTGGCGAACATGAAGGGGCGCAGGTACAGGCTCTGGTCCTCGCCGGACGGGACCCAACGGCCATCGACGGCGATGATCTCGCGCAGCGACTGGATGAAGTATTCCGTCGGCAGCTCGGGCAGTGCGAGTCGGCGGGCACTGGCCTGCAGACGCGCCGCGTTGCGGTCGGGACGGAAGGTGTGGATCGAGCCGTCGGCGTGGCGGTAGGCCTTGATGCCTTCGAAGATCTCCTGGGCGTAGTGCAGAACCGATGCGGCAGGGTCGAGTGGGATCGGTCCGTACGGCTGCACGCGAGGACGGTGCCATCCGCCCTTCGTGGACCAGCAGATGTCCACCATGTGGTCGGTGAAGACCACGCCGAATCCGGGGTTCTCGTGCACCTCGGCGACCCGACCGGGTGTCGCGGCGGTCAGATTCTTGGTCACCGCGAACTCCAGCGGAGCCACGGCGGTCTCGGCGTCGATGGTCGTCATCTCGTCATCCATTCCTCGTGCGGCGCGCGTCCTCGCGCCTTTCCAGCCTACGCCTGTCGCTCAGAGCAGAGCGGTGATCGCGGAGCCGACCTCCGCGGTGGTGCGCGCCCCTGCGCGAGACGCGATGTCGGACTCGACGGCGGCGCTCACGCGAGCGGCCTCTCCGGTGAGTCCGAGGTGGTCGAGCAGCAGCGCGACCGAGAGGATCGCCGCGGTGGGGTCGGCCTTCTGCTGCCCCGCGATGTCGGGGGCGGATCCGTGGACCGGCTCGAACATCGAGGGGAACGCGCCGTCGGGGTTGATGTTCCCCGAGGCCGCGAGTCCGATGCCTCCGGTTACCGCGCCCGCGAGGTCGGTGAGGATGTCGCCGAAGAGGTTGTCGGTGACGATCACGTCGAAACGGGAGGGGTCGGTGACCAGGAAGATCGTCGCGGCATCGACGTGCAGGTAGTCCACGGCGACGTCCGGGTGCTCGGCAGAGACCTCGTTCACGATGCGCTGCCAGATCGCGCCGGCGTGCACCAGCACGTTGGTCTTGTGCACGAGCGTGACCTTCTTGCTGCGACGCTCGGCCAGGTCGAAGGCGTAGCGCACGACGCGCTCGACGCCGAACGCCGTGTTCACCGAGGTCTCGTTCGCGACCTCATGCGGTGTTCCCTTGCGGATCGCACCGCCGTTGCCGACATAGGGCCCCTCCGTTCCCTCGCGGACGACCACGAAGTCGATGTCGCCCGGGTCGGACAGAGGACCCGCAGCACCGGCGAAGAGCTTCGACGGACGCAGGTTCACGTAGTGGTCGAGCGTGAAGCGGAGCTTGAGCAGCAGCCCGCGCTCGATGTTCGCGTCCTTGAGACGGGGGTCCCCAGGGGTGCCGCCCACGGCACCGAGCAGGATCGCGTCGTGGTCGGAGATCGCCTTCAGGTCGTCATCCGTGAGCGTGTCACCCGTCTCGAGGTACCGCGCGGCGCCGAGCGAGAAGCGGGTCTTGTCGAACGTCACGTCACTCGACGCGGTGACCGCATCCAGCACCTTCTCCGCTTCGGCGACGACCTCGGGGCCGATTCCGTCACCGGGGATGACGGCCAGCTTCACGACACGCGACATGACACTCCTTGCATCGGGATGAACCGGCCAGCGCTCGGACGGATGCCGAGCAGGCCGGTTCTCCCAGCGTACTGGTCAGTGCGAGGGGGTCTTGCGCAGTGTGACGGCCGCGATGAGGCCGGCCAGCACGACCAGGCCCGCACCGATGAGCGAGGTCACCAGGACGCCCGAGCCGAAGGCCGCGGAGGCCGCATCCCACAGAGCATCGCCGAGCTGTGCCGGCAGCTCCTGCGCGGCGGTGTAGGCACCGGCGAGGGTCTCCTTGGCCGCGTGCGCCGCATCCGCGGGAATACCCGCCGGAATCACCAGGGCCCCGCGATAGAAGGCCGTGATCAGGCCACCGAGCACCGCGGTGCCGAGGACGGCGCCGAGTTCGTAGGCCGTCTCGGACACCGCGCTCGCGGCTCCCGCCTTCTCGGCGGGCGCGCTCGAGAGGATCAGCTCGTTCGAGATGGTCTCGGCCGCACCGATGCCGATTCCGAGCACCACGAAGGCGATGATCAGCGGCGCGACACCGTGATCGGAGGTCGTGAACGCGACCAGCAGGTATCCGGCGAGGGAGAAGACGAGTCCTGCCGGCACCAGGATGTGCGGGCGCACCCGACGCGAGATCGGGACGACCGAGAGTCCCGCCACGATCATCGCGATCATGCCGGGCACGAGCGCCGCCCCCGCGGTCATCGGCGAGAGGCCGAGGACCAGCTGGAGGTGCTGCGACACGAAGTAGAGGAAGCCCACGAGCGCGACGACGCTCAGAAGGTTCACCAGGATCGCACCGGAGAAGGAGCCCCGGCGGAACAGCGCCATGTCGAGCATCGGCACCTCGGCATGCAGCTGACGCCGCACGAACAGGTAGCCCATCACGATGCCGAGCAGCGCCCAGCCGCCGGCGGTGAGGCTCGGTCCGTCGACGGCGAGCGACTTGATCGCGTACACCACGGGGATCATCGCGGCCATCGACAGCACGATGCTGACGATGTCGATGCGGCCGGGGTTCGGGTCACGGCTCTCGGGCACGAGCAGCGGCGCTGCGATGAGCAGCGGGATGAGCACGGGGACGGCGATCAGGAACACCGAGCCCCAGTCGAAGTGCTCGAGCAGGAATCCGCCCACGATCGGCCCGAGAGCGGATCCGGCCGAGAATGCGGACGCCCACACGGCGATCGCGAGACGACGCTGATCCCGGTTCTGGAAGATCGAACGCAGGAGCGACAGGGTCGACGGCATCAGCATCGCACCGAAGAAGCCGAGGAGGGCACGGGCGGCGATCAGCAGGCCGGCGGTCGGCGCGAAGGCGGCGAGGGCGGACACCGCGGCGAAGCCGGTCGCGCCGATCAGCAGCATCCGCCGACGTCCGAAGCGGTCACCGAGGGTTCCCATGGTCACGAGGAGTCCGGCCAGCACGAGCGGGTAGACGTCGATGATCCACAGCTGCTCGGCGCCGGTGGGTGCGAGCGCGATGGAGATCTCGGGGAGCGCGAAGCTCAGCACCGTGTTGTCCACCGACACCAGGAGCACCGGCAGCATGAGGACGACGAGCGCCGCCCAGCCTCGGGCTCCGACGCGGGGAGCATCCGTCTCTGTCGTCGGGATCGACGCAGTACGGGTCATGGAACACCTCTCAGAGTCACGACGGCATCGTTACTAAACCGTCCAGATGGTATAGTAACAGAGTCGTCACACTGCCGCGCTACTGTGATGCGAGACGAACAGAGGATCCCGATGCCCCGACCTCCCCTGGCTCGAGAACGCGTTCTCGACGCCTTCGAAGCGATCGTCATCGAAGACGGTGAGCGCGCAGCCACGCTCGATGCGACGGCCAAGGCCGCCGGCGTCTCGAAGGGCGGGCTTCTCTACCACTTCGGCTCGAAAGAGGATCTGGCCGCCGGGCTGATCGAACGCCTCGACGCGCTCACGACCCTGGATCTCGAGCGGATGACGACGGCCGAAGAGGGACCGGTGGCGTACTACGTGCGCACCTCCGTCATGGAGGACGATGCGCTGGATCGCGCACTGATCGCCGCGACGCGACTCGCGCAGGGCGGCTCGGCGCCGGCAGCCGACGCGCTGCGCAGGAACCGGGACCGCTGGGAGGCCACGATCCGCCCCCACGTGCGGGATACCGCGAGCCTGGACCTCGTGATGCTGCTGAGCGACGGGCTCTACTTCAACAACTCCCTCGACGTGCACGGGCCGGAACGACTGGTTCCCCGCAGCGACGAGCTCTCGGATCTGATCGCGCTGGTGCTGCGGGCGACCGCACCCTGACACCGGCCCCGAATGCAGAGAGCGGGAGGGCCGCCTTTCGGCCGCCCTCCCGCTCTGCTGATCGGGGCGTCCCCCGCTCAGACCTCGGTGATCTCGATCTGACGGAAGAGGTCCGCGTCGATGGAGCCGCGCAGGTCGTCGAGCAGGTCGTCCGGCACCGGCGAATCCAGCGTGAGCACGCTGAGCGCCTGGTCTCCGGCGCCGAGACGCGAGATCTGCATGCCGGCGATGTTGATGCCTGCTTCTCCGAACTTCTGACCGTAGACGGCGACGATTCCGGGGCGGTCGGTGTAGAGCATCACGACGTGGTGCTTCTCGATCGGCAGCTCGAGCGCGTGGTCGTTGATGGCGACCAGCTTCTCGGACTGCTTCGGGCCGGTGAGTGTTCCGGAGACCGAGAGCTGCGAGCCGTCGGAGAGAGCGCCGCTGAGGGTGATCACGTTGCGGTACTCGTCGCTCACGTCATCCTTCAGCAGGCGGACCGCGATCCCGCGCTGATCGGCGAGCAGGGGCGCGTTGACGTACGAGACCGTCTCGCTGACGATGTTCGTGAAGACGCCCTTGAGCGCAGCGAGCTTGAGCACGCTGACGTCGTAGTCGTTCAGCTCACCGTGCACCTCGACGTCGAGGCTCGTGAGCGGCGACGTCGCGAGAGCGGCGAAGATCTGGCCGAGCTTCTCGACGAGCGAGATGCCGGGGCGGACGTAGGGATCGATGACGCCTCCGGCGACGTTCACGGCATCCGGCACGAGGTCTCCGCCGAGAGCGAGGCGCACCGAGCGCGCGACCGACACTCCGGCCTTCTCCTGGGCCTCCTCGGTGCTGGCTCCGAGGTGCGGGGTGACGACGACGTTCGGAAGGTCGAGCAGCGGACGCGCCGTGCCGCCCTCGGCCGGAGGCTCGGAGGTGAAGACATCGAGACCCGCACCGGCGATCTCGCCGGCCACGAGTGCGGCGTGCAGCGCCTCCTCGTCGATGAGTCCGCCACGAGCGACGTTGACGACGAACGCCGTCGGCTTCATGGCCTTGAACTGCTCGGCACCGATCATCCCCGTGGTCTCGGGCGTCTTCGGCATGTGGATCGTGAGGAAGTCGGACTCGGCGACGAGCTCGTCGAGAGTCAGGAGCTGGACGCCCAGCTGCTGGGCGCGAGCCGAGGTGACGTAGGGGTCGTACGCGACGACGCGCATGTCGAACGCGGCGAGGCGAGCGGCGACGAGCGCGCCGATCCGGCCGAGGCCCACGATTCCCACCGTCTTCTCGAAGAGCTCGGCCCCCGTGAAGGAGCTGCGCTTCCACTGACCCGCCGAGAGCGATGCGTGCGCGGCGGGGATGCGACGGGCGAGGCTGAGGATGTGCCCGACCGTGAGCTCCGCGGCGGAGACGATGTTCGACGTCGGCGCGTTGACCACCATGACACCGGCCGTCGTGGCGGCCTTGATGTCGACGTTGTCGAGTCCGACGCCCGCGCGGGCGACGACCTTCAGCTTCGGAGCGTGGGTGAGCGCCTCCTCGTCGATCTGCGTCGCGGAGCGGATGAGCACCGCGTCAGCATCGGCGAGCGATGCGAACAGCGCCTCGCGATCGGTGCCGTCGACGTTGCGTACGTCGAAGTCGGGGCCGAGGGCCTCGATCGTGGCGGGTGAGAGAACTTCGGCGAGGAGCACGACGGGCTTCGGCACAGGGATCCTTCGGGGCAGCGCGACAGGGGGCCGATGCGCCGCACACCGTGGGGGCGCGATCACTCCAACTGTACCCGAGCAGCCCTGCTGCTCCGTGCCGTGTGACGCCCGAGCGTCCGTCGGACCGACTAGGACGCCGCGAGCGTCAGGCTGTATGCGAGCAGACTCAGCCAGAAGACCGCGACGATGCCGAGGCCCGCCAGGAGCACGAGAGCGAGCTCGCCCGCAGACCTCCGCCTGCCGATGAGATAGGCGAACACGAAGACGATCGCGGGAAAGACGACACCGAAGAGCAGGGTGGCCCACCCGATGCCGCTCAATCCGACCTGAGCCATGGTGATCAGATGCGCGACGGCATTCCAGATCGCATACGCGTAGAAGAGCCCGGCGAGGCCGAGCACGAGCCCGGACAACCAGCGGGGCGACGCCGCCGGAGCCGGCTGTGAGATCTGTGTTCCGGTCATAGTCCGACGGCTCCCATCGTCACGAAGGGCCAGGGCACGAGAAGCACGACACCGAGGAGCAACGCACCCACCCGCATCCATCCCGCCTTGCCGCGAGTGAGCACCAAGCTCGCGACGAACCACAGCAAGGGCGCAGCCACGGCCAGGACGAACCACGGCAGGAACATCGCGTCGATGACGAAGAAGTTCGCGAGCGGCTTGAGCCGCAGCCCTCCGACGACCCAGCCGACGCTGTAGAGAAGGTAGATGCCTCCGACGACGCCGAGGATCAGGAGCATCGCCGTGCTCAACGGCTGCCGATCCTCTTCCGTCTCGAGATGACCGACCGTGTCACTCCCCGTGCCCACCGCGTTCCACCCGTCGGGCAGCGAGGGGTCGCTCGTCGGGTGTTCGGCGGGCGCGGCCTGCGGCTCGGACCGCTTCGGAGCGGGCGCCTTCGAGGCCTGCTCTGCGGCGCCGACGCCCTCATCGCCGTCCCAGCTCAGGGCGTCGTCGGAATCGGAAGTCATGTCTCCAGCGTAGGACACGGCGTCCACTATGCTCGGGGGCATCTGGGCCGCAGGTGCCCGGTCTGGAGAGGATCACCGTGGCAGAGCAGAACGAGAACGTCGAGCAGAGCGCACCGAGTGGCTCCGTCGACGAGCCCGCCGCGGGGTGGAAGCCGACCGCCGCGGCGAGATCGAAGGCGACCACCTTCCGCTGGATCGCTGTCGCGCTGTGGGTCGTCGCGATCGCCGCCGAGGCCGTCGGCATCTTCTGGCTGCTCCGTCAGCGCGTGTTCGTCGGAGAGGACGGCACGCTCCTGCGAGACCCCGACACCGGTCTTCTCGAGGAGCATGGGGTCACCGCGCAGTTCCCGCAGTGGGCGTTCGTCACGCTGCTCGTGCTGCTCGTCGTCATCGCCGCGCTCGCGATCACCGGCTCGATCCTGTGGAAGAAGGCCAACCGCCTGGATCCAGCACGGAAGTCCGAGACGCTGCGGTTCTTCGTGCAGAACCAGCTCGGTGCGATCATCGCGATCGTCGCGTTCCTCCCCCTGATCATCCTCATCTTCCTCAACAAGGACATGGACAAGGGCCAGAAGGCCACCGCCGGCATCGTCGGCATCGTCCTCGCCGTGCTCGCGACGGTCATCGGCGTCGACTTCACCCCGCCCTCCGTCGAGCAGTACACCGCCGATCAGTCCGCGGTGATCCAGCTGCTCGGCAAGGACGAGGTCGTCTGGGTCGACGGCGGAGCGGTGTATCACGTGTGCGACGAGGTCTCCGACATCCAGACCGGCAGCGAGAAGCGCACCGGAACCACCGCAGAGGCCGTCGAGGCGGGCAAGAGCCGACTCACCCTCAAGTTCGCATCGGAGCTGAAAACGTGCGGTCTCGCCGTACCGCTCAACGCGGACGACATCGAGGCGGCACTGCGTGAGATCCAGGGCGGCCAGGTCGACACCGTACTGCCCGCACCCGTATGGGCGAACGGGGACGACGCCCCCGCCGTGGTGGAGGATGCTCCCGCCGCGGAGTGACTCCCCCGCTGCACGACGAAGGGCCCGGTGCGGATCGCACCGGGCCCTTCGTGTCGGATCAGCGTCAGCGAGCGGCGCTGCCGTCGACGTAGTCCTCATCCTGCTGCTTCCATGCGAAGAGCGAACGCAGCTCCTTGCCGGTGGCCTCGATGGGGTGCGTCTCCTCCTTGGCACGCAGCGCGAGGAACTCCTCGGCACCGTTGTCCTGGTCGTCGATGAAGCGCTTCGCGAAGGCGCCGTTCTGGATGTCGGCGAGGATCGCCTTCATCGACTCCTTGACCTCGGGAGTGACGACGCGGGGGCCCGAGACGTAGTCGCCGTACTCAGCGGTGTCGGAGACGGACCAGCGCTGCTTGGCGATGCCGCCCTCCCACATGAGGTCCACGATGAGCTTGAGCTCGTGCAGAACCTCGAAGTAGGCGATCTGGGGCTGGTAGCCCGCCTCGGTGAGCGTCTCGAAGCCGGCCTGCACGAGGTGGCTGACGCCACCGCAGAGCACTGCCTGCTCGCCGAACAGGTCGGTCTCGGTCTCTTCGGTGAACGTGGTCTTGATGACGCCGGCGCGGGTGCCACCGATGGCCTTCGCGTACGAGAGCGCGGTCGCCCAGGCGTTGCCCGATGCATCGCGCTCGACGGCGATGATGTCGGGGATGCCGCGGCCGGCGACGAACTCACGGCGCACGGTGTGACCCGGTGCCTTCGGTGCGACGAGGATGACGTCGACGCCCTCGGGAGCGTCGATGTAGCCGAAGCGGATGTTGAAGCCGTGTGCGAAGGCGAGCGTCTTGCCCTCGGTCAGGTTCGGAGCGATCGACTCGCTGTAGATCGTGCGCTGGTGCTGGTCCGGCGCGAGGATCATGATGAGGTCGGCCCACTGCGTCGCCTCGGCGACGGTCTTGACCGCGAAGCCGGCCTCCTCCGCCTTCGGTGCCGACTTCGAGCCCTCCTTGAGGGCGATCGCGACCTCGACGCCCGAGTCGCGAAGGTTCTGCGCGTGCGCGTGACCCTGCGAGCCGTAGCCGACGATCGCGACCTTCTTGCCCTGGATGATCGACAGATCGGCGTCTGCGTCGTAGAAGATCTCGGTGCTCACTGGTTTCTCTCCTTGATTGGTGTTCGTGTACGTGTGTGAAGACTGGTCAGCCGCGCAGGACGCGCTCGGTGATGCTCTTGCCGCCGCGGCCGATGGCCAGCAGACCCGACTGCGCGATCTCCTTGATGCCGAAGGGCTCGAGGGCGCGTAGCAGAGCGTCGACCTTGCCCCGGTCGCCCGTGACCTCGATCACGAGGGCGTCCGACGCATAGTCGACGACGGAGGCGCGGAACAGGTTCGCGACCTCGATCACGTTCGAGCGCGTCGCGTTGTCGGTGCGCACCTTGACGAGCATGTGCTCGCGCTGCACCGACGTCGGGAAGTCCAGCTCGACGATCTTGATGACGTTGATCAGCTTGTTGAGCTGCTTCGTCACCTGCTCGAGGGGAAGGTCCTCGAGGTCGACGACCACGGTGATGCGCGAGATGCCGGGCACCTCGGTCACGCCCACCGCGAGCGAGTCGATGTTGAAGCCGCGGCGGGCGAAGAGCCCTGCGACGCGGGTCAGCAGACCCGGGGTGTTCTCCACGAGGAGGCTCAGCACGTGAGTCGACATGGTCAGTCCTCCTCGTCGAATGCGGGCGCGTGCTCGCGGGCGTACTGGACGTAGCTGTTGCTCACGCCCTGGGGAACCATCGGCCAGACCATGGAGTCCGCGCTGACGACGAAGTCGATGACCACGGGGCGGTCGTTCGTCTCGAGAGCGAGCTTGATCGCGGCATCCACCTCCTCTTCCTTCTCCACGCGGATGGCGAGGCAGCCGTAGGCCTCCGCCAGCTTCACGAAGTCCGGGATGCGCACGGTTCCGTGCCCCGTGTTGAGGTCGGTGTTCGAGTGGCGTCCGTCATAGAACAGCGTCTGCCACTGGCGCACCATGCCGAGCGAGGAGTTGTTGATGATCGCGACCTTGATCGGGATGTTGTTGATCGAGCAGGTCGCGAGCTCCTGATTCGTCATCTGGAAGCATCCGTCGCCGTCGATCGCCCACACCACACGGTCGGGCTCGGCGACCTTCGCACCCATCGCGGCGGGGACGGAGTAACCCATCGTGCCCGCTCCCCCGGAGTTCAGCCAGGCATTGGGGCGCTCGTACTTGATGAACTGCGCGGCCCACATCTGGTGCTGCCCGACACCGGCGGCGTAGATGCCCTCCGGGCCCGTCAGCTCGCCGATCCGCTGGATCACGTACTGCGGCGCGAGCAGACCGTCGGTCGTCGGCGCGTAGCCGAGCGGGAACTCGTTGCGGAGTCCGTCGAGGTACGACCACCATTCCTCGGTGTCGGGAGTGGTCGTCTCGGTCGCACTGCGGAACGCCGACTCGAGGTCGACGAGCACATCGCGCACATCGCCCACGATCGGCACGTCCGCCGTGCGGATCTTGGAGATCTCGGCGGGGTCGATGTCGACGTGCACCACCTTCGCGTTCGGGGCGAACAGCGCGGCCTTGCCGGTCACGCGGTCGTCGAAGCGGGCCCCGAGAGACACGATGAGGTCGGCCTCCTGCAGCGCGAGCACCGCAGGAACGGTGCCGTGCATACCCGGCATGCCGAGGTGCTGCTGGTGCGAGTCGGGGAACGCGCCACGGGCCATCAGCGTCGTGACCACCGGTGCATTGGTGGTCTCGGCCAGGGCGAGCAGCTCGGCCGATGCACGACCGCGGATGACGCCACCGCCGACGTACAGCACTGGCTTCTTGGCCTCGGCCAGAAGCGCGGCGGCCGCCTGGATCTGCTTGCCGTGGGCCTTGGTCACCGGACGGTAGCCGGGCAGATCGATCTTGGCCGGCCAGATGAACGGCGCCATCGCCTGCTGGGCGTCCTTGGTGATGTCCACGAGAACAGGACCCGGGCGACCCGTCGAGGCGATCTCGTAGGCGGCCGCGAGGGCGCCGGGGATCTCGGACGCATCCTTGACGAGGAAGGAGTGCTTCGTGACCGGCATCGTGATGCCCACGATGTCGGCCTCCTGGAACGCGTCGGTGCCCATGAGCGTCGAGAACACCTGGCCGGTGATCGCGAGCAGCGGCACCGAGTCCATGTAGGCATCCGCGATCGCGGTCACGAGGTTGGTCGCGCCGGGACCGGACGTCGCGATGCAGACTCCGACCTTGCCGGACGAGGAGGCGTACCCCTCGGCGGCGTGGCCGGCGCCCTGCTCGTGACGCACCAGGATGTGCCGGAGCTCCGACGCATCCATGAGCGGGTCGTAGACGGGGAGGATGGCGCCGCCGGGCAGGCCGAAGACATCCTTCACGCCGAGGAGCTCGAGTGTGCGGACCACGGCCTCGGCCCCGGAGATCTCAGGGGCGGCGGACTTGGGTGCGGGCGGCCTCGGCACAGCCGAGACGGTGTCAGCAGTCATGACATTCCTTCTGATGGTCTGTTGGCGACGTCGGAGGCCGGGGCCGGAGCCGACGCTGATCAGCCGGTCGTCGCGCCCTCGGCGGCGGACCGCACGAGACGCGAGTACTTGGCAAGAACGCCACGGGTATAGCGCGGGGGTAGCGGCTCCCAGCCAGAGCGGCGGGAGGCGAGCTCCGCCTCGTCGACGAGTAGGTCGAGAGAGCGAGCTGCGATATCGACCCGTATCAGATCACCATCGCGCACGAAGGCGATAGGACCTGCGTCCACCGCTTCGGGTGCTATGTGGCCGATGCACAGGCCGGTTGTGCCGCCTGAGAATCGTCCGTCAGTCAAGAGTAGTACATCTTTTCCGAGCCCCGCGCCCTTGATGGCCGCGGTGATGGCGAGCATCTCGCGCATACCGGGTCCGCCCTTCGGGCCCTCGTAGCGGATGACGATGACCGTGCCGGCCTCGATCTCGCCGTTGGCGACCGCATCCATCGCCGCGCGCTCGCGCTCGAACACACGGGCAGGGCCCTCGAAGACCGCAGCGTCGAAGCCCGCGGTCTTCACGACGGCGCCCTCGGGGGCGAGCGATCCGTGCAGGATCGTCAGGCCGCCCGTGGCGTGGATCGGGTTGTCGAACGTGTGGATGACCTCGCCGTCGATCGGCTGCGGGTCGAGGTCAGCGAGGTTCTCGGCGAGCGTCTTGCCGGTCACGGTGAGCGCGTCTCCGTGCAGCAGGCCCTCGTCGAGCATCGCCTTCATGATGACCGGGATGCCGCCGTGACGGTCGACGTCGTTCATCACGTACTTGCCGAAGGGCTTCATGTCCGCGACGTGCGGGACCTTGTCACCGATGCGGTTGAAGTCGTGCAGGCTCAGCTCGACATCGGCCTCGCGGGCGATGGCGAGGAGGTGCAGCACGACGTTCGTCGAGCCGCCGAGCGCCATCGCGAGCGCGATCGCGTTCTCGAACGCCTCCTTGGTCAGGATGTCGCGCGTCGTGATGCCCTGACGGAGCAGGTTGACGACGGCCTCACCCGAACGGTGCGCGAAGTAGTCGCGACGACGATCCGCTGCGGGCGGAGCGGCCGAGCCAGGAAGACTCAGACCGAGAGCCTCGGCGACGGACGCCATGGTGTTCGCGGTGTACATGCCGCCGCAGGCGCCCTCGCCCGGAGCGATCGCGCACTCGATGCGCTTGAGGTCCTCTTCGCTCATGAGGCCGGCGCGGCACGCGCCGACCGCCTCGAACGAGTCGATGATCGTGACGTCCTTCTCGGTGCCGTCCGACAGCTTGACCCACCCCGGCGCGATGGAGCCGGCGTAGAGGAACACGCTCGACAGGTCGAGTCGCGCGCTGGCCATCAGCATTCCGGGGATCGACTTGTCGCACCCGGCGAGCAGCACGGATCCGTCGAGGCGCTCAGCCATCATCACGGTCTCGACCGAGTCGGCGATGACCTCGCGCGACACGAGAGAGAAGTGCATCCCCTCGTGACCCATCGAGATGCCGTCGGAGACGGAGATCGTGCCGAACTGCAGCGGATAGCCGCCACCCGAGTGCACGCCCTCCTTGGCGCCCTGCGCCAGGCGGTCGAGGCTCAGGTTGCAGGGCGTGATCTCGTTCCAGCTGGACGCGATACCGATCTGGGGCTTGTCCCAGTCAGCGTCGCCCATGCCGACGGCACGGAGCATGCCTCGGGAGGTCGTAGCCTCGATGCCGTCGGTGACGACGCGGCTGCGGGGCTTGATGTCGATGGGCGCTCTGCTGGAGGGATCATGCGAGGACATGACGGAAGTCTATTCCCGCTGAGAGGTGCGCTCGTCCGCGAGCGCCTCCAGAAGCTGAGCCATCTCTTGTGGATTCTCCACACGGAGTACGGCGGCGCTTTCCCCCGGGCCCACTCGGACCCCGAGATCGTCGTCGCCGAGAACACGCATCGCGTCCTCATCCGTGACGTCATCGCCGGCGAACAGGATTCCGGTGGCGTCGAAGTGCTCGCGAAGAGCAGCCATCGCCGCATCCTTGCCTTCGTTCCTCGATGAGAACTCGAGAACGCGGTGCCCTGCGCGCCGGCGCCAATGCGGGAAGCGCTCGGCCACGAGAGCGTCGATCTCGGCGAAGACCTCCTTCTCGACCTCGCGCGTGGCCGTGCGGGTGTGCACGCCCATTCCGAAGGTCTTCGGCTCGAACTCCGCACCCTCGTGACGATCGATGATCGGGCGTGCCGCCGCCCACAGTTCTTCGCGGTCGCCCTCGGCCGTGTCGGCTCCGGTGGCGTCCGCATCCCCGATGCCGGGGTACCAGTACTGGGCCCCGTGCGAACCGGCCAGGGCGATGGGCGAGTCATCGGTGTGCTCGGTGATCTCGCGGAGATCGTGCATGCTCCGACCTGAGACGTACGCGACGACCGTGTCGGGAAGAGCCGCGAGGCGGGCGACCTGTGCCGCGACCTCGGGAAGGGCGCGCGCGGCCATGGGGTCCGGAACGAGCGGCGACGCCGTGCCGTCGAAGTCGAGGGCGACGACCAGTCTCGGGGTCGCGGCGATGGCGCTCAGCGCCGCGTCAGCGGTTCCGGGGGTCCAGGTGCGGGTCACGGGGTCTCCAATCGAGGCGGGTTCCCTCCCAGTATGACCGCCGTGATCAGCGCTTGCGGACCTCGTCGAGGGCTCGGAGGAATGACGACGACCACGCGTTCACGTCGTTCTCGAGCACGCGGCGTCGCAGCGACCGCATCCGCTTCCCCTGCTCCGAAGGCGTCATCGACACGGCCGTCATGATGGCGTCCTTCAGGCCGGCGATGTCGTGCGGATTCACCCGCACGGCCTGGCGCAGCTCGTCCGCCGCGCCGGTGAACTCGCTCAGCACGAGCACTCCACGGTTGTCGGCGCGAGTGGCGACGTACTCCTTCGCGACGAGATTCATACCGTCGCGAAGCGCGGTGACCAGCATGACGTCGGCGGCGAGGTACAGCGCGACCATCTCCTCGCGCGGGTATCCCTGATGCAGGTATCGGATCGCCGTGTGGCCCATCGTGTCGTGGTCGCCGTTGATGCGCCCGACGGCGAGTTCGATCTCGTCACGGAGGTGCACATACGCGTCGACGCGCTCACGGCTGGGGCTCGCGACCTGGACGAACGTGACGTCCTCGACGCTCAGCTGACCGTCCTCGAGCAGCTCGCCGTACGCCTTGATCCGATGCCGGATCCCCTTGGTGTAGTCGAGTCGGTCGACCCCGAGCAGGATCTTCTTCGGGTTGCCGAGGCTCTCCCTGATCTCGGCCGCCCGCGCGCGCACATCGGGGCGGGCAGCGAGCTCGAGGTACGGCGCCGTGTCGATCGAGATCGGGAAGGCGCGGGCCACCGCGGTGCGGGTGCCGCCGTCGTCGGTCGGGATCGTGACCGCCGAGCCCTTGACGTCATGACGCAGCCGACGGCGCACGGCTGTCAGGAAGTACGTGGCATCCTGCGCGCGCTGGAATCCGATCACGTCGGCGCCCAGGAGTCCTCGGAGCACCTGATCGCGCCAGGGCAGCTGCGCGTACAGTCCGTGTGCGGGGAACGGGATGTGGTGGAAGTAACCGATCGTCACGTCGGACCGCAGCTCACGGATCATCTGAGGCACCAGCTGCAGCTGGTAGTCGTGCACCCAGACCGTGCCGTTCGGCGCCGCGACCGCCGCGGCGGCCTCGGCGAAGCGTCGGTTCACCTTGACGTACGCCTCCCACCACTCGCGGTGGTACTGCGGCGGCGCGATCACATCGTGGTACAGCGGCCAGATCGTGTCGTTGGCGAAGCCCTCGTAGTAGTCGGCCACCTCTTCGGCACTGAGCGGCACCGGAACGAGATCGATGCCGTTGATCTCGAACGGGTCGAGCTCCACATCCGGCTGGCCGGGCCACCCGACCCACGCACCGCGCGCGCTGCGCATCATGGGCTCGAGGGCGGCGACCAGACCGCCGGGCGACGTGCGCCATTCTTCGCCGCCATCGGGTCCCACGACGCGGTCGACGGGAAGTCGATTGGCGACGACGACGAAATCTGCGTCTGACATGGGTGGGGGCTCCTGACGCTGCAGTGGTGGTGCTCCTCAGGCTACAGAGGCTCAGGTCGAGGCTACGCGACGTCCGGGGATGCTCAGTCGCCAGTTGACAAGCCCCGCGGCGAACGCTACCGCCGCGGCGAGGATCGGAAGGATCAGAGCGCTGCCCGTTCCGACGTTCTCGGCGAGCTCTCCGGCGACGGCCGCGCCGAGCGACTGTCCCACGACGATGCCCGAGCCGAGCATCGTCATGACTGTCGCCGAGCGCCCGAGCGGGCTCCGAGCCGCGCCGAAGCTGTACTGCGTGACGAGGGTCGGTCCGATGCCGATGCCCATGATCGCCAGCGCCACCATCATCATGGCCGGCGAGTCGACGAACAGGAGCAGCACGCTGCCGGAGAGCAGGATGCCGGAGAACACCAGCCACCGCGCCCGCAGCGAGAACCTCGCCGGAAGCCACGCGACGCCGAGCGCGAGGATCGCAGATCCGACGCCCATCACCCCGTACAGCAGGCCTGCCTGCTCGGGTGCGCCGCGGTCGGCCATGAACGACGTCAGCGAGGTCAGCATCGTGCCGAAGAACATCCCCACGCCGAGGATGCCGACGACGACGATCAGGACCTTCGGCGCGAACAGCTCGGAGACCGACGACGGTGCGCGACCGGAGCTGTCGCGATGCACGGAGACGGCACGCGCGCTCGGGTGCAGCGCGAACGCGCCGACGAACACGACGGTGAGCACGGCTGCGCCCACGAGAGGCGCCCACGGTGACAGGGCGGAAGCCAGGATGCCCACGATGAAGGGTCCGAAGACGAACACGGTCTCATCGGCCGCCGACTCGTATGCCATGGTGCCGGAGAGAGTGCGGCTGCGCACGGCCTCGGGCATCCGGTCGGTGATCATCGTCACGAGCCGGGAGCGCGACATGGGTGCGACCTGAGGCGCGGTGGCCCCGATGCCGAAGGCGGAGATGAGGACGAGCGCGTCAGCGGCACCCGCGTAGACGACGACGGTGAACAGCACGAGCATCGCGCCGTTGGCGATCGCGAGGATCAGCAGAACGGTGCGCTGTCCGAAGCGGTCGGCAGCCGCGCCGAGCAGGGGCCCGAAGCAGGCTGTTCCGAGGCCGACGGCCGCGGAGGTGAGTCCTCCGAGCGAGAGAGAGCCTCGCGCCGAGACGACGACCGTCAGGACGCCGACGACCATCATCGCGAACGGGAGCCGGGCGACGAAGGCGATGAGGAAATACGGTAGCCCCGCGATACGGAGGAGACCTGGCCCCTCCGGCGTCGGATTCTGGGGATGGTGCTGAGGTGTGGGTGTCGTTGCGTGCGTCATGGCTCTCGCGCGCCCGGAGGGCGCCGGGTCGGGTGCCGCCGCTGTCCGCCGGGAAGCCGGCGGCCGGTAGATACACGGATTGCGGCCGCGGGCCAGCCGCGACACCCCCATGATACCGCGCCGGCTCCGGCGACGCCTGGGCATCTGCGGACCGTCGTGCATGACGCGGTCGGACGAGCGCGCGACGCGTGGCTCTCACCATGTCCGCTCCTGACAGAACCCGCACCGGGTTGTCAAGGCTGGGCGCGGCACGGCCGATGCCGGGTAGCGTGAGGGCATGAACTACCTCTCGGGTACCGGACTCATCGGCGCGATCATGACCGGGGTCACCCTGCTCCGCGGTTCCCGCGAGACGAAGATCACCTGGCGATCCGCCCTCGCGTGGTTGAGCTGGGGCATCAGCCTCGCCCTCGCCATCGGCGCCGTCATCGACACTCGGCGCGCCAGGCAGGGACGCCCGGTGTCGCCCGACTCCCCCGTCTATGCGAAGCAGCAGAGGGCCTTCGAGAAGGAAGCGAAGAAGAACCCCCGGGACTTCACGCCCTCGAAGCGCTGACGCCGGCGCGGCGATCAGCGGGTGAGAATCAGCGCCTCCCCTTGGCCGCCGCCGCCGCACAGCCCGACCGCGGCCGTACCCCTGCCCCGGCGCGCGAGCTCGTGTGCCGCATGGACCACGAGACGGGTGCCGGATGCTCCGATCGGGTGACCGATCGCGATGCCACCGCCATGGATGTTGACGATCTCGCTCGACAACCCCAGTTCGACCTGCGACCGAGCCACCACTGCACCGAATGCCTCGTTGATCTCGACAAGGTCCAGATCTGCAGGGGTGATCCCCTGTTTCTCGCACGCGCGTTCGATGGCTCGCGCGGGCTGCGCCTGCAACGAGTTGTCCGGCCCCGCCGTCTGACCGCTCGCCCCGATGGTCACCAGCACCGGCCAGCCCTTAATCTCCGCAACCTCGCGGGTCGTGACGACGACTGCCGAGGCGCCGTCCGAGATCTGCGACGAGTTCCCTGCGGTGATCGATCCTCCCTCGGCGAACGCCGCTCGAAGCCCACCCAGTGATTCCACCGTCGTGTCAGGCCGGATTCCCTCGTCGGCTGTCACCCTGAGGTCTTCGCCTCTGCGCTGGGGCACCGAGACCGCGACGATCTCGTCGTCGAACACCCCGGCCGTCTGCGCGGCAGCCGCCCGCTGGTGAGACAGCGCCGCCACGGCATCCTGCGCCTGTCTGGTCAGCTCATACCGAGCGTTGTGGCGCTCCGTGGACGCACCCATGCTCTCTCGGTCGTACGCGTCGGTGAGGCCGTCGTAGGCCATGTGGTCGAGCACCTCGACGGATCCGTAGGTCCAGCCGTCGCGAGAGCCCATCAGCAGGTGAGGGGCGCGGGTCATGGACTCCATCCCTGCAGCGACGACGACCTCCGCGTCGCCCGTGCGGATCATCCTCGCGGCGTCGATGATCGCTGTGAGCCCCGAGAGGCAGACCTTGTTCACCGAGTGAGCGGGCACCTCCCAGCCGATCCCCGCACCGATCGCCGCCTGGCGTGCGGCGTTCTGCCCCGAGCCCGCGGCGAGGACCTGACCGACGATCACCGCGTCGACATCGGCCGGGTCGACGCCCCCCTGCTCGAGGGCGCCGCGGATCGCGAACGCGCCCAGCTGCGGCGCCGTGAAGCTCGCGAGCTGTCCCTTCAGCCGCCCCTGCGGAGTGCGGGCGGCGGCGACGATGACGACATCCTCGCGGTCGTTGTGATCGTGTGCGGTCATGTCTGTTCCTGTCCTGTCGTTCAGCTCTGATGCAGCGCGTCGGCGATGATGAGCGGCGGTTCGGTGGCTGCCACGACCTGCTCCACGGTCACGCCCGGTGCGAGCTCGACGAGCACCAGCCCTTCCGGCGTGACGTCGATCACCGCGATGTCGGTGATGATCCGATCCACCACTCCTCTCCCGGTGAGCGGAAGGGAGCACTCATCGACGATCTTCGCCGAGCCGTCCTTGGCCACGTGCTCCATGAGCACGATCACGCGGGCCGCGCCGTGCACGAGGTCCATCGCGCCTCCGGGACCTTTCACCATCTTCCCCGGGATCATCCAGTTCGCGAGGTCGCCCGCCGCCGACACCTGCATGGCCCCGAGGATCGCGGCGTCGATCTTGCCGCCGCGGATCATCCCGAAGCTCAGTGCCGAATCGAAGAACGCCGCTCCGGGAAGGACGGTGACGGTCTCCTTGCCCGCGTTGATGAGGTCGGGGTCCACGGCATCCTCGTGAGGATACGGCCCCACACCCAGGATCCCGTTCTCCGACTGGAGCACCACCGTCACACCGGGCGGCACGTGATTCGGCACGAGCGTCGGCAGTCCGATCCCGAGGTTGACGTACGACCCGTCCTGCAGTTCGGCGGCCGCACGGGCCGCCATCTCGTCACGTGTGAGTGCCATCTCAGGCTCCTTCCGCTGCGACCGTGCGCCGCTCGATGCGCTTCGGGATATCGCCACCCACCTCGACGATCCGGTGCACGAAGACGCCCGGAAGGTGCACGCGATCCGGGTCCAGCTCGCCGGGTTCGACCATCTGCTCGACCTGCGCGATGCAGATCCGTCCGGCCATGGCGGCCAGAGGGTTGAAGTTCCTGGCGGCCTTGTTGAAGATGAGGTTGCCGTGCCTGTCACCGGCCAGAGCGTGCACGAGCGCGAAATCGGTCGTGATCGCCTCTTCGAGCACGTAGTCACGCGGCTCTCCGTCGGTCTCGAAGGTCCGCACGTCTTTCGGAGGGGATGACACGGCGATCGTGCCGTCCGGGTTGTAGCGTCGGGGAAGCCCGCCCTCGGCGACCTGCGTGCCCACTCCGGTCTGCGTGAAGAAGGCGGCGATCCCCGATCCGCCGGCTCGGAGCTTCTCGGCCAGCGTCCCCTGGGGCGTGAGCTCCAGCTCGAGCTCCCCCGACAGGAACTGACGTTCGAACTCCTTGTTCTCGCCGACGTACGACGACGTCATCTTCCGGATGCGGCGGGCAGCGAGCAGAACCCCCAGCCCCCAGTCATCCACCCCGCAGTTGTTGCTCACGATGCTGAGGTCGCGCGTCCCCTGCGCGAGGAGTGCCTCGATCAGCGCGATCGGGTTGCCGGAGAGACCGAACCCGCCCACCGCCAGAGACGATCCGTCCGCGATGTCCGCGACAGCCTCAGCTGCCGATTCCCACTGTTTGTCGATCACGCGTGCCCCTTCGAAGACGTGCCTGGCTCCAGCATCCGCCCGCACGGACCCTCATCGGAAGGCAACTCTTGCGATGTGGACGCTTCACGACGTAGCGTCCACATTATGGAATCCGCCCCCCGTAGCATCCCCGGCACCCAGGCCATCGCGCGGGCCGCCTCGCTCCTGAGGCTGGTGACCGCGAGCGGCCCCGACGGCGCCTCGCTGCAAGACCTCGCCCGTTCTGCGGATCTGTCACGATCGACGACCCATCGACTCCTGTCGGCACTGCGAGCAGAGGGCCTCGTCGACCGCGACGCCGAGAACACAAAGTGGATGCCGGGGCCGGAACTCTTCCTGATGGGCACCGTGGCAGCCGCGCGATACGACGTGACAGCACTGGCCCGCGATATCGTGCGCTCACTCGCGGTCAAGACCGAGGAGAGCGCGTTCCTCTCCGTGCGACGCGCGGATGAGACCGTCTGCCTGCTGCGCGAAGAGGGCTCGTTCCCCATACGCTCTTTCGTCCTGAGTGAGGGGGTGCGGTTCCCTCTCGGAGTCGCGAGCGCCGGCCTCGCGATCCTCTCCTTCCTTCCTGACCACGATGTGGACGCCTATCTGGAGAGACATCCGGACCTCGAGGCCACCTGGGGTCGCCCCCACGGAGAGCGCCCGCTGCGCGCCCGCCTCGCCGAGACCAAAGAGCGAGGGTACGCCGTCAACCCCGGCCTCATCGTCGAAGGCAGCTGGGGACTGGGGGCAGCGGTGTTCGACCGGTCGGGCCGCCCCGAGTGGGCGCTGAGCCTGACGGGCGTCGGCTTCCGATTCGGCCCCGACCGGATCGCGGACCTCGGGAGGACTCTCCTGGCCCACGCGCACCAGCTCTCCGCACGGATCGCCGGCGCCAGGCGCTGACGACGACACTACATACCAACAGGTATATACTTGATGGTATGCAACGTCAGGATGTCATCCCCTCACTCGTACTCTCCGGGTACGCCCTGGGGCGGATAGCCGCCCAGGATGCCGGAAACGACGCACCCGCCGCGCAGTGGCGGGTGTTGAATCTGCTCGAGCAGTCGGGTCCGAAGAGAGTGGGCGAGCTCGCCGCCGCCGCGCGCACCACGCAGCCGGGCATGACCCGGTTGATCGGCAACCTGGAGCGCGAGAGCCTCGTGCTCCGCTCCCCCGTCGCGGAGGATTCGCGAGCGATCGCCGTGGCGATCACCGCAGACGGCTCCGCAGCGCTCAAGGCCTGGCGCGCGGAGTTCCGCGACATCCTGACTCCCCGCTTCGCCGGCCTCGACGATGACGAGTGGAGCATCCTCACCCGCGCTGCGGAGATCCTCGCAGCGCACACCGAAAACGACTCGACAGGAGCATCAGAGTGAGCACCCCCACCACCTCAGTGTGGAAACAGCCGGCACAAGTGTGGGCCGTCGCCTTCGCGTGCGTCGTCGCCTTCATGGGCATCGGTCTGGTCGATCCGATCCTTCCCGCCATCGCCGAGTCGCTCCAGGCGAGCCCGTTCGAGACGGAACTGCTGTTCACGAGCTACCTCGCGGTCACCGGACTCGCCATGCTCGTCACCAGCTGGATCTCATCGCGCATCGGGGCGAAGAAGACGCTGTTGATCGGGCTCGCGCTCATCGTGGTGTTCGCTCTGTTCTGCGCGCTCAGCGGCAGCGTCGATGCCGTGATCGGATTCCGCGCCGGCTGGGGGCTCGGCAACGCCCTGTTCATCTCCACAGCCCTCGCCACCATCGTCGGGGCTGCGTCGGGCGGCAGCTCTGCCGCGATCATCCTCTATGAGGCCGCCCTCGGCCTCGGCATCGCCATCGGTCCGCTCCTCGGCGGTCTCCTCGGCGAGCAGAGCTGGCGTGCGCCCTTCTTCGGCGTGGTGGTGCTGATGGCGATCGCCTTCCTCGCGGTGCTCGTGCTTCTGCGTGGTCCGGGTGAGAAGCGCTCCCCCGTGCCGTTCTCGGCTCCCTTCAAGGCACTCGGTCGCCCCGCACTCGCGATCCTCGCGATCGCCGCGTTCTTCTACAACATCGGGTTCTTCATCCTCCTGGCCTTCTCTCCGTTCCCGCTCGGCTTCGGCGCGATGGGCATCGGATTCACGTTCTTCGGATGGGGCCTGGCTCTCGCCATCACCAGCGTGTGGGTCGCTCCGCTGCTGATGCGTCGGATGTCACGCACGAGCGTCATCCTCACCGTGCTGCCGTTGCTCGCGGTCGATCTGATCGTCGCCGGGATCCTGGTCGAATCCGCGACCGCCCTGGTCGTCTGCATCGTCATCGGCGGGCTGCTCCTCGGCATCATGAACACCGTCCTCACGGAAGCGGTCATGGAAGCCACCGACCTGCCTCGCTCGGTCGCATCGTCGGCATACTCCTCGGTGCGATTCCTCGGCGGCGCGATCGCTCCGCCCCTCGCCGCAGCCCTCTGGCACGCATTCAACGCCACGATCCCCTACGTCGTCGCGGCGGTCGCCGTCCTCATCGCGGCTCTCACGGTCTTCCTCGGCCGGAAGGTCCTCTCGCACATCGATGATGAGCCCGAGGATGCCGCGATCGAAGACGCCGAAGCGATCCTGCTCGGCGACGCCGCGTGATCCGCGAGTCTGCTGCGTTCGGTACCGTGGGGCCATGAGCGACCTCCCCGAACGCAGCAGACTCGTCCAGCGGCACCTTGCGGACGCGGGCGTCGAGGCAGAGATCCGCGTCCTCCCCGACTCCGCCCGCACGGCTCCCGAAGCCGCAGCCGCGATCGGATGCGACGTCGCGGCGATCGCGAACAGTCTCGTCTTCGTGGCTGACGGGGCGCCGGTACTCGTTATGACGAGTGGGTGCCACAGAGCGGATCTCGGGGCTCTCGCCCGAAGCATCGGCGCAGCCACTGTCGCCATGGCCCCGGCATCCGTCGTCCGCGAGGCAACGGGACAGGCGATCGGCGGTGTCGCGCCGGTGGGCCACCCGTCGCGATTGCGCACCTACATCGACGAAGACCTCAGGGAGTGCGACGTCATCTGGGCCGCCGCAGGCCACCCGCACACGGTCATGCCGCTGACGTTCGACAGCCTGAGACTGCTCACCGGTGGCGAGGTCATCGCCGTCGCCTGAATCGGCTACTTCACGGTGACGGTGATCTCCGCGGTCTCCCGATCATTCACGTCCTCAGGCACCGAGCCGCGGAACTCGTATTCGAACCGGATCACCGTCGTGCCGGTGCCGACGGGAGCGAAGCGATACGAAAGCTCGCTCGGAGCGCCCGCTTCGCCATTCTCTCCAAGGTAGCGGGAGCGCTCGTCTCCCGGCCCCAGGACGGACGGGTCCGGCTCCTGGGTGATCACCCATTCGTCACCGACCGTGTGATTCACCTCGCCGAAGTCGACCACGAGAGATTCGCCGGGCGCGAGACTCACGGACGACGTCGTGTAATCTACGGTCTTCTCTGCGGCCGCCGAACAGCCGCTGACCCCGATCCCGACAGCGGCCGCGACCGCCACGACGACGAACCTCGCCACCAGTATCCGCATCGCCATCCCCTTAGCGTTTGCATCAAGCTAGCGCACGGATACTGATCTCGGCGGCATCGCCGCGGATGCGAAAAAGCCCCGATGACTGGCGAGAGTCATCGAGGCTGATCCGTGCACCCCCTCGGACTTGAACCGAGAACCCACTGATTAAGAGTCAGTTGCTCTGCCGATTGAGCTAGAGGTGCGTGGCCCGGGAAACCCCCGGCCGAGGAATTACATTACCAGCCGATGGCGCCGGTGCGAAATCGAGGCGGGCACATCGCGTCCGCCGCGCGTGTCGCCCCGTGTCCGCCCTTCTCTGAGGCCTCACCGCGGGCGGTTATCCTAAGAGCGTGACCGCCTCCCCCAGCGCCGAAGAACTCGCTCGCGACCTCGAACTGGCCCTTCGACTCGCCGATGCCGCAGATGCGCAGTCTCTGCCCCGTTTCGACAGCCCCGATCTCGAGGTCTCGACCAAGGCCGACCACTCGCATGTCACCGACGCCGACCTCGCCACCGAGCGGGCGATCCGCGAGATCCTCGCCTCGGAGCGCCCCGACGACGGGATCTTCGGCGAGGAGTTCGGCGCACAGGGCAGCACTCATCGCCAGTGGATCATCGACCCCATCGACGGCACGGCGAACTTCCTCCGCGGGGTGCCCCTGTGGGGCACCATGATCGCACTCGCCATCGACGGCGTCCCGCAGGTCGGGGTCGTCAGCATGCCGGCACTCGGCCGTCGCTGGTGGGCGGCGGCAGGGGCAGGGGCGTGGACGGCGACGGATGCCGAGCCCCGCCGCATCCGGGCATCCGCCGTGTCGTCGCTCGACGACGCCAGCGTGAGCTTCCAGAGCATCACCCAGTGGGCGGAGTCCGGCCACCTCGAGCAGCTCCTGAAGCTCGCCGACCGCGTGTGGCGTGATCGAGCATATGGCGACGTCTACGCATACATGCTGCTCGCCGAGGGACGCATCGACATGGTCGCCGAGTTCGGCGTCAAGGAATACGACGTCGCAGCCGCCGTGCCGATCGTGCGCGAAGCCGGAGGGCGCTTCACCGGTTTCGACGGCACCGAGACGATCTCGGACCGCTCGACACTCGCGAGCAACGGCGTGCTCCACAGCGCACTGCTCGAACTGCTCCACGGCTGAGGAAGGCCCCGATCATGAACCGCAGATCCTCCGCCGCATTCGCGGCCCTGCTGCTGACCGCAGCGCTGACGTCCTGCGCTGGCTCCCCGGAGACGGAGTCGAGCCCCACGCCGGCCGCCCCGAAACCGTCCCCCACGGCGACCGCTGAGCCCGTTGCGACGCAGCCTCCCGCGACACCGGTGGCACCGACGTGCGACACCATCGTCTCGGCGGGCACGGTGAAGGTCCTCACGGACGAGGGATGGACCTTCGAGGAGAAGGAGTTCGTCATCGGTGACGTGACCCTCCCCGACGGGCTGCTCTGCTTCTGGGCCGACTACACCGTCGCCTCCGATCACGGGCAGCTCTACGGGTGGTCCGAGATCTCCGCTGAGGATGCGAGCAGCGCGCAGTCCTCGCTGCTGAAGGAGGGGTGGACGCGTGAAGACGGCCCTGACGGCATCTACATCACCGAGAACCCGCAGTACTCGATGGGCACCGATGACGACGGGTACGGCATGACCTACCTCTTCGGCGACGGCTGGGTGAAGTTCGCCGACACCCGGCAGGGATTGATCCTGATCGAGTGGGCCGGCTGAGCAGGAACCACGGATCTCCGGCGCACCGCTGCTGATCGCGTGGCCGAGCGATCACGGGGCCGCGCGATCATGGCGTGGGCGCGTCGATGACCTCGTCGATCAGCTGGATTCCGCCCGTGGAGTTGACCGACTGCATGAGGTCTTCGATCCATCTCGCGTTCAGCTGAGGCTGCTCCGGCTCATCGAAGGTGAACCGGAGCGGGATGGACGGGTGGATCCAGATCGTGGATCGGCCGCCGGGCTCACCGTCGGGGTGACGCCAGGAGAGGGTGAAGCTCTCCTGCCTGCGGAGCTTCGTCGCGATGACGATCTTCAGGTGCGCGAGCGCGCGATCGTCGATATGGATCGGAACATCGGATGCTCCGTAGAACAGCGTCGCCATTTGCCCAGAATACTGGCTGACGCCGCGGGCGAGGAGGACACGCGAGCGCTCCGGCGCACGTATCCGACCCGGTGTATCGTCGCTCGCATGGAGCCCTCCCTCGCCGACATCGCGGTGGAGCTCTACGCCGCACCTCCGGTGGACTTCGTGTCGGAACGCAACGCTCACGCCGCCCAGGCCGCAGACCCTTCGGTGGCCGCTCAGATCCGCGCCCTGAAGAAACCCTCGACGGCGGCGTGGGTCGTCAACGTCTTCGCGCAGGAGCGCGCCGAGCAGCTCGGTGAGGCGCTGCAGCTCGCCGAGGAGCTCCGGGAGGCGCAAGCGGATCTCGACGCGAAAGCGCTCTCGCAACTCGGACGAGACCGACGCGCCCTCACGAGCAGACTTGCGGCCGGCGCAGTCGAGCTGGCTCAAGCACGCGGTGCCCGGGTCACGCCCTCGACCCGCGACGCAGTCGAACAGACGATCACTGCGGCCTTCTTCGATCCTGCTGCGGCTGCGGCCGTCGCTTCCGGGCGACTCATCCGTGAGTTGGAGCCCTCAGGAGACTTCGCCGACATCGCGGACAGCCTCGTCGGCGGCGGGCAGCCGTCGACGCCGAAGACCACGACCACGCCTCCCGATGAGGTCAAGGCCCGCCGTGAACGTCGCGACGCCGAGCGCGCGCTGCGAGAGGCCGAGACGGCCCACGAACGCGCAGTGCGGGAGGCCGCCTCGGCGGATCGCGCGCTGCGGGGCGCTTCGCTGCGCGTTGAAGAACTCGATCGGCGCGAGCGCGACCTGCAAGCCGAATTGGCGGCGGTCCGGAGCGACGCGAAGCGGGCGCACGCCGACGTGGAGCGCGCGGAGAGCGAGCAGCGCGGACTCGCGACGCGGGTGAGCGAGACCGAGGACGAAGTGCGGGCAGCGCAGAAGACCCTCGACGACCTCGCCCGCCGCTGACGCTTTGGACGCATCAGGACTGCGCCGGACATGAGAGAACCCCGAGGTCGGCGCGTGTGCGCCCACCTCGGGGTTCTCGCTCGTGACAGCGACCTGGTGGAGCTGGGGGGAATCGAACCCCCGTCCAACGCTGAGTCTCCACGCCTTCTCCGGGCGCAGTCTGTGCAGACGTTCTGCTCGGCTCCGACCTTTGTCACAGACACCTAAGTCGACGAGCCCAGCCTGGGAAGAGTCCCACGTGACGTCCAGACGCCATCACGCAGCAAGATTCCTAAATGACGCCAGGATCCGTATCGGAATCACATACGGCCTGACGGACTATCGGGCTCGCTTATGCAGCGAGGGCGAAGTCGTTGCGCTTGGTTTCGGCAACTATTTTTTTGCAGAGAGCGTTTACGAGATAACTCTGCATCCTCGGCCCGCTTCTCGTGGATTCACAGGCGCTGTCGAAACCGATCAGCCCCGTGGTCCTTCTCTCGAAGGAGCCGCTGTCACACTGTGGAATTTCCAACTCGGGAACCGGAGTACCCGAGCATCACAGACTACAACGTTCGCACCGTCTCCGCCATTCCTCGCCTGTTCATGCGGCTGGCGTAGAGTCGCCCCATGAGCGAAGTCACCGTCACCGTCCGCGGCGAGCACGAAGCGCGTGTCGCGCCCGAGCGCGCCACCGTCCGTGTCAGCGTGCGCGCAGAGGGACCTGAGCGTTCCTCCGTGGTCGACCAGGTGATGCGCCTCACCGAGCCGGTTCGCGACAGCATCACCGCCCGCAAGGACTCGGGCACCGTGATCGACTGGACGAGCACCCGGCTCTCGGTGCGAGCCGAGCGTCCGTGGAACAACGAGGGCAAGCGACTCGCTCCCGTCTATTACGCGAGCATCGATCTGACCGCGACATTCGCCGACACATCCGAGCTGTCGCTCTGGGTGTCGGACGTCTCTCCCTGGGACGGTGTCGAGGTCGGCTGGGTGAACTGGCATCTCACGCCTGAGACGAACGCGCGCCTCGAGCGCGAGGTCGCAGCGGAGGCGGTCGGCGTGGCCGTGGCACGCGCACAGGCCTACGCCACAGCCCTCGGGCTGGGCGAGGTCGTTCCCGTCGAGATCGCCGACGTCGGACTGATCGCTCCGACGCCCGCTCAGCCGTTCTCCGGCATGGCGAAGGCCCGCGGGGCCGCACTCGCGTCCGCCGACGCCGGGAGTTCGTCGATGGAGTACGAACCCGACGAGATCGTCATCTCCGCCACGGTCGAAGCGCGGTTCCTCGCGCGCTGAATCCGTCGTCAGGCGTCGGCTGCGAAGGGCGCGAGGTCGGCAGCGAGTCGCTCGGACACGCGCGCATGCACGGCCGTGCCCTCCTCGCGGTGGTCGACCGACAGAAGCATTCCGGTCTCGTGGATCGCGGCGACAAGGTCTCCCCGGTCGTACGGGACGACCGCGTGCACCTCGACCGCGGGCTTGGGCAGGGCCTCCTCGATGGCCGCTCGCAGTTCCTCGACCCCCTCGCCTGACCGCGACGAGACGAAATGAGCCTTGGGCTCGAGCCCCCGAAGCACGAGCCGCTCGCTGTCATCGATGAGATCGGCCTTGTTGAACACGACGATCTCAGGCATGTCGCGCACGCCCACGTCGCCCATCACGTCGCGCACGGTCTGCAGCTGACCCGCGGGATCGGGGTGCGCGCCGTCGACCACGTGCAGCACCACGTCCGCATCGCCGACCTCTTCGAGCGTCGACCGGAACGCCTCGACGAGCTGATGCGGCAGATTGCGCACGAAGCCGACCGTGTCGGTGAGCGTGTAGACGCGACCGTCGGAGGTCTCCGAACGCCGCACCGTCGCATCCAGCGTCGCGAACAGAGCGTTCTCGACCAGCACACCGGCGCTGGTGAGCGCGTTGAGCAGACTCGACTTGCCCGCGTTGGTGTACCCCGCGATCGCGACGGACGGGATCGTGTTGCGCTTGCGTTCAGCGCGCTTCGCCTCACGCGCCGGACCGAAGTCACGGATCTGGCGGCGAAGCAGCGCCATCTTCGTGCGGATCCGACGTCGATCGAGTTCGATCTTCGTCTCACCGGGGCCACGTGAGCCCATACCTGCACCGCCGGCACCGACCTGGCCACCCGCCTGACGGCTCATCGAGTCACCCCAGCCGCGCAGACGCGGCAACAGGTACTCGAGCTGCGCGAGCTCGACCTGCGCCTTGCCCTCGCGGCTCTTGGCGTGCTGGCTGAAGATGTCGAGGATCACGGTGGTCCGGTCGATGACCTTGACCTTGACGACGTCTTCGAGCGCACGCCGCTGGCTGGGCGCGAGTTCGGTGTCGGCGATCACCGTGTCGGCGCCGGTGGCGGCGACGATGTCCTTGAGCTCCTGAGCCTTGCCTCGTCCGATGTAGGTCGCGGCGTCCGGGTGCGGGCGGCGCTGCAGCACGCCGTCGAGCACGACCGCACCTGCGGTCTCGGCGAGGGCTGCGAGCTCGCGGAGCGAGTTCTCGGCATCCTCCTGAGCACCCTGCGGGTACACGCCGACGAGCACCACGTTCTCGAGCCGCAGCTGCCGGTACTCGACCTCTGTGACGTCTTCGAGCTCGGTGGAGAGGCCGCCGACGCGCCGCAGCGCATGACGGTCCTCGAGATCCCACTGGTCGCCGTCCGATGAGGCATGCGACGCCGTGGCGCGGTCCTGCAGCGCCTGCGCAGCGCCGAACACGCGCGCCTCTGTGCGCTTCTCCGCATTCGCGAGCACGCGATCGACTGCTTCGTCACCTGTGGAGTGTGTCGTGGTCTCCGTCATCCGTCCCTGATCTCTGGGTTTTGTTGCGAGCCTTAACCTTAGCCCGCGCTGTCCGCTACGCTCACGGTATGGGGTCCGACCATTACTTCACCGCGGCCCCGGCAAGCCCCGAGAACCTGCGATCGATCCGTGTGACGCTCGCAGGCCGTGAGCTGGACCTCACCACCGCTGGTGGCGTCTTCAGCCCGGATCGGCTGGATGCCGGTACTGCCGTCCTTCTCTCGAACATGCCTCCCGTTCCGCCGGGAGGCCATCTTCTCGACCTCGGAAGCGGGTGGGGCCCGATCACCTTCTCGATGGCTCTCGCCGCGCCGCACGCGACCGTGTGGGCCGTGGACGTGAACGAACGAGCCCTCGACCTGGTTCGGCGCAACGCAGCAGCTCTCGGTCTCAAGAATGTCAACGCATCCCTGCCCCAGGATGTTCCCTCCGACGTGACGTTCCGCTCCATCCGCTCCAACCCGCCGATCCGCGTAGGCAAGAACGAGCTGCACGGGCTCCTCGAGAAGTGGATTCCCCGCCTCGATGAGCGCAGCGACGCCTGGCTCGTCGTGCAGCGCAATCTGGGCGCGGATTCGCTGCAGCGCTGGATCGGCGCGACGTTCCAGCCCGGCTTCAGCGTCTACCGCACGACGACCGCCAAGGGATACCGGGTGCTGAAGGTCCGCAAGCACGGCACCCCTCCGACCGAGCCCATCACACTCGTCTGAGATCGGATCCCGCGCTGCTCACCGCCCCAGCAGGGAGGGCAGTCCGCGCATGTCCGTGAACACGGTCGCTCCTTCGCGTTCCAGCCACTCGGCCGGGGTGAGGCCCCCGGCGTAGCCGAAGACCCGCATCCCGGCAGCACGAGCCGCCTGCACTCCGAAACGGCTGTCCTCGACCACCGCGCAGCGATCCGGCACGATTCCGAGACGGTCGGCCGCATGCAGGAAGAGATCAGGGGCCGGCTTGCCGTTCTGGACGTCGTCGGCGCTGAATATCCGCCCCTCGAAACGTGGGAGCAGTCCGGTCAAGCCCAGTGTCCGTCGGATCTTCGCATGCGCCCCGCTCGATGCGACGCACGTCGTCACCGAGAGCTCATCGAGCGCCGCCTCGATACCGGGCACTGCCGTGAGTTCGCGCTCGAACGCGTCGACGTACCAGGGCTGGTAGGGCGTCTCCCAGTCATCCGCGAGCGAGCGCCCGAGATGCGCTTCGATCTCGGAGCGGAAGTGCGCGGAGGAACGGCCGACGAAGCGGTGCAGGATCTCCTCCCGCGAGAGAGTCCACCCGAGATCGGCGAGGACCCGACGATCCACCTCGATCGAGAGGCGCTCGCTGTCCACGAGAACACCGTCGCAGTCGAAGATGACCAGGTCGACGGGCTCGATCGCCCGCATCAGATCAGGTCGACCTCACCGCTGAACACCAGCTGAGCGGGTCCGGACAGAGCGACATGCTCACCGTCCTCCGCAGGGAACATACGCACGCCCAGTGTGCCGCCGGGCACCTCGACGCGCCAGTTGTGGGGAGCCTTCTCACCCGCCCAGTGACGGACGGCCAGAGCCGTGGCTGCCACACCGGTGCCGCAGCTGAGCGTCTCGCCGACTCCACGCTCGGACACGCGCATGGTGACGTGACCGATTCCGTCGCGCACGAGCGGCTCACCCGGGACGACGAACTCGACGTTCGCTCCCGCCGGAAGCACCGGATCGAGCGCGGGGGCGCGGTGCAGTTCCAACGAGGCGAGTTCGGCCTCGGAGGCGAGAGCGACCACCACGTGGGGGTTCCCGACGTCGATTCCGAGTCCGGGCCGCGTCACCGCAAGGCCGTCGGTAGTGACGAGCGGATCGTCGCCCGAGAGCTTCCAGAGGCCGAGATCGACCTGGTACCCGGTCTCGCTCCGCGTGACGTCGCGGACGCCTGCGCGGGTTCCGATCGGCAGTGTGGATCCCGGCTCGATGGTCGCGAGGCCGGAGCGCACGAGGTAGTGCGCGAACACCCGGATCCCGTTGCCGCACATCTCGGCGATCGACCCGTCGGCGTTCCGGTAGTCCATGAACCACTCGGCGTCGGGTTCCTCAGCGAGCGCGGCCTGTCCCTCGGCGATCGCGGCGGAGCGCACGACACGGAGGATGCCGTCTGCGCCGATGCCGAAGTGTCGGTCGCACAGCACGGCGACCTGCTCGGCACTCAGATCGAGAGCCCCGTCGGGGTCGGCGATGATGACGAAATCGTTGCCGGTGCCGTGACCTTTGGTGAATGCGACCATTCGACCAGTCTAGAGATCTCCGCTATGCGTCGACGATCAGACGCTTGCCCGTGTTCGACACGGAGAAGCGCTCATAACCGAGCGCGTCGTAGAAGCCCAGCACCGCGTCGTTCCCCTCTCTGACCATGAGCTGCACCTTCGGGCATCCCATCGCGAGAAGTCGACGCTCAGCCTCTCGGACGAGCGATCGGGCGACCCCACGCTGGCGATGCGATGCCGCTGTGGCCAGATAGTAGAGCCACCCGCGGTGGCCGTCATACCCGGCCATGACGGAGCCGACGATCAGCCGCTCGTCGGACTCTCGCTCCGAGCCCCCTCCCTCCGACTCCTCGACGACGAGGAAGAGCTCGGGATGCACCGTGAGCTTGCGTTCGATGTCGAGCCGAGGGTCGTTCCACGGTCGGGTCAGGCCCGCTTCATCCCAGAGCGCGACCACCGATTCCGTGTCGGCGCGCTCGAACGCCCGTACTGCCCACTCCATGCCCCCAGTCTAGATTCGACGCCGGATCAGTCACGAACCACCCGATACCGACCGCACATGAAGTTGCGGTTGCGCGCGACATCGAGGAGTTCGAGGTCGAGAGACCTCGGCAGCAGCGGCGCCCCGGATCCGAGCGTCACCGGTGCGTACTGCACCCACACCTCGTCGAGCAGGCCCGCATCGGCGAACTGCCCTGCCAGGTCTCCCCCACCGACGACCCACAGATCCTTGCCGGCCGCCGCGTCGAGCATGTCGGGATGGACGTCGGCGACGTTGCCCTGGGTCACGCGGATGTCCGCGCCCTCGGGGACCTCGAGCGTCCGGTGCGAGAACACCCACGTCGGCTGGGTATACCCCCAACGCCCCTCTTCATGCCGCATGACCCACTCGTACGTCGATGCTCCCATCGCGAGCGCGCCGATCGTCTTCTCGAAGGCGGCGTACGACATCGGACCGTCCTGGTCGATGTCCTGCTTCAGGAGCCAGTCGAGAGAATGCTCGTCGGTCGCGATGAATCCGTCGAGGCTGCTTGCGGTGTAGAAGTGGGTCGCCATGTACTCAGCTTTCCATCGACCACCGACATCAGGTCGCGACGCACATCCGCATCACGGTTCGAGGAGCGGGGCGGCGTCGACCGGCGGTTCATGCCAGGTCAGTTCCGGGTACCGCTTGAACCAGGAGACCTGACGACGGGCGTATCGACGGGTGAGCGCCTGCGTCTCGGCGATCGCTTCGGCGCGGGAGAGCCGTCCGTCGAGCTCGCCGAGCGCCTGAGCGTAGCCGATCGCTCGCTGGGCCGTCACGCCCCGTTCGAGCCCGTGCTCGCGGAGCCCCCGCACCTCGTCGACGAGCCCGGCTTCCCACATGCGGTCGACTCTCGCGTCGAGCCTGTCGACCAGCGTCCCACGGTCGACGTGCAGACCGATCAGGCGTGTGTCGGGCTGCCAGAGCGAGGGCTTCTCGGGGAGCGCCGCACCGTGCGTGGAGCTCCCCTGCTCGAGGACCTCCAGCGCACGGATGACGCGCCGACTGTTCTTGGGGTCGACTTTCGACGCCGTCGCCGGATCGAGGTTGCGCAGCCGCTCGAGCAGCGCACCGACTCCATCAGCGGCGAGCTCGCTCTCGAGACGCTCTCGGATCACCGGGTCGCGCGGGGGGAAGGCGAAGTCGAAGACGACGCTCGACACATACAAGCCGGAGCCGCCGACGAGGATCGCATCGCCGCCGCGCTCCTGGATATCGGTCACGGCCGCACGCGCAAGAGGCTGGTACCAGGCGACCGCGGCCTCCTCGTCGAGTTCTCGGACGTCGAAGAGATGGTGCGGGATACCTCGACGCTCACTCGGAGTGAGCTTCGCCGTTCCGATGTCCATACCCCGGTAGAGCTGCATGGCATCCGCGTTGACGATCTCGGCAGGATTGCCGCGCTGACGGAGCATCTCGGCGAGGTCAAGAGCGAGGTCGCTCTTACCCGTGCCTGTCGCTCCGACGATCGCCCACAGCCGCGGTGAGTGCGCCCCGCCCTGGGGGACCGGAACGGTCATATGCCGGGGAGCGGTCACACGCCGACGCGAAGCGTCGGCACGCCGAGTGAGACTGCGCGGGGTCCGTCACCCGTGGCCGCCGCCGGAACAGCGCACGAGTCCGCCTGCGCGCGATCCCATGCGTCCCCGCCGCGGGTGCGACGGATGCGCAGCGGTGCTCCGGTGGGATCGTCGGCGAGCAGATGGAACGGCGCTGCATGCGTGATGGTCACCGAGACGACGTCGCCGGGCCGCGGCACAGCGGATCCGGGTGTGACCTCGAAGTGCACGAGTCGGTTGTCCTCGCCTCGCCCGGTGAGGCGGTGCGTCTCGGCATCCTTCTTGCCCTCGCCCGTGGACACGAGCACCTCGACCTCGCGGCCCACCTGCTTCTGGTTCTCTTCCAGAGAGATGCGCTCCTGCAGCGCGATCAGGCGGTTGTAGCGCTCCTGCACGACGGCCTTGGGAACCTGGTCTTCCATGGTCGCCGCGGGCGTGCCCTCACGGATCGAGTACTGGAAGGTGAATGCGCTCGAGAAGCGGGCCTGCTCGACCACGCGCATCGTGTCTTCGAAGTCCTCGTCGGTCTCACCGGGGAATCCGACGATGATGTCGGTCGTGATCGCCGCGTTCGGAATGCGGTCCCGTACCCGGTCGAGGATCCCGAGGAACCTCTCGCTCCGGTACGACCGCCGCATCGCCTTGAGGATCCTGTCACTGCCGGACTGCAGCGGCATGTGCAGCTGCGGCATGACGTTCGCCGTCTCGGCCATCGCATCGATCACGTCGTCCGTGAAGGCGGCAGGGTGGGGGCTCGTGAAGCGGATGCGCTCGAGTCCTTGGATCTCGCCCGCGGCGCGCAGCAGCTTGCCGAACGCCTGACGGTCGCCGAACTCGACTCCGTAGGAGTTGACGTTCTGTCCGAGCAGGGTCACCTCGATCGCGCCATCTTCGACCAGGAGCCGGATCTCGTTCAGGATGTCTCCCGGGCGCCGGTCCTTCTCCTTGCCGCGGAGGCTCGGAACGATGCAGAAAGTGCACGTGTTGTTGCACCCGACGGAGATCGAGACCCAGCCGCTGTGAGCGGAGTCACGCTTGGTGGGGAGGGTGGACGGGAAGACTTCGAGCGACTCCAGGATCTCGAGCTCGGCGTCGCCGTTGTGGCGCGCGCGCTCGAGCAGTCCGGGGAGTGAACCCATGTTGTGTGTGCCGAAGACGACGTCGACCCAGGGAGCCTTGTCGAGCACTGCCTGCTTGTCCATCTGCGCGAGGCATCCGCCGACAGCGATCTGCATGCCGTCCTTGCGACGCTTGACCGCCGCCAGCTGGCCCAGGGTGCCGTAGAGCTTCCCCGCGGCGTTGTCGCGGACCGCGCACGTGTTGATGATCACGACGTCGGCCTCAGAGCCGTCGGAGGCGCGGACGTATCCTGCGCTCTCCATAGACCCCGAGAGTCGCTCGGAGTCGTGGACGTTCATCTGGCACCCGAAGGTGCGCACCTCGTACGAGCGGGTGCGACCGTCGGAGTCGATTGCTGCCGACGACGAGCTGATGATCGTCGGTTCACTGCGCGGGATAGTCATGATTCCCCCATTGTACGAGCGCTTCCCGAGCGGACGCCCGAGCGGTACCGACCCGGAACCCGACACCCTCGAGGCCGGACTCGTCAGTCGGAGTCGACGAAACGGACCCCTGATGTCGACCCGCCGAAAGAGGCCTCGGCGAGAGCCCTCTTCGCAGCGGTCATCGCGACCGAGCCGTTGTACCCGCGGCGGGAGAGCTGACCGACCAGGCGCCGCAACGCGGTGTCACCGTCGAGACGAGACAGGCCCCGTGCCTTGGTGCGCGCGTACTCGAGCGCCCGCTCGGCATCGTCGTCGGGCAGCTCGTCGAGCGCCGCGTCGACCACATCACGAGGAATCCCGCGCTGGGCCAGAGCTCTCGAGAGCGCCACGCGGCCCTGACCCTTTCGCTCGACCCCCGAGGTGACGAGTTGACCGGCGAGGAGAGCATCGTCGAGATACCCCCGTCGACAGAAGTCGTCGAGGACGTCGTCGATCGCGCCCGAGTCGAGCCGCGTTCCGTCTTGTTCGTACCCTTTGAGCACCATGCGCGCTTCGGAGATCGAGAGCGATCGAGAGCGCAGCTTGCGCACGAGAAGCTCTTCCGCGGCTTCACGCACGCGTGCAGGATCCACGCCTCCGAACTCGCCGCCGAGATCGCCCGGCGGTTGCAGTGCACGCAAGCGCGGTGCAGACCGTCCCGCGGCACCGCGAGCGGGGTGCCGGTCGCTCGGATCTCGAGAATCGGGCGTCGAGGCTCTCGTCGAGCCGAGATCACTCCACGTGGAGTTCCACGTGGAGACATCGGGTCGAGAATTCTCACCCACATCCGCCCCGGATCGAGAACCGGCGTCAGACGATCCGTTGGCTTCGGCCAGCCCGTCGGTTCCGGCTTCGGCGTCTGCTCCGGCTCGACCAGACCCGGTGCGGTCGTCACGAGCCGACCCACCGACCCCTGAACCGTCGTCGGTGGAGCCCGAGCGCGCGGCAGTCCGCCCGAACAGCGGGATGACGGGGGCGAGCTGATCCCGCTCGCCCCCGCCCTCACTCATGGTTCGCTCCGGTTGCCACACAACCCAGAACCATCACGATCACGCCGGACGACGCTCGGCGAGCTCGTCAGCCGGTGCGTCGACGGCGCCGCCGATACCGAGCTTCTGCTTGATCTGCGTCTCGATCGCCAGTGCGATGTCTGGGTTCTTGAGCAGGAACGTACGCGCGTTCTCCTTGCCCTGCCCGAGCTGATCACCGTCGTAGGTGTACCAGGAACCCGACTTCTTGACGATGCCGTGCTCGACACCGAAGTCGATCAGGCTGCCCTCACGCGAGATGCCGACACCGTAGAGGATGTCGAACTCCGCCTGCTTGAAGGGCGGAGCCATCTTGTTCTTCACGACCTTGACCCTGGTGCGGTTTCCGACCGCATCGGTGCCGTCCTTGAGCGTCTCGATTCGGCGGATGTCCATGCGAACCGACGCGTAGAACTTCAGCGCCTTTCCACCCGCGGTGGTCTCGGGCGATCCGAAGAAGACACCGATCTTCTCACGCAGCTGGTTGATGAAGATCATCGTCGTGTTCGTCTGGTTGAGTCCACCCGTGAGCTTTCGCAGCGCCTGGGACATCAGTCGAGCCTGGAGACCGACGTGCGAGTCACCCATCTCACCCTCGATCTCGGCGCGCGGCACGAGAGCCGCCACGGAGTCGATGACGATGAGGTCGATGGCCCCGGAACGCACGAGCATGTCGGCGATCTCCAGAGCCTGCTCACCCGTGTCAGGCTGCGAGACGAGAAGGGCATCGATGTCGACGCCGAGCTTCGCCGCGTAGTCGGGGTCGAGCGCGTGCTCAGCATCGATGAAGGCCGCGATTCCGCCGGCACGCTGAGCATTGGCGATCGCGTGCAGCGTGAGAGTCGTCTTACCGGACGACTCTGGACCGTAGATCTCTACGATTCGACCACGCGGAAGGCCTCCGACGCCGAGAGCGACGTCGAGGGCGATGGAGCCGGTCGGGATCACGGCGACGGGGGCACGCTCGTCGCTGCCCAGCCGCATGACCGAGCCCTTTCCGAACTGGCGATCGATCTGTGCGAGTGCGGTCTCGAGGGACTTCTCGCGGTCAGCGGGTGATGGCATGACGGGCTCCTTATGCTCGCGTGGTGCCGCCTGTAGGCTGTCGCGGTCCTCCCGGCTGGGCGGAACTCTCCGACAAGGCGTATGGCTCTTCGGCTTGCTTCTCACCGTACGAGGGGCCTCTGACATTGAGTCGCCGGCACCGGGAAACAGGGAGAACAAGATCTCTGAACCACTTGTGCAGAAGACTACGCCGGTTTCGAACACATATTCGACAACACGCCGTGCTGGCGTGTCGCGACGTCAGGCGAATCGAAGGCGTCGAACACGTAGAGCCGGCGGAGAGCTCACCTCTTGCGCGGCTCCAGGCGCCCGGCACCATGGCGGCGTTCGGCGGGCACATCCGTCTCTGCGCAGAGTGCGAGCCAGATGTCGCGAGGAGGAACTCCGTCGCCCAACGCCTGATCGGCGGTGCGTCCGGAGAGCTGAGTCAGGACGAGGTCGCTGACGAGAGACGGCCCACGACCGCCGAACTCCGCGTCGACGGCGCGGAGGAATTCACTGCGTCTCATGGAGAGGAAGCGCCCGGAGGGTTCAGTGGAGCGAGAGCTCGGGCTCGATCGAGGCGACCAGGTCGTCAGGGACGACGTCCGGGAACACCTGAATGCCCTCGAGCACGGAGATGCGGTCTCCGACCTCGCGCATGATGATCGAGATGGGAACGTCGAGCGCATCGGCCACCGAGGCGAGGATCTCGCTCGATGCCTCTTTCTGACCTCGTTCCACCTCACTGAGGTAGCCGAGGGCGACGGATGCCTTGCTTGCAACCTGCCGGAGCGTACGCCCCTTCTGCAGGCGGAAGTCCCTCAGCACATCGCCGATTTCCTGTCGTACAAGAATCATCGGAACCTCCTCCCAGATCGTCTTCTCGAGGTCTCCCCCGATGAGATCGCCAGTCTAGTCCTACTGACCTTCACAAAATCTACCTTCGCACGCTGTGCTTTCGGTGTGAGCACATTGATGACAACGGAACTCGTGCCGCGCCTATTCCCGCACGATTCGACGCAGCAGAGAGACCGCGGCATCGACGGTCTGCGCGCGGATCTCCGCGCGATCGCCGGGGAAGATGTGGGACTCGCTCACGGCTGAGGTCGGCGTCACGACCGCGATGTGCACCGTGCCGACGGGCTGACCGTCGGGGGACGCGGGCCCGGCGATGCCGGTGGTCGATACCCCCACGTCCGCAGCGCGCCCGTCCACGGTCACCGCGCGTCGCACCCCGTCTGCCATCTGCCGCGCGACCTCGGGGTGCACGGGGCCATATGCGGCCAGGAGGTCGGCGTCCACTCCGAGAAGCGTGCGCTTCACCGGCGTCGCGTACGCGACGACGGCGCCCAGCAGCGCGACCGAGGCCCCGGGGACGGACACGATCTCCGCCGCGAGGGCACCACCTGTCAGAGACTCCGCGATGCCCAGCGTCCACCCGCGTTCGACGAGAGCATCCAGTGCCTCCGATTCCGTCGTCACGACGGCTGCCGAGACCCTCGGACCTGCGCGACGATGTAGTCGATGCCGCTCACCACAGTGAGGATCAGGACCACGATCATCAGGATCGCCGTCACGAGCACCCACGGCTCGAGCCCGATCACCACGTGGAGAGGGAGCAGCGCCCAGGACAGGGCGACTGCCTGCACCGCTGTCTTGATCTTGCCCATCCACGCCGCAGCGACGACGTGCTCCTTCGCGACCATCAGGCGATGGATCGTGATGCCCCACTCGCGGATCAGGATGATGATGACGAGCCACCAGCTCAGTTCGCCCAGCAGCGCGAGACCGATGAAGCCCGCCCCCGTGAGGAGCTTGTCTGCGATCGGATCCCAGAGCTTGCCGAAGTCGCTGACGATCTCGTACTTGCGCGCGAGGTAGCCGTCGACCCAGTCCGTCGAGATCGCCACGATGAAGAGGACAGCCGCGATCCAGCGCACGGTGATGTCACCGATGCCGTAGGTTCCACCGATCAGGAGCAGGACGAGGAAGACGACCGCGAGAGGTATGCGAGCGATGGTGATCGCGTTGGGAAGCTGCCGAGGGATGGCCATCAGTCGCGTCCCGTCAATCCCCAGGCGTCTTCATCGCCATCGTCATCGGCTTCGACGACCGGAAGCCCCTGGAACTGGGCCTCGACCGGGTCATGCGGCAGACCCGCGGCCGTCGCCGGGGCCGCTGCGGGTGCTGCGGGTGCTGCGGCCGGCACGTCGTCGCCTCGGAGCTTCGCCATGACCTGCGGCAGCTGCTCGGCGGTAGCCAGCACATCGCGTGCCTTGGACCCCTCGGAGGGCCCGACGATCTCGCGCGACTCCAGAAGGTCCATCAGGCGACCGGCCTTCGCGAAGCCCACGCGCAGCTTGCGCTGGAGCATCGACGTCGATCCGAACTGCGAAGACACGATGAGCTCGGCCGCCGCGAGCAGCAGCTCGAGATCATCTCCGATGTCCTCGTCGACCTCCTTCTTCTTGGTCGGCTCCATCGCCTCCTGGACGTCGGCACGGTAGTCCGGCCGAGCCTGGCGGGTGACGTGCTTCACGACCGCGTCGATCTCCTTCTCGTCGACCCACGCACCCTGCAGACGGAACGGCTTCGACGACCCCATCGGTGAGAAGAGCGCGTCACCCTGCCCGATCAGCTTGTCGGCACCTGGGCTGTCGAGGATCACTCGGCTGTCGGTGACGCTGGTCACGGCGAATGCGAGTCGGGAGGGCACATTGGCCTTGATCAGACCTGTGACGACGTCGACGCTCGGTCGCTGCGTCGCGAGCACCAGGTGGATCCCGGAGGCTCGAGCGAGCTGGGTGATGCGGACGATCGAGTCCTCGACGTCACGGGGAGCGACCATCATCAGGTCGGCGAGCTCGTCGACGACCACGAGGAGATACGGGTACGGCTTGAGCACCCGCTCGCTCCCCACGGGCAGCTCGACCTCGCCTGCACGCACTGCGCGGTTGAAATCGTCGATGTGGCGGAATCCGAACGACGCGAGGTCGTCGTACCGCATGTCCATCTCCTTCACGACCCACTGGAGTGCCTCGGCAGCCTTCTTGGGGTTCGTGATGATCGGCGTGATCAGGTGCGGAACACCCGCATAGCTGGTGAGCTCGACGCGCTTCGGGTCGATGAGGACCATCCGCACGTCCGAGGGACGCGCGCGCATCAGCAGGCTCGTGATCATGGAGTTCACGAAGCTCGACTTACCGGAACCCGTGGAACCGGCGACGAGGAGGTGAGGCATCTTTGCGAGGTTCGCGATGACGATGTTGCCGCCGACGTCCTTTCCGACGCCGATGGTCATCGGATGCGTGCTCTTGTGCGCGGCCGGGGACCGCAGCACGTCGCCGAGCGCGACCATCTCCTTGTCGGCGTTGGGGATCTCGATGCCGATGGCGCTCTTGCCCGGGATCGGCGACAGGATGCGCACGTCGTTGGAAGCGACGGCGTACGCGAAGTTGTTGCTCAGCTGGAGGATCTTCTCGACCTTGACGCCGTGGCCGACCTCGACCTCGTACTGCGTGACCGTCGGGCCCCGCGAGAAGCCGGTCACCTTCGCATCGACCTTGAACTGGCTCAGCACGCTCGTGATCTGCTCGATCACCTTGTCGGTCGCCTCGGAACGGACGACAGGGGGCGGCCCTTCGACGAGCAGCCCCGGAGACGGCAGGATGTACGGAGCGACGGGCGCCTGGGGGCCCCGCTCCCCCGGCCCGGGGGTTCCGAACCCGTCGAGGCCCGGCAGCTCGGGAACCTCGCCGGTGTCGGACCCGTCATCGAGCAGCGCGGTGGTCTGCTGACCGGCCAACGACTCCGTCACGGAGCGCACCTCGGACAGCACTTCGGTCGCGGCATCGTACGGGTCTTCGACCACGACGGCCTGGTCGTAGGCGGGCGTCGGCTCGGAGGTGGTGAGGAGAGCGGTGATGTCGTCGGATCCGAGAGTCCCCTCGTCGGGGTCCTCTTCACGACCCGTCTTGTTCCGCCGCCACCAGGGCAGGACATCCGGGTCGTCGACCTTGTCGGCGTCGTCGATCGCGACCGCGTCCTTCGACGGCTTCTCGGTGCGCTCGGCATCGAACATCCACGCGTACAGGTCGCCGAGTCGCTGACCGATGCGGTTCGGCGGCGTCTTGGTGAGGATCAGCACGCTCAGCCCCGCGAGGAGCGCCAGCACGATGTACGCGCCGACGGGCGTGAGGTACGAGAGGGGCTCGCCGACCATCCACCCGAAGAGACCGCCGGCCTCGCTCAGTGCCGGCATGCCGTCTTTCGGCTGGGCACGCACCAGCAGTCCTGCCGAGTCGGCTCGGCCGGCGGCGATGTGGCAGAAGCCCGCGAGGGTGAGCACGAAGAGGCCGAACCCGATGCCGATGCGCCCGTTGTCGTGGACGGAGGACGGATGACGGAACAGCCAACCGGCCAGCAGCAGAAGCAGCACCGGCATCACGAAGGCGACGCGGCCGACCAGCAGACCGACCGAGTAGGCGCTGATGTTCGACGCGACCTCGTTGCCGATGAAGAACCACTCGTTGACTGCGCCGGCGATCGCAAGCAGCACGAGCAGGAACGGGAAGCCGTCACGCCGGTCGTCCTTCTCGAGGGTCTCAGGACCGAACGCACGGAAGAGTCCACCGACGCCGTGGGCGAGACCGCCCCACGCGCGCACGGCGACGGGAGGCTTGTCGAGTTCGTCGATGTACTTCTTCGGCGCAGCCTGAGCCTTCGGAGCGGCCTGCCTCTTGGGGCGAGGCGTGGCGCTCTCGGACGCGCGCGCTGACTTCGTGGTACTCCTGGCCATGCTCTCACGTTACGACCAGAGGCCGACATTACCCGTAATGACGCGGCATTCCGGCGTCTTCGCGCGGGTGCTGCGGCCCTCTTCAGGACGCGCGGTGCACCATGGTGTCGCGGGCATCCCCGACGTCCGTGACGACGAACCCCTCCGACCGATAGAGGGTGCGCGCGAAGTTGTCGCGTTCCACGCTCAGGCTGATCCTCGGATGCCCCTGCTCCCCCGCGTGGGCCACCAACCGGCGCAGCAGCGTCCGGCCGACGCCGTGGGCACGCCAGATCGGCTGAACTCCGATGATGAGTTCGGGCACGGCCGTTCCCACGAAGCCGAACCCCGGGTCATCCTGCGACAGCATCCGGTACCAGGCAGCACCGATGGGCTGCCCCTCGGTGTCGATCGCCACGAAACCCGCGTCCGCCGGCCGCATCCACCCTGCGATGTAACGTCGGTGCTCGGCCGCGGTCAGGATCTCATGGCGCGCCCGCGCTCCGCCCGAGCGCCAGTTCGCCGCCTCGACGACCATGTCGCCGAGAAAGCTCCCGTCCGCCTGCGCGGCGGGTCTGATCGAGAAGGAGTCCGACATGCACAGAGCCTACGGTGCGCGCGTTACAGCCGGGTGTCGTCCCACTGTGAACGCGCGACCGCGTGATCAGGCTTCGATGACGAGGGGGACGATCATCGGACGACGGCGGAGCTTCTGGTTGACCCAGCGTCCGATCGTGCGGCGGATGACCTGAGAGAGCGCATGCGTGTCCCGGACGCCGTTGCCGGACGCCTCCTTGAGCGCGGCGATGATCTTCGGCGTGACGTCATCGAACACGGAGTCGTCTTCGGCGATACCCCGTGCATGGATCTCCGGGCCCGAGATGATCCGCCCGGTCTGGGCATCCACCACGACGATCACCGAGACGAAGCCCTCTTCGGCCAGGATGCGGCGGTCCTTGAGGTCGGCGTCGGTGATGGCGCCCACCGTCGAGCCGTCGACGTAGACGAAACCGAGGTCGAGCTGACCGACCACGCGAGCGTCGCCGTCCTTCAGATCGATCACCGTGCCGTTCGAGGCGATGATCGTCCGCTCGGCCTCGACGCCGGTGTCCTGAGCGAGCTTCGCGTTCGCGATGAGGTGGCGGTACTCGCCGTGCACGGGGAGGACGTTCTTCGGCTTGAGGATGTTGTAGCAGTAGATCAGCTCGCCTGCGGCCGCGTGCCCCGAGACATGGACCTTCGCGTTCGCCTTGTGGACCACGTTCGCGCCGAGCTTGGTCAGGCCGTCGATCACGCGGTACACGGCGTTCTCGTTACCGGGGATCAGGCTGGACGCCAGGATGACGGTGTCGCCGGGGCCGGGCTCGATCGCGTGGTCGAGGTTCGCCATCCGGCTGAGCACCGCCATCGGCTCACCCTGCGACCCCGTGGACATGTAGACGATCTTGTCGTCGGGAAGATCGCGCGCTTTCTTGTAGTCGATCAGCAGACCGCTCGGCACCTTCAGATAGCCGAGGTCCTCGGCGATCGTCATGTTGCGCAGCATGCTCCGCCCGAGCAGCGCGACGCGGCGTCCGTGCGCGTGGGCCGCGTCGAGGACCTGCTGCACTCGGTGCACGTGACTGGAGAAGCTCGCGACGATCACGCGGCGCGGAGCCTTGCCGATCACCTGGTCGAGCACCGGTCCGATCGAGCGCTCGGTCGGCGTGAAGCCGGGCACGTCCGCGTTCGTGGAGTCGACCAGGAACAGGTCGACGCCCTCCTCGCCGAGGCGCGCGAACGCACGGAGGTCGGTGATGCGACCGTCGAGCGGCAGCTGGTCCATCTTGAAGTCACCGGTCGCCAGCACGAGGCCCGCGGGCGTGCGGATCGCGACCGCGAGCGCATCGGGGATCGAGTGGTTGACCGCGACGAACTCGAGATCGAACGGGCCGACCTGCTCGCGCTGCCCTTCCTTCACGGTGAGGGTGAACGCCTTGATGCGGTGTTCCTTGAGCTTGGCCTCGACGAGGGCGAGCGTGAGACCCGATCCGATGATGGGGATGTCGCTCTTGAGGCGGAGCAGGTAGGGAACCGCGCCGATGTGGTCCTCGTGACCGTGCGTGAGGACCACTCCGACGATGTCGTCGAGGCGTCCCTTGATCGGCTCGAAGTCCGGCAGGATCAGATCGACGCCCGGCTGGTGCTCCTCGGGGAAGAGCACGCCGCAGTCGACGATCAGGATCTTGCCGTCGAACTCGAAGATCGTCATGTTGCGGCCGATCTCGCCGAGGCCGCCGAGCGGGGTGACCCGCAGCGTCCCCTCGTCGAGTGCTGCGGGTTCTGCGATCGGGGTGGACATGCTGTCTCCTCAGTCGGACACTCCACGCGTCCGTTCGTTCGTTGTGACGCGGCTCACCGCGCCCGATGTCAGCGGGTCGTGCCGTGCACCTTCGGCAGGGCACCGCCCGCGGCCGCGTTGCGGTCGGGGCGGAAGTTGGAGAAGTCTGCGCCCGGAACGTCCTTCACGAGATCGAGCTCGTCCTCGATGAGGGCGGCCTCCCACTCTTCGGGACCGACGAGCGGCAGACGGACGCGCGGGCTCGAGATTCGGCCGAGTCCGTGCAGGATGTACTTCGCCGCGACCGTGCCCGGCACGTGCGTCATGACGGCGCGCACCAGCGGCTCCAGGCGCTTGTGCTCCGCGGTCGCGGTCGTGAGGTCGCCGCGGTTCACCGCGTCGATGATGGTGCGGTACGGAGTCGCGGCGATGTTCGCGGTCACGCCGATCAGACCGGTCGCGCCGATCGCGAGGTGCGGAAGCACGTTCGCGTCGTCGCCCGAGAAGTACATGAGGTCGGTCTGGTTGAGCACGCGGCTCACTTCGGAGAAGTCGCCCTTGGCGTCCTTCACGGCGAGGATGTTCGGGTGCTTCGCGAGTCGCAGGATGGTCTCGTACTTGATCGGCACGCCCGTGCGGCCCGGGATGTCGTAGAGGATCACCGGGAGGTCGGTGGCGTCGGCCACCAGACGGAAGTGGGTCAGGATGCCGGCCTGCGTGGGCTTGTTGTAGTACGGCGTGACGATCATGATGCCGTCGGCGCCGGCCTTCTCGCTGGCCTTGTACAGCTCGATCGCGTGGGCGGTCTCGTTGGATCCGCCACCCGTGATGATCTTGGCGCGGCCGGCGGAGACCGACTTGCCGATCTCGACGAGCTTGAGCTTCTCGGGGTCCGTGAGGGTCGAGGTCTCGCCGGTCGTTCCCGTCACGACGATTCCGTCAGCACCTGCGGTGATGACATCATCGATGTGCTTCTCGACGGCGGGCCAATCGACTTCGCCGTCGGCCGTCATCGGAGTGACGAGCGCGACGAGAACCTGTCCGAAAGGGTTGCCCGAGTGCGTCATGCCCCCAAGCGTATCGGTTCGCGTGACGCTCACGCAGACCGGGCAGCGCGGATGACATCGCCGCGGGCGATGGCGACCTCGTCCCGGAGCACCAGCCCGACGAGCTCGCCCGCCTGCTCAGGTCAGACGCGACCCCGTCGCGCGACGCCGGAGGTCACCGAGCTCGGGAGCAGACTAGCGAGCGCGACGATCGCTTTGTAGCGCAGCGACGGGATCGAGACGGCCTTGCCTCGCGCCGCATCTCGGAGGCCTTCGCGCACGACATCACGTGCATCCAGCCACATGAACGCCGGGACACCCTCGTGCCCGGGCGCGAGCCCCATCCGCTCGTGGAAGGTCGTGTGCGTGAACCCGGGGCAGACCGCGGTCACACTGACCCTGTCGGCGGCGTACTCGGCGTTCGCCCAGCGGCTGAAGCCGATGAGCCAGCTCTTGCAGGCCGAGTACGTCGAGCGGGAGATGAATCCGGCGACGGATGCGACGTTGATGATGCGTCCACCGCGGCCGCGCATCGACCCGAGCGCCGCGTGCATGAGACGCATCGACGCCTCGACGTGGACGCGGAGATGCCGCACCTCGTCGTCGATGTCGTTGTCGGCGAACTGCAGAGGCAGGCCGAAGCCGGCGTTGTTGATCAGCAGATCCACCGGATCGGAGGCGTCACGGAGACGGTCGGCGACCCTGTCGACATCGGCGGCGACGGAGAGATCCGCGACGATGATCTCGACCGCGATGCCGTACTCGCTGCGCAGTTCGGCCGCGACGCTCTCGAGAGCATCCGCCGAGCGGGCCACCAGCACGAGATCGGCACGACGACGGGCGAGCTGACGGGCGAACTCGACGCCGAGCCCGGCGCTCGCTCCCGTGATCAGTGCGGTGGGCATCAGCGCTCGTATCCCAGGAAGCGGAAGCGGACTCCCGAACGCGAGGTCTGCCACTCCCCCTCGTCGACCAGACGCCATCCGGCCTTCGACGGGGCGTACGCGTCGCCCGCGACGGCGAGATCGAGCTCGGTGACCTCGAGACGGTCGGCGTCGGCGATCACAAGTCGGAAGATCTCGGCTCCACCGATGATCCAGACCTTCTCGTGCCCGCGCACCGCATCGGTGACGGTGGCTGCGCGGGTCACGCCCTCTTCGGTCCAGTCCTGCTGGCGCGTGATGACGATGTTCTCGCGTCCGGGGAGCGGGCGGAACCGCTCAGGCAGCGAGTCCCAGGTCTTGCGCCCCATGATCACGGGCGCCCCGAGGGTCTTCTCTTTGAAGTGCGCGAGATCTTCGGGGACGTTCCACGGCATTCCGCCTTCGGCTCCGATGACACCGCCCTGCGCTTCGGCCCAGATCAGGCCGACCCACGTCACACCGCCACCGCCGCCCTGATCGGGGCGTGGTGCTGGTAGTCCTCGACGACGAAGTCGTCGTAGGCGTAGTCGAAGATCGACTCCGGCTTCCGGGCGAAGCGCAGCGACGGGTAGGGATACGCCTCGCGACTCAGCTGCTCGCGCACCTGCTCGAGGTGGTTGTCGTAGATGTGGCAGTCACCACCGGTCCAGACGAAGTCGCCCGGTTCCAGACCGACCTGCTGCGCCACCATCAGCGTCAGCAGCGCGTACGAGGCGATGTTGAACGGGACGCCGAGGAACAGATCGGCACTGCGCTGGTAGAGCTGGCAGGAGAGCTTGCCGTCCGCGACGTAGAACTGGAAGAGCGCGTGGCACGGCGCGAGGGCCATGTCGGGGATGTCCGCCGGATTCCACGCCGAGACGATCAGTCGGCGGGAATCGGGAGCCTTGCGGATCTGATCGATCACGTCGCTCAACTGATCGATGCTCTGTCCGTCGGGCGTGGGCCACGACCGCCACTGAACGCCGTAGACGGGTCCGAGATCGCCCGAGGCATCGGCCCACTCGTCCCAGATCGTGACGCCGTTCTCCTGCAACCACTTGACGTTGGAGTCGCCCCTGAGGAACCAGAGGAGCTCATAGGCGATCGACTTGAAGTGAACGCGCTTCGTCGTGATCAGCGGGAATCCCTGCGAGAGGTCGAAACGGATCTGCCTGCCGAAGACGCTCGTGGTCCCCGTGCCGGTGCGATCCGACTTGTGCGTGCCGGACTCCAGCACGTCGCGGAGCAGGTCTTCATACGGCGTCGGGACGGCTGCGCTCATGTCTGCCAGACTACCCGCCCGCCGGGGCGGCGAGCTCGTTCGTCACGATGCGACACATCGGCCCCTGCGTGTTCGAGTGGCACTTATTCTCTATCCATGTCGCCCGGAATCGCCCTCACCGTGATCGGAGCGCTCCTCGTGGTCGCCGCCGTCGTCGGGATCGTGCTGCGGCTGCTCGACGGACGACGTCGAGGAGGCGGGCACCTCCTGTTCGATCCGGCCGATGCGGACGCCGGTCGGCTCGGCGCGCACGCCACGCTCGTGCAGTTCAGCACCGAGATGTGCGCACGCTGTCCGCAGGTGCGCAGGATGCTGTCGAGCTACGTCGCAGACACCGACGGCCTGCACCACCTCGAGGTCGACCTCACGCATCGACCCGATCTCTCGGCACGATACAAGGTGCTGCAGACCCCGACGACGTTCATCGTCGACGGCTCCGGGGCCGTCCGCGCACGGTTCCACGGCGTCCCGCATCGCCACGCACTCACCGAAGCACTCGCCGCCGTCTGAGGCGGGAACGACTGGAGCAGAGATGACCACTCCCGCAGGTATCGACCCTCGTGGACCGCGCTTCGCCGCGACGATCACGACCGTGCTGCTGCTCGCCGCGACCTTCCTCGGCCTCATCGGCATCTCGACGGCGCGGACGGACGGCGGCATCTCGGCCGTCAACGCCGCCACGCTCGTCCAGCGGGCGATCGATCCCGGCTTCCTCCTCACGGTCGTCATCGCCCTGCTCTTCCTCTGGAGCGTGCTCTCCCCGGCGACGGCACCCTGGGGCGTCGTGTTCCGCAGATTCGTGCGCCCGCGACTCGCGCCGCCCACCGAGCTCGAGGACCCTCGCCCTCCGCGCTTCGCGCAGGGCGTCGGGCTCTTCGTCGTCACGATCGGCCTCGTCCTGCACCTCGTCGGTGTGCCGTGGGCCCTGCCGATCGCGACGGCCGCCGCGTTCATCGCCGCCTTCCTCAACGCCGCGTTCTCGTTCTGCCTCGGATGCCAGATCTACCTGCTGCTGCAGCGAGCCGGCATCCTCGGTCGTGCGCCCTCCGCCGCCTGAGCACGGTTCCGCCGGGCGCACCCGGTCGATAGGCTGGCCTCACACGCGAGCGCACATCCCGCGGCGCGAGAACCGGAGGAATCATGCCCGTCACCAGCGAAGCCACCACCACCTGGACCGGATCCCTCGCGGAGGGCTCGGGCACCGTCGCTTTCTCGTCGTCGAAGCTCGGCACCTTCCCGATCAACTGGAAGGCCCGCAGCGAGGGCAGCGACACCACCACCACTCCTGAGGAACTGATCGCCGCGGCTCATGCCTCCTGCTTCAGCATGGCGCTCTCGCACGCGCTCTCGGAGAACGGCACCCCACCGGAGCGCGTCAACACCAGCGCGTCGGTCACTTTCAAGCCGGGGGTCGGCATCACCGGAAGCCACCTCAACGTCAACGCCGTCGTGCCTGGACTCACTCCCGAGGCGTTCCAGACGATCGCCGCCGAGGCCAAGGTGGGTTGCCCCGTGTCTCAGGCTCTCGCCGGAATCGAGATCACACTCGAGGCCACACTCGCCTGAACCGGGTCAGCCCCGGGCGAGGCGGATGGCCTCACGGATGCTGGCGCGGGCGTCTTTACGACGCCCCGCCGCATCCTGCACCACACCCAGGCGATAGCGAGCCCGCCAGTCCCCCGGTGCCGCGTCCGCGTCCGCGACGTACCGCTGGATCAGCGGGTCGGCATCGGCGCGGGCGATCCGTCCGCTGGGGGTGAGTTCGGTCTCCGCCTCAGGCATCCCGCCCTCGGCGTCCAACTGCCGGCCGAGGCGATCTGCGCCGAAGCCGAACTGCATCTCACGCACGAGCGCCCAGGCTCCGATCGGAGCGAGCACGATGAGCGCGATCCCCATTCCGATCGACACGGGCGTCCCGACGGCGAAGAACATCACCGCGAGCCAGACGGCGACCGCGAGATAGACGAGCAGGGCCGCACCCATGAGGCCCACGCCGATCCGCGACATCACGAGCGGATGCCGATGTCGATCATGCTCTCGAGGCCGACGAACACACCGGTCGCCTGAGCCGCGAAGGGGACGGCGAGACGGATGCCGGGAGCGTAGGCGAGAGCGGGGTCGACGGTGTCGTGGGTGAACGTCAACGACTCTCCGGGCCCGGAGAGGATGACCTCCTGCTTCGCGATGACGCCGGGGCGACGCAGCGAATGGATCGGCACGCTGCCGACCTGCTGCCCCCGCGCACGCTGATCGGCATGCGGAGCGCTGACGGGGCCCTGCTCGGCGCGTGCGGCCGCGATCAGCTCGGCGGTGCGGATCGCGGTCCCGCTCGGAGAATCGACCTTGGCCTCGTGATGCGCCTCGATGATCTCCGCGGATCCGAAGAACGGGGCCGCAGCCGCCGCGAGAGCCGACCCGAGCACGGACCCGAGCGAGAAGTTCGGGATGAAGACGACGCCGGTGCCGGCGTTCTCGACGAGCGGTCGTACGAGCGCGATCCGCTCGCTCGACCAGCCCGACGTCGCCACGAGAACGTTGATCTGTCGTTCGACCGCCGCTCGGACGACGTCGACGCTCACCTGAGGTGTCGTCGCGTCGATCACCAGCCCCGCGCCCTCGAGATCGGCGAGGTCGCTCCGAGACGTGAGCACGCGACTCACCTCGAAGCCCTCGAGCTCGTCGATCACCGCATGGATGATCGAGCCGAGCTTTCCGGTGCCGCCGACGAGTGCTACCTGCGTGGTCATGCGTTCAGTCTATTTCTCGGGTGCTCCCCGACCGCCCAGGCGGGCCGGAGCACGGCGAATCAGACCGGCATCGTGTCGGGGATCCCCGTTCGCAGCTCCACCGGCAGGTGCCCGGTGTCGTTATGGGTGAGCAGCGTCCACGGACGCCCCTGCTTCTGAGCGATCACGGTCAGCCCGCAGTGCGCCTGGTTGAGGGTCATCCAGCGCCACTCGGGCGCGCCGAGGACCTCGCGCACGAACCACGAGATCACGAAGTTGTGCGTGATGAGCACCTCGTGCACGTCGCCCGGCTTGCGCACCAGGAACTCGTTCACCGCGTCGAACATCTGGGCCCGGCCGGCCTCGAGCTCGGCCTCGGTGATCGAGCCGAAGAACGGTTCGTAGGCTGCAGGCGTCTCTTCGGTCATGCCGGTGGGCACGCAGTCGAACAGCAGAGCGGTCGGCTCGGGGTCGACGGACGGCAGGCGGGCGGCGATCGCCCGAGCCGTCTCGTTGGCTCGCAGCAGCGGCGAGTGCCAGACGGCATCGAGCGGGAGCCCCGAGAGCCGATCTGCGATCAGCTCCGCCTGACGCTGGCCTCGTGGCGACAGGGGCCCGTCGGCGAGACCGTGCTCGGCGTCCTGATGTTCACCATGTCTGACCAGATATATGTAATGCGTCACAAACTCGCTCGCTTCATCGACAGCGCTTGCCGGGATTCACTCCACCCTATGCCAGGTCTGTGACAGGGGCGTTACGACGCTCAGTTGCCGGCGCGGGTGAGCTCAGCGACCTGGGCACGCGACAGCGTGACCCCTGCGCCCTGCATCAGCTCGTCGACGTGATCGGTCGCGAAGGTGTTGACGATCGGCGCCGCGATCGTTCGCTGCGCCAGCAGCCAGGCGATCGAGATCGCCGCCACCGGAACATCGAGCTCGGTGGCCACCTGGTCGAGCGCACGCAGGATCTTGGTCCCCCGACGGTTGAGATGACCGCGGAGCTGCTCGCCACGCACTCCTCTCGAGGTCAGCGCCTTGCTGCGATGCCTCCCGGAGAGGAACCCGTGCTCCAGGGCGTGGGACGGGGTCACGGCGAGGCCCTGCGCACCCGCCACGAGGCGCAGATCACCCTCGAACGGCTGTCGGCGGACGAGGTTGTAAGGCGAGTCGATGACCTCGATGCGCGGGTACCCCGCCGAGGCGAGGATGCGAGCCTCGACGAGTCGCTCCGGCGCGAATCCGAAGGCGCCGAGGGCACCGATCTTGCCCGCTTCGACCATCCACTCGACGGTCGCGAGCGTGTCCTCAAGATTGGTGGTCTTGTCGAGGGTCGCATCGAGGTAGAGCACGTCGATGCGCTCGACGCCCAAACGCGTGAGGGATCCTTCGACCGCTCGGACCAGGTTGACGGATCCGAGACCGGGGTTGTCGGCGTGCGCGCCGATCCGCACGCTCAGAAGCGCGCGTTCACGCTGACCGCGCGACCGCAGCCACTGTCCGATGATGTGCTCGCTGCGTCCGCCCGAGAAGCCGTCTGCGGTATGGATCGCGTTGCCGCCGAACTCGACGTAGCGGTCGAGGATTCCGTGGCTCGTCTCGAGGTCGACGTTCCAGCCGAATTCGGCCGCACCGAGCATGAGCGGGAAAGTGTCGAGGCCGGTCTCGCCGAGTGGGACGCGGATGCTCTCCCCTATCCCGGGCCCGACGATCGGGATGGGCGCGGACGGGTGTTCTGCCGCGCCCTGCTGCGCGCGTTCGCCCGACGTGCCTGCGCCTACGCTGAACAACCGCATATCCTCACCCCCGCGTCGGTCGGTGCGTTCCGACCTGCGTCGCTGCCTGAAATGCACCCCCCGGTGCGTACTTCGAGAGTAAGCGACATCCGCGAACTCGCCGACCAATCCGGGGAACGGCGCAAGAACTTCCCATAACGGTTTGGTCACATCGGATACGACGAAGCCCGGGCCGTCCGTGAGGACGAGCCCGGGCCTCGTATCGAAGCGCTCCGATTACTCGGCTGCGGCCTCTTCAGCAGGAGCTGCGTCCGCTGCGGGAGCGTCGTCGAGCACGGGCTCGAGCGACAGCTTGCCGCGGTCGTCGATCTTCGTGATCTTCACGAGGATCTTCTGACCGACGGACAGCACGTCGTCGACGTTCTCGACACGCTTGCCACCGGCGAGCTTGCGCACCTCGGTGACGTGCAGCAGGCCGTCCTTGCCCGGGAGCAGCGAGACGAACGCACCGAACGTCGCGATCTTGACGACGGTTCCGAGGAACTGCTCGCCCACCTCGGGGTTGGTCGGGTTGGCGATCGCGTTGACCTGGGCACGGGCCGCCTCGGCCGAGGGGCCGTCGGTCGCGCCGATGTAGACGGTGCCGTCCTCCTCGATGGAGATCTGCGCACCGGTCTCGTCCTGGATCGCGTTGATCGTCTTGCCCTTCGGGCCGATCAGCTCGCCGATCTTGTCGACCGGGATCTGCACGCTGATGACGCGCGGCGCGGTCGGCGCCATCTCGTCGGGAGCGTCGATCGCGGCGTTCAGGACGTTGAGGATCGTCAGACGTGCGTCGCGAGCCTGGGTCAGCGCGCCGGCGAGCACCGACGACGGGATGCCGTCGAGCTTCGTGTCGAGCTGGATGGCCGTGACGAACTCGCTGGTGCCGGCGACCTTGAAGTCCATGTCGCCGAGCGCGTCCTCCGCACCGAGGATGTCGGTGAGTGCGGCGTAGCGCGTCTCACCGTTGACCTCGTCGGAGACGAGACCCATCGCGATACCGGCGACGGCTGCGCGCAGCGGCACACCCGCGTTCAGGAGCGACAGGGTCGACGCGCAGACGGAGCCCATCGACGTCGAGCCGTTGGAGCTCAGCGCCTCGGAGACCTGACGGATCGCGTAGGGGAACTCCTCGCGGCTCGGCAGCACCGGCACGAGTGCGCGCTCGGCGAGGAAGCCGTGCCCGATCTCGCGACGCTTCGGCGAACCGACCCGGCCGGTCTCACCGGTCGAGTAGGGCGGGAAGTTGTAGTGGTGCATGTAGCGCTTGCTCGTCGTGGGCGACAGCGAGTCGATCTGCTGCTCCATCTTGAGCATGTTCAGCGTGGTGACACCCATGATCTGGGTCTCGCCCCGCTGGAAGATCGCCGAGCCGTGGACGCGCGGGATGACCTGCACCTCGGCGTCGAGCGGACGGATGTCCGCCAGGCCACGGCCGTCCATGCGCACGCTCTCCGTGAGGATGCGACCGCGGACGATCTTCTTCGTGACGGACTTGTACGCCGCGGAGAACTCGAGCGGAGCGCCCGCAGGCAGGTTGCCGGCCTCGACCGCTTCGATGAGCTGCGCCTTGACGCGGTCCTTGACCTCGTCGTCCTTGCCCTGACGCTCCTGCTTGTCGGCGATCTGGTAGACGTTCACCAGGTCGTCGTAGGAGCGCTCGGCCACGAAGTCGTAGACCTCGCTGGAGTACGGCGGGAAGACCGGGTACACGCCCGGCTCCTTCGCCGCGGTGGCGGCGAGCTCGGCCTGAGCCTTGACGAGCTGGGCGATGAACGGCTTGGATGCCTCGAGGCCCTGCGCGACGACGGCCTCGTCGGGCTTCGTGGCCCCGGCCTTGATCAGGTTCCAGCTGCCCTCGGTGGCCTCAGCCTCGACCATCATGATCGCGACGTCCTCGGTGCCGTCGGACTTGGTGACGACACGACCGGCGACGATCAGGTCGAACACTGCCTCGCTGACCTGCTCGGCGGTGGGGAACGCGACCCACTGGTCGGCGTGCTCGCCCTGGCCCGGGATGAACGCGAGGCGCACACCGGCGACGGGGCCAGAGAACGGGAGACCCGAGATCTGCGTCGACGCGGAGGCCGCGTTGATCGCGAGAGCGTCGTAGAACTCGCCGGGAGCGATCGAGAGCACGGTGATGACGATCTGGACCTCGTTGCGGAGACCGTCGACGAACGACGGACGCAGCGGGCGGTCGATCAGACGGCAGACGAGGATCGCCTCGGTCGAGGGGCGACCCTCACGACGGAAGAACGAGCCGGGGATCTTGCCGGCTGCGTACGAACGCTCTTCGACGTCGACCGTCAGCGGGAAGAAGTCGAAGCCTTCGCGCGGGTGCTTTCCTGCGCTCGTGGCCGAGAGGAGCATGGTCTCGCCGTCGAGGTAGGCGGCGACTGCGCCCTGAGCCTGCTGCGCGAGGCGGCCGGTCTCGAAGCGGATGGTGCGGGTGCCGAAGCGGCCGTTGTCGAGAACGGCCTCGGTGGCGGTGATTTCAGGACCTTCCAAGAGGTCTCTCCTTCTTTGTTTAGACTCGCGAATCCGTATGACGCGCGAGCGTGTGTCATGAAGGAGCGGATGCAGCCGGATACGGGCGCGCGGGCAATCCCGCGAATGTCACCTGCGCTGGCCACCAGTAGAAAGCCACCCGACGAACCGCCGAGGAACCCACCACAGGGGACCAGCTCTCCGCCGATCGCTCCATGAGTCGATATGAAGTTGTGCAGCCGACAGACGTCGACCTCGTCCAGCCTATCAGCGGCACCCCGGAAACCCCCGCGACTGCGCCATCCGGATGTTCGGACACGCGACGGCCATGCGGTGTTCACCGATCGGATGCCGGCGCGTGAGCGGCATCCGCTGTCCTGACATCATGCGCATGTCAGTGATCGGATGCGGGTACCTCGGTGCCGTGCACGCCGCAGCGATGGCCTCTCTCGGACACGACGTCGTCGGCATCGACGTCGACGCGCAGAAGATCGCGGCGCTGGCGAGCGGCGCCGCGCCGTTCTTCGAGCCGCAGCTCGCTGAGCTCCTGCAGGAGGGCCTCGCCTCAGGTCGATTGCGATTCAGCAGCGAGATGTCGGATGCGTCCGGGGCAGTCGTCCACTTCATCGCCGTCGGCACTCCACAGATCTCGGGCGGGCACGCGGCAGACCTTCGTTTCGTCGACGCCGCCGTGGACGCGCTGCTCCCCCATCTGCGGCGCGGTGACGTGGTGGCCGGCAAGTCGACGGTGCCGGTGGGCACGGCCGAGCGCCTGAGCACCGCGGTCGCCGACTCCGGCGCAACCCTGGTGTGGAATCCCGAGTTCCTCCGCGAGGGCTGGGCGGTACACGACACGATCTCGCCCGACCGCCTCGTGGTGGGTGTTCCCTCCGGGGACGATGGTGAACGAGCCGCCGACCTCCTCCGCGAGGCGTATCGCCCCGCGGTCGAGGCGGGGACGCCGTTCCTCGTGACCGATCTGGCGACGGCCGAACTCGTCAAGGGCGCCGCGAACGCCTTCCTCGCGACCAAGATCTCGTTCATCAACGCGATGGCCGAGATCGCGGAGGCCGCGGGTGCAGATGTCGCCCTCCTCGCGGACGCGCTCGGGCACGACACCCGGATCGGACGGAGATATCTGGGCTCGGGCATCGGGTTCGGCGGCGGCTGTCTTCCGAAGGACATCCGCGCCTTCGCCGCACGGGCCGAGGAGCTGGGGCGAGGCGAGGCCGTCGGATTCCTGCGCGAGGTCGACTCGATCAACCTCCGGCGACGTGACAGAGCCGTCCAGCTCGTCGTCGACGCCCTGGGCGGGCTCGTGTTCGGACGGCGGATCGCGGTGCTCGGAGCCGCGTTCAAGCCCTTCAGCGATGACATCCGCGACTCCCCCGCCCTCGATGTGGCGGTGCGACTGCGCGGTCTCGGCGCGGACGTGATCGTCACGGACCCTGCCGCTCTCGACAATGCGATGGTCGCGCACCCGCAGCTCGGCTACGCCGCCGAGCGCGATGATGCGCTGCGAGACGCGGACGCCGTCGTGATCGTCACGGAGTGGGACCTCTACCGCCGCGAGATGACCCCCGAGCACGCAGGATCCCTCGTCGCGGGACGAGTCATGATCGACGGCAGGAACTGTCTGGACGCGGCCGCCTGGCGCGCTGCCGGATGGACCTATCACGGCATGGGGCGCCGCTGATCGCACGCGGGTCCATGCGTCACGGCCCGACCCGGCCACTCGAGCGACAGGCGCGCTCGCCTCGGGCCCGTCAGCCCACCCGCACACCGCTGCGCGAGTTCGACCGTCCCAGGTACACGTAGTCGTCGTGCTTCGCCGTGCGCCCGTCACCGGCGGTACGACCGTGCATCCGGCGCCACACCCAGGGCAGGGCGTGTCTGCGCCACCACAGCCCCGCGCCGATCGGCTCGTGCTCGTGCAGTGCAGCGTCCAGAGCGCCCAGAGCGTCGGCGTGCGGGACGGCCAGCACCTCGCCCACTCGGTACGCGAGGAAGCGGTGACCGCGGCTGCTGAGGTGCACGAGGTCCTCGCCCCAGTTCGGCCGATCCGGAAGGGTCGGATGCAGGTCGGTGTCGATCAGGATCGCCCCTGTGCGGGCGGCGATGCCCGCGAGCGCTGTCGCGAAGGCCGCGAAGCGCCGGGAGTACATCGCCGCCGCCCGTCGACGAGGGAGGAACGGCGTGACCAGGACGACATCCGCTCCGATGCCCCGGAGCCGCCTCACCGCCCCCTCGACCTCTGCGGCGAGCGCAGGGATGTCGACGGTCGGCTTCACCAGGTCGTTCGCGCCGATGAGGATCGACACGAGGTCCGGTTCGAGCTCGAGGGCACGGGGGAGCTGGATCTCGCAGACGTCCCGGACGCGCTTCGACCTGATCGCGAGGTTCGCGTAGTGCAGGCCGCCCCGGGCGGCGAGCAGGAGTGCGAGGCGATCCGCCCATCCGCGCAGGGCGCCGTCGGGCGCCGGGTCGCAGAGGCCTTCGGTGAGCGAGTCCCCCATCGCGACGTAGCGCTGCCAGCGACGGGCCTCGACGGGGGCGGTGATCTCCGGGCGGGTCAGGCGACGGGCACGGAGCCCTGAGTCCACGGCGCGGAGCATCCTCGCTTCGTCGAAGTGCCCCAGCAGCTGGTCGCACACGCTCGCCCAGCTGCGCCCCTGCACGGCCTCATGTCCGGCCGCACCGAATGCTCTGCGCTTACGCTCGTCTCCGGCGAGGTCGGCGACCCTCATGCGCAGGTCGTCGAGGTCACCCGGGCGGTAGAGCCATCCGTCGATCCCCATCCTGACGAGATCGAGGGGGCCGCCTCGTCCGGTGGCGACGACGGGGATCCCGCTCGCATGCGCCTCCTGCAGCGTCTGTCCGAACGTCTCGCTCTCTCCCGGGTGCACGAACACGTCGAACGAGGCCATCGCGGCGGCGAGCGCTCCCCCGTCGAGGTGACCGAGGAAGATCGCGTGCGGCATCAGCGACTCGAGCCTCGCTCGGCTGGGTCCGTCCCCGACGATCACGACTCTGGCCCCGGGGATGCTCTGCAGCGCGGCGAGGTCCTCGACCTGCTTCTCGGGCGCGAGTCGGCCGACGTATCCGATGACGACATCACCACCCCACTGCGCTCGCATCTCGTCGCTGCGGCGAGAGGGCTGGAACCGCTCGGCGTCCACCCCTCTGCCCCACCGGCGTACCCGATCGACCCCGAGGGAGGCGAGACGCTCGGCGGAGTCGGCCGACGGCGCGAGCGTGAGGGTCGCCCGACGGTGGAGCCGCGCGATGTGCGAATGCGCGATGCCGGTCGTCGCGGGGACCCGGTATCGCTCCGTGTACGCGGCGACATCGGTCTGGTAGGCGGCGACCGCGGCGACGTCGAGACGCTCTGCGGCGAGCGTTCCTCGCCAGCCCAGCGCGAAGGGCGACGCGAGGTGCACGACGTCGGGTCGGAAGTGACGAAGGGATGCCGCGACGCGGTGGGCGGGTGAGGTCCCCACCCGCACGTTGCGGTACCCGGGGAGCGCAAGGCTCGGGATGGGTTCGATCGCCGCGCCGCTGATCTCGGTGGGGATGCCGACGGCATCGGGTGCGATCACGTGCGCCTCATGGCCCGTGCGCTCGAGGTGCTTCAGGATCTGCAGGACGGATCCGGTGACACCGTTCATGTGCGGAAGGAAGGACTCTGTGACGATCGCGACTCTCACATGCTCAGGATGCCGTCGACGACGCCTGCCGAAGCCACGAAGTGACCTGAATCACCAGAAGTTCACCGGATGCTGGATCGCGCGTCACCGGCTATCCGGACGTTGGTTCCCGTTCACCTGCGCCGAGCACTCTGGAGCCGTGTCCGATCTGCTCACCGGCCCCTGGGCCCTCGCCGTCATGAGCCTCCTCGTGCTCGGTGACGCGTTCTTCGTCGTCGTGCCGGGTGAGATCGCCGTCACCGCGCTCGGCGCCGTCTCCTCATCGTCGGGCGTGCCTCCCCTGTGGGCGGTGATCGTCTGCGCCGGAGTCGCGGCCGCGGCGGGCGACAGCGCCTGCTATCTGATCGGTCGCACGGTCGGGACGGAACGCTGGCGATGGATGCGGGCGACTCGCGTTCGTCAGGCTCTCGCCTGGGCGCGACGCCGACTCGACGGCGGAACGGCCACGGTGCTGTTCACGGCCCGCTTCGTTCCTTTCGCGCGTCTGGCCATCAACCTCGTCGCCGGCGCGTCGCGCATACATCCCGGTCGGTATCTGAGTCTGGTGACCGTGGCGGCGTTCGGGTGGGCGACGTATCAGGCATCCGTGGGCGCCGTCGTCGCCGCTCTCGTTCCCGGTGGCCCCGTGGTGGCCGTCGGGGTGTCCGTGGCGGTCGCACTCGGTCTCGGTGCGGTGATCGATCTCGCCTTCCGCAGAGCACGGCGGTAATCCTCCCCACCCATCAGAGGCGTGCCCTAGGCTGGCGAACATGAGCACCGAAGAAGGCGCCTCCTCCAGCGAGGAGATGAAGCGCAAGTTCAAGGAAGCGCTCGAGAAGAAGAACGCGCACCACCGGCAGGGCGAGGCCCACCTGGACGGCGACTCCGCTGTCCACGGCGCGCCGGCCCCGCAGACGCGGCGCGAGTTCCGACGCAAGAGCGGTTGACCATACGGATGCGGGAGCCGACGACACGTCGACCCCCGCATCCCTCTTTCCGCTGAGGGTCAGTTCCGCGTGGCGCGAAGCCGAGCCCGCTCCTCCTTCGCCGCCATCTCGTCGAGGGCCGATTCCTTCAGGCCCTGTACGTCGACGGCATCCCGCTCGTCGGCCATCCCGTGCTCGTCCACGCCGTCGAGCTGCGACTCCTCGAAGGGCAGCGCACCGCTGAGCACCTGCTGCACGCGGTCGCGATCGATCTGACGGGTCCACGTGCCGATCAGGAGGGTGGCGACCGCGTTGCCGGTGAAGTTGGTGAGCGCGCGCCCTTCGGACATGAAACGGTCGATGCCCACGATCACGCCGACGCCGTCGACCAGATCAGGACGGTAGGCCTGCAGACCACCGGCGAGCGTCGCGAGCCCCGCACCGGTGACACCGGCGGCACCCTTGCTGGCGATGATCATGAACACCAGGAGTCCGATCTGCTCACCGATCGACATCGGCTGTCCCATTCCCGTCGCGATGAAGAGCGACGCCATGGTCAGGTAGATCGCGGTTCCGTCGAGGTTGAACGAGTACCCCGTCGGCACGGTGATGCCGACGACCGGCTTGGAGACGCCGATGTGCTCCATCTTCGCGATGAGGCGCGGAAGCGCGGACTCCGACGACGAGGTGCCGACGATCAACAGGTACTCACGTGCGAGGTATTTGACCAGGCTGAAGATGTTGACCCGCGTGACGGCGTAGAGAAGCGTTCCCAACACCACGACGATGAAGAGGATGCACGTGATGTAGAACGCGATCATGAGCACGCCGAGGCTCCAGATGGCCGCGATGCCGGTCTTGCCCACCACCGCCGCGATCGCTCCGAAGGCGCCGAGGGGCGCGAGCCACAGGATCATGCCGAGGATGCGGAACACGAGCTTCTGCAGGTTCTTGACGGCATCCATGATCGGGGCGCCCTTCTCCCCGAGTCCCTGGAGCGCGAAGCCCACCAGCAGGGCGATGAACAGCACCTGCAGGACGCTCTCGCCCGTGAACGCCGAGAAGAAGGTCGTGGGGATGATCCCGAGGATGAACTCCGTGGTGGTCTTGGCCTCGGTGTCGGTCGCGTCGTAGCTCGAGTTCGCCATGTCGAGGCCGGCACCCGGGTGGATGATGTTGCCGACGACCAGGCCGATCGCGAGCGCGAACGTGGACATGACCATGAAGTAGAGCAGCGCCAGGCCGCCGATCTTGCCGACCGTCGCCGCTTTCGCGATCGAGCCGACGCCGACCACGATCGTGCAGAAGATGATCGGCGCGATCATCATCTTGATGAGCGACACGAAGCCCTTGCCGATCGGCTCGAGGCTCTGGCCCACCTCCGGCCAGATCAGGCCGACCGCCGCGCCGAGCACGACGGCGATGATCACCGAGACGTACAGCCAGGTGTGCCTGTCCCAGGCCTGCTTGCCCCGCCGCCAGTGGAAACCGGGAAGCGAGAACCCTGTCGTGATGGCCATGTTTTCCTCCTTGATCATGAACGTCGTCGTCTCATGCCCGCAGGCGCCCTCGCCTTCGGTAAGCTCACCGTCGCGGACTTCCCTCGGCAGCACCATTTGTGGTCGTATTGGTCACCACCGGTATCCCGGACTCCGCGATCACCGACGATCGGAAGGACGCGATGACCCACGCCCGCGACACGAGGAGCATCGCTTCCCGGGTCTTCCTCGTGCTGCTGGCGGCAGCGGTCGTGGTGGGCGCCCTGGTGGCCGTCTTCCTGGTCGTGGATGCGCAGCGTGCCACCCATGCGGAAGCGGAGCGCGTGACCGCTGCCACAGCGGCGACGCTCGCCTCATCCCCTCTCGTGATCGACGCGCTCGCGTCTGAGGAGCCGGGCGAAGCGACCCGAGTGCTCGAGCCGTACGCGCTCGAGGTGATCGCGGACGCCGGTCTCGACTTCGTGACGATCATGACGCCCGACGGAACACGACTCACACACCCCGATCTCGATCAGATCGGCGGAGACTATCTCGGCACGATCCCCGACGCGCCGCGCACGCTCACCGAGGTCTTCACCGGCACCCTGGGCCCCTCGGTGCGGACCATCGTGCCCGTGGTCGCGTCTGGAGGTGAACTGCTCGGCTGGGTGTCGTCCGGGGTCACGATCGAATCCATCTCCGAAACTCTGATCCGCCGCCTGCCGCTCTCGATCGGCATCACGCTCGGATTGGTCGCCCTGGGCGCGCTCGGCGCCTGGATCGCGCGTCGATTCACCCGGGGGATCGCTGGGGACCTGCCCCCGGGGAAGGTCCGCGACGCCGTGTCGTCGTACGAATCGCTGCGCACGCTCGGAGACGCGCTGCGCGCCCAGACGCACGAGCACGGCAATCGGATGCACACCGCCGTCGCGCTCCTCGAGCTGGGGCGCACCGACGAGGCGATCGAGATCCTGACCGCGACCTCACGCCAGAGCCAGTCCCTCGTCGATCAGGTGACCGCACGGCAGGCCGGCGACCCTGCAGTGGGCGCTCTGTTGCTCGGCAAGGCGTCACAGGCCAGGGAGCGCGGAATCGACTGGCGGGTCCGCATCGACCCGGACACCCCCGCGTCACCCCTCTCCCCCGTCGACAGCGTCGCCGTGCTCGGCAACCTGATCGACAACGCCATGGATGCCGCAGCGGCGGGCACCGAGCGCTGGGTCGAGGTGGTGCTGCGCCCCTCGACGGGGGGCGGAATCATCCTGGAGGTGTCGGACGGCGGTGACGGCATCCCTTCCGAACTGCGCCAGCGCGTCTTCGCCCACGGGTACTCGACGAAACCGGCGGGCGCGCAGGGGCGAGGCGTCGGACTCGCCCTCGTCGAGGCGGTCGTCGTCGGGGCGGGCGGCTCCGTGGAGCTCACGGCTCATCCGACCACCTTCACCGTCGTCCTCCCACCGGCGAGAGGACGGAGGACACCGTGATCCGCACCCTGATCGTCGACGACGACGCTCTGACGCTCGAACTCCATCGCTCGTACCTCGAGAGGATCGACGGCTTCGTCGTCGGCGGCGAGTGCACCGGAGCCCGTGCCGCGCTCACGGCGGTTCTCGAACAGCCACCCGAGGAGCCTTTCGAGCTCGTCCTCCTCGACATCACGATGCCCGACGGCTCGGGCATCGACGTGCTCCGCGGGCTCCGTTCCCGCGCGGCGGCTGTGGACGTGATCGCGATCACCGGTGTACGCGACGCCGAGACCGTGCGGCAGATGGCCGCTCTCGGGGTGTACCAGTACCTCGTGAAGCCGTTCCCGTTCGCGGTGTTCCACGAGCGCCTCACCGCCTATCGAACGTATCGGGAGCAGGCGCGGTCGACGGCCGGCGAGGCGACCCAGGCGGAGATCGATGCGCTTCTCGGACGCACGACCGGGACGATCCCGATCCCCAAGGGACTGTCGGCGGCCACGCTGCAGAAGGTGACGTCCGAGCTGCGTTCCTCCGGCGCCGCGGTGTCGGCGAGCGAGGCGGCCGCGCGGCTCGGGATGTCGCGGGTGTCCGTGCGGAGGTACCTGGAGCATCTCACCGATTCGGGCATCATCACACGCAGCGCCCGCTATGGCGCACGTGGACGCCCCGAGACGGAGTACAGCTGGATCCGACGGACCGACGCGGACTGACGTCGATCCGGCGCCGTCCTCGGGCGGTCGCGCTGTCGATCGTGACTCAGTCCGCGAACACGGACCGCAGTCAGCGCAGGAGCCGACCCTCGTGGATCAGCGATTCCGGATCTGCAGCAGCCCTGACCTCGCGGAGACGACCGATCGACGCTGGGTCACCGCACCGCTCGAGAGTCTCTCCCGAACCGAGGAACGTCGGGACCGTGTGCGGTGCGGCGGCCCGTGCCAACACGTCTCGGAAGCTCGTCATGCTCGCGTCACCCGGTTCGCTCGGTACTCCCGGAAAGACGGGCACGAGCGCGTGGAGCAGCCAATCGACACCCTGAAGCGTCGCGAACCCCGATCGCCTCGGGTCATCCACCGCGCCACCCAGCATCCGGATCTCGATGCCCATGATCGGCCACTGCTCCGGCAGCCCGCGGAAGCGGAAGAGGTCGTCGATCGTCGAGTCGTCGAGCGACGAGAGCGCGGCAGAGGCTCCCTTGCCCGGCGTCGGCTCGGTGGGTTCGCCGCTCGCGGCGGCGACGGACTTCGGTGACGTCGCCCCTGAGACCTCACGCCGAACGGTACCGGCTCGCCGAACGCGGTCGATCAAGTCGTCAGCCGCCCCGACCGTGGAGAGCGCCTGCACGGTGAGGAAGCTGTGCCCGCGTATCTCCTCGGGCAGCTGCGGAGTGTCGGGCATGCGCATCGAGTTCACGAACACGTTGAGCGACGTCGGAGCGTCTGCGGACAGGTCTCGGACGGCCCGCATCACCGACCCGGCGTCTGCGGCGTCGAAAGTGAGTTCGGTGCCCCACAGCGTCGGCGCGGGCACGAGGTCGATCTCGAGGGCCGTCACGATTCCGACGATGCCGCCCGCGCCGCGCAGCGCCCACATCAGCTCGGGGTCGCTCTCGTCATCGATCCGCTCGTGGGTCCCGTCGCCGCGCAGCACCCACGCCGCCCTGAGATTGTCGGACCCCAGTCCCGCCGTGCGGCTGAACCAGGAGTGGCCGCCGCCCAGGGTGTACCCCGCGACGGCGACGACCGGGCTCGTGCCGGCAGGAGCCACCCAGCCGGTTCCTTCGAGCGCCTCGACGACGGCACCCCACCGGACTCCGCTGCCGACCCGGACGACACCGGACCCGAGGTCGACCGAGAGCTCGTCGAAGGCGGCCATGCGGACGATGACGGCCTCGGCGAGGTCTCCGTCGGCTCCGTGACCGGTGGGCTGCACCGCGAGCGTCACTCCCGCGTCGCGCGCGGTGCGGAGGAGCGTGCGCAGATCGCGCAGATCAGCCGGCACCGCAACGCCCGCCGGATGCTGTTCGATCGCCAGGTTCCACGGGCGGCGAGCGGCTTCGAAGGATTCGTCGCCGGGGAGGATGAGGTCGCCGCGCAGGGCATCCCGCGCGGATTCGAGCACAGAACGAAGGGCCATGAGGTCACCGTACGACGCCCTTCGGACATCGTCTACGGCCTCATGGCCCTTCACCTGTTCCCGGTCGAGCCGGGGCATCGCTCACTCTCCGGCGAGGCCGCCGAGCATGTGCCCGAACGAGCGTCCTTCACCGAGATAGGTGGCCGGATCGTAGGGATCGGCGACCGCGGCCGTCTCGCGACGCGCGATCGCCTCAGCGAGCTCACGGGCGCCCTTCTCGACACGCTTCGCGAGGGGTGCCACATCGTCACCGGCTCCACCCCAATCGCTGGACGCCGCGAACACGCCCGTCGAGACGGCCTCGGCGTGCAGGTAGGCGAACAGCGGACGGATCGCGTAGTCGATCGCGAGCGAGTGCCGGGCGGTGCCGGCGTTCGCTCCGATGAGCACGGGCTTGCCCGTGAGCGCGTCCGGGTCGAGCACGTCGATGAACGACTTGAACAGTCCGTTGTAGCTCGTGGAGAAGATCGGTGTGACGGCGATCAGCGCATCCGCCGACACGACGGTGTTGATCGCGGTCTCCAGCGCCGGCGGTGCGAACCCGGTGAGCAGGTTGTTCGTGATGTCGTGCGCGTAGTCGCGCAGCTCGATCACGTCGACACCGGCGTCTATGTCGTGAGCGGCGAGCGCCTTCACGGTCTCGGCCGCGAGACGATCCGCGAGCATCCGCGTCGACGAGGGGTTCGAGAGCCCCGCCGAGACGACGGCGATCCGACGAGTGGCCATCTCAGGCCTCCTTCCGGCTGAGTCCGAAGGCGGCACCGGCCGGAGCCGGGGTGTCCTGGTACGGAGAGTCCCCGGTCAGGTTGTCGCCGCGGTTCGCACCCGGGCGCGCCTGACGGGTGGGCCCGTCACCGAACTCCGCCTTCACTCGGGCCGCGTGCGTCGGGGCATCCGGCACGGTCGCCGGTCGATCCTTGGCCAGCTCCTTGCGGAGCACCGGCACGACCTCGGAGCCGAGGATGTCGAGCTGCTCGAGAACCGTCTTCAGGGGCAGACCCGCGTGATCGATCAGGAACAGCTGGCGCTGGTAGTCCCCGTAGTGCTCGCGCATCGCGGCGTAGCGGTCGATGACCTGCTGAGGCGACCCGACCGTGAGCGGGGTCATCTCGGTGAAGTCCTCCATGCTCGGCCCATGTCCGTAGACGGGAGCGTTGTCGAAGTACGGGCGGAACCGGTTCACCGCATCCTGCGACTTCGCCGCCATGAACACCTGCCCGCCGAGACCGACGATCGCCTGCTCCGGCGTGCCGTGTCCGTAGTGGGCGTAGCGCTGGCGGTACAGCTCGATCAGACGCTGGTAGTGCTCCTTCGGCCAGAAGATGTTGTTCGCGAAGAAGCCGTCGCCGTAGTAGGCGGCCTGTTCGGCGATCTCGGGCGTACGGATGGAGCCGTGCCAGACGAACGGAGCGACGCCGTCGAGCGGACGGGGAGTCGAGGTGAAGCCCTGCAGCGGGGTGCGGAACTTGCCCTCCCAGTCGACGACATCCTCACGCCACAGCTTGTGCAGCAGGGCGTAGTTCTCGATCGCGAGCGGGAGGCCCTGACGGATGTCCTTGCCGAACCACGGGTAGACCGGTCCGGTGTTGCCGCGGCCGAGCATGAGGTCCATGCGTCCGTCCGAGACGTGCTGCAGCATCGCGTACTCCTCGGCGATGCGCACAGGGTCGTTGGTCGTGATGAGCGTCGTCGACGTCGACACGATGAGCCGCTCGGTCTGGGCGGCGAGTGCGGCGAGGAACGTCGTGGGGCTCGAGGACCAGAACGGAGGGTTGTGGTGCTCGCCGATCGCGAAGACGTCGAGACCGACCTCTTCGCTGTGCTTGGCGATCGCCAGGGTGGCCTTGATCCGCTCCTGCTCACTCGGCGTGACACCGGTGGTGGGGTCGCGGGTGATGTCGCTGACCGACATGATGCCGAACTGCACCGGGACGCCTGCCTGCTCACTCATGATTGCTCCGTCTTCTCCGAACCGGATGCCCTGCACCCGCTTCTATTCATTTGAATGTATCTGAGTCAACGCGATGCGAGCAACATTATTCCCCGAGTAGCCTCGGAGGATGCACAGTGCCGGCGCCGATACGACGAACCCCACCACCGGATCCGTCCAGAAGCCCCGCAGGCGCGTCCCGTTCTGGGACAACGCACGCTACGCGTGCATCGTGCTGGTCGTCCTCGGCCACGCCATCCAGCGCCTCACCTACGACTCCGACATCGCGCTCGCGGCCTACCTCGCGCTGTATGCCTTCCACATGCCGGCGTTCGCGATCATCTCGGGGTACTTCTCGAAGTCGGGGTCGCCGACCCGCGTGCAGATGGCTCGCGTGATCACCGACATCCTCCTCCCGTACTTCATCTTCGAGTTCCTCTGGACCCTGACGAAGTTCCTCGTCGAGGGACACGCCGATCCGAACTTCACCAAGCCGTCCTGGACGCTGTGGTTCCTCCTGGCTCTCGGCATCTTCCGTCTCGTGCTCCCCTACCTCGCCCTGCTGCGATGGCCGTTGCTGTGGACCGTCATCGTCTCCATCGGCGTCGGCTACCTCCCCAACGTCGACAGCACGTTCTCGCTGTCACGCACGCTCGGCCTGCTGCCGTTCTTCACCCTGGGCTGGTGGCTGCGCGAGCGCGACATCGTGTCTCGCCTGCGCCTTCTGGACGTCCGACCCTGGTGGATCCGTCTCGCGAGCGTCGTGGTCCTCGCAGCCGCAGGCTTCGCCGCCTGGAACTGGATCGACGTGTGGAAGGAGATCGATCTCGGCCACTGGCTCTTCTACGAGGACGCGTACGCCGATCTCGGCGGAGAGCAATGGTGGGCAGGCGGCGTGCGCATCGCACTGATGCTGCTCGCCGTGGTGCTGAGTGCAGCGTTCTTCACCCTGATCCCCCGAGGGACATACTGGTGGACGCGGTTCGGCCAGTACACGATGTATGTGTTCCTCCTGCACTCGTTCGTCCTGTACCCCTTCCGCGAGTCCGGTGTCCTGCGCGATCTCGACCCGACCTGGCTCTGGCTGCCGCTGGTGACACTGCTCTCGGTCGCACTGGCTCTCGCACTCGCGACGAAACCGGTGCGCTGGGTGTTCCGACCGCTCGTCGAACCGCGCCCCCGTTGGCTCTTCAGAGACCCTGATCTCGCCGGCCGCGAGGGGCACCGCAGCGATCCCACCGGATCCCGCAGGCCTCGTCCTCCGCACGCACCGGGCGAACCGCGCCGATGACGCGAGCCCAGCAGATCCGCGACCGCATCGTGGAGCACGTCGACGAATCGGGATTCGGGGCCCACGGACTCCACGTCCGTGTCGGCGGCGATGTCGCCGAGCATCGGTGGACGCCCGACGTCCGCGAGGAGATCCACTCTGTCGCGAAGGGCATCTGCGTGCTCGCCGTCGGGCTCGCCGCCGACGAAGGCCTGATCGAACCGGACGCACCGGTGACGCGGTACCTGCCGGAGTTCACGGTCGGCGACGGCGTCGATCAGGTCACGCTCCGGCACCTGCTGTCCATGTCGAGCGGCATCGACCTCCCCTGGTCCGAGACCCTGATGACCGACTGGCCCGATCTGGCGAGGGAGTTCCTCTCTCGCCCGTCGCGCGGGCGGGTGTTCCAGTACTCCAACGCCAGCACCTACACGGCGATGACCGTGCTCGCGTCGAGGGTCGGCGACGTCGTCGAGTTCCTCCGCCCGCGGCTGCTCGACCCGCTCAGCATCGACGACATCGAGTGGGAGCGCTGCCCCCGGGGACGCATCGTCGCCGGGAGCGGCATCGCCCTGCGCACGGAGGAGCTCGCACGCCTCGGACGCCTCATCCGGGACAGCGGCGAGTGGGAGGGACGACGCCTCGTGCCGGCCTCGGTGATCGACGCGATGCACTCCGACTGGGTCGTGGCGGGCGCGAACCCCGGCTATGAGCGCTACGCGATGTCGGGCTGGGACGGCCCCGGCCCGAGCTGGCGCCTGCACGGCGCCTACGGGCAGCTGCTCATCTTCCGTGACGACGCGGTCGTGACCATCACGGCTGACGACCATTTCGGCGCGGATGCCGTGGCCGCATTCGCGGTCGACACCCTCGACACCTGAGCGAGGACCCGCGTCAGGCGAAGAGACCGGCCCCGACGTACGACCCCGGTGTCGCACCTGCGGGGATCGCCCAGATCCCCGAGCCGACGTGCCTGATGTACTCGTTCATGCGATCGGTGGACAGCCGTCGCTGCAGGGTGATGAACTGCGCGGGATCGCGCTGATACGAGAGGAAGAAGAGCCCGGCGTCGAGACGTCCGAGGTCGTTGTTGCCGTTGACGTAGTTGAACCCGCGGCGGAGGATGCGGATGCCGTCGTTCTGGCTCGGGTGCGCCAACCGCACGTGCGCGTTCGCGTCGATGGCCGAAGTGCCGAAGTCGGGTGCGGCGAACTCGTCACCGCCCGACAACGGGGCGCCCTCGCCCTTGTCGCGCCCGATGATCGCATCCTGCTCGGAGAGCCGCACGCGATCCCACGTCTCGATCAGCATCGCGATCTTTCGGGCAACCAGGTACGAGCCGCCCGCCATCCATGCGGGCTCGTCGGATGGCGCCACCCAGACGTTCTCGTCGAGAGCGGCGGAGTCGTCGGCGAGGATGTTCGCGGTGCCGTCCTTGAATCCGAAGAGGTTCCGCGGGGTCGCCTGATCGGATGTCGTGCGGGAGGTCTTGCCGAAGCCGAGCTGCGACCAGCGCAGCTTCGCGCGCCCGAAGGCGATTCGGCTGAGATTGCGGATCGCATGAACGGCGACCTGAGGGTCATCCGCGCAGGCTTGGATGCAGAGATCACCGTGGGACGTCTGCGGGTCGAGGTCGTCACCGAGGAAGGCGGGAAGGCGCACGAGGGCGGCCGGGCGTCGGTCCGCGATGCCGTACCGGTCGCCGTCCTCGTTCTCGAACAGGGTCGGGCCGAAGCCGATCGTGATCGTGAGACCCGCCGCGGGCAGCCCGAGCGCCTCTCCGGTGTCATCCGGCGGGACCTCCGCATCGCCGCCGACCGCGCCGGTCGCGCTCACCTCGAGCCCCTGGGACATCCGAGAGGCGGCGTAGGTCCAATCCTGCAGCAGGCTGACCAGGTCGTCACGGTCGGTGCGGGGCATCATGTCGAACGAGGCGAAGTGCAGGTGCTCCTGCACGGGGGTGGTGATCCCTGCCTGATGCGCACCGAAGAAGTCGTAGGCGTGCTCGGCCTCGGCGTGAGCCCTGGTCCGGCCGAGTGCGACCCCGCCGGCGAGGCCTGCGCCCATGCCGACCGCGAGCGAGGCCACTCCCCCGCCGATCGCGAGACCGAGGAGTCCTCGCCGGCTGAGACCAGCGGCAGGGTTCGCCGCGGCCGCCTCCTCCGTCACGGAGTCGGCGACCATGGCATCCTTCGAGCTTTCTTCCACCTGCGAGATCGTACCCGTCGAATCAGTCGAGGACGGTGCCCGTGAGCTGCGACAGCGGCTCCGCGAGCGCGTTGATGAGGTCGGTGAACTCCCGCTTGTCGGCGTCGGTCAGCTCGGAGTACCCGACGAATCCGTCCGCGAGGGAACCGTGAGCCGCGAGCGACTCCTCGAGAGCGGTGTATCCGTCCTCGATCTCGGTCACCAGCGCCGCGCCGTCGTCGCCCTGAGCGGTGGCGAAGTCCTGCACGAGCGAGAACGCCATCTTGGAACCCTCGACGTTCGCCGCGAAGTCGTAGAGGTCGGTACCCGACCACCAGTCCTCCTCGCCCGAGATCTTGCCGGTCGCGACCTCGTCGAGAAGCGCGATCGCGCCGTTCGAGATTCCGCCGATGCCCTGGTCGTCCAGCGCGGTGGTGAAGTCGTCCGAGTGCACGTAGTCGTAGAGCTCCTGCACGTCGGCGAGCAGCTGGTCGCCGTAGTCGGCACGCTCGTCGGTCGTGGACGGTGCCCAATCCTGCCAGGCGGGCGTCTCACCGTCGGCGTTCAGAGCGTCCTGCGCAGGCACCCAGAGGTCCTTCTCGATGCGGTGGAAGCCCGTCCAGTCGAGTCCCTCGGCGACGGCGTCGACCTCGCGGTAGTCGATCCGCGGGTCGAGCGTGCCGAGAGCCTCGGCCACGGGCTCGATGCGCTCGTAGAACGCCCGCGTCTGCGGGAAGAGCGCGCGGGCGGTCTCGTCGTCGCCCGACTCGTAGGCGGCGACGAGCTCATCGACCGCAGGCACGAGTTGTCCGACCTGGTCCTTCACGAACGCGCCGTACAGATCGACCGCCTGCTGCTTCTGCTCGGCGTCCTCGCCTTCGACGGCGACCCGGTCGCCTGTCACGGTGAACTCGGACTTGCCGACGCCGTCGCCGATCATGCCCGGCTTGCACAGCGTGAAGTACTTCCCGGGCTGGGCGACGACCGTCAGCGTGCGCGATGCGGAGGGCGCGATGTTCTCGACCTCGCCGACGATGCGGAGCCCGTCATCCGCGAGCAGGTAGAACTCCGAGGTCTGTCCGCTGTCGTTCGTCACGTCGAACGTGAGCGTCCCGCTCTTCGCGGTCGCGCCGGACACGGCGCACTCCGAGTCGGTCGACGAGACGTCGAACGCCGCACCGGCGGCGACGTCGCTCTTGGCGACGCAGCCGCTCAGGACGAGGGCTGCAGCGCCCGCGGCGGCGACGGCACCGAGGATTCGGCGAGAGGTGGTCATGCTGCTCCTTGCTGGGTGAGTGCGGATGCCGACCGGTCCTGTTCTTCGGAGGTCGGGGTTCGAGGTTCGGAGGGGCGGCGGGCGCGCAGCCCGCGGACGAAGAAGAATCCGACGACGACCAGATACAGCACCCACGCGGCGACCTGGAGCCAGGTCATGCGCGGCATGAATCCGACGGTCGCCTGGAGGATCGTGGCCCAGGCGCTGTCAGGGGCGATGACGTTCGTCACGTCGAACGCCCAGCCGAAGGGGAAGGCCGCCCAGCCGAGGGCGACGGCACCGGTCGCGGCGTCGATCGGAGCGGCGGCGGTGAACGGGCCAGGAAGCGCACCGGCCTCCTGGAGGTCCATGATCGCGTAGGCGAGCACCCCGGCGGCGACGATGACGAGGAATCCGCTCGTCCAGGTGAAGAATCGACGGAGGTCGAGACGCATGGCGCCACGCGCGAGAAGCCAGCCGATCACCACAGCCGTGAGCAGGCCGAGCACCGCTCCGATCAGTGCGGACGGCGCGCCTCCGAAGGACTGCACCATCGACCACAGCAGAAGAGTGGTCTCGATCCCCTCTCGAGCCACCGAGACGAAACCGATCGCGACCAGCGCCCAGATACCTCCCTGGGTCAGCGCGCGGTCGAGTCCGCCCTCGAGCGTCGCCTTCATCGTGCGACCGGCCTTCTGCATCCAGAAGATCATCCAGGTCACCATGCCGACCGCGAGCAGTGACAGCAGCCCTCCGATCAGCTCCTGCGCCTCGAACGTCAGTGCGTACGCTCCGAAGGTCAGGACGGCTCCGATGCCGAGGGCGAGCGCGACAGCGAGTCCCACGCCGGCCCAGAGCCTCGGCAGAGCATCGCTGCGTCCGAGTCGTCGAAGATAGGCGACGAGGATGCCGACGACGAGCGCGGCCTCGAGGCCTTCACGAAGACCGATGAGGAAGGTGGCGAGCACGGAGGGAGACACGGAGGGAGACTCTCTGGGAGAAGACCAAGGTAAGGCATCCCTTACCTAGAGGAGGTTAGCACCAGATCCTCGCCCGCTCGAAATCGGCGTTCGGGATGAGGTCGGTAATCCGACGCAACACACGGCCGCACACCCTCGGGACCGATCTACGCTCGGTGAATGGCTGATCTCTCGCTCCCCATCCTCGACCTGTCCCAGCTCGATGCCGGCCCCGAGGCCGCCGCGCGATTCCGAGACGACCTCAGAGCCGCGACCCACGATGTGGGCTTCTTCTACCTCACGGGCACCGGGATCTCCCCCGAGCTGGAAGCACGCCTGCATCGAGCGGCGCTGGATTTCTTCGCGCTGCCGGACGACGACAAGCTCGCGATCGAGAACGTCAACAGCCCGCATTTCCGGGGGTACACCCGCATCGGCGGAGAACGCACCCAGGGCAAGGTCGACTGGCGCGAGCAGATCGACATCGGCCCGGAGCGCGAGCCCGTCGAGGGCGGACCGGCCTTCAACCGCCTGGTGGGCCCGAACCTGTGGCCGGCGGCGCAGCCCGAGCTCAAGGCGGTCGTCACGGAGTGGCATGACACACTGACCGAGATCGCGCACAAGCTGCTGCGAGCCTGGGCCACCACCCTCGGGGCGGAGGAGACGTACTTCGACGAGCCCTTCCGCGACCCGTCGACGCTGATCAAGATCGTCCGCTACCCCGGCACGCACGAGCCGGAGCCGCAGCAGGGCGTCGGTGCGCACAAGGACTCCGGCGTCCTCACCCTGCTCTGGGTGGAGCCGGGCAAGGGCGGCCTCCAGGTCGAGCGCAACGGCGAGTGGGTATCGGCCCCGCCTGTTCCCGGCGCGTTCGTCGTCAACATCGGGGAGCTTCTGGAGTACGCGACCGGCGGCTACCTCAAGGCCACCAACCACCGCGTGATCTCGCCGAAGGCGCCGGAGGAGCGCATCTCGATCCCGTTCTTCTTCAACCCCGCCCTCGACCAGCAGCTGCCGCTCCTCGAGCTGCCGGCAGACCTGGCCGCCGAGGCGACCGGCATCACCGAGGACCCGAGCAACCCCATCCACGCCACCTACGGCGAGAACGCCATGAAGTCACGACTGCGCGCTCACCCCGACGTGGCGGCGATCCATCATCCCGACCTGGTCGGGACGAGCGCCTGACGTGATCTACAGCGCCGAGCCGCCTCCGAGCGCGACGATCTCGCGCAACGCCTGGAGGTGCCCGGCGAAGGCCGCGCGGCCCGCTGCCGTCGAATAGACCCACGTGCGAGGGCGGCTGCCGAGGCGGCCCTTGCGCGCCACCACGTACCCTGCGGCCTGCAGATGCGAGATGGCCTTGCTCAACGGCGAGTCGCCGCACTGGAGGATCTCGCGCAGCGTCGCGAAGTCCAGCTCGATGCCGTCCCCGAGCGAGGCCAGGACCGAGAAGCGGATCGGCGATGCGAAGTTGTCGTCGAGTCGCGTCCGCGGGTGAGGCACCGACGGGATGTCAGTCACGCAGATCACGTCCGGGGATGAAGGACACGGCGATGAACAGCGCGATGATTCCCAGGCCGCCGACGAATCCGAGGCCGATCGGAACGCCGTCGAGCAGCACGAGCAGTGTCAGCGCGCCTGCGGCGACAGCGAAAGCGACGAGGTGCGGCCAGCGCCACGAGGCGCCGATGGCCGGGAGGCCCATCTCGCTGCGCGCCGCGACGAGCCATGCGAACGTCATCAGCACGACGAGCAGGAGAAGCGTGCTCGCGAGCAGCCCGTCCGGCGCCGAGCCGAGCATCGTCATCACTCCGAGCGCGACTCCGACGCAGATGGTTCCCCACCGGATGCCGCGGGGAAGCGGCTTCGGCGTCGACCGCGGCGGTCGTGGGTCGCCGGATGCACGAGCGAGCTGCACCGCACCGTAGCCACCGAACCCGACCAGGATGAGGATGGCCGGAATCCACACGCCGATGGCCGGGAACCCCGGATCGAAGATCGCGAAGCCGAAGACGACGAGGGCCGCGATCGTCAGCGCCCCGCCGGCCACCAGCGCGGGCCAGCGCGACCACGTCAGGCGCAGCTGCATCCCGCTGCGCTGAGCCATGCCCGTGGAGAGCTGCCCCCACATGAGAAAGCTGAAGACGAAGACCTGCGGCGTCACGCCGCCGTGATCGCGTATCGCCGTGGCCAGAGCGACGAGGTACACCGACGTGGTCACCGCGTTCACGAGCTGCAGCCACGCCAGCGACCGCCGGTCCACCGCGCGGGCGCGCCGGTTCACCGCGGCGTCCGCCTCATCGAGATACTGTCGGGCGATGTCCGCACTGGGAGGCGCGAGCGCTTCGTGTCCTTGGACCGGCTTCTGCTCCATCGCGTGACCTCCTTCGCTTTCCATCTGGAAAGCTCACTACTTTCCTAATGGAAAGTCCAGGGGAGGTCAACCCCGACAATGACGAAGGCCGCCCCACACCTGGGACGGCCTTCTCAAGAATGTTCTGCGCGATTGTACGCTGGCTCGCTGCGCCTTATCGGCGGAGACCCAGGCGTGCGATCAGCGAGCGGTAACGCTCGATGTCGACGCTCTGGAGGTAGCCGAGCAGACGACGGCGCTGACCCACGAGCAGGAACAGGCCACGACGCGAGTGGTGGTCGTGCTTGTGCTCCTTCAGGTGCTCGGTGAGGTCCTTGATGCGCTGCGTCAGCATCGCGGCCTGCACCTCGGGGGATCCGGTGTCACCGGGGTGCGTCGCGTACTCTTCGATGATCGCCTTCTTGACGTCTGCTTCCAGTGCCATAGATTCGATCCCCTCTCTGCTTGTTGCGCGGTGCCCGACGCCTGATGCGTGAGCTCTCTTTATCCGCGGCCGATCGAACGGCAACCTGAAGAGTCTACCAGGACTCGATGGCGGTGCGTGACCTCCGTCGGCTGCACCTTCCGCGTCTCGGATACGCTCGGGTCATGCACGACAGGCACGCGGCGTGAGCACGGCTCGCAGCCATCTGATCGACCTCAGCCCTCTGAAGGCCAGCCCGGCGTTCGCGCGGATGTGGATCGGCTCCGTGCTCGCGGGCATCGGCGGCCAGCTCACGATCGTCACCGTGATGCTGCACGTGTTCGCGCTCACCGGGAGCACCTTCGCCGTCTCGATGATCGCCGTGGCGGGGCTCGTGCCGATGATCCTCGCCGGCCTCTACGGCGGGATGCTCGCCGACGCCTTCGATCGTCGGCGCGTCGCGCTGATCGCCGCGACCGTGACGTTCGCGTCGACAGGCCTGCTGGCCGCGCTCACCTGGACCGGGGCGGAGACGATCTGGTGGCTGTACGTCCTGAGCATCATCAACTCCGCCGCGAACTCCGTGGGAATGGCGACCCGCACCGCGATCGTCCCCCGCCTGATCCCCCGCGATCTGCTCGCTGCGGCCTCCGCGCTCAACGGCGTCGCGTTCGGTCTCACCGTCATGGCGGGGCCGGCCCTCGCCGGCATCCTCGTCGCCCTGACCGGATACGGGTGGACGTACACGATCGACGTCGTCCTGATGCTGTCGATGTTCCTCGGACTGTGGACTCTTCCGGCGCTGCGGCCCGAGGGCGAGATCGTGCGTCCAGGACTCGCATCCCTCGTCGACGGATGGGGGTTCCTGAAGCGGGCGAGCAACATCCGCACGCAGTACGTCATGGACATCATCGCGATGACCTTCGGCCAGCCCCTCGCGCTGTTCCCGGCCCTCGGCACCGTGCCGCTCGGCGGCGGCGCGGTCACGACCGGCATCCTCACGGCGGCCGTCGCCGTCGGCACGTTCACCTCGAGCCTCTTCTCGGGACGCGTCGTGCAGTACCGATGGCACGGCCGAGGGATCGAGCGGGCGGTCGAGGCGTACGGCGCCTCGATCCTGGGGTTCGGCGTGGTCCTGCTGATCGGCGCCTTCTCCTCCCCCGCGACCGAGAAGCTCCCGAACGTCGGCCTGATCGTCGCCGCCTGCATCCTGCTCGCGGCCTCCGGGGCTTCCGACAACGTCAGTTCGATCTATCGGAACACGATGATGCAGGCATCGGTCCCCGACTCCATGCGAGGGCGCCTTCAGGGCGTGTTCATCGTCGTCGTCGCCGGAGGACCGCGTGTCGGCGCGCTGTACGCGGGCACGCTCGCCTCGCTCACGTCACTGTGGTTCCCGCCGCTGCTCGGTGGATTCCTGGTGATCGCCCTCGTCGCTCTGCTCGCGCGTCGCAGCACCCGCTTCCGCGCGTACGACGCAGAGAACCCCGAGCCCTGAGGGGCCCGGGGTTCTCGAGAGCAGAGCTGTCGATCAGTCCTGCTGCAGAGCGCCCTGCAGGTCGAGGCTGATCGTGACGTCCTTGCCGACGAGCACGCCACCGGTCTCGAGCGCCGCGTTCCACGTGAGACCGAAGTCCTCGCGGTTGATGACGGTCTTCGCCGAGGCGCCGGCCTTGTAGTTGCCCCACGGGTCGGAGCCGAACCCGCCGAAGTCGAGCTCGAAGCTGACCGGCTTGGTGATGCCGCGGATGGTCAGGTCGCCGTCGACGAAGAGCTCGCCGCCCTCGGCGCGCGCACCCGTCGAGACGAACTCCATGGTCGGGAAGTTCTCGGTGTCGAAGAAGTCGCCCGAGCGCAGATGCGTGTCGCGCCCCTCGTCCTTCGTGTCGATCGACGTGACGTCGACGCTCGCCTCGACGCGAGCCTCGAGAGGGTTCTCGGGGGCGATGAGCGTGGCGCTCTTGACGCCGAAGGTGCCGCGCACCTTGGAGATCATCATGTGGCGGACGCTGAAGGTGACCTCGCTGTGCGACGGGTCGAGCACCCAGGTGCCTGCGCGGTAGCCGGGAATGTCGATGGTGGTCATGGTTTCTCCTCGGGAGACATCGGCCGCACTGTGCGGCAACGGATGAGGGGCCGTGTTCACGGCGTCACGGATAACAACTTACATGCAGATGCATATATTCCCCTGTGCGCGAAGAACTTTTCGGGAACGAGAAAGGCGCCGCGCCCCGAGGGACACGGCGCCTTCCGGCATCTGTCGGGATCAGCCGACGGCGACGAGGTCGATGATGAAGATGAGGGTCTTGCCGGAGAGGAAGTGTCCGCCTCCGACGGGCCCGTAGGCGAGATGCGGCGGGATGACCAGCTCACGGCGTCCGCCGACCTTCATACCGGGGATGCCGTCCTGCCACCCCTGGATCAGACCGCGGAGCGGGAACTGGATGGTCTCGCCACGACCCCACGACGAGTCGAACTCCTCGCCGGACTCGAACTCGACACCGGCGTAGTGCACGGTCACGGTGTCGCCGGGCTTGGCCTCGGCGCCGTCTCCTTCGATGAGGTCGCGGATCACGAGCTCCGCGGGAGCGGGGCCGGTGGGGGCGTCGAACTCAGGCTTTGTGCGATCAGTCATGGTTCCATCCAACCCGAGCGCCCCGGCACGGGTCAACGCGACAACGCCTGCTCAGAGCGAACATGGCGCCGGGACGTTGATACGAGGGAATCCGACTTGGTTCGCTCGAAGCTCTTGACACCCGTGCACACCGGGTGCACCCTGTTTACAGATCAACTCAGCGCCCGGTAGACATGCAGGCATCGCCGCAGCACCGGGCGCTGAGTCTGTCACCGGACATCGAGTCCGGCGCTCAGTAGGCCAGGAGAGCCGCCCTCGTGGCCCGAGTACGAGCGAGCAGAGCCTGCTCGTCCGCCGGAGCCATCGGGTCGCGCCCCGTGATGGCGCGCTGGCGGACGGATGCGAGCGTCGTGGCGTCCTTGATGAATTCGCGCATGAGCGGGCGGCGGTCTCCGCGCAGTTGTGCGGCCCAGCCCAGCCCGGTCTTGCGGCCGGCCGGCGTGGCCAGCATGGTGACCTCTTCGGGCGTGAACCATCCGGCGGCGGCATAGTCGCCGAGGCGCGCCTTGGTCAGTCGGGATTCCTCCCGCCGAAGCGCGATGATGCCGAAGATGAAACCGACGAACAGAGGGACCTGCAGCACGAAGTAGAGCAGGAAGAAGTTCGCGAACGACGACCCGTTCCAGAGACCGTGCAGGAACATCGCACCCAGCATCCCGAGGAGCCCGAAGCCGAGTACGGCGCCCGTGGACGCATGCCGACGCGCCGCCAGGCCGATCGCGAGGCCGGTGAGCGAGGTGAACATGGCGTGGGCGAACGGTGACATGATCGCGCGCAGGATGAAGGTCACGGTCAGCTGCTCACCACCGCCCTCGATCAGACTGATCGCGAAGTACTGGATGTTCTCCGTGAAGGCGAAGCCCGCACCCACCAGGGCGCCGTAGACGACGCCGTCGACCGGGCCGTCGAACGAACGGCGGGCGATCAGGAAGATCAGGAAGACACCGAAGCCCTTCCAGAACTCCTCGACGATGGGCGCCTGGATGACGGCCCCGGCGACCTCGCCCCTCATGCCGAGGACGGCGGTGAGTCCGAGGTCGACGAGGAGGGTGAGTCCCACGGCGGCGATCGCGCCCCACGCGATCGCGAAGAAGACGAGGGACTTGGGCTCGGGCTCCCATCGATCGATCATCCGCACGACGAAGAAGACGATCGCGAGCGGGACGAGAGCCAGAACCAAGCCGATGATCGATGCGAGCGGGCCGAGGAACAGGCCGAAGTACGCGATGAGGGCGATAAGCAGCAGTCCGAGGAACCCGAACAGCGAGTAGAGGGCGATACGGCCGCCGCGGCGAGCAGCGGGCAGCGCGGGCAGCCCCTGCGCCGGAGAGGGCGCCGCGGGTGCCGGCGGAGCGTAGGGAGTCGGCTGAGCGAGAACGGAGGCGTACGCGGGACGCTGCGAGAACTGGGCGGGCATGTAGCTCGACTGCGCGTACTGCTGGGCGGAGTACTGCTGCGGGGCCGGCGGCTGGTTCGCGGGGTACGCCTGCGGCTGCTGTGGGTATCCGGGCTGCTGCTGCTGCTGTGGGTACGCCGGCCGCTGCTGTGGGTAGCCCTGCGGCTGCTGCTGCGGGTATCCCGGCTGCTGCTGTGGGTACGCCTGCGGCTGCGGTGCGACCGGAGGCTGCTGCGGCGTCGGCGCCTGCTGGGCCGGAGGCTGCTGCGGCGCGGGCGGCGGCGTGTACGGCGATGGCTGGGACGGTCCTCCGGAACTCATAGGCAAAAGCATATGGGGAACAACCAAGTTCCCCTCGGTCTGGCGACTTCCTCCAGCAATTCCCGCGCCTCACCGGATAGCGTAGAAGCATGCGGTTCGCTCATCTGCGTCGTGCCGACTCTCCCGCTGCGCATCTCGCAGTGGTGGAGGGTGCCGACGCCATCCTCGTCTCCGATCTCCTTCCCGACCCCCCTGCCTCGCTGCAGCAGCTCATCGAGGGCGGCGCGCAGATGCTCGCCGCACTCAGATCCGCTGTAGCCGGCAGCGACGCACCGCGGCATCCGCTCGACGCCTGGGAGTTCGCCTCCGCGGTGATCGCTCCCCCCGCGGTCCTCGCGGTCGGACTCAACTACGCGGCCCACTCCAGTGAGCTCGGGCTGAAGACCGACGCGGCACCGACCGTGTTCACTCTGTGGCCCAATTCGCTCACCGGACACGAGCAGACGACTTCCTGGCCTCGTGCGCTGAGCGAAGCCGTGGACTACGAGGCCGAGCTCGGTGTGCTGATCGGGACTCCTGCGAAGGATGTCGCCGAAGCCGACGCGCTCTCCCACGTCTGGGGGTACACGGTGGTCAACGACGTCACCGCTCGGAACGTCCAGTTCTCCGAGGCGCAGTGGTCTCGCTGCAAGTCGTTCGACGGATTCACCCCGACCGGTCCGTTCGCCGTCACGGCCGACGAGATCGCCGACCCGCAGGATCTCCACATCTGGGCCGTCGTCGACGGACAGACCGTGCAGGACGCCAGCACCGACCAGATGGTCCGGTCGGTCGCGAAGCTCATCGCGCACCTCTCCCAGTCGCTGACGCTGCTGCCCGGAACGCTGATCTCGACGGGAAGCCCCGGCGGTGCCGGCTACTCCCGCGATCCGCAGATCTTCCTGCGCGATCGCTCCACGGTGACCGTCGGCATCGACGGCATCGGCGAGCTGACCACGCACTGCCGCGTTCTCGACTGAGTATCCGCGCGGACACGACGAAGGCCCCGGCGGACATCGCCGGGGCCTTCGTCGTGTCCGGTCAGATCTCGATGAGATCCTCGGGGGCGATCACCGGGATCGCCGCGGTGATCGCCTCGAGGCCCGACAGCCGCGCCGGCGACAGCTGCTTGATGACCTCGTCACGTGACATCAGCCCGGCCTCGACGACCAGATCGGCGACGTTGCGGTTCGTGAGGAGCGCGGTCTTGGCCAGCGCGGCCGCGGCCGCGTAGCCGATGAACGGGGTGAGCGCGGTGATGACGCCGACCGATGCTCCGACCATCGCCCCGAGACGGTCGCGGTTCGCGGTGATGCCGTCGATGCAGTTCACGCGGAGCGTCCACATCGCCTGACGCATCCAGGTGATCGACTGGAAGATCGAGTGCGCGATCACGGGTTCGAAGGCGTTGAGCTGCAGCTGCCCCGCCTCGGCCGCCATCGTCACGGTCATGTCGGCGCCGGCGACGGCGAAGGCGACCTGGTTGACGACCTCGGGGATCACGGGGTTGACCTTGCCGGGCATGATGCTCGAGCCCGCCTGCATCGCAGGCAGGTTGATCTCGCCGAAGCCGGCCTGCGGCCCCGACGACAGCAGACGCAGGTCGTTGCAGATCTTCGAGAGCTTCATCGCGTTGCGCTTGAGCGTCGACGAGAACGACATGAAGGAGCCCGTGTCGCTGGTGGCCTCGACGAGGTCGGCCGACGTGACCAGGTCGAGCGACGTGATCTCGCGCAGGTGCTTCAGCACAGCGGGCGCGTAGTCGACGTGGGTCGTGATGCCGGTGCCGATCGCCGTGGCACCCATGTTGATCTCGAACATGAGAGACGCGTTCTCGGTGAGGCGCGTGTGGTCGTAGCCGAGTGTCGACGCGAAGCCGTGGAACTCCTGACCGAGTGTCATCGGCACGGCATCCTGAAGCTGCGTGCGTCCGACCTTCAGGACGTCGTGGAACTCGTGCGACTTGTTGAGGAACGACACGCGCAGCAGATCGAGTTCCTCGAGCAGCGAGCGCAGCGTCAGCGACAGGCCGATCTTGACCGCGGTCGGGTACACGTCGTTGGTGGACTGGCTGCGGTTGGTGTGGTCGATCGGCGACAGGAACGCGTAATCGCCCTTCTCATGGCCGGCGAGCTCGAGGGCGATGTTGGTGATGACCTCGTTCGCGTTCATGTTCGTCGAGGTCCCGGCGCCGCCCTGGATGACGCCGACCGTGAACTGGTCGTGGAACTCCCCGTCGATGACACGCTGTGCGGCGCGGTCGATCAGGTCGGCCCGCTCTGCATCGAGTACGCCGATCTCGCGGTTGGCGCGGGCACTCGCCTGCTTGACCATCGCGAGGGCGACGATCAGGTCGGGGTAGACCGAGATGGGACGCTTGGTGATCGGGAAGTTCGCGTCGGCACGGGCGGTGTGGATCCCCCAGTACGCGTCGGCGGGAATCTCCATGCTCCCGAGCGAATCGGTCTCGGTACGGGTGAGGGCAGGCGCGGCAGAAGCCATGTCACATCCTTGTGGGTAGTGGCGAGTGTGTGATGCGGGGGATGCATCCAGTCTACGCCCGAGCGCATGCGCCGACAGGGATACGACGGCGCGTCAGCGTTTGCGAGAGAAGGCCTCGAGACGCTCTGCGGGGCTGAGCTTCGCCATCCTCTCGAGCCAGGCGGGCGAGAAGTGGTCGCCGGTCGGGGCGTCGGTCACCGGAACGACGGTGTGCGTGATCGTGTCGGGCCGCACATGCACGAGCTGGAACGCCTGGGCGGCATCCATGCCGTTCACATCGGCAGCGGGCCGGGCGACGTTCATCGTGTAGCAGGTGGCCGAGGACACGCTCACCGGGACGCCGGCGAACGTCCCGTGCGCCGAGTAGTGCAGGTGACCGGCGAGGATGCCGCGCACGTCGCTCCCCCGGATGACGTCGGCGAGCTCGTCCTGATGCCGCAGCTCCAGGATGTCGAACAGAGGCACATGACTCGGGAGAGGTGGATGATGCATCGCGAGCAGCGTGCCGTGCAGTGCGGGTTCGCGAAGGATGTCGGCCAACCAGGCGAGCTGATCGTCGCCGAGATCGCCGTGATGCCAGCCGGGCACGCTGGTGTCGAGGGCGATCAACCGGAGCCCGTCGAGATCCCACACGCCGGTGATCGGCTCCTGTGTCGGCTCGAGGTCGAGCAGCCCCTCCCGCAGTGCCGGGCGTTCGTCATGGTTGCCGGCGACCCAGATCACGGGAGCTCCGAGCTCCTCGGCCACCGGCTCGACGGCGGCGCGCAGACGCCGGTAGGCATCGGGCTCCCCCAGGTCGGTGAGATCGCCCGTGATCACGATCGCCGCGGGGTGCGGGTGCACGGTCCTGATCGCGCCGAGCGTGCGAGCGAAGTTCGACTCCACGTCGTAGCGACCGCCGAGCCTGGCACCACCGGCGAGGAAATGCGGATCGCTCACGTGGATGATCACGTGCGACGCCGGCTCGTGACGGCCGAAGACGAACGCGGAGTCGGAGTGCGCTGACATGATCTCAGCCTAGGCGCGACGACGACACCGGCACGAGGAGCGGCACCACATCAGGTGTAGTAGTCGAGATAGGGTTCCTGCATGGCGAAGAACGAGACCAGACGACGACTGATCGCGGATGCCGGGCTCACTGTCCTCGCGACGGAGGGGTCACGCGGACTCACGCATCGCGCCGTCGACCTCGTCGCCGGCGTCCCCGTCGGCACGACATCGAACTACTTCCGGAGTCGCGATGCCCTGGTCGAAGGGCTCGTCGAGCGCATCGGGGAACGGCTCGCCCCGAGCGAAGACGATCTCGTTCGCCGGTCGTCGGAGGCGCCGAGCAAGGAGTTGTTCGCGGACTACATCCGCGACATCGTCCGACGCCTCACGGATGATCGCGATGTGACGCTGGCCCTCTTCGAGCTGCGGCTCGAGAGCAGCCGCCGCCCCGAGATCGCCGCCCTTCTCGGTGCATGGCAGCGGGCCGGGTTCGACGGAGACGTCGAGTTCAACTCGTCTGCGGGACTGCCGGGCGGCCGGCGCGAGATCGCGCTGTTCCACTACGCGATCGACGGGCTGATGCTCGATCGACTCACCACTCCGATCGATCCGGACACCTCGACGGATGACATCGTCGACGACCTCGTCGCAGGGCTGCTGCCCTGAGATCGCCCGATCCTCGGCGCCCGATCAGTGCCCGACGACGATGATGAGGATGCCGGCGACGACCGCCGCGGCGCACAGCGCGAAGCATCCGTAGGCGCCGAAGAGCGCCAGGCGGCGCTGCCCGTCGGTCAGAGGGTTCTTCTTCGCAGCCTTGGCGGCCTGCTTCGCGGCGCGCTTGAGCTCCTTCTCGGAGATCACGGTGATCGCGTCGGTGAACTCGGCAGGGCTCACCACCGGCGCGTGTCCACTGCGGACCAGCAGTCGGAGGCCGAGCGCGTAGAACGTCACGACGGCGCACGCGCCGACGAGCGCCGCGAGGAACACCTGGACGAACGCACTCCAGTCGATGTCGACGCTCACTTCGAGTCCTCGCTGTTCGCCGTCTCGGCATCGTCGATCTTAGTGGCGGGTGCCCCGCTCTTCGCCGCCTTCTTCGCGGCCTTGGCCTTCGCATCGGCCTTCGCGTCAGCCTTCGCCTTCGCGTCGGCCTTCGCCTGGACCTTGAGCTGCTCCCTCGCCTCCGCACGAGCCTTCGCCTCGGCCTTGGCATCGGCGATGCGCTGCTGACGGCGGGTGAGCGGCGTGGTGTCGGGGTGCTCGATCGCGAGCCCCGACTCCGCCACATCGCTCATCGCGTTCGCGGGGGTCACGGCATCCTTGCGCGAGCGCAGGAAGAGCCCGATGATGACCGCGAGAGCCAGCACGGTGTCGATCGCGATGCCCCAGTTGCCGAGCCACGTGATCAGGAGCGCGGCGAGAGCACCGACGGCACCGGCGGCCGGAAGCGTGAGCAGCCAGCCGATCGCGATGCGTCCGGCAGTGCGCCAGCGCACGGTCGACCCCCGACGGCCGAGACCGGATCCGATCACGGACCCCGATGCGACCTGCGTCGTCGAGAGGGCGAATCCGAAGGCGCTGGATGCGAGGATCGTCGCGGCCGTCGAGCTCTCCGCCGAGAAGCCCTGTGCGGGCTTGACCTCGGTCAGCCCCTTTCCGAGGGTGCGGATGATGCGCCATCCGCCGAGATACGTGCCGAGCGCGATCGTGACCGCGCAGGCGATGATGACCCAGAGGTGCGGGTCGGCCTGCGAGCTGCTCTGCCATCCGACCGTGATCAGCGCCAGGGTGATGACACCCATCGTCTTCTGCGCGTCGTTCGTGCCGTGCGCGAGCGCGACCAGCGAGGAGGTGAAGATCTGCCCCCAGCGGAAGCCGTCGCGGCCGTCGGGCTTGCCGTCGTAGCGTCGGGTGATCGAGTACGCCAGCTTGGTGGCGGCGAACGCGATGATGCCAGCGGTGAGCGGGGCGATGAGCGCCGGGAGGATGATCTTCGAGAGCACCATGCCGAAGTCGATACCGCCGACCCCGACGCCGACCAGAGTCGCGCCGATGAGTCCGCCGAACAGCGCGTGGGAGGAGCTCGACGGCAGACCGAGCAGCCACGTGAGCATGTTCCACGTGATCGCGCCGATGAGTCCGGCGAAGATCATCGGCAGGAACACATCGCCTTGGATGGTGTCCTCGCGGATGATGCCGTGCGACACGGTCTTGGAGACCTCGGTCGAGAGGAACGCGCCGACCAGGTTCAGGACCGCTGCGAGCAGGACCGCGGTCTTGGGCTTGAGAGCACCGGTCGCGATGGGCGTGGCCATCGCGTTCGCGGTGTCATGGAACCCGTTGGTGAAATCGAAGAAGAGTGCCAGCAGGATAACCAGCACGACGATGAGGGCTGCGGTTTCCACCGTTCGCTTTCGGTCGTTGAGGAAGAGGGAGGTGTCGACGAGATCGACGTGACGAACGAAGAGTTCACCGTGGGTTTGACTTCCGTTAACCGGCCCCGCGCAATCCTCCCACCCTGTCGGGTGCCGGTCAACTCGACCTGGGCTAGCGTGGATGCCGTGACTGATGCCCCGACCGCAGACCGCCGCTCGACTCTCCGCACTCACCACGGCGACACCTTCGACGACCCGTACGAATGGCTGCGTGAGAAGGACTCCCCCGAGGTGATCGCGCACCTCGAAGCCGAGAACGCACACACCGAGGCCGAGCTCTCCCACCTCTCCGAGCTGCGCGAGACGCTGTTCCAGGAGATCAAGGGGCGCGTGCAGGAGACCGACCTCTCCGTGCCGACTCGGCGCGGAGACTGGTGGTACTACAGCCGCACGGAGGAAGGCGCCCAGTACGGCATCCATTGCCGCACCGCGGCCGCCGAGGACGACTGGACTCCCCCGGTGCTCGAACCCGGCGTCTCCGTCCCCGGAGAGACGGTTCTGCTGGACGGCAACGTCGAGGCCGAGGGACATGAGTTCTTCTCGCTCGGCGCGTTCGACACCTCTGACGACGCGACGAAGCTGCTCTGGGCGACGGATTTCGAGGGCGACGAGCTCTACACGGTCCACGTCCGAGACCTCGTCACCGGAGAGACCCTCGCCGACGAGATCCCCGACACGGGCGGCGCGTTCTTCACGCCGGACGGCACCGGCGTCCTCTACACGACCAGGGACGACGCCTGGCGCCCCGACACCCTCTGGCTGCATCGCCTCGGCACTCCCGTGTCGGACGACGTGAAGCTGTTCCACGAGCCCGACGAGAAGTACTGGCTCGGCGCGGGGATCACCCGGAGCCGCAAGTACCTCGTGATCGCCGTGGGGTCGAGCATCACCAGCGAGGAATACCTCGTGGACCTCTCGGGCGACCTGACCGCAGCCCCCGAGATCGTGTGGCCTCGGCGCGAGGGCGTCGAGTACTCGCTCGAGCATGCCGTGGTCGACGGAGAGGACCGCCTCTACATTCTCCACAACGACGACGCGCTGGACTTCGAGCTCGTCTCGGTCGCGGCATCCGCGCCCCAGGGCGATCGACGGGTCATCCTCGCACACGAGCCTGGGCGGCGATTGCTCGGCGTGGACGCGTTCCGGGATTTCGCCACGGTCGAGTACCGCAGCGAGGGGCTCGAGCGCGTCGGAATCCTCGACTATGCGACGGATGCCGTGGAGGACATCGTCTTCGATGAGCCTCTCTATTCGGCAGGCGTCAGCGGCAACCCCGAGTGGCACTCGCCGTTCCTCCGCCTCGGCTACACCTCGTTCGTGACGCCGGGAACGGTGTTCGAGCTCGACCTCGCGACGCGCGAGCTCCACCTCCGCAAGCAGGTCGCGGTGCTGGGCGGCTACGACCCGCTCGACTACGGTCAGCAGCGTGCCTGGGCGACCGCGTCCGACGGCACCCGGGTGCCGATCTCGCTCGTCTGGAAGCGATCCTTCGGTGAGCCCGGCTCCGAGGTCCGCCCCGTGCACCTGTACGGGTACGGCTCGTACGAGCACTCGATCGACCCGGGTTTCTCGGTCGCTCGCCTGTCGGAGCTCGACCGCGGAATCATCTTCGCCGTCGCCCACGTGCGTGGAGGCGGCGAGATGGGACGCCAGTGGTACGAGGACGGCAAGCTCCTGAACAAGCGCAACACGTTCACCGATTTCGTCGCCTGCGCCGAACATCTCGTCGAGCAGGGAATCACGACACCCGAGAGGCTGGTCGCGGAGGGCGGCAGCGCCGGCGGCCTGCTCATGGGAGCCGTCACGAACCTCGCTCCCGAGTTCTTCGCCGGCATCCTGGCCGCAGTGCCGTTCGTCGACGCACTCACGACGATCCTGGATCCCTCGCTCCCCCTGACGGTGATCGAATGGGACGAGTGGGGCGACCCTCTGCACGGCGCAGACGTCTACAAGTACATGAAGTCCTACTCGCCGTACGAGAACGTGCGCGAGGGCGTCCGGTACCCCCGCATCCTCGCGGTCACGTCGCTGAACGACACCCGCGTGCTCTATGTGGAGCCGGCCAAGTGGATCGCGGCGCTGCGCGTCGCAGGAGCCTCGGACGCACTGCTCAAGTGCGAGATGGTCGCCGGGCACGGTGGTGTGAGCGGGCGGTACAACTCCTGGAAGGAACGCGCCTTCGAGCTGGCGTGGATCCTCGACACGGTCGGGCTCGCCTCGCGCTGACCCCATCTACATCGAGAACGGGCCGATCCGGTGTGGATCGGCCCGTTCTCGTGAAGGCTGGTGGACTGTCGGCTCAGCCGAACAGAGCGGCGGCCTCGTCGTACCGGCTGCGGGGAACCGTGTTCAGCTCGCCGAGCGCCTCAGCGAAGGGGACGCGGACGATATCGGTGCCCTGCATGGCCACCATCTGGCCCCATGCCTGATCGACGATCGCATCGGCGGCGTGCAGCCCGAGGCGGGTCGCCAGCACACGGTCGAACGCGGACGGCGAGCCGCCGCGCTGGATGTGGCCGAGGATCGTCGCACGCGTCTCGATTCCGGTGATCCGCTCGATCGCCGGTGCGAGCTGGTCGCCGATGCCGCCCAGACGGGGGCGGTTGAACGCATCCAGCCCCTTGTCGCTGTAGGCCTCATCCATGCCGAGCAGCTTGAACCCCTCGGACACCACGACGAGCGGCGCGCGACCGCGATCGTGAGCGCTCGAGACGAGCTCCGTGATGTCGTCGATCGACATCGGCACCTCGGGGATGCAGATGGCGTGGGCGCCCGCCGCCATACCGGCGTGGAGGGCGATCCAGCCGACGTGGCGTCCCATAACCTCGGCCACCATGCAGCGCTGATGCGAGTCGCCGGTGGTACGCAGACGGTCCATCGCATCGGTGGCGATGTTCACCGCCGTGTCGAAGCCGAACGAGTAGTCGGTGGCACGCAGGTCGTTGTCGATCGTCTTCGGCACGCCGATGACGTTGATGCCGTCCTTCGCGAGACGGTCGGCGGCGGCCAGGGTTCCCTCGCCGCCGATCGCGATGATGCCGTCGATCTTGTGCCCGTAGAGCGTCTTGGCGATGTTCTCCGCCCCGCCGCGCACACCCTCGTAGGGGTTGGTGCGACTGGTCCCGAGGATCGTTCCGCCGACCTTCGACAGGCCCTTCACCTCGTGACGCGTGAGCGGGAAGAAGTCTCCGTCGACCACACCGCGCCATCCGTCGCGGATGCCGACGAACTCGAGGTCATAGGTCGTGGTGCCCTTGAGCACGATTCCGCGGATCACCGCGTTGAGTCCGGGGCAGTCGCCACCGCTCGTCAGAATGCCGATCTTCATGCTTGCCTCAGACGGGTTCAGGGAAAGGGGAAAAGGCGACGCTGCCTGCGATCGACACTAGCGCCCCGATGCGCGCAGGCGCCATTCGAGGCGTCGAAAACCGAGGATCTTGCGGTCGCTTCGGGACGATTCGCAAGATATGCCTCGCGTCGGCGATGAGAACGAGAAATCGGCGCCAAGAACCGTGATTCTTAACGCCGATCTTTCGAGAGCTTCTCCCGTCAGGCAGCTCCGAGCGCTTCGCGCAGGAGGTGCATGAGCGCACCCAGCTGCACGGGTTCTGCAGCCGCGTCATCGAGGGCCTCGCCATCGAGCGCCCGCGCCGCGAGCCCCTGCTTCTGGTCGATGAGCTCGGCGATCTTCGCGTCGACGGTGTGCGCCGCGATGATCCGCCACGCCGTGACCGGCTCGTCCTGCCCGATGCGGTGCACCCGGTCGATCGCCTGCGTCTGCTCCGCGGCGGTCCACGACAGCTCTGCGAGCACGACGTTCGACGCCGCCTGCATGTTCACGCCCACGCCCGCCGCCGTCAGCGAGCAGACCGCGATGCCGACATCCGGATCGCTGTTGAAGTCGTCGATCGCCTGCTGACGCGCCGTCGAGGTCTGGTCGCCACGGATGGACACCGACCGGATGCCGGCCGAGGCGAAGTGCGCTTCGGCCTGGTCCATCACGTCGATGTGCTTGGCGAAGAACACCACCTTGCCCACCGAGCGCTGAAGCTGTGCCGCATAGTCGGCCGCCAGGTGCGCCTTCGCCTGTCCGATGCGACGCACCATGGTGAAGACGTTGTCGCCTCCCGTGCCGGCGGCCTTCGACTCCTCGAGCTCGTTCTGGGCCACGAGACGGACGATGTCCTCGTCGATCTCACCCGGCGCGAGCCCGCGGTCGCCGCGTGCCTCGATGATCCGACGGTAGCGAGCGGCGAGGCGCTCGCCGAGCTCGCGCTCGGCCTGGCGGATGCTGCGCCCGAACTCGTCGTCGAGCTGCACCGGCAGATCGGCGATGAGCTTGTCGGGGAGATCGGCTGCGACATCCTTCTTCTTGCGACGGACGATGCCCATCGAGATCACGGCTTCCCGCGCCTCCGGGTAGAACGACTTGTCGGCCGGCGTGAAGCCCGTCGCATCGAGCTTCTCCATCAGCTCGGGGCCGGGCTTCTCGCCCGTCGTCCAGCCGAGGAAGCGCCAGATCGCGTCGAAGTCCTCGACGTCGTTGATCAGGGGCGTTCCGGTGAGGGCCAGCATCAGCGGGTTTCCGCCAGGAGTGCGCTCGCGCACGCGGCTGGCGAGCGAGAGCACGTTCTGGGAACGCTGCGAGCTGAGGTTCTTGATGAAGTGCGCCTCGTCGACGACCATTCCACGCAGACCGATCGATGCGAGCCATGACATGTGGCGATCGAGGATCTCGTAGTTCACGATGAAGATGTCGGCGAACGCGTCGATGTCGGCGCCGTCACCCTGGATGACGGTCGCTCGGCGCTGCGGTGTCCAGCGCTCGACCTCGCGCGCCCAGTTCATCTTGACGACATTGGGCACGACGACGAGCAGCGGATAGGCACCCGCGACCGACGCGGCGAGAACAGACTGCGCGGTCTTTCCGAGACCGGGCTCATCGGCGAGGAGGAAGCTGCGGTGACCTTCGCGCACAGCCTCGAGGAAGCGCGACTGATGCACCATGACCTCGAGCCCCTTGGGCGAGAGGTGGTCGTACTCGGGAGCGGGCGGCAGCTCCATGCTCGCCGCGCCTCCCCCGGCGCCCGTCTCGAACGCCTTGTAGAGCGGCCCCATGAGCTCCCAGCCGTCGAGACGACGGCGCGGGGTGGTGCTGGCTCGAGGAGTCAGATCCGGAGCGAGGAACGGGTTCGCGAGCTGGCGCGCCTCGACCGAAGGCGGCGTCACCTGACGCTCGGCGATCGCGGCCGAGACCACCGAGGTCTGCACCGGAGCGACATCCGCGATGATGAGCTCTTCCGGCGCGAGCTCGGCACCGGACTCGAGCAGCCAGTCGCGACGCATGCGCTTCGCGACCGGCGACGTCGCCTGATCGGCCTCGAGCAGCTGGATCAGCGACGTGTCGCGCGCAGCGGTCTTGGCGAGGATCGTCGCGACACCGTCGAGCCGTTTGAGCAGCTCGGCGCGGGCGGCATCGGCGATCTCGGCATCCGCCTTCACCCTGGCGCGCTCTTCGCGCACCAGGAAGGCGATCACCTGGAACTTCACCCGATTCGTCGGGCCCAGCTTTCCCCGCTGCGACTTCGCCTCGATCTCGCGCACCTTGCGCGCGAGGATCGGGATGAGGGGCGCCTCATCGTCGCGACGAGACGTCTTCTTGCGCCGCGTTGCGGCAGTCGCCGTGGTCGGCATGCTCCTCCTGAGCGTGAAGGCCGAGCATCCACAGGATGCGGCAGCCGTTCTCGATGTCCGCGTGTGGCGTGAGCCAGGACCGTACGAACAGTAGTTCCGGTGGTCATCGACGCGCGAATCACTCGCGAGATTCGTCAACCACCGAAGACCATTCTACGCCATGCCGACCATCGGGCCGAGATCACGTCACGGAGAGTTGGCGAGGCGTTCAGCTTCTCGGCGCCGCGAGCACCCGTTCGGCGTCCGTGACGTCGGCCGTCATCTGCGACTTGAGCTTCTCGATGCCCTCGAATGCGACCATGCCGCGCAGACGCTCGACGAACTCCACCGTCACGTCGTGACCGTACAGATCGAGATCGGTCTCGCCGATCACGTGTGCCTCGACCTGCCGCTCGAGCACGTCGTCGAACGTCGGATTGGTGCCGACGGAGATCGCCGCCCGGTGACGTATCCCGGTCTCGTGATCGAAGAGCCATCCGGCGTACACGCCGTCACCCGGCACGAACGAGTCGACCGAGGCCGAGAGGTTCGCGGTCGGGAATCCGAGTTCCCTGCCGCGCTTGAGACCGTGCACGACCTCGCCACGCACGTCGACGTTGCGGTCGAGCACACGTGCGGCCGTCGTGACGTCTCCGTCCATCAGCAGTTCGCGGATCCAGGTCGACGAGACGCGCCGCTCGGAATCGTCGAGGAAGACGTCATCGACGACCTCCACGGTGAATCCGAGCTTCGGCCCCAGCTCGCGCAGCAGCGCAGGTGTTCCCGCCCCACCACGCCCGAACCGGAAGTCCTCGCCGACGAGCACCGTCGACACGCGCAGCGCGCCGACGAGGATGCTGTTCACGAAGTCCTCGGCGCTGCGCGCGGCGAGTTCGGCATCGAACGTAAGAAGCAGCGTCGCATCGAGCTCGAGCTCGCCCAGAAGCTCGATCTTGCGGTCTACGGTGACGACGTTCTCAGGGCACCGGTCGGGGCGCAGGACGGCCAGCGGATTGCGGTCGAACGTCACCGCGACGGTCTTCAGGCCGGAGGATGCTGCGATCTCCTTGAGGCGTCGGATGACCGCTCGGTGCCCCGAGTGCACTCCGTCGAACTTGCCGATCGCGACCGCGGAGGGGCCGAAGTCGTCCGGAACCTCCTGAGGGTCGCGGAAGACGATCATGCGGACACCTCGGCGGAGGGAGCCTCCTGTGCGTCGAGCGCCGGGCGATGCGTGCGCAGCCACCAGATACCGAAGATCGGGAGCACGAGAGGGATGAACACGTAGCCGCGCCCGAACATCGACCACACGGTGTCGTGCGGGAAGAGGTCGGGGAAGACGATGCTGAGCGCGCCGATCACCAGAACCCCGGTGAGCTCGAAGACGATCGCGACCCACGCCACGGCGTACCAGCCGCGGCGGTTCGCCAGTACGAGCGCCAGGGTCGCGAGGATGTACACGACGGCAGCGAGCGCCGAGAGCGAATACGCCAGCGGCGCCTCGTCGAATTGTCGGAAGATCTGCACGAAGCTTCGACCGGTCGCCGCGAGCGCCATGACGGCGTAGACGATCACGAGGACACGGCCGATGCCGGTCATCCGGGAGGTGGGGACGGTGGTGCTCATAGCTCCACCCATTCTAGGTCCGGGCCGAGGATCCCGGATGCGCACGGAGACGCTCAGGCGACCTGCACGGTCCAGATGACATGCATGCGCCACACCATGATCGCGACGGCGAACGCCGCGACTCCGAGGATGACCGTGCTCCATCTGCTCCGCTCCATCAGCGCCCAGAGCACGGCGCCGATCGGCAGCAGCACGGCGGAGACCAGATAGACCCAGTACTCGAGAAGGTCGCCGGTGGGCGGGTTGCCGGTGAAGGGCGAGACGACCGCGGTGATCACCTGCACGATCAGGAGCAGTTCGACGAGCGCGAGCGCGCCGACCGACCAGTCGCTCGGTCGCCGACCGATCAGCCCAAGAGCCACGCAGAACAGACCTGCGGCCGCCGCCGCGACCACCTGGACGATCGTCAGCCACAGGATCATCGGGACACCTCCGGCATGTTCATCGCGCTCTTCAGATCGGCGCCGCGCTTCTCGACGACGCCGACGAGCACACCGTCTTCGTCGATCGCGGCCGCCAGGGCGCCGCTCAGCCGAGAAGCCTGGTCCGTCAGCCGTTTGCCATGTCGGAGGTCCCGGGCATCAGCAGTCGACACGGGGAGCGGATCGAGCACTCGGCACGCTGCGGCGGCCGGGGTCAGCAACACGGCTTCCGCGAGATCATCCACGACCACGGCGTCGGCGACCTCGAAGTCGCCGACCCTCGTGCGCCGCAGCGCGGTGAGATGCCCGCCGACTCCGAGTCCCGCGCCGAGGTCGCGCGCGAGCGAGCGGATGTAGGTGCCGGACGAGCAGTCGACCACGACGTCGAGATCCAGGAACCCGTCGCCCGCGCGCTCGGCGAGGACGTCGAAGCGGGACACCGTGACATCACGGGCGGCGAGCACGACCTCCTCCCCCGCGCGAACCCGGTCGTAGGCACGGCGGCCGTCGACCTTGATCGCCGACACCGAGCTCGGCACCTGCGAGATCGCTCCCGTCAGGGCGGCGATGCCCGCCGACACGCGCTCGGGGGCCATGGATTCCCACGCCTCTGCGGGCGCGCTGGTCAGGACGTCGCCGTCGGCATCGTCCGTGCTCGTCGTCTGCCCGAGTCGGATCGTCGCCTCGTAGGTCTTGTCCGCCCCGACGATGTAGGTGAGCAGGCGCGTCGCGCCCTCGACCCCGATCACGAGCAGGCCCGTGGCCATCGGATCGAGTGTGCCCGCGTGGCCGACCTTGCGGGTGCCGAGCGCACGGCGAGTGCGCGCGACGACGTCATGGCTGGTCAGCCCAGCGGGCTTGTCGACGAGAAGGATGCCGGGCGAGACCATCCATCAAGCCTACGGTGCGCTTAGGCTGTCGAAGTGCCCTCGACACCGTATCCGATCGCTGCGACAACGCTGCCTCTCGCGGACTGGTATCGAGGTGCCGCACGCGATCTGCCGTGGCGCCGCCGCGAATTCCACGATGCGTATGCAGCCTGGGGCACGCTGGTCAGCGAGTTCATGCTGCAGCAGACACCCGTCAACAGGGTGATCCCGCACCTGGAGGCGTGGCTCGCTCGCTGGCCCACACCCCGCGCCCTGGCCGCCGCGTCGCCGGCGGAGGTCGTGCACCAGTGGGCCAACCTCGGCTACCCCCGCCGCGCACTGTGGCTGCACCGGGCAGCCATCGAGATCACCGACCGCCATGACGGTGTGGTGCCGCGAGACGTGGACGCTCTGCTGAAGCTCTCGGGAATCGGCGACTACACCGCCAGGGCCGTCGCCGTCTTCGCCTACGGCGATCGTCACCCCGTCGTCGACACCAACACGCGCCGAGTGCTCGCTCGCGCCGTGCTCGGCCAGGCACAGCCGGGCTCGCCCTCCCGCCGCGATCTCGATCTCATGGACGCGATGCTCCCCGTCGACGATGCCGACGCCGCGGTGTTCAACGCCGCCGCCATGGAGCTCGGAGCGACGGTGTGCATCGCTCGCACTCCGCGATGCGAGGCCTGCCCCCTGCTCGAGACCTGCGCCTGGGTCGCGGCCGGACGCCCTGACACCGGCGACACCCGCCGGCGCCAGGCGGCCTTCGAGGGCTCCGACAGGCAGGCCCGTGGCGCCGTGCTGCGCCTTCTGCGTGACGCCGCACCGCACGCGGTGCTCCTTGAGAGCGTGCTTCCCGAGTGGCCTGATCCGCTTCAGCGCGACAGGGCCATCGACTCGCTGATCGCCGATGGCCTGGCCGAGGCCGACGGCGAGATGCTGTCCCTCCCCCGCTGACCCGCTGCTCAGACGTACTGACCGATCCGATGCGCCAGGACGGTGAGTTCGACCCGCGTGCGCACGTCGAGCTTCGCGAACACGCGGCCGAGATGCACCTCCACCGTCCGGACGGAGACGTGGAGCGAATCGGCGATGTCACGGTTCGATGCCCCTTCGACGACGAGCATCGCCACGTCGAACTCCCGGGCGGTCAGCACGGACCGCCAGACCCGCCGACAGGATGCGAGTGGGTCCCCGACCACGACCGTCGGGCGTTCCTGCGTCCCGAGCTGACGCAGCCGGACCTCGACGGCGCGCGCCCACGCGTCGGCACCAGACAGCTCGAGCAGCTTGACCGCGGTGGTCAGGTGCTCACGCCCGAGCTCGAGGTCGCCGCGAATGAGCGAGCGCGTGCCGATCATCGCTTCGACGCGTCCGCGTGAGAACGGAGACGTGAGAGTCCTCGTCTTCGCGACCACGCGGTCGCGCTCCATGCGCCAGTCCTCGTCGGAGCAACCGGTGATCCGCAGACGCAGCTGCTGGGCGAGTGCGATCTCCGGCGGTTCGATCCGGTGCCGATGACGCAGCGCAGGCTCGGTGACCACGATCGCCTCTTCGAGCCCGGGCACCGACAGGGTCGGCTGCGGTGCCCCGCGATCCCGCCAGACTCGCATGCATGACGCCGCCTCCTCCGATGCGCCGTCGAGGAATGCTTCGATCCCGCGATCGACGAGCTGGTCGATGCGCACGGGAGCAGGCAACGCCGCGGTGAGCGAACGGGCGAACGGCCCGAGCCTGCCGAGCACGGCGAGATCGAGGCGACGAGCGATGACGACTCCGAGACCGGCGAACGGGATCGCGACGGGAAGCTCGAGTGCCGCACGGATCATCCTGTCGCGCGCGGCGCCCATGTCTCCTCGCCACATGAGCAGGAGTACCTCGACCACCGCACGGTAGGCGCCCACCAGCGGGCTGGCCTCGAAACCGGCGACGAACGGATCGACCTCGACGCCGATGCCCGAATCGCCTACGGCGAGAATACGCAGTCCGTGGTCGACATCTCCGTCGATCGCAGCATGCAGCGCCTGGAGCATTCCCCCGGTGAGAGGCCCGGCTCCACGCACGTCGTCGAGGTCATGGTCGCCCAGTACGAGCCAGGCGAGGGCCACCACCGGATCGCGGAGTTCGTGTTCCGCGCCGGTGCGCGCTGTACCCTCGCGCAGTGCCTCGAGCCAGGAGCGCATCCCCAGCCGGTCACCTCGTTCCGCGCAGAGGACCGCCGCGAATGCTGCGGCACGCGCCCAGGAGTACCAATGCTCCGGATCGTCGCCTCGCGGCCTGAGGGCATCGAGATCGACCTCGGGCACCGCGCCTCGCAGGTGCGCCTGCGCGACGAAGAGCCCACCCAGCCCCTGCAGTCGATATCGTTCCTCCCCACCGGGGAAGAGTCCGGCGAGTCGTCTGGCGGCTTCGACCGCGTACCCGGCGGCGATCGCCGCGACTCCGGCGACGAGCGTGGCCTCGTCGCGATCGGTGCCCACCGTGTGGGCAGCGGCCTCCGCCGCGAGATGGAAGGCCCGCTCGCTCAGCCCGGCCTCCGAATGCTCGCGTGCGATGCGCGTGAGTTCGTTCGCCGTGGTGGGATCCAGACCGGTCGATGCGCGAGCGCGATGCCAGTCCGCATCCACCCTCTCGCCTCGGCGATGGAAGACCCGGTGCAGTCGTCTGTGCACCCGGGCCGCCGACGTCGTCGACGTGGTCGCCCGCAGCCAGATGGCGAGGCGCGGATCAGAGAGCTGCACCCGACCCGCGTGCATGTGGATCAGAGGCCCGATCGTCCCCGCTGCGATCTCGGCAGCCGTCCGCCCGTCGAAGTCGAGGAGCGGATCCAGCCTGTCGTCGAGCCGCAGCGAGATCGCCACCAGCAGATCGTGATCGCGCGGATCGACAGCGAGGCCCGAATACAGCGCCTCGATGCCCCCGACCATCGGCAACGGCATCGGAAGCGGCCTCAGACCCGCTCTCTGAGCGGGGTCGAGTCTCGCTGCGACCTCTCTCACCGACGATCGGTCGGCCGTGACCTCTGCGACGATCCTGGCGACGACGTGCGGAGCGCAGCTCAGGTCGTTCTCGAGAAGGTCCTCGAGGATGCCTTCCATCACCGAGGACGCGACCGAAGCCGCCCCGTGCGCACTCAGAACGTCGATGCCGAACCCCCCCAGCCCGTACGAGCATCCACTCGCTCAGCAGAGGTTAGCAACGACGGCACGCCCTCACAGGAGCGTGCCGATATTCAGGATTGCGTGTCGTCGTCGTCCTGGCGGACGTACGGGTCTGCGTCGCCTGCGTGGGATGCGGAGGAAGCGAGCTTCGCCACATCGGCGTCGCGCTGCTGAGCCTCACGGAGAAGAGCCGAGATGTGATCGGCATTCTCCGGCAGCGCGTCGGGGATGAACTCGAGAGTCGGCACCAGGCGAGTGCTCAGCTGCTTGCCGACCTCGCTGCGCAGCATCCCGGTGGCCGAGGTCAGTGCCGCTCCGCTGGAGAGACGCTCCTCCTCCGTGCCGAGCACCGTGTAGAACACCGAGGCATGCTGCAGGTCGCCGCTCACACGGACATCGGTGATCGTCACGAAGCCGAGGCGCGGATCGCGCAGACCCTTCTCGAGTCGCTCAGCGAGGATCACACGAATGCGATCGGCCAGACGGGCCTGTCGTTCTCCAGCCATTGTTCTCTCCCTCTACGTACCCTTCGGGCGAGGATGCATGATGCACCCTCGCCCGAAGATATCGAACTCGATCAGCCGCGAGGCTTCTCGATCAGTTCTGTCGTCTCGATCTCGTCACCGATCTGGATGTCGTTGTACTTGCCGAGGCCGATACCGGCCTCGTAGTCCGTACGCACCTCGGTGACGTCGTCCTTGAAGCGACGCAGCGACTCGATGGCGAGGCCATCGGCGAGCACCACACCGTCGCGGATGACGCGAGCCTTGGCGTTTCGCGTGATCGTTCCCGACCGCACGATGACACCGGCGATGTTGCCGAACTTCGAGGAGCGGAACACCTCGCGGATCTCGGCGACACCCGACTGGATCTCTTCGTACTCCGGCTTGAGCATGCCCTTGAGCGAGCTCTCGATCTCGTCGATCGCGTTGTAGATCACCGAGTAGAACCGGATGTCCACGCCCTCGCGCTGAGCACGCTCGCGCGCCTTCGTGTCGGGGCGGACGTTGAAGCCCACGATGATCGCGTTGTCGATCGTCGCCAGGTTCACGTCCGACTCGGTGATCGCACCGACACCGCGGTGGATGATGCGCAGCTGCACCGAATCGTCGACCTCGATCTTGAGGAGCGACTCCTCCAGCGCCTCGACGGCACCGGAGACGTCACCCTTGATGATGAGGTTGAGGGACTCGACCTTGCCGTCTTCGAGAGCACGGGTGAAGTCCTCGAGCGAGATGCGCTTGCGGGCCTTGGCCAGCTGGGCGTTGCGCTCGACCGCTTCACGCTTCTCAGCGATCTGACGAGCCATGCGGTCCTCTTCGGTGACGATGAACACGTCGCCGGCGCGGGGCACGGAGTTGAGTCCCTGCACCTGGACCGGGCGCGACGGGTAGGCCTCGAGGACCTGCTCGCCGTTCTCGTCAGCCATGGCACGCACGCGGCCGTAGGCGGTGCCGGCCACGATCGCGTCACCGATCCGGAGCGTTCCGGACTGGATCAGCACCGTGGCGACCGCACCGCGGCCCTTGTCGAGCTTCGCCTCGATCGCGACACCACGGGCACCCTTGTTCGGGTTGGCCGTCAGGTCGAGACCCGCGTCAGCCGTGAGCAGCACGGCGTCCAGAAGGTCCTGGATGCCGGTGTTGGCACGTGCCGACACGTCGACGAACATGACGTCTCCGCCGTACTCCTCGGCGACCAGACCGTATTCGGTGAGCTGCTGACGGACCTTGGCCGGGTTGGCGTCGGGCTTGTCTACCTTGTTGACCGCGACCACGATCGGCACGTTCGCCGCCTGGGCGTGGTTCAGCGCCTCGACCGTCTGGGGCATGATGCCGTCGTCGGCTGCGACCACGAGGATCGCGAGGTCGGTGACCTGCGCTCCACGCGCACGCATGGCGGTGAACGCCTCGTGACCCGGGGTGTCGATGAAGGTGATGGCACGCTCGATGCCCTCGTGCTCCGTCCACACCTGGTACGCACCGATGTGCTGCGTGATGCCGCCGGCCTCACCGTCGATGACGTTGGTCTGACGGATCGCGTCGAGGAGTCGGGTCTTACCGTGATCGACGTGACCCATGACGGTGACCACCGGAGGACGGATCTCGAGGTCGTCCTCGCTCTCCTCCTCGAGCTCCTGCTCGAGGTTGAGACCGAAGCCCTCGAGGAGCTCCTTGTCCTCATCCTCGGGCGAGACCATCTGGATCTTGTAGCCGAGCTCGGCACCCAGGACCTCGAACGTCGCCTCGTCCAACGACTCGGTGGCCGTGGCCATCTCGCCGAGGTTGAAGAGGATCGTCACGAGGGTTCCCGGCTGAACCGTGTAGCCGGTCAGCGTCTCGATCTTGTCGGCGAAGTCCGCGATGGACGCGCCACGGCGCATGCGGATGGTCTCCCCGTTACCGCGGGTGACGTTGACGCCACCGACGACCGGGGCGCTCCGCATCTCGAATTCCTGCCGCTTCGCCCGCCGCGACTTGCGCTGCTTGCTCTTGCCGCCGCCCTTGCCGAAGGCACCTGCGGTACCTCCACCGGGACCACGACCGCGACCGCCGCCGCCACCGGGGCGACCTGCGAAACCGCCACCGGGACGAGCACCGGGGCCTGCACCGGGTCCACCGGCACCGCCGGGACGACCGGGTCCACCCGGACGCTGCTGGAATGGAGCACCGCCGGGACGACCACCCTGGCCGCCGCGCGGAGCGCCGGGACGGGGGGAACCGGGACGAGGTGCACCCGGACGCGGGGCGCCGGGACGAGGAGCCTGCGGACGCGGGATGTTACCCGGCGTCGGGCGCTGGCCCATGCCCTGCGCCGAGGCGAAGGGGTTGTTCCCCGGCCGCGGGCCGGTGGGACGCTGTCCCATGCCCTGCGCGGACGAGAACGGATTGTTGCCGGGGCGCGGGGCGCCGGGCTTCGGCGCGCCACCGTCGTTCGACTTCGGCGCAGCGGGTGCGGGGGTCGCCGCTGCCGGAGCAGCAGGCTCTGCCGGAGCCTCGGCAGCCGGGGCAGCGACGGGCGCCTCCGGTGCGGGAGCCGGCTTGGGGCCGGGCTTGGGGCCGGGGGTCGGCGCGCCGGGCTTGGCTGCGCCGGACTTCGCGGCACCGGACGAGGCTGCGCCGGGCTTCGCGGAGCCGGGGGTTGCCGATCCGGGCTTCGCTGCAGCGGGCTTCGCTGCAGCCGGAGCCGCATCGGCCGATGCCTTCAACGAGGCGTCGGACTCGATCGCGGCGCGCAGCTTGCGCGCCACCGGCGGTTCGATGGTCGAAGAGGGGCTCTTGACGAACTCTCCGAGTTCCTTGAGCTTTGCAAGTGCGATCTTGCTGTCGACGCCGAGTTCAGCGGCGATCTCATGTACGCGTGGTTTACCAGCCACAATTCTCCTGTCTGGGGTCGGTCCACCCAGACAGGGCAGACCACTAGTCGCGGACGGGTCTCATTTCGAGCCGTTCACTTTGTTTCCATAGCCGTTCAGCCTTTGTTTCTTGGTGGGTACTGTTCGATGATCCGCGTGTCCAGATCGCTGGAGACGCGCAGTGCTCGTCCGAAAGCCCGACGCCGCAGAGCGGCATCCATGCATTCCGGTGTCGGATGAACCCACGCGCCTCGCCCCGGCAGGACGGCGCGCTCATCGATGATGAGCGTCTCGTTCTGGGACACCACTCTGAGAAGAGCGGCGCGGGGAGCACGCGTGCGACAACCGACGCACATTCGTACGGGTTCCATCTTACACCTGAGTTCCCGTCCGACTCGCGCGACCGGCGCGAGTCGGACGTGACGAGCGGTCAGTCCAGGACGCTGTCCGGCTGGATGTCGATCTTCGCGCCGGTGAGCTTGGCGGCGAGACGGGCGTTCTGCCCCTCCTTGCCGATCGCGAGCGAGAGCTGGTAATCGGGCACCAGAGCGCGCACCGCCTTGGTGTTCGCATCGAGGATGAATGCGCTCGTGACCTTGGCGGGCGAGAGGGCGTTCGCGACGAAGGGCGCGAGTTCCGGGTCGAAGTCGACGATGTCGATCTTCTCGCCCGCAAGCTCCTCGGTGACGGCTCGGACTCGACGGCCCATCTCGCCGATGCAGGCGCCCTTGGCATTGATCGCCGGATCATTCGCCCTGACGGCGATCTTCGTGCGGTGACCGGCCTCGCGGGCCAGCGCGACGATCTCGACCAGACCGGCAGCGATCTCGGGCACCTCGAGCGCGAACAACTTGCGCACGAGTCCGGGATGCGTACGCGAGACGGTGATCTGCGGTCCCTTCATCCCCTTGGCGACGCTGGTGACGTAGACGCGCAGACGCGACCCGTGGGTGTACTCCTCGCCGGGCACCTGCTCCTCGGGAGGCAGGATCGCCTCGACAGAACCCAGGTCGACGTGGATCATCCGGGGGTTCGGTCCCTGCTGGATCACGCCGGCGACGATGTCGCCTTCCTTGTCCTTGAAGTCTCCGAGGACCACGTCGTCCGCGATGTCGCGAAGACGCTGGCTGATGACCTGCTTGGCTGCGAAGGCCGCGATGCGTCCGAAGTCATCCGGGGTCGCGTCCTCCTCGCCGATGATCGCGCCCTCTTCGTCCTTGACGACCTGCAGCACGGCGACGTGCCCGGTGCGGCGGTCGAGTTCGACGCGAACGCCTTCGGGGGTGGCACCGTCCGCGGACACGTGCTTGGAGTAGGCCGTCAGGATGGCCTGTTCGATGATCGAGACGAGTTCATCGAAGGGAATCGCCTTCTCCTTCTCGATCCCACGCAGCAGACTCAGTTCGATATCCATGACAACTCCCTATTCAGCTCTCGTCGCGCGGGTGTGCACGCGCGACATCCGTACCACGATACCCTGTGCCCACTGCCCCGTGCCACGGCGGCGGCCGCACCGCAGCGGTGCGAGAGGCGCAGGAGGATCCCAGTGAGCACATACGACACCATCGTCATCGGAGCAGGGATGTCCGGAGTAACCGCCGCGCGCATGCTCGCCGATGCGGGCGCGAGCGTCCTGGTCCTGGAGGCGCGCGATCGGGTCGGCGGCAGGATGAACACCGACCGGACCGCGGGCTTCCCGGTCGACCTCGGGGCGTCCTGGGTGCACGGGATCGAGGGATCACGCCTGTGGGACCTCGTGCAGGCCCTGGACATCCCCACGATCGAGTACACGGTCGGCAGCTTCCAGGCCGGGGGACGCCCGATCGAGAACTTCGACGGCGAGGGCAGGCCGATGGATGCTGCGAGCACGACGCAGTGGGTCGATGACGTCGCATCGGCCGATCGCCTGCTGGTCGAGGAGATCGCGGCGTCCTCCCCCGGTGACACCTACCTCGACGTGACCGAGCGGGCACTCGACCGCTCGGGGTTCGCACCGGAGCGCATCGACGAGATCCGCGAGTTCTTCCGACACCGTGTCGAGGAGCAGTGCGGAGCATGGATCGGCGACCTCGATGCGCACGGACTCGACGAGGACGCCATCGACGGCGATGAGGTGATCTTCCCGCGGGGATACGACGAACTCCCCCGTCGCATCGCCCACGGACTCGACATCCGCGTGAACAGCGTCGTGACCCGAGTCACGCGCGCGGACGACGGGATCGTCCTCGCCACCGAGAACGGCGAATTCTCCGCCCGCAGCGCGCTGGTCACGGTGCCGCTCGGCGTGCTCAAGGCCGGTGCGATCGATTTCGTCCCGCCTCTGCCCGACACCGTCGCCGCGCCCGTCTCACGCCTGGGCATGGGGGTCTTCAACAAGATCTTCATCCAGTTCCCCGAGCGGTTCTGGAACGAGAGCAGCTATGTTCTGCGTGCGCTCGGCGAGGCGGGCGAGCACTGGCATTCCTGGTACGACGTGTCAGCCGTCAGCGGGCTGCCCACCCTTCTCACCTTCGCGGCGGGCCCGTTCGGACGGCGGATGCAGGACCTGCCCGACGACGAGATCGTCGCCGACGTGGTCGCCGCGCTGCGCGCTCTGTACGGAGACTCCGTGGGCGCGCCGACAGCACACTGGATCACGCGCTGGGGACACGACCCGTTCTCGAACGGGTCGTACTCGCACCTGGCCACAGGGGCGTCGCATCACGATCACGACGAGGCGGCCGGCCCCGTCGACGGCGTCCTGCACTTCGCGGGGGAAGCCACATGGGGAGACGAACCCGCCACGGTGGGGGCCGCGTACTATTCAGGGCACCGCGCCGCCGAGCGCATCCTCGGGCACGAGGTCGACCTCGCAGCCTTCGCGGCGGGCATCAGAGCGCGGGAGCAGAATCCAGAGAGTTGATCGCGCCGATCAGCCGGAACAGGTTGCCGACCTGGCGCTGGTCGAGGTGCAGGGCGAGCCGCGGCAGGTGCAGCACGTCGTCGTCGGCGACCTCGGGTGATCGGGGCGCGGTGCGCTCGATCCGGCCTCCTGCCAGCATGCCCGCGAATCGCTCGTTGAGCTGTTCGATCTCGGAATCGGTCGGTTCCGCGCGAAGGCGGAGCACGAGTGTGTCACCCACCCAGCGCAGCGAGTCGTAGTTGCGCCAGAAGCCGGCGATCACGGCTGCCGCGGATTCGACCGAGTCCGTGATGACGACGCGGTCGAAGTCGCCCTCGGAGATCACACCGGTCGGTGCGAGGTCCTCGTCGATGAAGCGCTTGAGACCGTTCCAGAACGTGCCTCCGGGCTCGTCGAGGAGAACGATCGGTGTGGGCTCGGCCTTGCCCGTCTGCTGCAGCGTGAGGAGTTCGAACATCTCGTCGAGCGTGCCGAATCCCCCGGGAAGACAGATGAAGCCGATGGATTCCTTGATGAGCATGAGCTTGCGGGTGAAGAAGTACTTCATCGCGACGACGTGATCGCTTCCCGCGACGAGGCTGTTCGCCTTCTCCTCGAAGGGCAGTCGGATCGAGACGCCCAACGAGAGCGCGGGGCCTGCCCCCTCCGCCGCCGCCTGCATGATCCCGGGTCCGGCACCCGTCACCACCATCCAGCCGTCCGCAGCGAGGGCCTCCGCGACCTTGCGTGCCTGGACGTAGAGAGGGTCGTCCTGACGCGTGCGTGCGGATCCGAAGACGGTGACCTTGGGGACGCCGTCGAACGGCGCGAACAGCCGGAAGGCATCGCGCATCTCGGCCAGCGCCGCGGATGCGATCTTGAGGTCGAGCCTGTCGGTGCCGTCCTCGCCCAGCAGCACCGCCGTGCGCATCATGCGCATCACCAGACGACGGTCGGTCTTGATCCCGGCTTCATCCAGCACGGCGTTGATCTCGGTGCTCAGCGATTCCGGCAGCGGTTCCTCGGTCATGGCTCCAGCCTGTCACGCGTCACCCGGCGTCCGGGGCGCAACGCCGCTCGCGATCATGTGGCCGCCTCCCTGTCAATCCCCGTGCCCGCGCGCGGCTCCCGCGCGATGCTGTCGGCATGACAGAGATCACTGGACCCGAAGCACTGGCTCGCGTCGCCGAGCTCGTGGAGGACATCGACTTCACGATGCTGACGACGACCGACGATGACGGCAACCTCGTGAGCCGACCGATGTCGACGAGGCAGATGGACGATGCGGGAGACATCTGGTTCTTCACCGCGGAAGACACCGAGAAGGTCGACGAGGCACGCAAGCACCACGACGTCGGGCTCTCCTACTGCGACGCGAAGGGGATGCGGTACGTCTCGGTCGCCGGCAAGGCCACGCTCGTGCACGATCGGGCCAAGATGGAGGAGCTCTACTCGCCGTCGCTCGAGATCTGGTTCGCGGACGGTCTCGACACCCCGGGCATCGCGCTCCTGAAGGTGACACCGACCGTGACCGAGTTCTGGGAGCCGGCGAAGGGCAAGATCGCGATGGCCGCGGGAGCGCTCAAGGCGCTCGTCACCAAGGACACGCCCGACGACGACATCATGAACCACGGTCGCATCGTCCGCTGACGGTCGCGTGCATGAGTACGCCGCGCATCCCGGGAAGGGATGCGCGGCGTTCTCAGTGTGTCTGCGTCAGCGGCGGCTGAGACTGTCGACGGCGTCGACGATCGACACCGAGGTGCGGTCACCGGTGCGGCGATCCCACAGCTCGACCTGGCCCTCGGCGGCGCCGCGTCCGACGATGACGATCTTCGGAACGCCCACCAGCTCGGCGTCGCCGAACTTGACTCCCGGCGAGACCTTGGGGCGGTCGTCGTAGAGCACGTCGAGTCCGGCCGACTCGAGCTGCGCCGAGAGGTCGGCGGCCACGTCGAACGCGACCTGATCGCGACCGGCGGCGACGACCTGCACGTCGAACGGCGCGACGGATGCGGGCCAGATGAGCCCCTTCTCGTCGTTGTTCAGCTCAGCGATGATCGCCAGGATACGGGTGACGCCGATACCGTACGAGCCCATCGTGACGGTGACGAGCTTGCCGTTCTCGTTCAGCACCTTGAGGCCGAGCGCCTCGGCGTACTTGCGCCCCAACTGGAACACGTGGCCGATCTCCATGCCGCGTGCGAGCTCGACCGGACCGGAGCCGTCCGGAGCGGGATCTCCCGCACGGACGTTCGCGATCTCGACGATGCCGTCCGCGAAGAAATCACGCCCTGCGACGACCGAATGCGCGTGCTTCTCGTCGAGGTTCGCACCCGTGATCCAGCTCGTTCCCTCGCTCACGCGCGGGTCGACGAGGTAGCGGATGCCCGTCGCCGATTCCTCGCCGAGCACGGCGCCCGTGGGCGACCAGGGGCCGATGTAGCCCTTGACGAGCAGCGGGTTCTTCTCGAAGTCGTCTGCCGTGGCGGTCTCGACCTCGGCGGGCGCGAATGCCACCTCGGCGCGCTTCTCGTCGACCTCGCGGTCGCCGGGAATACCGACGACGACGAGTTCACGGGTCCCGTCGAGGTGCGTGAGCGCGAGCACGACGTTCTTGAGCGTGTCGGCGGCCGTGTAGTCGCCGTCCAGGTGCGCGTTCGTGTGCGCCACGAGCGTCTCGATCGTGGGCGTGTTCGGCGAGTCGAAGACCACCGGCGCAGCGTCCGCGTCGAACGCGATCGCGTCGGGGACGGCGGTCGTGAAAGCTTCGACGTTGGCGGCATATCCGCCGGCGCTGCGGACGAACGTGTCCTCACCGACGGGGGTCGGGTGGAGGAACTCCTCGCTTCGCGAACCGCCCATCGCGCCAGCATCCGCCTGGACGATCACGTACTCGAGGCCCAGGCGCTGGAAGATGCGCTCGTACGCGTCGCGCTGAGCCTGGTAGCTGACGTCGAGGCCCTCGTCGGACGCGTCGAACGAGTACGCATCCTTCATCGTGAACTCGCGTCCGCGGAGCAGGCCTGCACGCGGGCGGGCCTCATCGCGGTACTTGTCCTGGATCTGATAGATCGTGAGGGGCAGGTCCTTGTACGACGAGTACAGGTCCTTCACGAGAAGGGTGAACGCCTCTTCGTGAGTCGGAGCCAGCAGGTAGTCGCCACCCTTGCGGTCCTGGAGACGGAACAGCAGGTCTCCGTACTCATCCCAGCGCCCGGTCGCCTCGTACGACTCGCGGGGCATCAGAGCCGGGAAGTGCACTTCCTGCGCACCGGCAGCGCCCATCTCCTCACGGACGACGGTCTCGATCTTCGCCTTGACTCGCAGACCGAGCGGGAGCCACGCGAAGATGCCGGCTGCCTGAGGTCGGATGTACCCGGCGCGGATCAGCAGCTTGTGGCTCGCGACCTCTGCGCCTGCAGGGTCTTCACGGAGCGTGCGGAGGAAGAATTTCGATAGACGAGTGACCACCGGGCAAGTCTACTGACCGGTGGTCACTCGTTTTCGCGATGCGTCAGTTGAGTGCGGGAAGTCCGTTGGGGATCACGCCGCCCGCGTACAGGCTCGCGGCGAGCTCCTGCACGGCGGTGAGCGCGACTCGCTGAGGAAGCGGGCCGTACGAGATGCGCGCGACGCCGAGCTTCTCGTACTCCGACGCCGCGAGCGTTCCGGGCAGGCCGATCACGCTAAGCTTGCCCTCTCCGAGACCCTCGACGAGCTGACGCGTGATGTTCGCGTCGAGCATCCCCGGCACGAAGACAGCGGTCGCTCCGGCGTCGAGGAACGCGCGTCCGCGCTGGATCGCGTCGGCGACGCTCTCGGCGACCGGTCGGTGACCTGCACGCACAAACGCGTCGGTGCGGGCGTTGAGCGCGAAGGGAACACCCTCGGCCTCGGCAGCTTTGACGATGGCCTCCACCACGGCGACGGACTCGTCGAAGGGCTTGAGGCGGTCCTCGACGTTGGCGCCCACGACACCTGCGCCGATCGCGAGTCGGGTCGTCTCCCCCGCGTCGTCGTATCCGTCGTCGAGGTCGGCGGTCACGGGCACGGAGACGGATGCCGCGATGCGTCCGACCATGTCGATCATGATGTCGCGGGTGATGGTGCCGTCCTCGAATCCGAACGACGCGGCGATGCCGTGTCCTGCGGTGGCGATCGCCTTGGTCTCCGGGAGCTTCGCGACCGCTCGGGCGGACACGACGTCCCACACGTTGACGACACGGAGGATCTCCGGGGCTTCGTAGAGTCCGATCAGGGTCTGGGCTTTCGCAGCAGTGGTCATGCCCCCACGCTAACGCCCAATATTCCGGTGAGGGCCGGACAGGCACGGGAATCACAGGTTTCCGGATGGTGCGCCGATCGGGTGCGACGCTCATCTTCGATCCCCTCTGCACCGTCATATCTGGGATCCGCGGTCATGATCCGGCACGCCCCGACGCCTAGTGTGGGGGCATGCCTCAGCGCCGATCCCACGTTGCTCCCTCCGCCGCGCAGACCGAACTCGCTGCGGCGCTCGCGGCGCTCCGGGAATCGCTCGAGGCTCCCACCGAGTTCCCTGCCGAGGTGCTGGCCGAAGCCGCGGCCTCGGAAGCGACGTCTCCCACACTCGACCTGCGCGACATCCCCTTCGCCACGCTCGACCCGCGCGGATCCCGCGACCTCGACCAGGCGTTCCACCTCGAGAGGCGGGAATCGGGATACACCGTTCGGTATGCGATCGCCGATGTGCCCGGCTTCGTGGCGCCCGGCGGGGCTGTGGACGCGGAGGCCCGCGGTCGAGGTCAGACGCTGTACGCCGCTGACGGCACGATCCCCCTGCATCCGAAGGTGCTGAGCGAGGATCGTGCGTCCCTTCTCGCCGACGTCGATCGTCCCGCTCTCGTCTGGACGTTCACACTCGATGCGGCCGGGGTGGTCGAGGGGTTCCGACTCGAGAGGGCTCTGATCCGGTCACGCGCTCAGTTGGACTATGTCAGCACACAGGCCGCGCTCGACCGGGGCGAGGACAGCCCGGCGGCGCTGCTGCCCGAGATCGGCGCGCTGCGGATCGAGCAGGAGAAGCTCCGTGGCGGTGCGAGCCTGAACCTCCCGGACGAGGAGGTCGTGCGTGGCGTCGATGGAACCTACGCGATCGAGCGCCGGAATCCACTGCCGGTCGAGGAATGGAACGCCCAGCTGTCCCTGATGACGGGTATGGCGGCTGCATCCCTGATGATCGAAGCCGGCATCGGGATCCTGCGCACGATGCCCCAGCCCGACGAGACGTCCTTCGACGCCTTCCGTCATCAGAGCGAGGCGCTCGGCCGTCCGTGGACGACGGGCCGCTACGGCGACTACCTCCGCGAACTGGATCGCGCGGATCCGATGACTCTCCCGATTCTCGAGGCTGCGGCGTCGCTCTTCCGCGGAGCGGGCTACGTGACGTTCGACGGCTCGGTGCCGCCCGACACCGAGCAGGCGGCGATCGCCGCGCCGTACGCGCACGCGACAGCACCTCTGCGTCGTCTCGTCGACCGATGGGCGCTCGAGATCTGTCTCGCCGTCTCCGAGAAGCGCGAGGTGCCGGGCTGGGTCCGCGAGTCCCTCGACGATCTCCCGGCGCTGATGCAGGAGTCCGGTCAGCGCGCGTCCAGGCTCGATTCCGCGACTGTCAACTGCGTCGAGGCCGCTCTTCTGACGCCTCTGGTGGGTTCCACGGTCGATGCGACCGTGATCGAGATCCGTGGCGAGCGGGCGACGGTCCAGCTCGCCGAGCCCGCCGTCACCGCTTCTGCCCCGGTCCCTGGTGACGCGGTCCCTGGCGCGGTGGTGCGGCTCCGCGTCGTGCGCGTCGACATCGCCCGAGGCGAGATCGAGTTCGCTGTCTGACGTCGTAGGCTCGGCGCAGCGACCCGCTGAGAGCGCCTTTGACGAAGCCCGGCGCCCCCGACGACGGACGCTACGCTGTCGCCGTGGACCACCTCGCCGTCGCAGAACGATTCGTCGCCGCTCGCTACCCCCGCGCAGACGTCGCCATCGTGGCGGGGAGCACCGCACGCGGCGAACGCACCCCGACGAGCGACATCGACCTGCTGCTCATCGGAGGCGAGCTCTTCGAGGCCGAGGACCAGACGAGCGAAGCATCGACGCACGAGTTCGAGGGAGAGGTGTTCGAGGTCTTCGCGTACACACCGGCCGGTTTCGACGAATGGGCCGAACGAGGAGTCGCGCAGCACAGGCCGGTCACGGTGCACATGCTCGTCGAGGGAACCGTGATCCGAGACGACGGCCGGATGCCCTCCCTCCGCCTGCATTGGCAGCGCGTCCTCGACGCGGGCCCCGCGCTGAGTGCGCACGAATCCGCTTTTCGGCGCTACGTCATCACCGACGTCCTCGACGACCTCAGAGATGCGAGAGACCCTCTCGAGCAGCACGTCGAGGCGTCCATCCTGTTCGAGAGGACGGCGGAGCTCATGCTTCTCGGAGAGGGGCGCTGGATCGCGACGGGCAAATGGCTCCCCCGGCGCCTGCGGAACCTCAGCAGCGAGCGCGCCGAACGGCTGATCGTCCCCCTGCTCGACCGCGACTACGCGACGTTCGCGGCGCGCGTCGAAGACGAGCTCGTTCGTGCCGGCGGCCGTGTGCAGAGCGGATTCGTGCGCTGACCGGCTACACACGCTGAGCGGGGCTCAGGACGCGGGTACGGCCCTCGTCGTCATGACCAGCAGCTGGGGGTCGGACAGGTCGAGCGTCACTGAGATCGAGACGAACTCGGCGAGGGATGCCACGTGTGTGCCGCCGCAGAGGATCTCTGCCGTGCCGTCGGGAAGCTCGCAGTGCCAGCTCCGACGATCCACGATCGTCGGTCCTTCGGGCACCACCCGGCTCGTCGCCCCTGACGCGACCCATTCGGCCAGTCGCTCGTTGATGGACGATTCACGATCCGCGAGTGTCGACGCGAACGTCTCGGTGTCGAATCCGGCCCGGCGCAGGCTCTTACCCAGCCGGTACTCGTCGACGGCCCCGTCCGCATGGATACGGCTCGACTGGTTGGCCTTGCCCTCGAAGTCGGGGGCGCCCAGAGCATCCGTTCCGGGGTCCTTGCGCCACAGATCCGCGACTGCGAGATCGAGAGCCAACGACGCGAGGTGGCAGGCGGTGTGTCCTCGGCTGAGTCCGGCCCGCCGCGGCGAGTCGACCGACAGTTCGACGCGGACGCCTTCGACCAGCCACGAGGGCACCTCACCCTCGAGCGGATGCCCCACGAGCCAGGTCCACCCCTCGGCGCCGCGCTTGACCGGGATGTCGGAGCCGACGGCGAACTCGCCGTCGGCGGACACCGCCGCCATGACAGCCTCGGAGACTCGGACGACAGACCCGTCGAGCGCGATCTTGCCGCTGTCCCCCGGCTGATCCGGCCACGTGTGGTCGACAGGGTGGAACGGGGTCGCGTCCACGACGACGACGGCACCCGCAGCGGTGGGCTCGACCCGGGTGACGGTGCTCGATCCCGAGACGTCGCCGCCGGCGAACGACACGACAGTGGACGAGGGCATGGGACTCCTTGAGATTTTCATGACGATCACCGTCCCTGATGCGAGGAACGCGATCGCTCCGTGTCAGAGGCGCGCCACGAGGTCAGGCCGTGACGACCTGTGCGGTACCGAGGGGCGCCTCTGGGCCCATCTCGGCGGCGATTCGATTGGCCTCTTCGATCAGCGTCGCGACGATGTCCGCCTCGGGCACGGTCTTGATGACCTCGCCCTTGACGAAGATCTGCCCCTTGCCGTTGCCGGATGCGACACCCAGATCGGCTTCACGCGCCTCACCGGGCCCGTTGACCACGCAGCCCATCACGGCGACGCGCAGCGGCACGGTCATGTCCTTCAGCCCCTCGGTCACGTTCTCGGCGAGCGTGTAGACATCGACCTGAGCGCGTCCGCACGAGGGGCACGAGACGATCTCGAGCTTGCGCTCGCGCAGGTTCAGCGACTGCAGGATCTGGTGCCCCACCTTGACCTCTTCGGCGGGAGGAGCGGAGAGGGAGACGCGGATCGTATCGCCGATGCCCTCGCCGAGGAGGATGCCGAACGCCGTGGCGCTCTTGATCGTTCCCTGGAACGCGGGTCCCGCCTCGGTCACGCCGAGATGCAGCGGCCAGTCGCCCCGCTCGGCGAGCTGGCGGTACGCCTTGACCATGACGATCGGGTCGTTGTGCTTGACCGAGATCTTGAAGTCGTGGAAGTCGTGCTCCTCGAACAGCGAAGCCTCCCAGACGGCGCTCTCGACGAGAGCCTCCGCGGTCGCCTTGCCGTACTTGGTGAGGATGCGGCGATCGAGCGATCCGGCATTCACACCGATGCGCAGCGAGACTCCGGCGGCCTTGGCCGCTTCGGCGATCTTGCCGACGTTGCCGTCGAACTCGCGGATGTTTCCGGGGTTCACTCGCACGGCACCGCAGCCTGCATCGATCGCCGTGTAGATGTAGCGCGGCTGGAAGTGGATGTCGGCGATGACCGGGATCTGGCTCTTCATCGCGATGATCTTCAGCGCGTCGGCGTCATCCTGGTGAGGCACGGCGACACGGACGATCTCGCATCCGGACGCGGTCAGCTCGGCGATCTGCTGGAGCGTCGCGTTGATGTCCGTCGTCTTCGTCGTCGTCATGGACTGCACGGTGACGGGGGCGTCGCCACCCACGAGCACCTTGCCCACCTTGATCTGGCGAGACTTGCGGCGCGGGGCGAGGACTTCGGGGATCTTCGGCATCCCAAGATTCACTGCTGGCACAACCCCCAGCCTACGCCGCCTGGATGCACGCGGGCTGGATGCCGGGCGGCGCGCATCGCGCGTCATGCGGCCGATCCGGAACGCGTCGGTGTGATAGTTTTCAGCCCATGCTCGCGAACTTCACCTGGTGGCCCGCCTCTTAGGCGGTGTGTTCGCGTTCCCACGAATCCAGACCGCCTCCGGGGCGGTCTTTTCGTTGAGCCGAGCCGGAGCCACGCACAGGAGACACCGATGACCCTCTCACGTCTTGCCGAGCTCACCGCAGATCCGTCTGCGTCGTTCGTTCTGATCGCGCGCGATGGCGCCGACACCGTCGAGCTGCTCACGGGCGAGGTCGTCGACGTCGACCTGCTCGCCGACATCCCGCTCACGATCGATGGGGCCGCCCGCGAGATCTTCACGATGGTCCCGTACCGCCAGGTGCGCGAGCGTGGATTCGTCGCCCAGGATGACGGAGCGCCGCTGCGCTGCATCGTGGTCGACGAGCACCTCCATCTCCCGGCTCCCGACCTCATCGCCGAGCTGCCGTCCGCCGCCGTCCCCCTCCGCGACGGTGGTTTCGACATCGCCGACGAGGAATACGCCGCGATCGTCGAGACCGTGATCGCCGACGAGATCGGCCGCGGCGAGGGCGCGAACTTCGTGATCCGCCGCGACTTCACCGCCGAGATCGATGTCGACGACCGCACGGCGGCGCTCACCTGGTTCCGCGCGCTGCTCACGCACGAGCGCGGTGCGTACTGGACCTTCGCCGTCGTCACCCCCGGCCACATCGCCGTCGGCGCCAGCCCCGAGGCGCACGTCGTGGCCAGAGGAGGGGTCGTCACGATGAACCCCATCTCGGGCACCTTCCGGCACCCGGCCGGTGGCGCCACGAAGGAGACGCTCGTCGACTTCCTCTCCTCCACCAAGGAGACGGAGGAGCTGTTCATGGTCGTCGACGAAGAGCTCAAGATGATGAGCGCGGTGTGCTCGGACGGCGGGCGGATCACCGGTCCGCACCTGAAGGAGATGTCGCGCCTGACGCACACGGAGTACATGCTCCGCGGACGCAGCGCGCTGGACCCCCGCGACATCCTCCGCGAGACCATGTTCGCCCCGACCGTCACGGGCTCGCCGATGCAGAACGCGTGCGCGGTCATCCGTCGTCATGAGAAGAAGCCGCGCGGGTACTACTCCGGTGTCGCCGCGCTCTTCACCCCGAACGCCGAGGGCGGGCACGATCTCGATGCCCCGATCCTGATCCGCACCGTCTACCTGCAGGACGGCTCGCTGAGCGTGCCCGTGGGCGCGACGCTCGTGCGCCACTCCGACCCGCACGGCGAGGTCTCCGAGACCCACGGCAAGGCCGCAGGGGTGCTCGGCGCGATCGGCGCGATCGATCGAGACACGGCCGCTGAGTCCCGTGAGGACGCTGACGCTCCCGGCGAGCCTCTGTCCCTCGCGGCAGATCCCACGGTCGCCGCTCTGCTCTCCTCACGCAACGCGCGACTCGCGGACTTCTGGCTGAACCCCCAGGGCGATGACCTCACCGGTCCGTTCGCCGGTCGGACGGCGGTCGTCGTCGACGCCGAGGACCGCTTCACGACCATGCTCGCCCACCAGCTGCGCCATCTGGGGCTGGATGTCACCATCAGAGCGTGGAGCGAGGTCGACGACACGGAGCTCGACTCCGCGGACCTCGTCGTCGCGGGCCCCGGTCCCGGAGACCCTCGCGACGCCGCCAGCGACCGCATCGCCCGGATGCGGCAGGTCGTCTCGCGTCGCGTCGATGAGGGCGCACCGCTGCTCGCCGTCTGCTTGAGCCACCAGATCCTCAGCGACGGTCTCGGCATCGACCTCGCTCCCCTCGACGCGCCGCATCAGGGGCTGCAGAAGGCGGTGCCCGTCTTCGGCGAGGATGCGTCGATCGGCTTCTACAACACCTTCACCGCCAGGGTCGCGCCGGGGACATCATCCGTCGGCGCCGCCGAGGTGTCGGCGGATCCCGTGTCCGGCGACGTCTACGCCCTGCGCGGGGAGCACTTCGCGTCGATCCAGGGGCACCTGGAATCGATCCTGTCGCGCGATGGGATCCGCACGCTGGAGCGCCTGGTCTCGCACGCACTCGCCTGATCCCCGGATCTCGCGTCGCGCGCGGAGGCGAACTCGCGCGGGCTCAGCCTCCGAAGATGTTCACGGGGTTGAACAGATCGGCGAGCAGCAGCACGGCGCCCATCGCGATGAGCAGCGTGGCGACGACGACCGTCAGCGGCACGAGCCTGGTCGCGTCGACGGGCGCGGGCGGCGGACGACGGAACAGCTTGGCCCACGCGCGTCGGATGCCGTCCCACAGCGCGACGACGACGTGACCGCCGTCGAGAGGCAGCAGCGGGATCAGGTTGAAGACGAACAGCGCGACGTTCAAAGAGCCGAGAAGACCGAGCAGCACCGAGAATCGGTTCAGGACCGGGGCATCCGTGGCCGCGACCTCTCCGGCGATGCGTCCGACGCCCACGACGCTGAGGGGCCCGTTCGGATCACGCTCGCTCCCCGTCACCAGAGACACTCCCGTGTCCCAGATGCGCACCGGGAGCGTCAGGATCATCGATCCCACGCGCGCGACCGTGTCGGCGGCCATCTGCGGCCCCGCCGACAGCGGCTGCTGCACGAAGCCCATCTGCGCACCCATCCCGACGTAGCCGACGTCTTTGACGACCGGCTGACCATCGTCTCCGAGGACCGGCTGGCCACTCGCATCCGTGATGGTGCGCTCCGCCTCGACCGGGGTGATGCTCAACGTCTTCTCGGCGCCGTCGCGGAGGAGGACGAGCTCGAGCGTCTCGCCCGGTGCCGCCTGCACGATCGCGGTCGCCTCCGCGAACGTCGACACCGGCTGACCGCCGACGGACACCAGCACATCGCCGGGTCTGATCCCGGCCTCCGCCGCGGGCGTCGCAGGGTCGTCGGCCGAGCACTCCGTCGCCGTGGATCCTGCCGGAAGCACGCACTCACTGACGGATGCGATCGTGGTGGTCCCCTGCTGCACGCCGATACCCGACACCAGGACGGTGAAGATCACGATCGCGAGGAGGAGGTTCATCAGTGGGCCGCCGAGCATCACGACGACGCGCTTCCAGACCGGAAGGCGGTAGAAGACACGATCCTCGGCGCCCTCCGCGATCGTCTCGTCGTTGGCCGAGCGCGCATCCTGCACGAGCGCGCGGAAGACGCCCTTCGCGGGACCGGAGGTCGTGGATGCCGGATACATGCCCGACATCGAGATGAAGCCGCCCAGAGGAAGCAGCTTGAAGCCGTACTCGGTCTCGCCGATGCGCTTCGACCACAGCCTCGGTCCGAACCCGATCATGTACTGGCCCACGCGCACGCCGAACAGCTTCGCGGGCAGGAGGTGACCGACCTCGTGCAGGCCGATCGACAGGCCGAGGCCGATCAGCATGAACACGATGCCACCCAGATAGAGCAGTGCTTCCACTCCCCCAAGCTAGTGCTCGCAGTCTAGGAATACGCCCCACGCCGCGACGGGGCTCACCGCGCACTCCCGTTAGGCTTGTCGGGTGACCTCCCGCCAGCTGCGACTCCTGCGCGCGGCTTCGGCGTCGGCTGTGGCCACGGTCATCGCAGCGACGTCGCACACGATCGCAGGCGGAGCCGCACCGCATCCTCTGCTCGTGCTCGCTGTCGCGGCGCTGGTGGTGCCGATCACCGCTCTGATCATCGGGGCGCGCGCCTCCCGACGCCGCGTCGCGGCGACAGTTCTCGTCAGCCAGGCCGCCTTCCACGTCGTGTTCCAGCTCCTGGGCGCCCCGACCGGCACGACCGTGATCTCCGGGCACCAGCATCACGTCGATCTCTCCGTGCTCGGCCCGGTCACCGCAGCCACCGCCCCTGATCTGCTCATGCTGATCGGTCACATCGCCGCCGCCGTCGCCACCACCGCGCTGCTGTGGCACGGCGAGTCGATGGTGCGCGCGATCGCCGGGTGGATGCAGGCGCAGTGGCGTCGCGCCGTCACGCTGTTCCACGCGGGTCATGCGCGCCCCGCAGCTCCGATCGTCGCCCTCCCCCTGCTGGTCGACACTGCTCTCTCCACCTCCCTTTCGCGTCGAGGACCCCCGGCGCGCGCCTGATCGCCGCATCGCCTCATCGAGGCGCCCCTTTCCTCACCTCGCGGATGCCGCGCCCATCTCGGCGCGCCCGCACCACAGCAATCAGGAGTTCCCTCATGCGTTCCACCACCACCACCCGCACCCGCCGCAACCTCACCGTCGGAGTGATCGGCGGCGCTGTCCTCGCCCTCGCGATCCCCGCGATGGCCAGCGCCCACGTCAGCGTCAGCCCCGACGAGCTCGTCGCCGGAGACCACGGCGTGCTCACGTTCTCGTTCGCGCACGGCTGCGACAACTCCCCCACCACCTCGTTGAAGGTCACGATGCCCGAGGGCCTCGCCTCGGTCGCACCCACCATGGACAGCGACTGGACGATCGACATCGAGAAGGGCGAGGACGGCCTCGTCAGCGCAGTCACCTACACCGCGGTCGCACCGGTGCCGAACGAGCTCCGCGGAGCCGTCAGCATGTCGGTGGGTCTCGACGAGGACACGCCCGAGACCCTCGCGTTCCCCGTGATCCAGACCTGTGTCGAGGGAAGCACCGAATGGACCCAGCTGGCGGAGGACGGCGAGGACCCGCACAGCCTCGACGCTCCGGCTCCCGTGGTGTCCGTGGCAGCCGCTGCCGCAGACGGCCACGGCGAGCACGACTCGAGCACGACGTCGGAGACAGCCGCTGACGAGACGGACACGCCGGATGCTCTCGGCACGGCGCTGGGTGCGGGCGGTCTCGTGGCCGGCATCGCCGCGCTCGTCGTCTCCGTGCTCGCGTACCGCCGCAAGGTGTGACGCCCCGCACGTCTCCTCGGCCCGCCGTGGTCGAGGAGACGTGCCGCACCCCGTGATCTCTCCGGAGCCATGAGATCATGGATGCGACATGTCGATTGAACAACAACCGAGCCTGCCTCCCGTGCTCCGCCCCGCGAACCCGCCCCGGCGCGAGCTGTCCGAACTCGCCTCTCGATTCGCACGAGACGTCCGCGGGGAGGTGAGCGGTGTCGCCCTGTCGGGGATCACTCTCGCCACCGCAGATCTCCGCCCCGGCGAGGCCTTCGTCGCGATCCGGGGCGTGAACCGCCACGGTGCCGAGTTCGCGGTCACCGCCGCCGAGAAGGGCGCCGTCGCGATCATCACCGATGAGGCGGGCGCCGAGATCGCCGAATCCGCGGGCCTCCCGGTGCTCGTGGTCGACGACCCCCGTGCCGTGCTCGGTGCGCTGAGCGCCTGGGTCTACGGCACCGGAGCGGGCGAGCCGCTGCCTCTGCTGTTCGCGACCACGGGGACGAACGGCAAGACCAGCGTGTCGCACCTGCTCGAGGGCATCCTCGACCAGCTCGGCGTGGTCACCGGCCTCTCCTCGACCGCCGAGCGGCACATCGCCGGCGAGGTCATCGTCTCCAGGCTCACGACCCCCGAGGCCTCCGAGATGCATGCGCTTCTCGCGCTGATGCGCGAGCGTGACGTCGAGGCCGTGGCCGTCGAGGTCAGCGCGCAGGCGCTCTCTCGTCACCGCGTCGACGGCATCCGTTTCGACGTCGCCGGATTCACGAACCTCAGTCACGACCACCTCGACGACTACGCCGACATGGAGGAGTACTTCGAGGCCAAGCTCCCGCTCTTCCGACCCGACCGCGCGACGCGTGGTGTGGTGTGCCTCGACTCCCCCAACGGGGCGGTCGTGGTGCAGCGAGCAGAGATCCCCGTCGTCACCGTCGGAACGCCGTCGATCGCGGCCGACCCCGACGCCGCGGCGCGCGCCGACTGGGTCGTCGTGATCGACGACGAACGCGCATCGGGAACCACCTTCACGATGTCCGGCCCTGCGGGATCCCTCACGACCACCGTCCCGGTGATCGGACCTCACATGGCCGCGAACGCTGCCCTGGCGATCGTGATGCTGCTCGAAGGCGGCTACGAGTGGGATCGGATCGTCGCGGCCCTCGACCGCGACGGCGGCATCGACGCCCACCTCCCCGGTCGCACCCAGCTCGTGTCCGGCGACACCGGGCCTGTGGTGTTCGTGGACTTCGGGCACTCCCCCGACGCCTTCGAGAAGACCCTCGCCGCAGTGCGCCGCGTCACCCCCGGCAAGGTGCTGATGCTCTTCGGTGCAGACGGCGACCGCGACGCCAGCAAGCGATACGACATGGCTCGCACGGCTGTCGAAGGCAGTGACATCCTCGTCGTGACGGACCACCACCCTCGTTTCGAGGATCCGGATTCGATCAGGGCCACCCTCGTCGCCGGAGCCCGCAAGGCACGACCCGACGCCGAGATCTTCGAGTACTCGCCGCCCGAGACCGCCATCGTGGCCGCCGTCGGGATGGTGGGCGAGGGCGACTCGATCCTGTGGGCGGGTCCTGGACACCAGGACTACCGCGACATCCGCGGTGTGCGCACCCCGTATTCTGCGCGTGAGCTGGCTCGTCGGGCACTGCGGGCCGCGGGATGGCCGGTGCCCGACTCGCACTGGCCCGTTCCCTACGCCGACGAAGACTGAACCCGATCAGCGGCCGCAGCGATCCGTTGCGGCCGCTTCCGAGTCAGGCTTTCGCGATCAGCTGGTCGGCCTTGCGTCGAGCCCAGTCCTCGGCGGCGGCCAGGGACTCGACCGTCAGAGCCTGAGGCGGCTCGTGCGCGTCGACCACCCGGGAGATGGTGTCGACGACGCCGAGGAACGACAGGCGTCCCTCGTGGAACGCGTCGACAGCCTGCTCGTTCGCCGCGTTGTAGACGGCGGGGAACGTGGCGCCCGCGCGCCCCACAGCCTTGGCGAGCGTGACCGAGGGGAACGCCTTGTCGTCGAGGGGCTCGAACGTCCAGGACGTCGCCCTGGTCCAGTCGAGCGGGCTTCCCACACCACCGACGCGATTCGGCCAGTCGAGACCGAGCGAGATGGGCAGACGCATGTCTGGCGGGGATGCCTGGGCGATCGTGGATCCGTCGATGAACTCCACCATCGAGTGCACGACCGACTGCGGGTGCACGACGACATCGATGTCGTCGTAGGCGATGTCGAACAGCAGGTGCGCCTCGATCACCTCGAGGCCCTTGTTCACCAGCGTCGCGGAGTTCGTGGTGACCATGCGTCCCATGTCCCACGTCGGGTGCGCGAGCGCCTCCTGCGGAGTGACCTGGAGCATCTCGTCGCGTGAGCGCCCGCGGAACGGCCCTCCGGACGCCGTGACGACCAGCCGTCGCACCTCGGCATGCGTGCCGCTGCGCAGAGCCTGGGCGATGGCCGAGTGCTCGGAATCCACCGGGACGATCTGGTCGGGGGCCGCAGCCGCGAGCACCAGCTGACCGCCGACGATGAGAGACTCCTTGTTCGCGAGCGCGAGCGTACGTCCGGCCTCGAGCGCGGCGAGTGTGGAGCCGAGACCGATCGATCCGGTGATGGCGTTGAGCACCACATCGGCGTCGACGTCTCGAACCAGCTGCTCAGCCTCGGCGGCACCGAGGGCTGTGCTCTCCACCTGGAACTGCTGAGCCTGCTCGGCCAGCATCTCGGCGTTGGACCCCGCAGCGAGGCCGACGAGTTCGAACCGGCGCGGATTGGCGCGGATGACGTCGAGCGCCTGAGTGCCGATGGAGCCGGTGGAGCCGAGGACGATGATGCGACGCATGCCGCCAGCCTAGGCCACCCCCTGCACCCCGCCGTGCTTACTCGGCCTGCTCGATCGGCGTGGTCGCGAGGATGTCGACGACGAACGTCAGGGTCTCGCCGACGAGATCGTTCTCGTTGATCTCGCCCTCGCCGTAGCCGTCCTTCGGAGGCATGGTGACGATGACCTGGGAGCCGACCTTCTGGCCTTCGAGAGCCATCTTGAAGCCGGTCACGACCCCGCTCGTCTGGAACTGCGACGGCGCGGCGTCTCGGCTCCAGCTGGAGTCGAACTCGCTGCCGTCCGACCACTTCACGCCGCGGTACTGCACCGTGACCAGGTCGCCGGCACCGACGACGGCACCGTCGCCCTGCTTGAGGACGGCGACCTCCGTCTCGGTGGGAGCGTCGGAGTCCGGGAGGGTGATCGTCGGCGAGCCGGCGTCGTCGAGCTCCACGGTCGGCATGCCCTCGGTCGCGTCGACGTCGGAGCCGGACGCGATGGTCGGCAGCTCCTCGATGGTCTCGACGTAGAGCACGCTCGGGTTCATGCCCTCCTGCGCTGCAGGAAGGGTCAGGACGACGCTCGAGCCGATCGGAAGGCACTCCGCGGCGACGGTGAAGACGGTCGACTGGGTCGGGTCCACGATCTGCTGCGGCTGCTGCACCGCGAGAAGGGCCGACAGTACGCCGTCAGGGCCCCGCTCAGACGTGCTGAGCACCTCGTTGGTCGTGGCGTCGACGAGCTGATAGCGCAGCGAGACGAGATCGCCGGGCATGACGTCGTCGCCGTCGCCCTCCACCACGACGGACCTCTGGGCTTCGGTGAGATCGGCATCCGCGGGGACGGTCACCTTCGCATCGGCGCCGGTTCCGTCGACCGTGACGGCGTCGGACCCCGCCCCGGACTGGAGATCGGCGAGGCAGGAGGTCTGCGCAGAGGCGTCAGGGGTCTCCGTCGCATCGGGGGTCGAGCCGCCGGCACAACCGGCCAGCAGCAGGGTCGCCGCAGCGACGGTGGACAGGACGATGAGCGGACGCTTGCGCACAGTGAGACCTCAGGATCGCGGGCGGGACACCCCATCATCCCCCATACCCCTTTGTCGATGCTGGGAGGCGCGCCTGGAGCTTCATTCCCACCGAGGCATGGATCCGGGGGTAATCTGCTCTGATGACGTCAGAGCAGTCCGTGGAGCCCGAAGCATCGCCCGCAGAGACTGAGAAGCCTCGTCACGCCGGCTTCGCCTACGCGCTGGGCCGCAGCCTCATCACCCCGCTCGCTCGAACCATCTATCGACCGCGCATCGAAGGCCGCGAGAACGTGCCCCAGGACGGTCCTGTGATCTTCGCGAGCAATCACCTGTCGTTCATCGACTCGATCGCCATCCCGGTCGCGGCGCCGAGGCCCGTGCACTTCCTCGCCAAGTCCACGTACTTCGAGGGGACAGGCGTGAAGGGCTGGCTCAGCAAGACCTTCTTCGAGTCCATCGGCGCCATCTCCGTGCGCCGCGGCGCAGGAAAGGCCGCTCTGGATGCGCTCGACGTCCAGCGCCAGCTGCTCGACGAGGGCCTCGCGGTCGCTCTCTATCCCGAAGGCACGCGGTCCACCGACGGCCGCCTCTACAAGGGCCGCACGGGTGTCGCGTTCCTCGCTCTGCAGACGGGCGCACCTGTCGTCCCCGTGGGGCTGATCGGCACCGACACCGTGATGCCGGTCGGCGCCAAGGTGCCGACGCTGAAGGAGCGCATCACCGTGAGGTTCGGCGAGCCGCTCGACCTGTCTCCGCACGGCCCCGCCACCAGCGGTCGCGCGCGCAGACTCGCGACCGACGAGATCATGGCTGCGATCCACGCACTCTCCGGGCAGGAACTCGCGGACGCGTACAACGAAGCCCCCGCCCAGGGCACGATCGAGAAGATCAAGCAGGCGCTGCCGCACGAGCGTCGCTGACACCGTTCGGCGGCGTGATCGCTGCCCGTCTCGGGTGCGATCTGCCTCACCGGGTGCGGCTGCGATCTTCCGGACGGAAATCGCGGATGGACCCTCAGCCCTGGTCCGCGCGCACCGTGGCCTCGTGCCGCACCGGGAAGTTCATCGAGTTCGCGATGAAGCACCATTCGTTCGCCTGAGCGTGCGCGCGCTCGGCCGCATCGATCATGGATGCGTCGGCGACGACGACCTCGGGACGCAGCATGACCTCGACGAACGCACCTCCGCCCGCGCCGTTCTCCCGCATCATGCCCGAGGCGGTGTCTCGATACGAGACGACCACGACCCCCGCCGTGACGCAGGCGTGCAGGTACGAGAGCAGATGACACTCGGACAGCGAGGCGAGGAGGAGATCTTCGGGGTTCCAGCGCGACGGATCGCCACGGAAGGGCTTGTCCGCGGAGGCCAGGATCTCGGGCTTCCCCTCGACCTCCAGCGTCACGTCGCGCCGATACTCCCGATAGCCGCTCGTGCCTGTCCCGGAGTTCCCGGTCCAGGTCGAGGTGAGTGAGTAGCGGTGCTCGCCGAGGGGCGCGGGACGATCTGCCATGCCGACAGTCTGCCAGCCGCATCCGACGTCGGGAACCGCGGTGCTCTGTCGCAGCGCCGGCGGCATCCGACGATATCCTTGGGAGGTGTTGGAGACTCTCACCGTTCAGGATGCTGTGGAACTTGCCGTCGTCGAGCGGAGCGGGTTCGTCGAATCCCGCCATGCGGGGGCGGCGGTGGTGCTCTCCCCCGACGGCGAGGTCATCGCCCGGCACGGCAACGCCGATGTCCTGATCCTGCCTCGGTCGAGCCTCAAGCCTCTGCAGGCCGTGGCGTGCATCACGGCAGGCGCCTCCCTCGAGGGAGAGCAGCTCGCCATGTCGACCGCGAGCCACAGCGGCACGGACCGTCATGCATCGGTGGTTCGTGATGTGCTGACCGCAGGCGGACTCACCGAAGATGCCCTGGGCTGCCCACCCGCGTGGCCGAGCGACACGGCAGCTCGGGACGAACTCGTGCGCGAGCACGGCGCACAGACCCGCATCCGCATGAACTGCTCGGGCAAGCATGCGGCGATGCTGCGTGCCTGCGTCGCGACCGGCTGGCCCGTCGACGGATACCTCGACGCCGCTCACCCCCTGCAGGTGCACATCCGCGACGTCATCGAACGCCTCACCGGCGAGAAGATCGCGCACACGGCGATCGACGGCTGCGGAGCCCCGGTGTATGCCATCACGCTCACGGGGCTGGCACGATCGATCCACCGGATCGGGACCGCCTCGGACCGATCCCCGTTCGCACTCCACCGCGTAGCCGGTTCGCTGGTGCGCGCTGTTCGCGAGCACCCTTGGACAATCGACGGCCCCGGACGCCCCGACACCATCGCGATCGAGAAGCTCGGCGTCTTCGCCAAGGGCGGCGCTGAGGGAGTCATGGTGATGGTCGCACCGAACGGGACCACCGTCGCACTGAAGATGCTCGACGGCGGCGCCCGCGCGTCGACGATCGTGGCGGCGACTCTGCTGGCACGAGCGGGTGCACTCGCCGACGCCGATGTCGAGTCCCTCGGCGCGGCCCTCTCGCTCGACGTGCTGGGGGGCGGCGAAGCCGTCGGAAAGATCCGCACAGGCGACGGCATCTGATCCACGCCACCTCGAATTCGGGCACGCCCTCCCTGGTCGCGAATCCGGAGCAGGAGTGTCGGGCGAGACCCTTGCAGGCGTCCGGTGCACCAGTCAGTCGCCGTCCGCCCATCCGTGCCCACGCCACGGCGCCCTCGCCTCAGCGCCCTCGCCTCGGCGCCCGGGAATGAGCGCGGGGATGACGACGCGCCGTGGGCCCGAGTCCCCGGTGAGGGACCAGGCGCGTCCGGCGTGAGATCGCGCGTAGGGAGGCAGTTGGCGCACGCCGGCCAGCTGCCGGAGTTCCGAGATGTGCTCCGCCCTGACGAGCACTTCACCCTCGCGACGTACTCGCTGCCAGAGGGTCCAGTGGCGCTGCCAGGCGTCGGGCTCCCCCAGCAGGATCACCGATCGCCCGGACTGCTCCGGAACCTGCGGGAGGTCAGCGGACAAGGGGATGACGTCGCACCCGGGATAGGCATCAGCAACCGCGACGGCGACAGTCGAGACTCCCGGTGTGATCAGTGCTGTCACGGCGGCGCGTGGTGACCACGCCTGCTGGCCACCGCCCGGCGACGTCGTGCGATGGAGGTGCGCTGACCTGAGACGGTCCTCAGGCACCCACGCCAGCTGGACCTCACGGTCGTCGACCCTCATCCGCCCCGGCGGCCGATCGCGCTCGAACCCGCCGGAGTCTCCGCCCGCTGCCAGGTGATCGACGCGACTCTGCATCCGCAGAAGGCCGCGTCTCGGGAGCGCATCGAGAAGGCGCCCCACGGCGCCCGCGGAGCGTGTGGCGGTGAGGACGAAAGTCGTGCCCGCGGCTCCTCGGATGATCTGCTCCCACAGCTGAGCGAGATGCTGCGCGTACTCCACCGGCAGATCGTTGATCTGCGCGTCGATGTCGTCGCAGAGCACCAATGCGGGCCGAGTCCGACCGTCGGCCAAATCTGTGACGGCATCCCAGGCCAGCTCCGAGTCCACCGGAAGCAGAAGTGCGTCCGGGTGCTGCTTCATGAGGGCCCGGAGCGCGGATGTGCGCCCGGATCCGGACGCTCCCAGCAACGCGATGCCGCGCTCCTCGCCGATCGACAGGGTTTCGAGAGGCTGTCGCTGACGTTCCGGTTCGTCGGCGCGGCCGAGAACGACCTCACCGTGGTTCGCGTCGTTGCGAAGAGCCGTGAGCGGGAGGACGCGAGGCAATGCGGGCAGCCACGGGCTCTGCGGAACGTCCACATGCTCCCACTGCACAGAGACGGCTCGCAGGTCTGCGGCACTCGTCAGAGCGACCCTCATCGCAACCGGCTCCGAATCCTGGGGGCGTCGCGCGAGTGCCAGCCCTCGCGCCTCGACACCACCCGGGAGATCAGCCGCCGCATCCGTTCCGATCACGACGCGGCTGTCGGATGCTTCCCCGACCCGCAGGCTGATCCGCAGCGGACAGTTGGCCGCGAGGGCATCACGGATCACGCCGGAGGCACGCTGGGTGCCCAGAATGAGGTGCATTCCGAGGGCCCTCCCCCGTGCGGCGATGTCGGTGAAGACGGCCCCGAGGTCGGAGTGCTCCTGCAGCAGCGCCGCGAACTCGTCGACGACGATGATGAGGCGCGGCATCTCGCTCTCACTCACGTCGCGTGCGCCCGCCGCAGCCAGCACGGACTCGCGGCGGCGCAGCTCGGCCGTGAGGCTGGAGACGCCACGCCGCGCCCCCTCGTCATCGAGATCGGTGATGACTGCCACCACATGGGGAAGCATCCGGAGAGGCTCGAACGCCGTGCCGCCCTTGAAGTCGGCGAGGACGAAGAGCACGCGGTCGGGGCTGTGGCTGCTCGAGATCGCAGTCACCCACGACACCAGAAGCTCGCTCTTGCCGGTCCCCGTGGTGCCCGTCACGACGGCATGCGGTCCGTCGTCGACGATGTCCAGAACGATCTCCTCACGTTCGCCTCGCCCGATCGTGGCAGCCAGGCCCGACCCCGATCCCGGCTGCGTGAGGTCGCTGAGCGCCACGCCTGAGGGAAGCGACTCCAACGCTTCCGCCTCTCCTGCTCGCGCCAGTGCCACGGCGACCGCCTGCGCGTGCGACATGCACTCGGCTTCCATCTCGACGATCCCCTGCGGGGTGCGCAGAGTCGCGCGTCTCGGCTCGATGATGTCGATGACCGTCGTGATGCCCTCGGGCACCTCCTCGTCACGCGCGAGAAGCGCGATCACTGCATCTGCGACCGGTCGAGATTCTCCGGCCTGGCTCACACCGAGCCGGAACGCCCCTCGTCGCGCCGCGCGAGCCTGGGGAAGCCCCGCCACACCCCAGTGCTCCAGTCCACCTCCCACGACCGTGAGCTGCGACGCGGAGAACCGCAGGCACATCTGCACCATGAGCGCCCGGGCAGCCGACGCGACGACCGGGTAGGCACCGCGCAACGCCACGCCCCCGCCGATCGGCACCGTGAGCGGCACCCCCTCGAGCGCCGAGCATCGTTCCCGGAAGTCACGCTCGCGCTCGCCCTCACCCCCGGACGCTCTGACAGCGCTGACGCCGCGGCCCGTGCCGACCACGATCTCGGTGCGGGAATCAGGGAGATCGGGGCCCCGAAGCGGCGGCTGCGCCAGGCAGGCGGCCGCATCCGGGTGCCGGTGCCACCGGATCCTGCGTTCTTCGTCGTGGAGTCGGGAGAGCTGCGACTCGGCCTGCGACCATGCCTCCGCCACATGCGCCTCAGCCTCTCGGTGCGCTCTGCGCCGAGAGCGCGCACCGTCGATCAGGGACGCCACGACCATCAACGGGCCGAGGGCAGCGAAGCACAGCGAGAACAGCGAACCGGTCACGAGCCAGAGAACCACGCCGCCGACGACCGGGACGAGGGCCGCCACGAACGGAATCGGCGGACGGCGTGCAGCCGCAGGGGCCACGGGGATGGCGATGGGCAGGGAATCCATGCCCATCAGTCGATCTCATCTGCGGGTCGCGGGGGCGACCTCCACAGAGAACGGGACGTTACTCCGCTGCGGACTCCGTTGTGGAGGAGGACTCGTCGGCGATCTGGACGATGACGAGCGTCACGTTGTCGCGGCCGCCGTTCTCCAATGCGGCGGCGAGCATGGCATCGACCGCGGCACCGGGGTCGGCGTTCTCGCGGAGGAAGTGCTGGATGCCGTAGTCCGTCAGTTCCTTCGTCAGCCCATCGGAGCAGATCACGAAGCGGTCGCCCGCCCTCACGTCGAGCGTGACGTAGTCGGGCGCAGTGAGTTCGCTCGCACCGACCGCGCGGGTGATGACGTTGCTGTACGGGTGCCCTTCGGCCTCCTCCGGGCTGATCTTGCCCGCGGCGATAAGCTCCTGGACCACCGAATGGTCGGTCGTCACCTGCACGAGGCGGTCGTCACGGAGGAGATACACGCGCGAGTCGCCGATGTTCAGCGCCACCCAGTGGGGCTCGTCGTTCTCGAATTCGAGGAAGACACCGGTGAGAGTCGTGCCGGTGCCTTCGTCGGTCGTCTCCGGATGATCGGCGATGTCGCCGACCGCGAGCTGCAGCGCACCCTCGATGGCGTCTCGCTCGACCGCACCGGAGGCGACGACGGCTTCGAGGCGGGTCACGGTGCTCTGACTCGCGATCTCACCGCCAGCATGACCTCCCATGCCGTCAGCGACGATGAACAGAGGGTATTCAGCGAAGAACGCGTCCTGATTGTTCTCGCGTCGCCGACCGACGTCGGTCACGCCCGCCCAGGACAGCAGCAGCGGGCGCTGCGCAACCATGACGCTTCGCGTCTTCGTCGTCGTGTCAGACACTCGTCGCCTCCGAAATTCCTGCGGGCCGGGCCGCCCCAGGATACTCACACATCGTAGTGGAAACCGAGTCGCTCACACTCGCGCCCCCGGGTCGTCGGGCAGAGGGAACAGGTCATCGATGAGAGCCAGTTCCTCGGCATCCGGTCGCCACGCATCTCCTGCCTCGGCATTCGCCTCGATCTGCTCGACCGACGTGGCTCCCGCGATCACGCTCGAGACCACGGGGTTCGCCAGCAGCCAACCGAATGCCGCCTGGAGCATGGTGATGCCGCGCTCGGAGCAGAAATCGCGGAACGCCTCGATGGCGTCCCACGGTGCGTTCTCCCACACATGGCGACGAGCGGACATGATCCGGCTCGACGCGGGGCCTCCCTCGCGGGTGAACTTGCCCGTGAGCAATCCGTTGTGCAGCGGGAAGTACGGGAAGAATCCGAGCCCGTAGCGTTCGACGGCCGGGAGAACCTCGCGCTCCGCCGCCCGAGCGAGCAGCGAATAGTGGTTCTGAGCGGACACGAAACGCCCGGTGTGGCGCTCACGAGAGACGAACTCCGCCTCGGCGACCTGCCAGCCGGAGAAGTTCGAATGCCCGTAGTAGCGGATCTTGCCCTCTGCGACGAGTCCGTCGAGTGCGTCGATCGTCTCGGCGATGGGTGTTCCCGCGTCTGGAAGGTGCAGCTGATAGAGGTCGATCCAGTCCGTCTGGAGGCGACGCAGCGACTCCTCGACGGCACGACGGACGTAGCGGCGGGAACCACGTGCCGCGGGGAAGGCGTATCCCATGTCGCGCTCGTGCCCGAATTTGGTGGCCAGGACGACGCGGTCCCGGCGCCCCGCGAGGGCCTCCCCCATGAGCGTCTCGCTCGCGCCGGCGGTCGCTCCGTACATGTCGGCGGTGTCGAGCAGCGTGATGCCGTTCGATATCGCGGCGTCGATCACCGCTCTGGTGCCCTCGAGCGACTCGGTGGCGGTGCCGGCGCGACCGAAGTTGTTGCAACCGAGGCCCGTCGACGAGACGAGGAGTCCTGAGGCACCGACCCGGCGCTGCGACATGAGCATGTCTCCACGCTATCGCCTCGCGCCGACACCCTCGGCATCGAGAGCAGACCGCTCCGAGACAGCACAGAGCCCCCGACCGGAGTCGAGGGCTCTGTGTCACATCATCAGGCCGGAGGCTGCGTGGGATCCGTCGGCGGAACCTGCGGAGCAGCAGGAGGCGCTGCGGGCGGTGCCGGCGGAACCTGCGGAGCAGCAGGAGGCGCTGCCGGAGCTGCCGGCGGGACACCGGGTGCGCCCGGAGCGGACGGCGCGGCCGGAGGCGTGTAGCCGGGCTGGGCGGGCGGCGCGTATCCCGGCTGAGCCGGAGGTGTGTAGCCGGGCTGAGCCGGGGGCGCGTACCCCTGCGGCGCGGGCGTCGCGTACCCCTGCTGGGGGGCACCGTAGCCCTGCGGAGCGCCGTATCCCGGGCCTGCGGCCGGTCGCGGCTGCACGGGAATGCCCTGCCACACGGTCGTGTCGGCCAGGAATCCGTTCGCAGCCCACGGAGCCGGCGCGATGTTCGGGTTCCAGCGCGACTTGTCGAACGCGTTGATGCCGTACCAGACGATCGACAGCAGCACGTAGAGAACGACCCAGACGGCGTCCTTCTGCAGCTTGAGGCCGATGCGCCATGCGGCGAGAGCCAGCACGACGGCAAGCGCGATGCTGGTCAGGAAGTTGAGGTAGGGGATGAAGGAGAGGCCGATCCCGATGAGGACCACCCACGGCGAGACGTCTCCGAGCTTGGCGAAGACCATCATGTTGTACACGGGAACCCATGCGCGCCACTTGCCCTGCACGCCGGCCTTTTCGAAGATCTTCATCAGGAAGATCGACGCGATCACGTAGAACGCCGCTGCGAACAGCAGACCGATCAGGAGTGCAGCGAAGAAGCCTGCCAGGGCCGCCCCGCTGTCGTAATAGTCGTTGTACATGAATCCCTCCGGATCCGATGGAGCTGACGCCGTGCGCGCCGCGTCACCCACCATAGCGGGGCGGCAATATATGAGGCAACGACACACGCGGGAGTCCGCGCCTGTATGACGCTGGATCACTCGGCGACGACGAGCTCCAGGATTCCGGGTTCCGCCGCGACGCGAAGCACGAGACCACGCGAGTCGGCCCAGGTGCGCAGAGTGCGCACGGAACGCACGCGGGGGCGGTCCTCTGCGAGTGCGCGTACGAGCAGGCCTTTCGACTTCTTGTTGAAATGGTTGAGCGCCCGCCCGTGCTCGGTGACCACCCTGACGTACGCGGAGGTGACGGATGCAGGCACCGGCCCGAGTGCGACGTACGCCTCGCTGCGCAGATCGAGGACGAATGCCGGGTCTTCCCCCGCGATCGCCTCTGTGGTCGCATCCGCCCAATGACGGCGCAGCGCCGGCACGCCGGGAAGCGATGTTCCGGCTGCCAGGCGATAGGACGGGATGCCGTCGAGCGCACCGATCGGGCCGAAGGGTGCCGAATGGATCCATGCGTGCGAGCCGAGCCAGCGACGCGACGCCGACGACAGCGTCTGCGCGTCGAGCGCGTCGTAGAGCACCCCGGTGTACCGGTCCACAGCGGGCATCGTCGCCGCGGAGCGCAACATCCGATTGTGAGCGACGTCACCCGACTGCTTCGGACTCAGCTTCAGCACCTTGCGCGCGGCATCCTCGTCGGCAGCGAGATCGACGAGCGCGTCGATCACCGCATGACGTGCGCTGTGCAGTCCGGGAAGCGCCAAGGTGTTCACGTCGAGCGGCGCGCCGTCGCCGCCGGGTCGCTTGGTCTCTGACGGGGGAAGCAGGATCTTCATGGGACCTCGGGGATACAGACGCGTCCGCCCCNCCGAGGCGGACGCGATGAACTGAACTGATCAGGCGATGAGAGCCGCGTTGCCTGCCACGATCGTCAGGACGTCGCTCTCCATCGAGAGGAAGCCGTCCTGTGCGTTGGCGAGCACCTTGGTGCCATCCGTCTGCGTGATCCGGACCTCGCCCTGGGCGAGGATCGCCAGAACCGGCTCGTGGCCGGTCATGAAGCCGATCTCGCCCTCGACGGTCTTGGCGACCACGAGGCTCGCCTCTCCCGTCCAGACCTCCGCATCCGCGGAGACGAGGCTGACATGCAGTGCCATGGTCAGCCGTTCTCCTTCTGGATCTTCGCCCACTGCTCTTCGACGTCGGAGATGCCACCGACGTTGAAGAAGGCCTGCTCGGCGACGTGGTCGAAGTCACCGCGCGTGATCGCATCGAAGGACTCGATGGTCTCCTTGAGCGGGACGGTCGAACCCTCGACACCCGTGAACTTCTTGGCCATGTAGGTGTTCTGCGAGAGGAACTGCTGGATGCGACGTGCACGCGACACGACGATCTTGTCTTCCTCGGAGAGCTCGTCAACACCGAGGATGGCGATGATCTCCTGCAGTTCCTTGTTCTTCTGGAGGATCTGCTTGACCGTGGTGGCGACGCGGTAGTGGTCCTCGCCCAAGTAGCGGGGGTCCATGATGCGCGACGTCGAGGTCAGCGGGTCGATGGCCGGGTACAGACCCTTCGACGCGATCTCACGCGAGAGCTCCGTGGTGGCGTCGAGGTGGGCGAACGTCGTCGCCGGTGCCGGGTCGGTGTAGTCATCGGCAGGCACGTAGATCGCCTGCAGCGAGGTGATCGAGTGGCCACGGGTCGAGGTGATGCGCTCCTGGAGGAGACCCATCTCGTCGGCGAGGTTCGGCTGGTAACCCACGGCGGAGGGCATGCGGCCCAGCAGCGTGGAGACCTCGGAACCGGCCTGCGTGAAGCGGAAGATGTTGTCGATGAAGAGCAGCACGTCCTGCTTCTGCACGTCACGGAAGTACTCCGCCATCGTCAGAGCCGAGAGGGCGACGCGCAGACGCGTTCCCGGCGGCTCGTCCATCTGGCCGAACACGAGGGCCGTCTTGTCGAAGACACCCGCCTCTTCCATCTCGTGGATGAGGTCGTTGCCCTCACGGGTGCGCTCACCGACACCGGCGAACACCGACACACCACCGTGGTCCTGCGCGACGCGCTGGATCATCTCCTGGATGAGGACGGTCTTTCCGACACCGGCGCCACCGAACAGACCGATCTTTCCACCCAGCACGTACGGCGTCAGGAGGTCGATCGACTTGATGCCGGTCTCGAACATGGTGGTCTTCGACTCGAGCTGGTCGAAGTTCGGAGCCTTGCGGTGGATCGGCCAGCGCTCGGTGACTTCGATCGTCTCGCCGGGCTCGAGGTTCAGGACCTCGCCGATCACGTTGAAGACCTTGCCCTTGGTGACGTCGCCGACGGGGACCGAGATGGCCTCACCGGAGTCGCGCACCTCCTGGCCGCGGACGATGCCGTCGGTCGGCTTCAGGGCGATGGCGCGAACGAGGTCGTCGCCGAGGTGCTGAGCGACCTCGAGCGTGATCTCGACGGACTCGTCGCCGATCGTGATCGTGGTCTTCAGTGCGTTGTAGATGTCGGGGATCGAGTCGTGCGGGAACTCGATGTCGACAACCGGACCGTTGACGCGTGCGACGCGCCCGACGACCGCGGTCGCCGGCTGGTCAGCCGTGGCGGTGGTGGTCATTTTCGTCTCTTTCCTGATGGTCTATTTGCTCGACGAGAGTGCGTCGGCGCCGCCGACGATCTCCGCGATCTGCTGCGTGATCTCCGCCTGACGCGCGTTGTTGCGCAGACGGGTGTAGTCGGTGATGAGCTTGTCGGCGTTGTCGCTGGCCGACTTCATCGCCTTCTGCGTCGCAGCCTGCTTGGCAGCAGACGACTGCAGGAGAGCGTTGAAGACGCGGCTCTGGATGTACACCGGCAGGATCGCGTCGAGGACTGTCTCGGCATCCGGCTCGAACTCGTACAGCGGGTAGACGGCGCTTCCCGCATCAGAGTCATCGGCTTCCGCGATCTCCAGCGGAAGCAGACGCACGGATTCCGGCGACTGCGTCATCATGCTGACGAAGCGGTTGTACACGAGGTGGATCTCGTCGACGCCGCCCTCGTCCGCACCGCGCGAGAAGTCCTCGAGCAGCGTGGCCGAGATCTCCTCCGCCGTGTGGAACGACGGGGTGTCGGTGTCGCCGGTCCACTCCGCGGCCGCCGCGATGCGACGGAACTGGAAGTAACCGACGGCCTTGCGACCGACGAGGTAGAACACCGGCTCCTTGCCCTGACTGCGCAGGAGCTCCGCCACCTCGAGACCCTCTCGGAGGATCTGCGAGTTGAAGGCTCCGGCGAGGCCCCGATCCGACGAGAAGATCACGACCGCGGAGCGGCGGATCGTCTCGGGCTCGCGGGTGAGCGGGTGGTCGACGTTCGAGTGCGTCGCGACGGCGGACACGGCCCTCGTCACGGCACGCGCGAAGGGACTGGACGCTTTGACGCGTCCCATCGCCTTCTGAATGCGCGAAGCCGCGATGAGTTCCATCGCCTTCGTGATCTTCTTGGTCGTCTGAGCAGAAGAGATCTTCTGCTTGTAGACCCTGAGTTGAGCGCCCATGAAATCAGTTCCTCACGCGATTACGCGCGACGACCCTTGACGATCTTCTCCTGGTTGACGTCGTCGGCCTCGGCCGCACCGTGCTCCTCGTGACCGGGAGCGCCGATGGCCTGCCCCTTGCCACCCTGGAACTCCAGGAGGAAAGCGTCGGTGTGCTTCTCGAGCTCAGCCACCGTGTCGTCATCGAGGACATTGGTCTCACGCAGGGTGTCGAGCACCTTGGTGTTGCGACGGAGGTAGTCCAGGAGCTCACGCTCGAAGCGGAGGACATCCGCGACCTCGATCGTGTCGAGCTTTCCCTTGGTTCCGGCCCAGATCGAGACGACCTGCTCCTCGACGGGGTACGGCGAGTACTGCGGCTGCTTGAGCAGCTCGGTCAGACGCGCACCACGCGAGAGCTGACGACGCGACGCCTGGTCGAGGTCGGACGCGAACATCGCGAAGGCCTCGAGCGAGCGGTACTGCGCGAGCTCGAGCTTCAAGGTTCCGGAGACCTTCTTGATCGACTTCACCTGAGCGTCACCACCGACTCGCGACACCGAGATACCCACGTCGACCGCCGGACGCTGGTTGGCGTTGAAGAGGTCGGACTGCAGGAAGATCTGGCCGTCGGTGATCGAGATCACGTTGGTCGGGATGTACGCCGAGACGTCGTTGGCCTTGGTCTCGATGATCGGGAGACCGGTCATCGAGCCTGCGCCGAGCTCGTCGGACAGCTTCGCGCAACGCTCCAGCAGACGGGAGTGCAGGTAGAAGACGTCACCCGGGTATGCCTCGCGGCCCGGCGGACGACGCAGGAGCAGCGACACGGCACGGTAGGCCTCGGCCTGCTTCGACAGGTCGTCGAAGATGATCAGGACGTGCTTGCCGCCGTACATCCAGTGCTGGCCGATGGCCGAACCGGTGTACGGGGCGAGGTACTTGAAGCCGGCGGGGTCGGATGCCGGAGCTGCCACGATCGTGGTGTACTCCAGGGCGCCGGCCTCTTCGAGCGCGCCCTTCACCGAGGCGATGGTCGAGCCCTTCTGGCCGATGGCGACGTAGATGCAGCGCACCTGCTTGTTGACGTCGCCCGACTCCCAGTTGTCCTTCTGGTTGATGATCGTGTCGATCGCGATCGCGGTCTTGCCGGTCTGGCGGTCGCCGATGATCAGCTGACGCTGGCCGCGGCCGACGGGGATCATGGCGTCGATGGCCTTGATGCCGGTCTGCATCGGCTCGTGCACCGACTTGCGCTGCATGACGCCGGGCGCCTGCAGCTCGAGCTCACGCGAGCCCTCGGTGGCGATCGAGCCGAGGCCGTCGATCGGGTTTCCGAGCGGGTCGACGACGCGACCCAGGTAGCCGTCGCCCACGGGCACGGAGAGGACCTCACCCGTGCGGGTGACTTCCTGGCCTGCTTCGACACCGGTGAAGTCGCCGAGGACGACCACACCGATCTGGTCCTGGTCGAGGCTCAGCGCGAGGCCCTTGGTGCCGTTCGCGAAGGCCACGAGCTCGTTGGCCATGACGCCGGGCAGGCCCTCGACGTGCGCGATTCCATCCGCTGCATCGATGACGGTGCCGACCTCGGTCGCCGCTGCCCCGGTGGGCTCGTAGGCGGCGGCGAAGTCCTTCAGCGCGTCACGGATGACGTCGGGGCTGATCGATAGTTCTGCCATTGTCTTCCCTTTGTATCTGGGTGCGCGGTTCCCCGCGCGAAGTCGTGTTAGCCCGCGAGCTTCTGGCGAAGGTCGGCGAGTCGAGCGGAGATGCTGCCGTCGATGACGTCATCGGCGATCTGCACGCGCAGGCCTCCGACGACGGCGGGGTCGAAGACCTCGTTGAGGGATACGTTGCCGTCGTAACGGTGCGAGAGAGCGGCGCTCAGGCGCGTGCGCTGTGCGTCGGTCAGCGGCTTCGCGGTGTGCACCGTCGCCACCACCCGATCGCCCTGGTCCGCGACGATTCGCGTCGCACGCGACAGCATCTGCCGGATACGACGCTCACGCGGCTGGCGGACCAGCGATGAGACGATCAGCGCGGCGGCGTCGCTGACGCCCCCGGCCAGAAGCCTCTCGACGAGTGCACCCTTGGCGTCCTCTCCCCCGAGGCGGGTTCCGAGCGCGAGCTCGAGATCCGCGTTCGCGGCGATGACCCGGGAGAAGCCGAACAGCTCTCCCCCGATGTCGGCCTGGGGAGTGGAGATCGCCGCAGCACGGATGGCCAGCTCCTCGATGCCGTCGACGAGCTGCGACGAGGAGGACCAGCGCTGGGCCACGACGGTCTTCAGGATGTTCTGCACGTCCTGAGAGAATCCGGCGAAGACCGCCGACACGACGTTCTGTCGCGCCTCGGCCGGAGCCGAGGGGTCGGTGAGCGCGCCGCTCAGCTGAGACGACTCCGCCACGGTCCTGGCAGCTGCGAACAGCTCCCTGGCCGAGTCGAGAGTGACGTCCTTCGCTGCGGCAAGCGCCTGAGTGGATGCCGCGAGTGCCTGAGTGGTCGCGCTGCCCATTACTGAGCCGCCTTCTCGGATGCCTCGAGGTCGGCGAGGAAGCGGTCCACGACCGCCGTCGCGCGAGCATCGTCAGAGAGCGTCTCGCCGACCACGCCACCGGCGAGGTCGATCGCGAGCGAGCCCACCTCGCTGCGCAGCGAGACGAGAGCAGCCTGACGCTCGGCCTCGATCTGCGTGTGCGCGGTCGCGGTGATGCGAGCGGCCTCGGTCGATGCGCTGTCCTTGGCCTCGGCGACGATCTTCTTGCCGTCCTCGCGGGCGGCCTCACGGATCTCACCGGCCTCGGTGCGTGCCTCGGCGAGCTGCCGGGTGTACTCCTCGAGAGCGGCCTCAGCCTGCTTCTGCGCCTCGTCGGCCTTGGCGATGTTGCCCTCGATCGCGGCGGACCGCTTGTCGAGCATCGCCGTGAACTTCGGAAGGGCGACCTTCCACACGACGACGAGGATGACGAGGAACCACAGACCCGACCAGATGATGTCGTACCACGCAGGGATCAGCGGGTTGTGCGCTTCACCCTCTGCTGCGAGGTTCGTGACAAGAGCGTTCAGCATCCTGTCTCCTTCAGAAGTCGGTAGAGATTACGGGAAGGGGATGAATCCGACGGCGATGCCGACGAATGCAAGCGCCTCGGTGAAGGCGATACCGATCCACATGAGGACCTGGAGGCGGCCGGCCAGCTCGGGCTGACGAGCAACACCCTCGATGGTCTTGCCGACGACGATGCCCACACCGATGGCCGGGCCGATTGCTGCGAGGCCGTAGCCGACCGAAGCGAGGTGACCGTTGATGTCTGCGAGAACCGTAGTAGCGTCCACGGGTTTTTCCTTTCGTTGGGTGGGACGGCAGTTGCCGACCCGCTCAGTGCTCTTCTGCGACCGCGAGCTGGATGTAGACCGCGGTGAGGACGGTGAAGACGTATGCCTGGAGAACGGCGACCAGAATCTCGAAGAGAGTGAAGGCACCGCCGAAGGCGAGGGTTCCGACACCGAGAGCGGCCCAGCCGCCACCTGCGGTGAAGAAGAAGAACTGGGTGGCTGCGAAGCACAGCACCAGCAGCATGTGGCCGACGACCATGTTCATCAGGAGTCGGAGCATCAGCGTGACCGGACGGATGATGAACGTCGAGAGGAACTCGATCGGCGTCACGATGATGTAGACCGGCCACGGCACGCCCGCCGGGAACAGCGCGTTCTTGAAGAAGCCGACGGGGCTCTTCTTGATACCCGCGTAGATGAACGTGATGTAGCTCACGAGTGCGAGCGTCAGCGGCACGGCCGCGATGCTCGTTCCGGCGATGTTCAGGAACGGGATGATTCCCGTGATGTTCATGAACAGCACCATGAAGAAGATCGTGGTGAGGATCGGCAGGAATCGGTTGCCGTCCTTGCGTCCGAGCAGATCGTGCGCGATGTTGGAGCGGACGAAGTCCAGCCCCATCTCGACGACGCTCTGGAATCGACCGGGGACGATCTTCATCCGGCGGGTTCCGAGAACCAGGATCAGCACGACCGCGACGACGGCGAGGAACTGAACCAGGTGGATCCGGTGGACGGGAATACCCGCCACGTTGAAGAGGATCTCCGGGAAGAATTCGTCGATCGAAGGTCCGTGGAACTCGCCGTCAGAGGCGAGTTTGGGCATCAGGGTCGCAGCAAGATTGAACAGCGCGGGCTCCAGCTTCGGGGCACCGGTCAGAACCGGGGCGACGATGGTCGGTGTGCTTCAAGCGCAAGCGCTCGCGGGCGAGCGGCGGGCACTTGTCAACACTATCAGAATAAGAGGGTTACCTAAGACCGCGGGGCGGCGTCGGCCGGCCCGTCCTGGTCGCCGGGCTCCGGCACGATGTGATGACGACCGGGGGCACGATCCTCCGGCACGACCGTGGGCAGCTGCACGCCGGGAGCGCGATCGTCAGGCGCTTCGGTGGGCAGGGACGCGTCGCTCACGTTCGGCAGCCGCATCCGCGTGATGACGATCACATCGATGACCAGGGTCGCCACGACGCCCGTCACGATCGAGAGGAAGAACACCATCGGGTGTATCCACGGCTGACCGCTCAGCACGATCATGATCACGACGAAGAGGCCGAGCTTGAGCAGCCAACCGCCCAGCACGATCGCGAAGAACAGCTGCACGTACAGCGGGTCGCCGAACCATCGGTTGGCGATGAGGATGCTGAGTGCGGTGATCCCGAGGAACAGCATCGCGAGCACGACGCCGAGCAGGCCGCTCACGAGCCCCTCTCCCCCGCCGACGAGGAGACCGATCAGGCCCGCGACGATCGCGAGCACGACCATCGAGAGGGCTGACCAGAGCAGCGTCTTCCGCAGGATCGGATTGCTGGAAACAGGGCTCGGGCTCACGGGGACTCCACGGGTGTCGGGTCGGATGCAGACGCCGCGGACTTCCGTCGGCGAGTGGGGCTGAGGGTGATGATGAGGCAGGCCACGATGCCGACGACACCGAAGACGACGCCCGGGACGTACTGACCCGGCCAGTCCTCGCGGGCTCCCACGTACATCAGGAGGACGGCGAGCGAGATGACGGCGGTCCAGGCGTAGAAGATCAGCACCGCGTCACGATCGCGGTGTCCGAGGTCGAGCATGCGGTGGTGCAGGTGCTTGCGGTCGGGCGAGAACGGCGACTTGCCGGCGTTCATGCGGCGCAGCACCGCGAGCCCGAAGTCGAGGAGCGGCAGGAGCACGACGAGCAGCGGAAGCAGGATCGGGATGAACGCGCCGAGGAGCTGGGAGCGACCCAGGCGCTCCGGGTCGAGGGCCGAGGGCTCGAGCTGTCCTGTCACGGCGATCGCCGACGTCGCCATGAGAAGGCCGAGCACCAGAGCACCCGAATCGCCCATGAAGAGCTTCGCCGGACTCCAGTTGAACGGCAGGAATCCGAGGCAGGCGCCGATCAACACGGCCGCGAGGAACGATGCGAGGTTGAAGTAGCTCGAGGCGCCGGTGTCGCGCGTCAGGATGTAGGAGTAGGCGAAGAAGACGCCGTTCGCGATCAGGCAGACACCCGCGACGAGGCCGTCGAGGCCGTCGATGAAGTTGACCGCGTTCATCACGATGACGATCGCGAACATCGTGATGGTGATGCTCAACCAGCTCGAGAACACGATCAGGTCGCCGAACGGCAGCGACAGGATCTGCAGACCCCCGCCCACCGTGATGATCGCTGCGGCGAGGAATTGAGCTCCGAGCTTGATCATCCAGTCGAGATCCCAGAGATCGTCGACGACACCGATGATCGCGATCAACAGCGATGCGGCGAGGATCGACCACATCGTCTGCGGGGGCATCCACATCGTGGCGAAGAACGGATTCGCGGCCGAGACGCCGATCGCCGCGGCGATGCCGAGGAAGATCGCGACGCCCCCGAGGCGGGGGGTCGGCGTCGTGTGCACGTCCCGCTCACGGATCCCCGGGTACAGCTTGAAACGCAGACTCAGTCTCCAGACCGCCCAGGTCAGTGCGAAGGTGATCGCGGCGGTGAGGATGATCGTGAAGAGGTACTGCTTCACGAATCCCCGTCAGCTTCCGTCGGCTGTTCGGCGGGCTCGAGCAGGTCGCCGAGCACCTCCTCCAGCCGCTCACGACTCACCGCTCCCGCACGGAGGATTCGCACGCCGCCGGTCGTCGGCTCCGCGCCACGCGGGACGAGAGAGGTCGCGTCGACGATCGTCGACGCGATGCCGTCACGGCTGAGGCCGTCGGCGAGGTAGACGGCGACGCTGTCGCCCAGCATCCGCTCGGCATCCGAGGCGGAGATCGCCGCATCGCGACCCGTGAGGTTCGCGCTCGACACGGCGAGCGGCCCCGTCTCCGCCAGCAGCTCGAGAGCGACGCGCCCCTCGGGCATCCGCACGGCCACCGTGCCCTGGGTGTCGCCCAGATCCCAGACGAGAGACGGCTGTGCGGGGAGGACGACGGTCAGTCCGCCGGGCCAGAAGGCGTCGACGAGCCTCTGCACGGGCTCGGGGACCGACTCGGCGAGGGCGTGCAGGGTCTCCTTCGTGCCGACGAGGACGGGCGGCGGCTGATCGCGGCCACGCCCTTTCGCATCGAGGAGGCGCTGCACCGCGGCGGGCGAGAATGCGTCGGCGGCGACACCGTAGACCGTGTCGGTGGGCATCACGATGAGTTCGCCGCGGGCGATGGCCTGGCGGGCGTGACGCATACCGGCGAGGAGCTGGGCCTCGTCGCCGCAATCGAAGATGGAGGACATGACGATCCGATTCTACGTGGGGATGCCTGAGCGGCGCGTGTCCGCCCTCACGGACGCAGCGCGGTCGTCGCCCGATCACGCAGCGTCAGGTCGCGATGGGTGGACGCCGCACGCCATCCGTCCTGCGTGAGGATGCTGCGGATCTCCTCGCCCTGGAGCTCACCGTGCTCGATGACCAGAAGACCTCCCGGGTGCAGCAGCTCGAGAGCCCGAACACTGAGGACGCGCACGATGTCGAGACCGTCCTCTCCCCCGTACAGCGCCATCGACGGGTCGAACAGGCGCACTTCGGGGTCACGGGGGATCGCCGCATCCGGAACGTAGGGAGGGTTGGAGATGACGACGGATGCCGTGCCGTCGAGCTCACCGAACGCATGGGCGAGGTCCTCGTTGACGAGCGTGAGGTTGGCGATGCCCTGCGTGTTCCGCACGGCCCACGGGTACGCATCCGGCGAGAGCTCGGTGGCGAAGATCTTCGAATGAGGGACTTCCGTGGCCATGGCGAGGGCGATCGCCCCGCTGCCCGTGCCGAGGTCGATGCCGATCGGCTCCGGATGCGCCGAGCCGAGCAGGGCATCGATCGCATACTGCACGACGGTCTCGGTCTCGGGCCGGGGGACGAAGACGCCCGGGCCGACCGCGAGTTCCAGGTGGCGGAAGGGCGCGGTCCCGGTGATGTGCTGCAGCGGCTCCCTGGCGGAGCGGCGCGTGACGAGCGCATCGAGGGCCGCGGCCGATTCCTCGGCGATCGCGTCGCCCCTGATCACGGCCGCCTGCACCTCGCCTCGCCGCGAGCCGAGGACGTGACCCGCGAGGAGCTCCGCATCGACGACAGGATCCGAGACGCCGGCCTCCGCGAGTCGCCGAGCGGCGGCATGCACAGCGGATGCGAGGGAGATGTCAGGCATGACCACCAGCGTAGGGCGCTGGCAGGTGTCATATTGCCCGACCCCCCGGGGCGCTCGCCTAGGCTGGAGCCGCAGTCACCCCGCACAGGAAGGCTCTCCCCATGCCCGGTATCCACTCCGACATCACCACCGCTTTCGGCAACACCCCTCTGGTTCGTCTGAACCGGGTCACCGAGGGCCTCGGCGCGACGGTGCTCGCCAAGCTCGAGTTCTACAACCCGGCGTCGAGCGTCAAGGACCGGCTCGGCATCGCGATCGTCGACGCCGCAGAGGCGTCCGGCGAGCTGAAGCCGGGGGGAACGATCGTCGAGGCGACGAGCGGCAACACCGGTATCGCCCTGGCGATGGTCGGCGCAGCGCGCGGCTACAACGTGATCCTCACGATGCCCGCGTCGATGTCGAAGGAGCGGCGCATGCTCCTCAAGGCGTTCGGCGCCGAGCTCGTCCTCACCGACCCCACCAAGGGCATGACGCACGCGGTCGCCGAGGCGGAGGCCATCGCCGCCCGGACGCCGGGTGCCGTGCTGGCGAAGCAGTTCGCCAACGAGGCGAACCCCGCGATCCACCGCCGGACCACGGCCGAGGAGATCCTCCGGGACACGGAGGGCGCCGTCGACTACCTCGTCGCCGGCATCGGCACCGGAGGCACCATCACCGGGGTCGGCCAGGTGCTGAAGGAGCGCGTGCCCGGCGTGCAGATCGTCGCCGTCGAGCCCAAGGACTCGCCCATCCTCACCGAGGGCCACCCCGGACCACACAAGATCCAGGGCATCGGACCGAACTTCGTGCCGCCCATCCTCGACCGGGACATCCTCGACGAGGTCATCGACGTCACGTTCGACGATGCCATCGAGGTCGCCCGCGAGACAGCGCGCAGAGAGGGCATCCTCGTCGGCATGTCGAGCGGTGCCGCCATCTGGGCAGCCCTGCAGGTCGCGAAGCGCCCGGAGGCCGCAGGCAAGACCATCGTCGTCATCATCCCCTCGTTCGGCGAGCGTTACCTCTCGACCGCCCTGTACGAGCACCTGCGCGAATCCTGATCCGTCCGATGGGCATGATCGGCCGAATGCGCGAGGACATCGCAGCAGCCCGACTTCGCGACCCCGCGGCCCGCAGCGCGGCAGAGGTCGCGCTCCTGTACCCCGGGCTGCATGCGATCTGGGCGCATCGCGTCTCGCATGCGCTCTGGCGTCGGCGGCTTCGACTGCTGGCGCGCGGCACATCTCAGGTCTCGCGCTGGCTCACGGGCATCGAGATCCATCCCGGCGCGCAGATCGGACGGAGATTCTTCATCGATCACGGCATGGGGGTCGTCATCGGCGAGACCGCCGAGGTCGGCGACGATGTGATGCTGTATCACGGCGTGACGCTCGGCGGCCGCACCAGGGACTCGGGTAAACGGCACCCCACGCTCGGCGACGGCGTCGCCGTGGGTGCAGGAGCGAAGATCCTCGGACCGATCACGATCGGCGAGGGATCGGTGGTCGGCGCGAACGCGGTGGTCACGCGCGACGCTCCCGCCGACAGCATCCTGGTCGGCATCCCGGCGAAGGCACGGGCACGCATCCTCGGCGAAGACACCAAGGCGATGCTCACCGCACCCGACTACTCGATCTGAGACTCTCCGGCGACCGCCGGGCGCCTCAACGGCCGCGCGCCTTGTCGACCTTCTTGCGCAGGAAGATCAGTGGCAGCAGCACGCTTCCCAGCGCCGTGACCAGCCAGACGATCACCGCGCCGAGCAGCCAGCCCGCGAGGTCGACGATGCGCAGACCGCCGATCGGCAGCAGCACGACGACCACCAGCGCGATGAGCGTGGACACGATCCCGATGCCTCCCATCAGCACCGGCGCGTAGCGATCGGCGATCTTGCTGACCCACGGGGCGAGGATGCTCTGCACGATCGCGAAGATCAGGATGCAGATGACGAAACCCCACCACTTGTCCCACTGGATCTGGAATCCGTCGAGCACGAGGTCCGCGACGATGAGGCCGAGCCCGGCGGACACGACGTACAGAAGCGCACGGAAGAGGAACGTGATCACGCGCTGAGCATATCGCTCCGGCACCGAGCCGCGGGGAACCGGCGCATCCGGGTCCCCGCGGCGGATGCGGTCACGCGGCGACGAAGAAGGGGATCGCTCCGGACAGGATGCCGATCCCGAGCATCACGAGCGACACGATCGTGGCACGCCAGAGCACCTTCCTGTGGTGATCGCCGAGGTTCACGCCCGCGAGGGAGACGAGAAGCAGGATCGCCGGCACCAGCGGACTCTGCAGATGCACGGGCTGCCCGATGATCGAGGCCCGCGCCATCTCGACGGGGTCGATGCCGAACGTCGCGGCGCTCTGCGAGAGGACCGGCAGGATGCCGAAGTAGAACGCGTCATTCGACATGAAGAACGTGAACGGGATCGACAGCACACCCGTGATCGGTGCGAGGAACGGGCCGAGCGCCGGGGGCAGGACGTCGGTGATCCACGTCGCCATCGCATCGACCATGCCGGTCCCCGACAGGACTCCGACCAGCACTCCCGCGGCGATCACCATCGACACCACGCCGACGATGCTCGGCGCATGCGCCACGATCTCGGACGCCTGATCCTTGATCCCCCGGAAGTTGACCAGAAGGGCGACGGCGGCACCGACCATGAAGACGTAGGGCAGCGGCATGATGTCGAGGACGAGGAGGACCATCACGGCGAGCGTGAGAGCGAGGTTGAACCAGATCAGCGTCGGACGCAGCGTGGGGCGAGCCGGGTCGAGCATGGTGTCGGCCATCGCGGTGTCCGCCGGGTCGACGCTCGCGGCAGCCACCGGTCCCCGTCCGCCGGCGACGACGACGATGTTGCCGGTGCGCAGCGCGGCGCGTGCTCCGGGCTTCGCGTCGGATCCGCGGAAGATCTTCGGCACGGTCGACAGCGCACCGCCCCCGGACCCGGCGAGGAGCCCCTCCGAGTCGAGGCGACCGAGCCTGCGCCGCTCCCCCAGCCCGAGCATCCACGCGAAGCCGAGCGTGACGACGATGCCGACACCGAGTGCCGGGAGCATCGGGACGAAGATGTCCGTCGGCTGGAGCCCGAGGGCCGTCGCCGCGCGCACAGTGGGGCCGCCCCACGGCACGATGTTCAACGTGCCGTTCATGAGACCCGCGACGCAGGTGAGCACCACGGGGCTCATGCCGAGCCGCAGGTAGATCGGCAGCATGGCCGACGTCGTGATGATGAACGTGGTGGAGCCGTCGCCGTCGAGGGAGACCGCGCCGGCGAGGATCGCGGTGCCGAGTACGACCTTCGCGGGGTCGTCACCGAGCACTCGGGTGATCACGCGGATGAGCGGATCGAACAGCCCCACGTCGATCATGATCCCGAAGAACATGATCGCGAACATCAGCAGAGCGGCCGTCGGGGCCATCGTCGCGATCGAGTCCAGGATCATGTCGCCGAGACCGAGACCGGCACCTGCGAACAGACCGAACGCGGTCGGGACGAGGATCAGCGCGACCATCGGGGTCAGACGCTTGGTCATGATGAGCGTCATGAAGGCGAGCACCATCGTGAATCCGAGGAGGACGAGCACCCACTCCGGCGGTACGAACGCCACGTCATACGTGGGCGCCTCTTCTGCGGCCGCGGGCAGGCCGGTGAGCAGGTCGGGCATACGGTGACTCCTTCGTCGTCGCTCCGTCATCTGTGACGGATCCTGACGAGACTAGGCAATCCGCTCGGCACTGGCGCGTTAAGACGCATTCCCTGTCGTTGTGCGCGTAGCGTGGGTTCTGCGCATATTGCGCGAAGGGAGCGCCCGTGGCGATGACGACGAAGAACCGGCCGCGATTCGCGACCCGCGCGCTGCTCCTGCACCTCGCCACAGTCGCACTCGTGGTCGGCCTGTGCACAGGCATCTACCTGGCACTCGCCGTCCAACAGCTGCGCGCGGAGGCCGAGTCCACCGCTCTCGGCATCGCGAGGACGCTGGCTGAGGACCCGCAGGTCCGCGCCGAGGTCGCACGCATCTCCTCTGCCGCTGTCAGACCGGATGCCGAGTCGCTCAGAGTCGGCGATCTCCAGCGCACCGCGACGGACGTCGCCGAACGCACCGGCGCGCTCTTCGTCGTGATCGCGGATGACGAGGGCATCCGTCTCGCCCACCCCACGCCCTCGCGTATCGGCGAAGAGGTGAGCACCCCGTTCGAGGAAGTGCTCGCGGGCAACGAGGTGGTCGACTGGCAGACCGGAACTCTCGGCGAGTCCGCCCGTGCGAAGGTGCCGGTGCGCGACCAGAGCGGCACCCCCGTCGGCGAGGTCAGCGTGGGGTTCGAGCGGACGGGCGTCTTCGACGACCTGCCCCCGCTGCTCGCCGTGATCGGCGTCACCGCCGTGGGGGCACTGACCCTCGCTGTCCTCACCTTCCTCCTTCTGCGCCGCCGCTGGGAGCGCCTCACGCTCGGCGTGCAGCCTGAAGAGCTCGTCGCGCTCGTGCAGAACCAGACCGCCGTCCTCAACGGCGTGGACGACGGAGTGCTCGCCGTCGACACCGCGGGCATCGTGCGAGTGAGCAACGACGCCGCCGATCGGTTGCTGGGACTCACCGCGCCGATCGGTCGCCCCCTCACCGGCCTCGGGCTCCCCCCGACCGCGCTCGAGACCGTGACCGGCGACCGTGAGCGATCGACTGCCGTCGTGGACGAGCGCGTGCTGTACCTCGAGTCGAGGCCTGTCGTGCGCGACGGACGCTCTCTCGGCGACGTGCTGATCATCCGCGACCGCACCGACCTGATCGCCCTCACCGAGAGGCTCGACACGGTACGCACGATGACCGCAGCGCTGCGTGTGCAGCGACACGAATTCGCCAATCGCATGCACGTCGCCGCAGGGCTCATCGATGCGGAGCGGGTCTCGGACGCGCGGGCTTTCCTCGGCGAGCTCGTCGAGCGGGGGTCCGTGGCGTTCCCCGTCGCCGGCCTCGGCCTCCTCCGCGACCCCTTCCTGACCTCGTTCCTCGGCGCGAAGGGGGTCGAGGCGGGCGAGCGCGGCGTCTCCCTCCGCATCGCGGACGACAGCCAGCTGTTGGGCAGCGTGGCGGAACCGGAAGACGTCGCCGCCGTGCTGGGCAATCTCGTGGACAACGCCGTGACCGCCGCCGTCGCCGGGGAGCGCACGCCTCGCTGGGTCGAGGTCGCCGTACTGGGCGACGGAGACGCGCTCGTGCTCACGGTGGCGGACTCGGGCGCGGGGCTCGGGAGCGTCGATCCGATGTCGCCGAAGCCCTCAGACGAGGTCGGCTCGGACCGCATCCACGGCCATGGCCTCGGTCTCCCGCTCGCGCGCGAGATCGCACGGCGCAGGAACGGCGACCTCTGGATCATCGACCCCGGCGGCACGGAGTGCGGCGCCGTATTCGCCGCGCGCCTCGGCGGCGCCGTCACAGACATCACGACAACTCACGAGGAGCACCCATGACCGATCCCCTCCGCGTTCTCATCCTCGACGACGACTTCCGAGTCGGAGAGCTGCATCGCGCCATCATCGACGAGCACCCCGGCTTCATCGCGCTGGAACCCGTGCGCTCGATCGCCGAGGCACGGGAAGCCATCCGCACCGCGCACCCGGATCTGCTGTTGGCCGATGTCTTCCTGCCCGACGGCGACGGCATCGCCCTCGTGCAGGACGCCAGCGTCGATGCGGTCCTCATCTCCGCCGCGGACGACGCCCCGACCGTGCGGAGGGCATTGAGGTCAGGAGCTCTCGGCTACTTGCTGAAGCCCTTCGAGCGCCGGGCGCTGACCGGCCTCCTCGATCGGTACTCGCGGTACCGGAACATCCTCGCCGGCGACCGCCCCGTGCGCCAGGACGACACGGATCGCGCTCTGGCGATCCTGCACGGTTCCGGAGAGCCGGTCTCCGTCTCACGATCGGCGACCGAGCAGCTGGTGTTGGCCGCGCTCGGCGACGGCGAGGCATCGGCGGCCGAAGTCGGAGAGCGCGTAGGGATCTCTCGGGCCACCGCACAGCGTCACCTCGCCTCGCTCGCGGCGCGGACGGTCGTCGAAGTGCGACTCCGCTACGGAGCCACCGGACGTCCGGAGCACCGCTACGCCGCCCGCACCTGATCGGAGGCGAAACGACCCTCGCTGCGAGGGCTGCGGCTCAGGACTCGGAGCCCACAGCCGCGAGTCGCGCCTCTTCGTCGGCCTGGATCGCGGATTCGATGATCGGCTCGAGCGCGCCGTCCATCACCTGATCGAGGTTGTAGGCCTTGAATCCGGTGCGGTGATCGGCGATGCGGTTCTCGGGGAAGTTGTAGGTGCGGATGCGCTCGGAGCGGTCCATGCCGCGGATCTGCGACTTCCGCGCGTCGGATGCCGCAGCATCCAGCTCCTCCTGCTGCTTGGCGAGCAGTCGGGCCCTCAGCACGCGCATGGCGGCCTCACGGTTCTGCAGCTGGGACTTCTCGTTCTGCATCGACACGACGATGCCGCTGGGAAGGTGCGTGATGCGCACAGCGGAGTCGGTGGTGTTGACCGACTGGCCGCCCGGGCCGGACGAGCGGAACACGTCGATCTTCAGATCGTTCTGGTTGATCGCGATCTCGTCGGGTTCGTCGACCTCGGGGAACACCAGCACGCCGGTGGTCGACGTGTGGATGCGCCCCTGCGACTCGGTCGCGGGCACGCGCTGCACCCGGTGCACGCCGCCCTCGTACTTGAGATGAGCCCAGACGCCCTGCGCGGGGTCTGTGGATGAGCCCTTGATCGCGACCTGGACGTCTTTGTAGCCGCCGAGGTCGGATTCGTTGCGCTCGAGGAGCTCGGTCTTCCACCCCTTGGATGCCGCGTACTGGATGTACATGCGCAGCAGGTCGGCGGCGAAGAGAGCCGACTCGGCACCGCCCTCCCCCGCCTTGATCTCCATGATCACGTCGCGCGCATCGTCGGGGTCGCGCGGGATGAGGAGGCGCCGGAGCTTCTCCTGCGCCGCCTCGACGCCCTCTTCGAGTGACGGAACCTCTGCGGCGAACGCCTCATCCTCGCGGGCGAGTTCGCGCGCCGCTTCCAGATCGTCGGATGCCGCCACCCACGCGTCGTGGGCGGCGACGATCCTGGACAGCTCGGCGTAGCGGCGGTTGACGCGCTTCGCACGAGCAGCGTCGGCGTGCACCGCCGGGTCGGAGAGTTCCTCCTGCACCCGGCGATGCTCGTCGATCAGAGTCTGGACGGACTCGAACACAGCGACTCCGCTCAGCGGATGTTGTTGTCGTGACCGTGCGCGCCCGAGGGGAGCGTCGGAATCGACTTCTGCATCTGCACCAGGAACTCGACGTTCGAGTGCGTCTCCTTGAGCTTGCCCAGCACGACCTCGAGGGCCTGCTGCTGGTCGAGGCCCGCGAGGGCACGGCGCAGCTTCCAGGTGATCTTGACCTCGTCGTTCGACAGCAGCATCTCTTCGCGGCGCGTGCTCGACGCATTCACGTCGACGGCCGGGAAGATGCGCTTGTCGGCGAGCTGACGCGACAGGCGCAGCTCGCTGTTTCCGGTGCCCTTGAACTCCTCGAAGATGACCTCGTCCATCTTGGAACCGGTCTCGACGAGAGCCGTGGCGAGGATCGTGAGGGATCCGCCGTTCTCGATGTTGCGCGCAGCGCCGAAGAAGCGCTTGGGCGGGTACAGAGCCGACGCGTCGACTCCGCCCGAGAGCACGCGTCCGGATGCCGGAGCCGCGAGGTTGTACGCACGGCCGAGGCGGGTGATCGAGTCGAGCAGCACGACGACGTCGCGGCCCAGCTCGACGAGACGCTTGGCGCGCTCGATGGCGAGCTCGGCGACCGTGGTGTGGTCTTCTGCGGGGCGATCGAACGTCGAGGCGATGACCTCGCCCTTGACCGTGCGCTCCATGTCGGTGACCTCTTCAGGACGCTCGTCGACGAGCACGACCATGAGGTGGACCTCGGGGTTGTTCTGCGCGATCGCGTTGGCGATCTGCTGCAGGACGATCGTCTTGCCGGCCTTGGGCGGTGCGACGATGAGGCCGCGCTGTCCCTTGCCGATCGGGGCGACGAGGTCGATGATGCGCTGGGTCAGCTTCTCGGGAGCCGTCTCGAGGCGCAGGCGCTCCTGCGGGTAGAGCGGGGTGAGCTTGCCGAACTCGACGCGGGTGGCCGCATCATCGATCGACAGACCGTTGATCGAGTCGACCTTCACCAGGGCGTTGTACTTCTGACGGCCCTGCTGCTCGCCCTCACGGGGCTGCTTGATCGAGCCGACGATCGCGTCGCCCTTGCGCAGGTTGTATTTCTTGACCTGCCCGAGCGAGACGTAGACGTCGCTGGGGCCGGCGAGGTAGCCGGTCGTGCGCACGAAAGCGTAGTTGTCGAGCACGTCGAGGATGCCGGCGATGGGGATGAGGACGTCGTCCTCGCCGATCTCGGTGTCGAACTCGTCGGTCGGAGCAGCTCCGCCGCGGCGCTTGTTGCGCTGACGGTTCCGGCCGTTGCCGCCCTCGTCGTCGGCGTTGTTCTGCTGCTGGGGCTGCTGCGACTGCTGCTGCTCGCCGGCCTGGCCGTTGCCGTTCTGGCCGCGTCCGCGGTTACGGCTGCGGTTGCGGTTGCGGCCTCGGCCGCCCTGCTCGTCGCTGCCTTCGCCCTGATCCGACGAGGACTCGTTGGCGGGTGCGGTCTCAGCCGGTGCGGCCTCGGCGGGCTTCTCGGCGGCAGGGGCCTCGGACTCTGCCGCAGGCTTCTTGGCCGTGCGACGGCCGCGACCCGTGGTCTTCTTCGGCTCGTCCGATGCCTCTGCAGCGGGAGCAGCAGCGGCTTCGGCGGGCGCTGCGGGCGCCTCGGCAGGAGCGGCGGCTGCCTCAGCCGGAGCGGCCGGCTCTGCATCTGCCTTCTTGGCACGACTGCGACGAGGGGCCTTCGCCTTGGGTGCGGCCTCGGCTGCCGGCGCCTCGGCGACAGGTGCCTCGGCCTTCGCCGGGGCCTCGGACTTCGCGGGTGCGCTGTCGGCCGGGGCGTCGGCCGCAGCGGCCTTGTCGGCCTTGGCTGCCGCCGTCGCCGTGGTCGCACGGCGCGGTGCGCGCTTGCGTGCAGGGGCCACTTCGGTCGCAGTGGTGGTCGCGGCGTCGGAGCTCGCGGCCTTTGCCGGAGCCTCGGCGGCGGGTGCCGCCTTGTCGTTCTGGGTCTCGGAGAAATTCTCCACGAGTACTCCCTCTTTGGTCTCGGAGACGTGAGCGGTACGCGCACAACGGGTGCTGCGCGCGGTCGCACGGGCTGACGCTCGGCGTCAGCCAGCCTCGGCACTGGGTTCTCGAAAAGAACGAGTTCTCGGTGAGAGCAGTGCCACAGGGGTTTGCGTGCGGGTCTTGCAGAGTTGCAATGGGGCCAGATTCACGCAGTTACGTGGAGCCCTCCGCTCGAGTCCCCACTGTACCACCACGCACGTCGACCGCGAGCAGCAGCGCTTCCCACGGGGTGTCGGTGGTCGATTCGGCGAGTTCCACGGCACCCTGACGGCTGCCGGGGCCGTCAGCGAGTACGAGGACGCTGGGCCCCGCACCCGACACGACGGCCGCGAACCCCGCGGCGCGCAGCGCCTGGACGAGCCGCTGCGTCTCGGGCATCGCCTCGGCGCGGTAGTCCTGATGAAGGCGATCGGCCGTCGCGTCGAGCAGCAGCTCGGGGCTCTGCATGAGAGCGGCGATGAGCAGCGCCGAGCGCGAGACGTTGAACACGGCATCCGCGGTCGACACGTGCGGCGGCTGCAGGGAGCGGGCCTTCGAGGTGGACATCGTGTACGACGGCACGAGGACGAGCGGCGAGACTCCGCGGTGCACGAGCAGCTTCTTGTGCTGCGGTCCGCGCTCGCCCACCCAGGCGATCGTCAGTCCGCCGAACAGCGCCGGCGCGACGTTGTCGGGGTGCCCCTCGATCTCCGTGGCGAGTCGCAGCATATCGGCGTCGTCGATCTCGACGTCGCCTTCGAGAAGCCCCTTGGCGGCGAGGATGCCCGCGGCCACGGCCGCCCCGGAGGAGCCGAGACCGCGACCGTGCGGGACGCCGTTCTCAGCCACGATGCGCAGACCGGGAAGCGGGCGGTCGACGTCGGCGTAGACGTGCGCGATCGTGCGGACGATGAGGTTCGACGCGTCGCGCGGGATCTCCGCAGCACCCGATCCCGAGACCTCGATCTCGAGCTCGCCTGCGGGCAACCCGGTGACCAGAAGCGTGTCGTAGACGCTCAGAGCCAGACCGAGCGTGTCGAAACCGGGGCCGAGGTTCGCGCTCGTCGCGGGTACGGTCACCTCGACCGTGCGCCCCGCTGCCACCGTCATTCGCCTTCCACGCGCAGCACCGAGACGACGCGCTCGACGACAGAGCTGTCGGCGAGTGCGTCGACCGTCGCGCTGAGCGCCGCATCCGTCGCGCGGTGCGTGCCGATCACGAGGCGGGCCGTGGGCTCGCCCTCGCCTTCGACCGTCTGGACGACCGTGGCGACCGAGACGTCGCCGTCGCTCAGGATCCCGGCGACGGTCGCAAGAACGCCGGGAGCGTCCGAGACCTCGAGGGTGATCTGGTAGCGGGTGGTGACGTGGCCGATCGGCACGACGGGCAGATTGGCCCTGGTGGACTCCCCCACGCCGACACCGCCCGCGATGTGGCGACGGGCGGCCGAGACGACGTCGCCGAGGACGGCGGATGCCGTCTGCACGCCACCGGCGCCGGCACCGTAGAACATGAGAGAACCGGCGGCCTCCGCCTCGACGAACACGGCGTTGTTCGCACCGTGCACCGACGCGAGCGGGTGGGTCTTCGGGACGAGGGCGGGGTAGACGCGCACCGAGATCGACTCGGCGCCGTTGGCCTCGATGCGCTCGCACACCGCGAGCAGCTTGATGACGAATCCGGCCGCACGAGCCTCGTCGATCATGGAGGCGGTGATCGACGTGATCCCCTCGCGGTACACGGCGTCGAGCGGGACGGCGGTGTGGAAGGCGAGGCTCGCGAGGATCGCTGCCTTCTGCGCGGCGTCGTAGCCCTCGACGTCGGCGGTCGGGTCGGCCTCGGCGTAGCCGAGTCGCTGGGCGTCGGCGAGCACGTCGGCGAAGTCCGCGCCCTCGGTGTCCATGCGGTCGAGGATGTAGTTGGTGGTGCCGTTCACGATGCCCATGATGCGCACGACCCGGTCGCCCGCGAGGGAGTCGCGCAGCGGGCGGATGATCGGGATCGCCCCCGCGGCCGCGGCCTCGTAGTAGACGGACGCGCCGACGCGGTCGGCCGCCTCGAAGAGCTCGGGGCCGTGCGTCGCGAGCAGCGCCTTGTTGGCGGTGACGACGTCTGCGCCGGAGCCGATCGCCTGGAGGATGCTCGTGCGGGCCGGCTCGATGCCGCCGATCAGCTCGATCACGATGTCGGATCCGAGGATCAGCGACTCGGCGTCGGTCGTGAACAGCTCCTTGGGCAGGTCGACGTCGCGAGGTGCGTCGAGGTTTCGCACGGCGATGCCCGCCAGCTCGAGAGAGGCCCCCGCGCGATCGGCGAGCTCGTCGCCGTGTCGCAGCAGCAGGTCGGCCACCTGGGAGCCGACCGCGCCGGCGCCCAGGAGCGCCACCCGAAGTCGTCGGTACTCAGTCGTCATTGCTTCTCCTTAGGAGGGTGGATCAGTCGTGCGTCATCGGCTGCCGCAGCGCGTGCGGCCCGCGGATCACCTGTGGGCTTCGGGCGCGTCGATGCCGGCATCCCTCGACAGGACGTCGGCGATGGTCTCTCCGCGGACGATGACCGTCGACCTGCCGTCGCGGACGGCGACGATCGGCGGACGGGGAACGTGGTTGTAGTTGCTCGCCAGCGGAGCGCAGTACGCGCCGGTCGCCGGGACGGCCAGCAGGTCGCCGGGTGTCACGTCGACGGGCAGGAATTCGTGGTCGACGACGATGTCGCCCGACTCGCAGTGCTTGCCGACGACGCGGCTGAGCTGCGGCGAGCCCACACCGACGCGCGAGGCCAGACGAGCCGAGAACTGCGCTCCGTAGAGCGCAGGACGGGCGTTGTCGCTCATGCCTCCGTCGACGCTGATGTACCGGCGCGTGGCCCCGGAATCGAGCGCGACGTCCTTGGTCGTGCCCACCTCGTAGAGCGTGACGCCCGCGGTGCCGACGATGGCACGCCCCGGCTCGAAGGAGAGGGCAGGGATCGAGATGCCTCGCGCGGCGCACCCTTCGGCGACAGCGGTGACGATCTCGCCGGCGAGCGTCTCGATGGGCGTGGGATCGTCGACGCTGGTGTAGGCGATGCCGAAGCCGCCACCCAGGTTGAGCTGCGGCACGGGGCCGCGCTCGAGAAGCGCGGCGTGGAGCTCGAGCACCCGCGATGCGGACTCACGGAAGCCGGCGACGCCGAAGATCTGCGATCCGATGTGACAGTGCAGGCCGGCGAATTCGAGACCGGGGATCTCACGGATGCGAGCGACCGCCTGCTCGGCCTCGGGCAGCGGGAAGCCGAACTTCTGGTCTTCGTGGGCGGTGGCGAGGAAGTCGTGGGTCTCGGCGTGAACCCCGCTGATCACCCGTACCAGCACGCGCTGCGTCGTGTCCGTCCGCGCGGTGATGGCCGCCAGACGTTCGATCTCGATCGCACTGTCGACGATGATCGTGCCGATGCCGACCTCGACGGCGCGTTCGAGCTCGGCGACGGACTTGTTGTTGCCGTGGAAGCCGAGGGATGCGGGCGCGACACCTGCGGCGAGGGCGACCTCGAGCTCGCCCCCGGTGCAGACGTCGACCCGGAGTCCTTCGTCGATGACCCAGCGGGCGATCGTCGTGGTCAGCAGCGCCTTGCCCGCGTAGTACACCTGGGCGGTCGTGCCGTGGTCAGCCGCGGCCCGGTCGAACGACTGCCGGAACGCGCGTGCACGGGCGCGGACCTCGTCCTCGTCGATCACGAGCAGCGGTGTGCCGTAGGCGTGCACGAGATCGGTGGCGGCGACGCCCCCGATCTGGATGACACCGTGAGCATCACGGACTGTGGATGCAGGCCACACAGCGGTCGGGAGATCGTTCGCGTCGTCGGGCTCGACGAGCCATTCCGGGGCGAGCGAATCGGCAGGGGAAAGCAAGGAACACCAATCGTGGGACGGGTCTCGGGCAGGAACGCGCACTGCGAGGTTGCCCCCGATTCTAGGGCACCCCGCATGCCGCATCCGTCATGGTGACGCCCGACGTCAACCCCCTGAATTGTCTTCGGTGCCACTCGTAAGGTGGTGGCATGAGCACCGCATCCGCAGCCCCCGACGCCGACCACCCCGGCTTCATCGCACGCGTGAGCGCGACGGCGATCCGCTGGGCGCTGACGCGGAGGCCGGTCCGCGCCTTCCTGCTGTACTCGGAGCGCCGGGGCCCGATGCTCGCCGACAGCGTCACCTACCGGGCGCTGTTCAGCGTCTTCGCCGGTGTGCTGCTCGGATTCTCCATCGCGGCCCTGTGGCTCGCTGGGAACCCCGACGCATGGAAGGCGATCATCGCGGCGGTGCAGTCCGTGGTGCCCGGGCTCATCGGCGAGGACGGAGGGCTCATCGACCCGTCCGACCTCGAGGCCCCGGTCTCGTTCACGATCGCCGGTGCGATCTCGGTCGTCGCTCTCACCGGGTCGGCTCTCGCCGCCGTCGGCTCCCTCCGCACCGCGGTGCGACTGCTCGCCGGCACGGCGCAGGCGGACATCCTCTTCATCTGGGTGATGCTGCGCAACCTCGTCCTCGCGATCGGAATCGGCCTCGCGTTCGTGGCGGCGGCCGCGGTCACCTTCATCGGACGCATCGGGATCACCTGGATCTCCGGCCTGCTCGGTATCGCCGACGACTCCCCCGCGGCGGTCTGGAGCATCCGCATCGTGTCACTCCTCGTCGTGCTCGCGCTCGACACGGTCCTGATCGCGGGCGTCTTCCGACTGCTCTCAGGGACGCATCCGTCAGCTCGGTCCCTCTGGACCGGCGCGCTGCTGGGCGGCGTCGGGCTGCTCATCCTGCAGGAGCTGTCGGGTCTCTTCATCGGCGGAGCGACCAGCAACCCGCTTCTCGCCTCGTTCGCGTCGCTGCTGGCGCTGCTGATCTGGCTCAACCTGTCGACGCAGGTCATCCTGATCGCCTGCGCGTACATCGTGACCTCCGAGGACGAGCGCCACGACAGGGTGCGCGCCCGTTTCGGAGCGACCACGTTCCCCCAGCGCCGGGTGCAGCAGGCGGAAGCCGAGGTGGCGCGCGCGACCACCGAACTGCGCGCCGCTCAGAAGGCCGAGAAGGAGTTCCGCACCGGCTCGACGGCGGACTGACGTCAGCCCTGGGGGCACACGCCCTTGTCGAGAAGGCTCGCATCGGTGGCGATCGCACCGTCGACATCGACGTCGATCACGGCCTCCGTACCGTCGATCTCGAGACCCGTGAGGGTGATGCCGGCGGGGAGCTGATCGGCGATGCAGATCCGCTGCGTCTCGGTGAGACGGCCGCCGAGCGATCCGAGAGACGAACCGACCTGGTCGAGGTCCACCTCGAGCCCTCCGATCGTGGCGCTGACCGGTGTGAGTTCGAGGTCGCCTTCAGCCACCCCGGGTGTCACGGTGAGCGAGAGCGGGATGGCGATGCCGAGTGCGGTCACCGAGCCGGCGACGGTCGCGTTCGGCGCGTCGAGGGTCACCGTCTCGACGGGCAGGTCGGTGCCCGACAGAAGAGCGGTGAACTGCGACTCGTCGATGCGGATCGTGCCGGTCGCGCCGCCGAGGTCTCCGCCCCGCAGCGGCACGCCCGTCGCGGTGACGTCGGCAGCGCCGGTGATCCCCTGCAGCGTGACGGAATCCGTGGAGAGATGCAGCGTGTCGAGAGTGCCGCCGATGAGCTGCGGAAGCAGGATGCCGTCGGCTTCCACATCGATCTGCTGGTCGGCGGGCAGGTCGAGCTGGTCGATCACGATCCCGCGCACCACTCCGGGGAGCACCGACCTCACGACGAGTTCCGCGGCCACGGCCAGCAACGCCAGCACGACGACGACGATCAGCAGCACCCACGGCCAGCGCTTCCGCTTCCGTTTCGCGGGCGCGGCGACGACAGCACCCTCAGTCCCCTTCTCGCCGGGGATCACGAGCGTCGGATGCTCGGAATCGGCGGCGGGGTAAGGGAGGGTGTGGTTGTCGTCGCTCATGCTGCCATCCTGCCCTACGGCGCGGACGGCGGCCGAGTCACATGCGCTCGGGTGCGGACACGCCGAGCAGGTCGAGGCCGTTGCGGAAGACCTGGCCTGCGGCGTCGTTGAGCCACAGGCGCGTGCGGTGCACGGTCTCGATCGGGTCGTCGCCCTGCGGGATCACGCGGCAGTTGTCGTACCAGCGGTGGTAGAGACCTGCGAGCTCCTCGAGGTAGCGCGCGACGCGGTGCGGCTCGCGGACCTCCGCGGCGAAGGCGACGATGCGCGGGAACTCCTGCAGGGCGCCGAGCAGAGCGCTCTCCGTCTCGTGGGTGAGGGTCTCGGGGGCGAACTCCGACCGGTCCACTCCGGAGTCAGCCGCGTTCCGCGCCACGTTGTGCGTGCGGGCGTGCGCGTACTGCACGTAGAAGACCGGGTTGTCGTTCGTGCGCTTCTGCAGCAGCTCGGGGTCGAGTGCCAGAGGAGAGTCGGCGGGCGAGCGCTCGAGCGAATAGCGCAGCGCATCCGTGCCGAGCCATTCACGCAGGTCGTCCATCTCGATGATGTTTCCGGCGCGCTTGCTGAGGCGCGCACCGCCGACCGAGACGAGCTGGCCGATCAGCACCTCGACGTTCTTCTCCGGGTTCTCACCTGCGGCTCCGGCGATCGCCTTGAGACGGTGGACGTATCCGTGGTGATCAGCACCGAGCAGGTACAGCTTGTACTCGAAGCCCCGGTCGCCCTTGTTCAGGTAGTAGGCGGCATCTGCGGCGAAGTACGTGTACTCGCCGTTCGAGCGACGGATGACACGGTCCTTGTCGTCACCGAAGTCGGTCGTGCGCACCCAGACCGCACCCTCGTCGTCGAAGACGTGGCCCTGCTCGCGCAGGCGGTCGACGGCTTCGTCGACGAGGCTCACACCCTGATCGTTCTTGGCATGAAGCACGCGCTCCGAGAACCAGACATCGAAGTCGACGTTGAACTTCGAGAGCGACTGCTTCTGCTCGTCGAGCTGGAACTCATAGGCGAGTTCCCGCGCGACGACCACCTGCTCGTCCTCGGGAAGATCGAGCAGATCGGGACGAGCCGCGAGCACGCGAGCCGCGAGGTCACCGATGTAGCTTCCGGCGTAGCCGCCCTCAGGCGTGGGCTCGCCCTTCGCGGCAGCCAGCACGGAGTTCGCGAAGCGCTCCATCTGCACACCGGCATCGTTGATGTAGTACTCACGGGCGACGGTCGCACCGGATGCCGCGAGCACGCGAGCGATCGCGTCACCGAGGGCCGCCCAGCGCGTGTGCCCGATGTGCAGGGGGCCGGTCGGGTTCGCGCTCACGAACTCGATGTTGATGCTCTGCCCGGCCTGGGTGTCGTTGTGCCCGTACTCGGTGCCCGCGTCGACGATCACCTTCGCCAGCGCACCGGCCGCGGCCGCATCCAGGCGGATGTTGATGAACCCGGGGCCGGCGACCTCGGCGCTCGCGATGCCGTCGACCTGCGCGAGGCCGTCGGCGATCTGCTGGGCGAGCTCCCGCGGGTTCGTGCCGAACGGCTTCGCCAGACGCATCGCGATGTTGGAGGCCCAATCACCGTGATCGCGGTTGCGCGGGCGCTCGAAGACGATGTCGGTTGCGGAGAGCGCGAGCGGCTCGCCGGGACGTCGTTCCTCGGCGATCGGTGCGAGGACGGCGAGGAGGGCTTCGGCGAGCGTTTCAGGGTTCATAGGCCTCCCAGTTTACGGCGCGTCACGGCGCCGAATTTGCGCAGACGGATTCCTGATCTACAGTCATGCCATGAAGGCCGCATCCGCCCGCCACCGCCTGCCCGTCGCAGGCCTCGCCGTCGCCGTGATCCTGGCTCTCGCCGCGGTCATCCTCGGCGTGTGGCGTCCATGGGTTCCGGTGCCTTCATCGGTGCCCGTCGGAGCTGCTGCCGCAGACGATGAGGCGGTCACGATCGCCCCGGAGCCGCTGCTGCTCCCCGAGCATCCGACTGTCCTCGTCTTCGGCGACTCCTGGACCTACGGCTCTGCCGCGACCGAGCCGACACTCGGGTACGCGTACGTCCTCGCCGACCTGCTCGACGGCGAGACGATCGTGAAAGGCGTGCGAGGCAGCGGCTATCTCAAGCCCGGTCTCGACGGACCAGCCTTCGGCGAGCGCATCGCCGCACTGGATCCGGCTCTCACCCCTGATCTCATCATCATGCAGGGATCGATCAACGACCGCGCTCAGGGCGAGGCGGGGTACCGCGAGGCCGTGACCGCCGCGTGGGACGCCATGGCGGCGAAGTACCCCGAGGCAGCGATCGTGATCCTCGGCCCCGCTCCCCACGAGCTTCCGGTGGGTACCGAGACCGCCCGCATCGACAGGGACCTCGGAGAGCTCGCCTCGGCCCGCGGCTGGTGGTACATCTCCCCCGTCGCGCAGGACTGGATCACCGAGCAGAACTATCTGTCGGTCATCGACGTCGAGATCGGTCGCAAGCATCCGTCCACCGACGGCCATCGCTACCTCGCTGAGAAGCTGGCCGCCGCACTCGCGGAGCTCGGCGACGCGCCGGTCACCGAGGCGGGTGGGTCGGAGACCACTCCCGAGCAGTGATATTGTCGATCGGTACGCCTCCGTAGCTCAGTGGATAGAGCGCCGGTTTCCGGTACCGTAGGTCGCAGGTTCGACTCCTGTCGGGGGCACACACACAGACGACGAACCCCGCCCGTCGGGCGGGGTTCTTCTGCATCCGGACCCCACATCCCGACTACGTCCGCGCGTCGTCCGAGATCGGCAGCTGCACTCGGACCAGGAGTCCGACGCCTGGCTGATTCGTGAGTGCGACGGTGCCCCCTGCGTTGGCGACGATGCCGGCGACGATCGACAGTCCGAGCCCCGACCCACCGCTCGTGCGCGCTTCGCTCTGTCGCGAGAACCGGTCGAGCGCGAAGGCCACGAAGCCCTCGTCCATGCCTCCGCCGTCGTCGGCGACGGTGAGGATGACAGCGCCGTCCTCTTCGACGAGTCGGAGCTCGACCACTCCCCGGTCTCCGATCGCGTGCACCGCATTGTTCACGAGGTTGTCGCAGATGCGGCCGAAGTCCTCCTCACTCACCGCGACGGTCCCGGACGGCCGTGAGATGTCATCCGCGTAGTCGATCCGGATGCTCCGATCGGCGACGCGCAGGCGACCGCGATCGACGGCATCCGCCAGCTCCGCTGACAGGCGCCCCTCCGTGGCGGTTCCGGTCGACGTCTGTGCGTCGATCCGCGAGAGTTCCAGCAAGGAGGTGGCGAGCGACGACAGTCGTGCAACGGTCCGCTGCGCGGCGGCGACGTCCGTCCTCATCTCGTCGAGGCTCCGCGCCTGGCGTTGCGCGAGCTCCAGCCGGGTCTGGATGATCGCGAGAGGCGTGCGGAACTCGTGGCTCGCGTCCGAGACGATCTGCCGCTCCCGTTCGGTCGAGGCGCGCAGCCCGGCGATGAGCGTGTTGAGCGTCCCGGCCAACTCCGAGATCTCATCGTGCGCAGGGCCGACGGGCAACAGCTCGGTGCTGCCCGTCGCGACGAGATCTGACGCACTCCGACGCAGCTGCGAGACAGGGCCGAGCGCGGCGGACCCGATGAGCCACGCAGAGGCGCCGAAGGCGATGTTGATCCCGGCGATGCTGGTGATGAGGAGCCAGGCGACGTCATCGAGAACATCGGAGTCGCTGTCGCTGGCCGTGATGACGTGCCACACTCCCCCCGTCACTTCGACCGACGTGGACCGAACGATGTATTCGGCGGAGCCGGCCTCCATGGAGCGATCGCCATCGGGTCGTGAGGAGATGGCGCCCACCCTGTCGCTGAGCGCCGCGGGGAAAGTGTCGATGACGATCGCGCCCGTCGGATCGATGACAGCGACGAGCTGTCCCGGCCCCGGCATGTCGAACTCCGCCGTGTCGCCGGTGGTGATCGCCGTGATGTACTGGCCCTCGATGCCTTCGAGTACTCGGATCTGGCTGTCACCGACGATCCTCGCCACCTGACTGTAGATGACGACTCCCGCGGCCACCGAGATCAGCAGCGCGATCAGCAGGCTGCCCCCGGTGATCCGCGTCCGGATCGTCAGTCGCGCGAGATTCACCGTTCGACCGCGATCAGCTCGTACCCCACGCCTCGGGCCGTGGCGATCCGCACGGGAGCCCCCACGGCGTCGAGCTTGCGACGGACGTAGCTGACGTATTGGTCGACGATGTTGGGATCGATGAACGACGCCGACCCCCAGACCTCGTCGAGGATCTCCGACCGAGGCATGACCCGTCCGATGTGGGAGGCGAGCAGCCGCAGCAGATCGAACTCGGTGCGACTCAACTGCAGTTCGCCTCCGTCTGTCGAGATCCGGTGCTTCGCCGTATCGATGTGCAGCCCGCCGACGTCCAACCGTGTACTTCCGATCGCGTCTCGGCGCCGCAGTGCGCGCAGTCGTGCCGCGAGCTCGACGAACTCGAACGGCTTCGTCAGATAGTCGTCGGCTCCGGCATCGAGACCGCTCACCCGATCGTCGACGGCGTTGCGGGCCGTCAGCAGGATGATCGCGAGCCCGGCATGCTGTCTGCGCAGCCATCGGCACAGCTCGAATCCCGACATTCCGGGGAGCATGACATCGAGGATCGCAATGTCATACTCAGCCGCGGCTGCACGTGCCATCGCCTCCACCCCGTCGCCGGCGATATCGACGGAATATCCTTCCTGCCGCAGGCCGCGGGCGAGGAGGTCAGCCATCTCGCGTTCGTCTTCGACCGTCAGGATCCTCAGCGTCACGTGATCGCCTCCTCGTGGCGATACTACGGTGCGACCGCGACGAGTGCTGGGGCGCCGTTCGCCAAGGCTTCACGACGCTGCCGGTCGACCTTGACCCCGAGGTACACCGCGACAGCAACGATGATCACCAGGAACACGACGCTCGTGAGGGTCGTCCCCACCCCGACGCCACCGTCAGCAGGAGATTGGGAGAGCAGGTCGCCGATCGATGCCCCGAGCGGCCTCGTCAGGATGTACGCGGCCCAGAAGCAGAACACCACGTTCGCCTTGAACGCGAACCGTGCGATCGCGATCGCTCCGATCAGCGCGGCGAACAGAATCGTCCCGAAGACGTATCCCAGACCGAGCCCCTCCGAGATCAGGTCGCCCGCAGCGGTGCCCAGCGCGAAGGTGAACAGGATGGCGATCCAGTAGAACGCCTCGCGACGCCGGGTGAAGATCGTGTGGATCGACAGTGTGCGCTCGCGGGCGAACCAGATCACGAAGGTGAGGGCGAGCACGGCGCTGAAGACGAGCGTGCTCACCCAGAGCGGGACCCCGAGCACGTCGGTCAGATTGTCGGTGAGGAGGGTGCCGACGATGCTGATCAGCACCACCACCGTCCAGTAGACGCCGGACGTGTAGCGCTTGGTCGCGAACTGCGCGGCGAGGGCCACCAGCAGGAGGCCGCCCATGATCCAGGTCGTGAGGCTCAGCCCGAGACCGACATCGTCGTTGAGGAAGTCGGCGAAGGTCTCACCGGTGGTGGTGGAGAGGATCTTGATCACCCAGAAGGCGAGCGTCACCTCCGGCACCCTGTTCAACAGGATGGTGCGCGTGTGGTCGGGATTCGTGTTCGTCATGCCGTCAGAGTCCCGGCGTTTTCTTGGTGTTCGCCCCACCAGCGCCCCCTGAGCGGTGAGTGTTCTCTCAGAGAACGCTCACCCGCCGCGTTTCTGAGAGTGTTCTCACTCATCGGCCGCGTCCGCCGAGGCGACTCCGCACTCGCCGACAACATCTCGGCCAACGTCATCGGGCTCCTTCTCGGCTCTGCATTCCGGTTCACCGCATCGCGCCGGTGGGTCTTCCGAGCGCCTGAGGGTTCTCTCAGACGCGACGCCGCGCAGACGCATGCGATGCCCAGCGGGCGTCCATACGGTCGAAGCACCAGATTCGGCGCGTGATCGACGCGTCTGCGCTGATGCACGAAAGCGAACCGATGCTCCCCACTGCTCCCCTCCCCGACGATGCGTCCGCGACGACGGCGCGAGTTCGTCACCCACGCCGGCTCCTGGTCATCTTCGGATCGATCGGAGTCGCCGCCGTCGTGGCCATGGGGATCCTTCTCGTCGCTTCGGGCAGAGGGCCGACAGTGCTCGACAGCGCATGGCACGATCTGATGCAGGAAAGGCGGACGGATGCGGGCATCACCGTCGCGAGGTGGTTCGAGGTCGCCGGCGGCGTGAACTCGATGGTGATCGTGGGTGTGCTTCTCACGATCACGCTGCTCATCCTGCGACGACCATGGGCCGCGCTCGCGCTCGCCGCGGCGATGATCTGCTCCGAGATCGCGACGGGAACGATCAAGACGCTCGTCGCGCGCCCGCGCCCGGCGGACTCACTCTCGGATACGGGTCTGGCTTCGTTCCCGTCCGGGCACACCGCTCTCGCTGCGACGACCGCATGCGTCCTCGCACTCCTGATCGGTCGGTGGTTCTGGGTGATCGCGGTGCCGTGGGTGATCGCGATGGCGTGGAGTCGCACGTTCCTCGAAGCGCACTGGCTCACGGACGTGCTGGCCGGTGCAGTGCTCGGGACGTCGATCGCGCTGGTCGTCTACTGGGCGGTGACCCGGGCGCTGTTCACCGTCGGGGCGCGCGATCGCGACGTCAGTCGACGGGCGATTCCTCTGTCCTCCCGATCGCGCCCGGGGACGGCAGGTCTCGGCGGAGCTCGTGGAGCAGGTCGAGCTGCATCCGATTGATCGCCATCAGTTCGCCGTTCTCAGCGTGCGAGGCGGACACGCCACCCCGCCCACCGCCAGACGCGCTCAGCCGATGGCTGCGCGCAGCTCGGCCGCGGCCGCTCCGACATCCGGCGCACTGTAGATCGCGCTTCCGGCGACGGCGATCTGCGCCCCCGACTTCTGGACCGAACCGATGCTCGCGGCGTTCACTCCGCCCGCGACCGAGAACGGCACACCGGATGCTTCGCCGTCGCGCAGCAGCGTGTCGAACGTGAAGCCTTCCTCGGCCTGCTCGTCGAGGCCGGCGTGCATCTCGACGAACTCGGCGCCGAGCTCGACGACCTCCTTCGCCCGTGCGGGCTTGTCCTTGACGCCGATCAGGTCGACGACGATCCCCTTGCCGTGCGCCTTCGCCGCCTTGACCGCTCCCGCGATGGTGCTGTCGCCCGCGGTGCCGAGCACCGTGACGAGGTCTGCGCCGGCCGTGAAGGCGATGTCGGCCTCGAGCTCACCGGCATCCATGGTCTTCAGGTCGGCGAAGACGATCTTGTCGGGGTGCGCCTTCTTGATCGCGGTCACCGCGCTGAGGCCGGCGCTCTTGATCAGCGGCGTCCCCAGTTCAAGGATGTCGACGTGCGGGGCGGCTGCCTCGGCGAGCGCGAGCGCGGCCTCGGTCGTCAGGGTGTCCATTGCGAACTGCAGCTTCATGGTGTTCCTTTCCTTACTGCGGGTGAGTATGTGGGGGCTTCGGTCATTCGAGGTTCGAGTGACGCGGCCAGAGGTCGTCCGCGTCCTGTCCGCTTCGGGCCCAGAGAGCGTGGAAAAGGGCGTCGCCGATGAGGACGACCGCCTGCTCGAAGAGACTGCCGGCGTACTGCGCGGAGGCGGCTCCCGAACGATCGAGCTTGCCTGCTGCGGGAACGACGACGGTCGCTGAGCCCGACAGCTCCGCCAGAGGCGACGTGGCGTCCGTCGTGATGGCCACGACCTTCGCTCCGACGCTCACGGCGGTCTCAGCCGCACGGACGATGCCGGATGTCGTGCCCGAACCGCTCGCGACCACGAGGAGGTCATCCCGAGCGATCGCCGGCGTCGTGGTCTCGCCCACGACATGCACCTCCAGACCGAGGTGCATGAGCCTCATCGCGGTCATCCGCAGCGCCAGCCCGGAGCGCCCCGCTCCGAGCACGAACACTCGCGGGGCTTCCGCCACCAGGTCGGACACGCGCGCGAGCGCCACCGGATCGGTGCGGATCACCGAGTCGAGTACCGCGCCGACCTCATTCGCCACGAGCCCCAGAGAATGCCCGAGGCCGACCTCCATCACGTCCATGTGTCCATCGTGCGCCGAAGCGGCGAGGCGTGCCCCCGCCCGCCGGCACGGTTCGACCTACCCGAAAGGATGGGTGGTGCATGATGGGTAGGTGAGTGCGAACGAGGCAGTACCGGAAGTCGACTCCCCCGCCCTGCGGCGAGCGCATCAGGACGGCGCGCGGGCGATCTCGGAGCTGGCCGATCGCCACGCGGTGGCCCTCGAGTCGCTGCTCGCGATCCTGCGCTCCGACCGACTCGATGACCGTGCGGCGCGCAATCTCGCGATCGAGTCGGCGGCGAACGCGCTCGTGCAGCTGCGGGTCGCCAGCGATCGCCAGAAGGAGGCGGTGTTGGAGCCCGTCGTCGGTGCCTTCGCACGATTGCAGTCGGACCTGCGCCCCCTCGAGCGGTTCGGGAACCTCGACGTGCAGTTCATCGAGCCGCCCGCGACCGGCCGCGCTCTGCCGAGCGAGGTCGCCCACGCCGCTCGCGCGATCGTGCGCAACTCCGTGCTCGCGATCGTCGATGACACGACCGCGCGCCGCGTGCGCATCCAGTGGGACTGCGACGGTCTGAACCTGCTGATCGGCATCAGGGACGACGGGCGCGGTGAGCTCTCGGTCAGCGACGACGCGTTGCGTCCCGCCGCCGAGAGCGTGGTCGCGTTGAACGGTGATCTCGCGGTGTCGTCGACGGAGGGATGGGGGTCGGCGATCGACATCCGCCTCCCCCTCGATCCTCCCGCCGCGCCGGAGCCGCTCACCGAGGTCACCGAATTGTCGGCACGAGAGCGAGAGGTGCTTCGTCTCGTCGTCGCCGGCTCACGTAACCGAGAGATCGCGTCGACGCTCGGGATCAGCGACAACACGGTCAAGTTCCACGTGTCGAACCTGCTTCGCAAGACCGGATGCCGGACTCGCGGAGAGTTGGCGTCACTCGCCCGATAGTCCCGCTGCACCCCGCGTGCCGGGCAGCGAGACCGGGGTCAGATCGAGGGATCCCCTCCCGGATCCGGAGCGGCGCCCGCCACTTGCGAGTCCGTGTTCGCCTCGTCGTCGTTCCGGCCTCGCGCCCCTGCCCCTGCTCCTGCCCCGAGGGAGATCGTCGACAGAAGACCGACGGCGAGGAATCCGGCAGCCGTCCACGCGGCGAAGCGCGTGCCGTCTGAGAATGCCTCCTTCGCGTCGTCAGCGATGGCTGCGGTCTCGGGGTTCGCCTCGAGCCCGCTGATCGCTCCGCCCGCACTGTCGACGACGGACGACACGATCTGGTCGCGCTGATCCGCGGACAGCCCTCGGTCGTCGAGGGACGAGGCGAGGATGCCTGCGGTGGTGGTGAACAGCACGGTTCCGAGCACGGCCACACCGAGGGCCGCACCGAGCTGGCGTGACGTCGACTGGGTTCCGGATGCGGCGCCGCTGTCGGCGACCGGCACATCGGCGAGCACGACTCCTGTCAGTTGGGCCGTGGCGAGTCCCACACCGAGTCCGTAGACGAACAGGAACGGGATGAGCGGCACCCACGAGGCATCCGGAGCGATGACGAAGCCGACGCCGGCGACGCCGATGATCTCAGCGACCAGCCCTGCACGCACGACCCAGACCGGCGCGATCTTTCCGCTCGCCGCTCCCGCGGCTCCGCTGGCGACGAACGATCCGACGGCGAGGGCGAGCAGCAGCAGCCCCGTGTGCAGCGCGTCGAATCCGAGCACGAACTGCAACCAGAGCGGCAGCGCGAGGATGATCCCGAACTCTCCGAGCGACACGACGGTCGCCGCGATGTTGCCGTTGCGGAACGAGGGGATCGCGAACAGACGCAGGGCCAGCAGCGTCGACTTGCCCTGACGCTGACGGTGGATTCCCCAACCGATGAAGGCGATGAGCGAGATGAGGGCGACCCCGAAGGCGAACGGGATGGGCGACAGGTCGAGCGGCCACGACCATTCGCCGATCTCTGAGCGCTGATCCACGAGCCACCACCCGTAGGTGCGGCCCTCGATCAGACCGAACACGAGGCTTCCCATCGTGAGCACCGACAGGAGCGCTCCGACGACGTCGATCTTCGAGACACGATCGCTACGCGACTCGGCGACTGTGAGCAGAACGCCGACGACGATGATGATCCCGAGCGGGATGTTGATCCCGAATGCCCAGCGCCACGAGAAGGCGGTCGTCAGCCATCCGCCGAGCAGCGGGCCGACGGCGGCCATGCCACCGATCGTCGAGCCCCACACCGCGAAGGCGATGCCGCGTTCGCGACCACGGAACGTCGCGTTGATGATCGACAGCGTCGTGGGCAGGATCATCGCTCCGCCGACGCCCTGCGCGAGGCGGGCGAGGATCAGCATCCCACCGTCGGGGGCGAAGGCCGCTAGCACGGATGACGCCGCGAAGACCACCACTCCGATGAGCATCACCCGGCGACGGCCGAAGCGGTCCGCGAGACTGCCGAACACGAGGAGCAGCGCGGCGAAGACCAGCGTGTAGGCCTCCTGCACCCACTGCACCTCGGTCGACGTGATGCCCAGGTCGTCGACGATCGCCGGGATCGCCACGTTGACGATCGTCGAGTCGACGATGATCAGCGAGACGGCGATGCTGATGAAGACGAGCCCTACCCACCGCAGCCGAAAGTATCGTTCCATGACTACTAGCTTAGCTAGCAAAGAGACGGGCTGGGGGAATTCTCGAGATCAGAGGTCGCGAGAGGGAGTGTCGAAGATCCGGCGGACGCCGCCCCGAGCCAGCATCAGCACGATGATCAGCGCCGTCACCTGGAAGAAGCCGCCCAGATACACGGCGTCGCCGAACACCGCGTCGACGAGCTCGAGCACGAGGAACTTGCTGCCGGGGAGCACGAGCAGGAGCGCAGCGACGTTCACCACTCGGATCCAGGGAGAGCGTGCACCCCGGATACGAGTGACGATGCGCTTCTTGATCAGGAGGACCACTTCGAGCACCAGCTTGAGCAGGATCGCCGTGAGCAGCGCGAGCAGGAACGATTCGGAGATGACCTCGGGAAAGAGCTGCGTGAAGGCCCCCAGCACGACGAGGTAGACGAACACGTCGACGAGATCGACCGGGCGCACCTTCATGGTCGGAGCCTAGTGCGAGACGACGCTCTCGCGATTAGATTGTGCACAATCTAATCGCGTGCAATACTTAAGTCATGGCCGTGACCGACGAGATGGTGTGCTTCTCCCTGTACTCCGCCGCCCGCGCGACGACGCAGGCATACCGCTCCCTCCTCGCACCGTGGGGATTGACCTATCCCCAATACCTGGTGCTCGCGATCCTCTGGATGGAGGGCGAGCAGACGATCGGCTCGCTCGGAGACGCCATGCAGCTCGACTCGGGCACGCTCTCCCCCCTCGTCCGGCGCCTCGAGCAGGCGGGCTACGTCGCACGCGCCCGAAGCTCTGCCGACGAGCGGGTCGTCACCGTGGGGCTGACCGAAGCCGGCACGGCGCTGCGCTCCGAGGTCGCGCCGGTCCACACCGCGATCGCCGCTCTCGCCGGCATGCAGGACGACGATCAGCGCCACCGACTGATCGCCGAGCTCCACGAGCTCACTTCGCGACTGCAGAACTCGGCAGTCGCCCCCGAATCCACCGCGCGCGCACCTCGCGCCGACTGAACCCAACCCTGGAAGGAATCCACACGATGGACGCTCTCTACACCGCCGAAGCACTCGCCACCGGAGCCGGCCGAAACGGCCGCGTCGCCACGAGCGAAGGGCGACTCGACATCGACCTCGCCATCCCGAAGGAGATGGGCGGAAGCGGCGACGGAGCGAACCCCGAGCAGCTGTTCGCCGCCGGCTACGCCGCGTGCTTCCACTCCGCCCTGCAGACCGTGGCCCGCACGCAGAAGGTGAAGATCACCGACTCTTCGGTCGGCGCTCGCGTGCAGATCGGCTCGAACGGCGAGGGCGGCTTCGGTCTCGCCGTGCAGCTCGAGGTCGTCATCCCCGACCTGCCGCACGACCAGGCTCAGGCACTCGCCGACGCCGCACACCAGGTGTGCCCCTACTCCAACGCGACCCGGGGCAACATCGACGTCCAGATCACCGTCACCGACGACTGATCCAGACCCGCATCCACCCCATTCATCCCACAAGGAGAACATCATGCGCGCCCTCACCCACGACACCTTCGGCGAACCCGAACAGGTCCTGACCGTCTCCGAACGCCCCACCCCCGAGCCCGGCCCGGGTCAGGTCCGGCTGAAGATCGTGCTGTCACCGATCCACAACCACGACCTGTGGACCATCCGCGGCACCTACGGGTTCAAGCCCGAGCTGCCTGCGGCATCGGGCACCGAGGCGCTCGGCGTCGTGGATGCGCTGGGCGAGGGCGTCGAGAACCTCACCGTCGGCCAGCGCGTCGCCACGGGCGGCACGTTCGGCGCCTGGGCCGAGTACGTGGTCGCGAATGCCGCAGGACTCATCCCGGTACCCGAGTCGCTCAGCGACGAGAGCGCCGCACAGCTGGTGTCGATGCCGTTCAGCACCATCAGCCTGCTGCAGTTCCTGGGAGCCGAGAAGGGCGACTGGATCGTCCAGAACGCGGCGAACGGCGCCGTCGGACGGATGCTCGCGCAGCTCGGTGCCGCGCGTGGCGTGAACGTCCTCGGCCTGGTTCGTCGCGCCGCCGGAGTCGACGAGCTCCGGGAGCAGGGCATCGAGAACGTCGTGTCGACCGACCAGGACGACTGGCGCGACCAGGTCGCGAAGCTCACCGGCGGCGCCCATGTCGCGTTCGGCATCGACTCGGTCGGCGGTTCGTCGGCCGGCGACGTGCTGTCTCTCCTCGGCGAGGGAGGAACGCTCGTCGCCTTCGGCGCGATGAACTCCCCCACCATGGAGATCGCATCGGGCGATGTGATCTTCAAGCAGGCCACGGTCAAGGGCTTCTGGGGCAGCAAGGTCATCCAGACGATGGATGCCGCCACACGCGGCGCCCTGTTCGGAGAGCTCATCCAGCGGGTCACCGAGGGTACGCTCACGCTTCCCGTCGCGGGTATCTTCGACGCGGCCGACGTGGCCGACGCGGTTCGCGCCAGCAACACCGCCGGACGCGTGGGCAAGGTTCTGCTGACGTTCTGACCCCAATGAGGCGCAGGGCGTCGAGCATTACTTGACAGCGGCAATTAATGCCGCCTACGCTGACGGTGACATCGAGATCGATCGAACACACCGGAGTGCGATGACCGACACACTGCGCCTCAGCTGGGATGCCCCCGCGACACTGTGGGAGGAGGCGACCCCTCTCGGCAACGGCCGCATCGGCGCGATGGCGTTCGGCGGACCGAGCGGCCGATATCAGCTCAACGATTCGACGCTGTGGTCCGGCACCCCCGACGGGCCGGCCAGAGCGCTGGAGAACGTGCGCTCCCGCGGCGCGGGCCCCGCTCGCCTCACGGAGGTGCGCGCTGCGCTCGGCTCGGGCGACGTACGGCTCGCGGAAGAGCTCCTGATGGCCTTCGAGGGTCCGTACTCGCAGGAGTTCCTTCCGCTCGCAGATCTGCACCTGCGAGTCGAGGGCGCCGAGACCGATCCTGACGCCCCCGCGAGAGTCCTCGACCTCGATGACGCGGCTCTGACCGAGACCCTCCGCATCCCCGGTGGTCGCCTTACTCGCCGCTCGTGGGTGTCCGCGCCCGCGCAGGCGCTGATCGTCGATCTCGTCGCTGATGTCGAGTTCGACACCACGATCGAGCTGTCCACTCCCCTGCGCGGTCGAGTCGTCGACTCCGCCGGCGCTCTGATCCTCGACGTGCAGGCCCCTGTCGACGGAGCGCCACTGCACGAGGAGTCGGTCGTTCCCCCGCTGCGCTATGCGGAGGACGACACGGAGTTCGACGCCTACGCTGCCGCAGCGGTCGTCGTGAACTCGGACGGCGAGGTACGACACTCCGACGGTCGCATCGTCGTCCGCAAGGCCCGTCGCCTGCTGATCGCCCTGTCCACATCGTCGCGCGCCGGGTCGTGGTGGGCCGACGCCGACGGGGATTGGCGGACCGCCTCACGAGAGGCGATCCGGGATCGCGCACGAGAGAGGGCGGGTGCCGCGGCTCAGCGCGACACCCACGACCTCCTCGCCGAGCACGTCGCCGATCGGCGACGCGTCACCCGCGCGCGATTCGCGATCGGCAGTCGACGTGAGGGCACCTGGAGCGTCGACCGAGATGTGCTCCACGGATCCGATCCGCAGCTGCGCGCGACGGTCGCCGCCGAGTACGGCATGTACCTGCTCGCATCGAGCTCGCGCGCGGGCAGCCCCGCCGCGAACCTGCAGGGCATCTGGAACGACCAGTTGCAGCCGGCATGGTCGTCGAACTACACGATCAACATCAACACCGAGATGAACTACTGGGCCGCGCCGCTTCTGCTCGCCCCAGACGCGCTCGAACCGCTGCTCGCCCTCGTCGAGCGCCTCGCGAGCACCGGCACCGCCACCGCTCGAGAGCTCTATGGCGCGCGCGGATGGGTCGCGCATCACAACAGCGACGTCTGGGGCTGGAGTCTTCCGGTCGGCGGCGGCCACGGAGCCGCGAGCTGGGCGATCTGGATGATGGGCGGCGTCTGGCTCACGCACAACCTGTGGGACGCGTACGAATTCGGTGGGGACCGAGACCTCCTGCGCGAGCGGATCTGGCCCGTCATGCGCGGAGCCGTGGAGTTCTGCCTCGACTGGCTCGTCGCGGATGCCGACGGCGCACTCCTTACGTCTCCCTCCACCGCACCGGAGAACTCCTACGTCGCCGCCGACGGTCGGCCCACCGCCCTCGGTCTGACCGCGACGTCAGACCTCAGCCTCATCGGCGCCCTCTTCGAGCGCGCGCTCATCGCGATCGCCGACCTCGAGCTCGACGACGCACTGGAGGCCGAGGTGCGCGAGGCACTGGCGGCGCTGACTCCGCTGCGGATCGGCTCGGACGGCAGACTGCTGGAGTGGTCGGCCGAGGTGGAGGAGCACGAACCGCTCCACCGCCACCTCTCCCCCGTCGTCGGCCTGTATCCCCTCGACACCGTGACCCCCGAGCGCAGCCCCGAGCTGTTCGACGGAGCAGTCCGTCTGATCGACGCACGGGGACCCGGTGCCATGGGCTGGTCCTGGGCCTGGAAGGTCGCCCTCCGCGCGCGCGCCCGTCAGGGCGAGGTCGCGGCATCGCTCCTCGAAGAGGCACTGACGCCGTTCGACGGCGACGCCACACGCCACGGCCCGGTCGACGGCTCGGAATGGGGAGGCCTCCTCCCCAACCTGTTCAGCACGCATCCGCCCTTCCAGATCGACGGAAACCTGGGCTTCCCCGCCGCGATCGCCGAGATGCTCGTGCAGAGCCACGGCGGCCTCGTACATCTGCTTCCCGCACTCCCCGACTCGTGGGTCCGCGGCGACGCGCAGGGCATCGCGGTGCGCCCCGGCCTCGTCCTCGATCTCACGTGGAGCGATGGGCGGGTGACAGGCGCGACCCTGCACAATCCTGGCTCCGAGCGTCGGACGGTGATCGTCAGGATCGCAGACCGCGAGACCTCGGTCGACGTGGCGGCCGGCGCGACCGTCGATGTCGCGCTGCCGTCCACCGCAGGTTCGGCCGCTCTGCCGCAGGAGGGACGCAGTGCACGGTGATCTCCGCGCCGTCGATGCGGCGACCACGCAGACCGAACCCGACGACTTCGACGCGTTCTGGGCCGAGACGATCGCTGAGACGAGAAGCTTTCCCCTCGATCTCACCGTCACACCGCATGCCACCCGACTCACCCAGATCGACGTCTTCGACGTCTCGTTCCGCGGGTTCGGCGGCACCCCGATCCGGGCGTGGCTCCGCATCCCCCACGGCGTCACCGAGCCCCTGCCTGGACTCGTGCAGTTCTTCGGCTACGGCAACGGCAGAGGGCACGCGCTGCGGGACCTGCGGTGGGCGTCCGCCGGCTACGCGCATCTCGTCGTCGACGCACGCGGACAGGGACACGGCGACACCGACGACGACCACGCCGATGGCGGTCCGTCCGCGGGAGGCTTCCTCACCCGAGGAATCCGCTCGCCGCAGGAGTACTACTACCGTCGCGTCTACGCCGACGCGGTGCGCGCCGTCGACGCGCTGCGCAGCATCGACGGCGTCGATCCCGTTCGCGTCGGCACGGTCGGCGCCAGCCAGGGAGGCGGTATCGCCCTCGCGATCGCCGGGCTCGTGCCCGACATCGCGGTCGCGATCGTGCAGGCGCCCTTCCTCTGCGAGCTCGACCGGGCGGCGACGCTCAGCACCGAGCATCCCTACTCGCTCCTCACGCAGTACTTCGCCGACCGGCGTGGCGACACCGCCGTGGCGCTCGACACGCTGCGCTACTTCGACGGCATCAATCACGCCAAGCGGGGCACCGCCCCTGCGCTGTTGAGCACCGGCCTGCTCGACGGCATCGCACCGCCGGAGACGGTGCTCCCGGCCTTCACGGCATACGGCGGCGAGAAGACGGTGGTGATCTGGCCCTACAACGGACATGAGGCCGGGGGCGATCTCGACGAGGAGAACGCGCTCGAGTTCGCGGCCGCGCACCTCGCGGCAGGCGCTCCGACGCGCACCGCAGCGAGTTCGCTACGATAGCCGACACGACCCGAAGGACCTGATGGACCACGACACCGCCTCGCGCACCACCCTCATCCGCTCGGCGTCCGACGCCGGGTCGAGGGTCTTCGAGACGATCCTGACGCGCAGCCCCATCAGCCGCATCGACATCGCGAGGCAGACGGGTCTGTCTCAGGCAGCGGTCACCAAGGCGGTCGCTCCGCTCGTGGCGGCGGGGCTGGTCGACGCACCTCCCGCCTCGCATCGCGACGGCACCCCGGGCCGCCCGGTGAGTCCGGTGTCGATCGTCCTCGAGTCGATGGTGATGCTCGGCGTCAAGGTGAACGTCGACGAGGTCATCGCTGTCGCCACCGACCTCGCGACCACCGTGCTCACGAGCACGAGGCGGGCTCTGCCTGCCGACGATCCGCACTCCGTGATCGATGCCATCAGCGATGTCGTCGCCGAGCTCGAGCAGAACCTCGGCCTCGGCGCATCCGCGATCGCCGGCATCGGCGTCTCGGTGTCGGGCGACGTCGACAGCTCCACGGGAGTCGTGCGCGAATCGAACATCATGGGGTGGGCCGACGTCCCCCTCGGGGATCTGCTGCAGTCGCGATTCGCCTGGCCGGTGACCATCGAGAACGACGTACACGCCCTCACGATCGGCGAGCACTGGTTCGGCATCGGCCTCGGCACCGCCTCATTCGCGATCGTGACGATCGGTCGGGGCATCGGCAGCGGCCTGCACCTCAACGGCGAGGTCGTGAGCGGCGCCTTCGGCGTCTCGGGCGAGATCGGCCATCTGCCCCTCGCCGACCCTGCTCTGGTCTGCCCCTGCGGCCGGCGCGGATGCGTCGAGGCCGCGGCGTCGACCGGAGCGATCGAAGCGGCGGTCTCGGCGGCGCTCGGTAGGCCCGTCGCGATCGACGAGGCCGTGGCGCTCGCGCACGCGGGTGATCCCAAGGCCGAATCGGCTTTCCGCGAAGCCGCCCGCCTGATCGGCACGGCGATCGCGACTCTCGTGAATCTGACCGGACCAGAGCTCGTGATCATCGGCGGAGAGGGGGTGTCCGACTTCGATCTCTTCGAGAAGACGCTGCATGACGCGTTCGAGAACCACGCGTTCGGGGCTGCCGTGCGCTGTCGAATCGTGACCCGCCCCCACACGTTCGAGGACTGGGCACGCGGCGCCGCCGCCACCGCCATCCAGTCGCTCGTGCGCTGAGGCCCCACGACACAGACTCCGAGAGAGGCGGATGCCGCACGGCATCCGCCTCTCTGCATGCTCGCCGCGGGTTCTGCGCCGGGCACCTGTCATCCGAGACGCAGAGATGCGCGGGGCGTATCCGCCCCGCGCATCCTGTGTCCGTCGCTCAGAGCGCGTCGTACAGAGCCTGCTGCAGTTCGAGGTAGCGAGAGAGCCCGAGGCCCTCGAGATCGGCGGCGTAGGCATCCCACGTCGCGTCGTCATCGATGTCGCGCTGACCGGTCACGAACTCCGCCTGCGCCTGCGTGATGTAGGTCGCGATGTTCGTCTGCAGCTCGGCGAGCTCCGCCGAGGTGTCGGGGTCGGGCCACAGCTTCTCGACGGGGAAGAGCATGCTCTCGTCGGGAGCGTAGGGCTCGTACTCCTGTGACGCGTTGAGCAGTCGACGCTCATACCCGTCGGGCGAGTACACGTCCTCCGGCACGACCTGCGAGTTGCGGTACTCGAGCGAGTCCCAGTACTGACCCATCGAGCGCCACGAGGCGTTCGACGTCTCGTCGTAGGTGAGCGGCTTGAACGTGGGGTCGAGCTCGGGGTCGAGCGCGACGTCGCCGTCGACGGCCGGCACCCACGCCTCGCCCTCCGGGCCCATGGCGCCGAGACGATCGCCCTCTTCCGTCACGAGGTAGTCGATGACCTTGATGGCCTGGATGCGCTCCTCCTCGGTCGACTTGTTCGTCAGCGCGAACATGCCCAGCGGGCTGACCGGCGAGCGGTAGGTGGCGAACTGCGTGCCGTCGGGCCCCTTGACCGGGGGCACCGCGTCGTAGTGCGTGTCGCGGCCGTCAGGAGAGTCGGCGGTCACGATCTCGTACGGATGCAGAACAGCCGCGGCACCGAGGATCTCACCGTCGGCGTTGTCGCCGAGGGCCCGCAGCGCCTCCCCGTTCTGAGTGAACGACGCGGTGTCGATGAGGCCCTCATCGGCGAGGGACGAGATGTACTGCAGCCCGGCACGCCATCCGTCGGTCGTCGCCGACAGAGTGACCTTGTCGCCGTCGAGCACCATGGGCGGCGGGCTCGAGGGCGAGCCGTACGGCGCGTAGGTGAACGCGTTCATGAAGTAGTTGATGACGGGCTCCGAGGCCGAGGCGCTCAACGCCACCTCATCGGGGCGGCCGTTGCCGTTGGGATCGTCGTTCTTGAAGGCGCGCAGCACCTCGCGCAGCTCTTCCGTGGTCGTCGGCTGCTCGAGCCCGAGCTTGTCGAGCCAGGTCGTGTTCATCCAGAGCTTCGACGGATAGCTGCAGTGGTAGCACTCCGTCCACTGGGTGATCGCGTAGATGTGCCCGTCGGGGGCGGTGACCGACTGCTCCCAGTCGGGCTTCTCCTCGAACCGCTCCTTCAGGTTCGGCGCGTATTCGTCGATGAGATCCTCGAGAGGCAGGAGCACTCCCTGCTGCCCGTACTTCAGGATCTCGCTCCGTGAGAAGGCATCGACCCACGGCACGAGGAAGTACGCGTCGGGGTAGTCGCCGCTGGCGAGCGACACCTGTCGCTTCTCGCCCGCGACGCTGCCGTCATAGGTGGTCGTCTGCCAGTCGAAGTCGATGTCGAACTTCTTCTCGAGCAGCTGGGTGAACTCGTTCTCGGCGAGCGAGCCGTTGTCACCCTGCGGCCCGAAGGCGATCAGCTGTCCGTTGTCGTCGCTGGGCGGCGTGCAGGCGGCGAGCGCCAGCCCCGTCGTGACGACCGTGACCGCGGCGATCGCGCCTCGTGTGATGCGTTTCTTCATTCCGGAATCTCCTTTGACCGGTTGAGGGGGGTAGTGATGCGGATGGGTGTGGACGTGTGGGGTCTCGGAGGCGGATCAGCCCTTGACGGCGCCGACCATGATCCCCTTGTTGAAGTACTTCGCGACGAAGGGATAGGCGACGAGCATCGGCACCGTGGCGATCACGACGGTCGAGTACCGCAGCAGATCCGCCAGCTCGCGGCGCCGCAGCTGCTCGGCGACGTCGCCGCCACCGCCCGAGTCGTTCAGGATCAGCAGGCCTCGCAACACGAGCTGGAGCGGCTGCAGGTCGGCGTTGCGCAGGTAGAGCAGCGCGTCGAAGTACGAGTTCCACTGCATGATCGCGTACATCAGGGCGATCACCGCGAGCAGCGGCTTCGCGAGCGGCACGACGATCGTCCAGAGGATGCGCAGTTCGGACGCGCCGTCGAGCTGGGCAGCCTCGTACACCTCGTCGGGTACGGACGATCGGAAGTAGACGATCGCGATGATCACCTGCCAGACGCCGATCGCGTTCGGCAGCAGCATCGACCACCGGGTGTCGAGCAGCCCGAGTGACTGCACCACGAGGTACATCGGGATGACGCCGCCGCTGAACAGCATCGTGAAGACGACCCCACCCGTGATGACCTTGCGTCCGAACAGCTGAGCCCGTGAGAGGGGGTAGGCGATCGCGACCGTGCCGAGCACGCTGATGAGGGTGCCGACGACCGTGTAGAAGAGCGAGTTGCCGAACCCGCGGAGGATCGCGGGGTTGGCCAGAGCCTCGGCATAGCCGCGGAAGGTGAAGTCCACCGGCCAGAAGAGCACCCGTCCCGACGACACGGCCTGCGGACTCGAGAACGAGCTGGCGACGATGTTGAGCAGCGGCAGCAGCACCACGAGCAGGAAGACGGAGAGCAGGATGTAGGCCGCGACGATGAAGACCCGGTCGGTCTTCGTCTCCTTGACCTTGACGCCTCGCAGGAGCGGGTCCCGCTTGGGTCGACGCGACCGGCCCCTCGCGATGTCGCTCTCCTGGGTGAGGAGGGCCTCGGTATCGATCGTGGTCACCACAGTCCGTTTCCCGTCACTCGTTTGGACACGGTGTTCACCACGAGCAGCAGCACGAGGCTGATCACGGCGTTGAAGAGTCCGATGGTCGCTCCGAGGCTGAAGTTCGCGTTGAGGATGCCCGTCTTGTACACGTACGTCGGGATGATCTCGGATGTCGAGAGGTTCAGAGCGTTCTGCAGGAGGAAGGCCTTCTCGAATCCGATGGCCATGATGTTGCCGACCCCGAGGATGAGGATGATCGACGCGGTCGGCAGCAGCGCGGGGATGTCCACGTTCCAGATCTTCTGCAGCCGGGAGGCGCCGTCGATCTTCGCGGCCTCGTAGAGCGAGGTGTCGACCGAGGCGAGGGCCGCGAGATAGATCACGGCGGAGTATCCGGTCGTCGTCCAGATGTCCGTCGCGACGTAGATGTGCCGGAAGAAGTCCGCATCGGCCAGCAGGTCGACCTGGCCGGCACCGAAGAAGCTGAGCGTCCGGCCGAGCAGACCGACGCGCGGCGACAGCAGCAGGATCGTCATGGAGACGACGACGACCGTCGAGATGAAGTACGGCGCGTAGGTCACGAGCTGCACGGTGCGGGTGAAGAAGCGCAACCGCACCTCGTTCAGCGCGAGCGCGAGGATGATCGGCAGCGGGAAGCTCGCGATCAGGGTGTAGGCGGCGAGGATGAAGGTGTTGCCGACGAGCCGGGGGAAGACCGGGTTGCGGAACAGATTCGCGAAGTTGTCGAATCCGACCCAGGGGCTCCCCCATACCCCGTCGATCGGGTTGTAGTTCTTGAACGCGATGATGGCGTTCGCCATCGGCACGTACCGGAACACGATGAACCAGATCACCGGGATGAGCAGCAGCAGGTACAGCTGCCAGTAGCGGCGCAGGCTGCGCGTGAGCCGGGTTCGGACGGTGGAACGACGCGCGGTGGCGCCGGGGGGCCTCGACGTCGAGACCTCCTCGGAGAGTGCTTGCTCAGCACTGAGCTTCATGATCGCCCTCCTCGGGCAGGGTTACTTTACGTCGTAATAAAATCACGACCTCGGCCAAAAGTAAACGACCGATTTCTCGGAGCCGATTTCAGATCCGCGCTTGCACACCCTTCTCAAACGTGGTTTATTGACGTTGTCAAGTAACTATCCGGAGGGTCTTCATCCCATGACTTCCCGTGCCGACACCGTTGTCGCACTCCGCGCCGCAGGCGTCGCCTTCGTCCTCGAGATCGGTCAGCCGATCCCCCGCATCCTGCACTGGGGCGCCGATCTCGGCGCATCCACGCCGACCACGGCATCCGCGCTCCTGCTGACCGCCGGCCCTGCGCAGCTGAACAACTCCCCCGATGTGCCGCGCACCTTCTCCGCGCTGCCCACCGAGTACGAGGGGTGGTCGGGTACGCCCGCGCTGGCCGGTCACGCTCAGGGTCGTGCGACCACCCCGCGGCCGCGCCTCATCCGTCACGACGTCGAGATCGATGGTGTGCGCGGCGGAGGCAGCATCGAGCTGGAGTTCGAGGACGCACTCGCCGGACTCCGCACGACTCTCCGCTACCGCCTCGACGAGCACGGAGTCCTGGCCGTCGACACCTCCGTCGTACGAGACGCGCGCCTCAGCCTCCGGCTCGGATCGACCCCCTACACGGTGGACTCCGTGCTCGCACTGATCCCGCTGCCGGAGCGCGCGACGGAGATCCTCGACTTCACCGGCAAATGGTGCCGCGAGCGCTCCCCGCAGCGGACGCCGTTCGGATTCGGGACCCACCTGCGCGCGGCTCACCGCGGCAAGCCCGGCCACGACTCCCCGTTCCTGCTCGCCGCAGGCACCGCAGGATTCGGGTTCGGTCATGGCGAGGTGTGGGCCGTCCACCTGGCGTGGAGTGGAGAGCAGCGCTACCTCGCCGAACGCCTCACCGAAGGTGCAGGCGCGTTCAGCTCGATCATCGGCGCCGGAGACGAGCTGCACCCGGGCGAGATCATCCTCGAAGACGGCGACCGCTACGACTCACCGACCGCGCTCTTCATCTGGTCGGATCACGGTCTCGACGCGATCAGCGACCGGCTGCACCGACGGCTGCGCTCGCGGGCGTCGCACCCGCGCTCCCCTCGACCCCTCGTGCTCAACACGTGGGAGGCCGTCTACTTCGATCATGACCTTGCACGCCTCACCGCACTGGTCGAGCGCGCCGCCGCGGTGGGCGCCGAGCGCATCGTGCTGGACGACGGCTGGTTCCGCGGTCGCCGTGAAGCGGATGCCGGACTCGGCGACTGGTACGTCGACGAGGGCGTGTGGCCGCAGGGGCTCGCCCCCCTGGTCGACATCGTGCGCGCCCACGGAATGGAGTTCGGCCTCTGGTTCGAACCCGAGATGATCAATCTCGACTCCGACCTCGCCCGCGCGCACCCCGACTGGGTCCTCGGCCCCGCCGAGGGGTTGGGCCCCGAATCGAGGTCGCAGCACGTCCTCGACATCGCCCGCCCCGAGGCCTACGAGTACCTGCTCGAACGGATCGACGCCCTCGTCAGCGAGCATTCGATCGACTACCTGAAATGGGACCACAATCGCGACCTGCTCGAGGCTGTGAGTCGAGGGACGGATGGCGACCGCCCGAGCGTGCACCGGCAGACTCAGGCGCTGTACCGGCTGCTCGACGAACTCCGCCTGCGGCACCCGGCGCTCGAGATCGAGACGTGCTCGGGCGGCGGCGGCCGCATCGATCTGGGCATCCTCGATCGCACCGACCGCGTGTGGGCGTCGGACTGCAACGACCCCGTCGAACGGATCCAGATCGAACGCTGGACCCGCAGCCTCGTTCCGCCGGAGCTGATCGGCTCGCACCTGGGCGCCGCCCGGTCGCACACGACCGCCCGGACGACAGATCTGTCGTTCCGTTTGATCGCGGCTCTGACGGCGCACGCCGGGATCGAGCAGGATCTCACCGCGGTCGACGACGCAGAGCTCGCCGTGATCGCCCGCTGGGCCGGCCTGTACCGCGAGTTCCGCGGACTGCTGCACAGCGGGCGGGTCGTCAATGCCGATCTCTCGGACCAGACGACAGCACTCGCCGGGGTCGTGGCGCACGACGGCTCCGAAGCACTGTTCACCTGGAGCCGGTTCGCGACCTCCGCCGCCGGGCAGTCCGGACGCGTGCGGTTCCCCGGGCTCGACACCGAAGCGGTGTACAGCGTCAGGATCCGTGAAGACCTCGGTGCTGCGAGTCGCCACCAGGGCAACGACCCGGCGTGGGTGGCCCATGCGGTGACCGGCTCGATCGAACTTCCGGGGAGCGTGCTGGTCGGTGCGGGACTGCCCCTGCCGACCCTCAACCCCCAGCAGGCGATGCTGATCGAGATCCGGCGCTCCGACACCTGACCCCCTGCTCCCCTTCCCCATCCCACGACAGAGCAGTCGAACGAGAGGAAACCCCATGAAGACCCATCGACAGAGAAGGCGAGCGACCACGGTCACCGCGGCATTCGCCGCGACCGCGCTCGCGCTGACCCTCGCCCCGGGCGCGGGCTGGGCCGCCACCGCGGCGCCGGACCCCGCGGCCACTCCCACGCCGGAGGCATCCCCGACCGAGGCGGCGACACCGCCACCAGCCGCAGACGAGACGCAGACCCCTGCCCCGACCGCGTCCCCGCAGCCCACGCCGACGGCATCGACGTCGCCGGAGGAGGCCCCGCCGGCGAAGGATGCTCGACGCACGGCGGCTCCCGACGACGGCATCTCGGAGCTGTCTGCCGCGCCCTACATGGGCTGGAGCAGCTACAGCATGCAGGTGTACGAGGGCGGGCAGTGGATCACGGCCGACCAGATCATGGCGCAGTCGGACGCCATGCACGACAAGCTGCAGAAGTTCGGCTACGAGTACATCAACATCGACGCCGGCTGGAACGGCGGCCAGGACGAATACGGCCGCCCGATCCCCAGCACGACCCTGTTCCCCGACGGCCTCGACGCCGTCATCGACCACGTGCACGACAACGGGCAGAAGGTCGGCCTCTACCTGATCCCCGGCATGAGCCTGGAGACGGCGCAGAAGGCGCTTCCCATCTACAACGCCCCCGGTTGCACCACCGAGAACCTCCTCAAGCAGCCGCTGCAGCAGGGCGACTACTGGGGCTTCGGATACCGTCTCGACTTCGACAACCCCTGCACGACGAAGTACATCGACTCGATCGCCGATCTGCTCGGCGAATGGGGAGTCGACTTCATCAAGTTCGACAGCGTGACCCCGGGCTCCGGCATCGGCGACCTGTCGATGGACGCACGGGAGGAGGTCGCCGCGTGGTCGCAGGCGCTGAAGCGCAATGACATCTGGTTCGAGCTGTCCTGGGCGGTCGACATCAACTACGCCGACTACTGGAAGCAGTATGCCGACGGCTGGCGCGTCGACTGGGATGTCGAGTGCTACTGCGGCGACGAGGCGCTGACGACGTGGGAGAACGTCGCCCGGCTGTTCCCGCGGCTCTCCGACTGGTGGCGCCACGCGGGCCCTGCCGGCTGGAACGACCTCGACTCGCTCAACGTCGGCAACGGGAAGATGGACGGATTGACCCGTGACGAGCGCCGTACGGCGACCACGCTGTGGGCGACGTCGGCGGCGCCGATGTACCTGGGCAACGACCTCACGAACCTCGACAAGTACGGTCTGGAGCTGATCACGAACCGCGAGGTCATCGCCGTGAACCAGGCCGGTGTGCCGGCACGTCCGGTGTCGACCGCGACGAAGCAGCAGGTCTGGTACGCGCTGAACCCCGACGGCACCTACACCGTGGCCCTGTACAACCTCGGGCGCGCGGATGCCGACATCACGGTCGACTGGTCCGACATCGGGCTCGACGGATCCGCGAAGGTACGCGACCTGTGGGCCGGCAAGAACCTCGGCACCGAGGCCGACGGCTTCACCGCCGGGAGCGTGCCGATCCACGGCGTGCGTCTGCTGAAGGTGACTCCCGAGAAGAAGGCGGTCCTCACGGTCAACGACGACTCGCTTCGCGTCGGGTATGCCGGCGAGTGGGTGCGCAACGACGGCAACGAGGTCCCCACGACCTCGCAGCCGTTCACGGTCGCGGTGTCCGACACCCCCGGTGGCGGAACGCCCACCCCTCCGGCCACCGGTCTGACGGTGACGCTGAACGACAACGACTCCCGGATCGGCTACAGCGGGTCGTGGGGGTACAGCAACAATCGTGGCCTCGGCGACCACGGCGACGACGTGCATTACGTCGAGACCAACGGTGCGGCGTTCGAGTACACGTTCCAGGGAACCGGCATCCAGTACGTCACCGAGAAGCACGAGTCGCAGGGCGAGGTGGAGATCTACCTCGACGGGCAGCTCGTCGACACCGTCGACACGTCGTTGCCTGCCGCCGACGGGCGCCTGTCGCAGCAGGTCGTGTACGGCGTCGCGGATCTGCCGAGCGGAAGCCACACGCTGCGCGTGGTGAAGAAGTCCGGATCGTTCATGCTGCTCGACAAGCTGGTCGTCACGCTCGACAGCCAGCTGAGCACGACATCGGGAGCGTTCAACAAAGCTGCACCCGCCGACATCACGGTCGACGTGCTGCGCGACCCGAGCGAGCTCGCGTCGATCAGCATCGACGGCGAACCGCTCGAGCGTGACGCCGACTACACGCTGTCGGGCACGACGGTGACCCTGAAGTCCTCGTACCTGGCGACGCTCCCGGTCGGTGATGCGACGCTCGACTTCGGCTTCACCGGAGATCACCTCGACGACGTGCACGCGACCGCGAACGACGGCGACTCGGTGTCGTTCACGTTCCGCGGGACGGGCGTCACGTGGGTCGCACCGAAGGGACCCGACCAGGGTGCTGTCGACGTGTACATCGACGGCAAGAAGGTGAAGAGCGTCGACACGCACAGCGACTCGCGCGTCTCGAACCAGGAACTGTTCACGGCCTCCGGCCTGAAGGACAAGGAGCACACGATCAAGATCGTGAAGACCTCAGGAGACGTGCTGCGCACCGACGTCTTCCGGTACACGGTCAAGAAGGTCGGCTGAGCGCTGTCGGGG
>NZ_JBQEPC010000002.1:457340-572887 GCF_052045655.1 Microbacterium sp. 22215
CCCCGACAGTCCTCACGACCCGCAGGTGCAGTAACTCCGAGCGGTCCAGAACGCCCGCATCACCGCCGCTCTCGTCGCCGGGCTCGGCGTGCCGGGCGCTCTGATCGAGGTGAGCGCGATCGCTGCGGTCATCCACTGATGATCCGGCTGAGAACTCGAGTCAGATCCTCCCCCTGACCGGCGTCCGCTCCACGGACTCATCGCTCTCGGGCATCGTCATCTCGGCCCGCACGCCGAGGAGCCTGACCTCTCGCTGCTGATCGATCGTGGATCCGAGGGCGAGGGCTGCGTCGATCACATCGTCGCGGTCTGTGGTCGGTGCCGCCAGCTTGCGTCCGAAGGTCTTCGTCTCGAACGGCGCATACCGCACCTTGAGATGCACCCGCACGACCGCCCGCCCCTCGGCCGCGCAGTCGTCGAAGGCGTGACCGGCGAGCTCCGCGAGCGCGGCCTCCACCTGCGTCGCCGTGGTGAGGTTCTGCGGAAACGTCGTCTCGCGGCTGTGACTGCGCGCCACCCACGGAGTCGGATCGACCGCGGTCGGCCCGAGCCCCGAGCCGAGTCCGTGGTACCAGACGCCCATCCGCGGACCGAACTCGGAGACGAGCAGATCCTCGTCGGCATCCGCGAGCTCTCGCACCGAACGGATGCCGAGGGCGGCGAGCCTCTTCTGCACCTTCGGCCCGACTCCCCAGAGATCACGCGTCGGCCTGTCGCCCATCACCTCGAACCAGCTCTCGGCGGTCAGGCGGAACACGCCGCGAGGTTTGCCGAACTCGGTGGCGATCTTCGCGCGCACTCTGTTGTCGCCGATTCCCACCGAGCAGTGGAGCCCTGTCGCCTCGAGCACGGCGGCCTGAGCCGAGCGTGCCACGGTCTCCGGCTCGTCGGTGTCGACCCCGAGGAAGCATTCGTCCCAGCCGATGACCTCCAGCACCACATCGGGAAGGGCGCGCAGCGCCGACATGACCTCGGCGGAGGCCGCTTCGTACGCCTCGTGATCGACGGGGAGGAAGACGGCATCCTCGGGAGCCTTGCGAGCCGCGATCTTCAACGGCATGCCCGACCCGATGCCGAACGCGCGCGCCTCGTAGGAGGCGGTCGAGACGACCGCTCGCTCCGTGGGATCTCCGCGCCCGCCGACGATCACCGGGAGGCCGGCGAGCTCGGGCCTGCGCAGCACCTCGACCGCGGCGATGAACTGATCCATGTCGACGTGCAGCACCCAGGAGGCCATGCACCGAGTGTGGTCGCTGTCGACCGGATTGTCACCCCGTGTCGACGAGCAGAAGGCTGAGGTCAGCCGATCGCGACGCCGACGGCCGTCGCGATCACGGCGAGCAGCGGCAGCGTGCCCTGCATCGCGGCCGCGCGGAGCTTCGACGGGTCGGAGAGCACGAGCACGAGAGCAGCGGCCAGCATCATGCCTGTGCCCGCGAACACCAGCGTGAGCCCGACCGTCGTGAATCCGATGATCACGAAGCCGACACCGAGCAACGCGGTGAGCGCCAGGAACAGGTTGTAGAAGCCCTGGTTGAACGCGAGGGCCTTCATGGTCACGGCATCCGCCTCGCTGGCGACGCCGAAGATCTTCCTCGTCTCGGGCTCGGTCCACTTCAACGACTCGAGCGCGAAGATGAAGACGTGGAAGGCGGCAGCGGCCGCGGCGAGGACGAGTCCGACGATGAGCATGAGTCGATCGTATCGACCGCGGGCACTCAGAGCAGGAAGATCGGCAGCAGCCCCGGATTGTGGGCATGCACGAGCACCGCGAAGACCACGGCGTCGAAGAGCAGGTGCACCGTCACGACGTAGGCGAGCGAATGCGTCCTCACAAAGATGAATCCCTGGAGCAACGCGAACGGGATCGTCAGCAGCGGGCCCCACTCGCGGTAGCCGAGTTCCCACAGGAACGAGACGAACACGATCATCTGCAGCACGTTCGCGAGCGCATCGGGGAAGTGACGGCGCAGCAGGGCGAAGACCGTGCAGATGAAGAACAGCTCATCCCAGATCCCGACCGCGCCGACCCCGACGAAGAGCCGGGCGATGAGGTCGGGCGTGTCCACGACCGGCCAGTTCTGATACACGCCGCTCGAGATGAAGTAGAACGGCAGGATCAGCCAGCCGAGCACCAGCACGGCGAACAGCCAGCCCCACTGCAGACGGCCCCACCGCCGGTGCGTGCGCCACGGAAAGCTGATCGCACGGTCACGGAACACGAAGCGCGACACGACGTAGGGCACCGCGACCGCGCCGCCGAGAGCGATCGTGAAGCGCAGCATCGCGATGTTGTCGAGCTCGGCTGCGAGCGGGATGACGCTCACGATGAGCATGCCCAGCGCGATCAGGGAGAGGTCGCGGGTGAGCGATGGCTGACGCTCTCCGGCGCTCACGGCCTGATCGGCCGCGCCCGGGCGTCCGCGTTCGACGAGCCAGGCTCCCCCGATGCCCAGCGCGAGCAGCACCCATCCGAGCCATGCGGTCTGCACGACGAAGAACGCCGGCGCGGCGGCGCAGACCAGCAGCGCAGGAGCGACGGCGGGCCAGCTCGTCGAGGTGCGCTGCGCGTCGGTCACGCGCGCGACTTCCGCCGATACACGAGGTCGCGGATGTCGCGCCCCTTGGCGATCCCCTTGCGTTCGAAGGCGGTCATCACCCGTCCGTCGAACCGCTCGGCCCACTCGCCGTCGAAGGCTCGCTCGAACAGGGGGTCGGCGTCGAGGACCTCGCGCATCTGCAGCGCGTAGTCCTCCCAGTCCGTAGCGAGACGCAGCAGTCCCCCGTCGCGAAGAGCCCGTGCGGCGGTCTCGCCGAACCCCTGGCGCACGAGCCGGCGCTTGGTGTGCTTCTTCTTGTGCCACGGGTCGGGGAAGAAGATCCAGACCTCGGCTGCCGCGGCCTCGGGCAGGTACGACGAGAGCACCTCGGGTGCGTTCGCCTCGACGACGCGGACGTTGCGCGCGCCCTCTCGGTCGGCGTCGAGCATCGTGCGGGCGAGCCCTGCTCGGAACACCTCGACGGCGAGGAAGTCGTCGTCGGGTCGAGAGGAGGCCGCCGCGACGATGGCATGCCCCTGTCCCGAGCCGATCTCGACGTAGAGATCGGCGTCACGGCCGTACTCGGCGCTCGGGTCCAGGCGGGCCTCGGGATGCACCGACGTCCACGCGACGTCGCGTGGCACGTCGAGGAGGTAGTGCGGGCCGAGCTCGTCGAAGGCGCGTTCCTGCGCGTCCGACATCCGGCCGCTGCGGCGTACGAACGAGACCGGTTCGTCGCGGAAGGTGCGGGGTTCGGGCATGATTCCAGGGTAGTCGGCGACGCCCGGCGCCACGGACCGTGGATCAGGCGGCGGGGGCGGTCACGAAGTCGATGAGCTCTTCAACCCTGCCCAGCAGCGCCGGTTCGAGATCGCGATATGTGTGCACCTTCGACAGGATGTGCTGCCAGGCGCGGCCCGTGTCGCCCTGCGTCTCGTACGGCCAGCCGAACGCCCGGCAGATGCCGGTCTTCCAGTCGGTCCCCCGCGGGATCTCCGGCCACTTCGCGATCCCCAGCGCCCGCGGCGTCACGCACTGCCAGACGTCGACGAACGGATGCCCGACGATGCGCACATGCCTGCCATGAGGGCCGCGCGCGACGGCGTCGGCGATGCGCGACTCCTTCGAGCCTGGCACCAGATGGTCGACGAGGACGCCGTATCGACGGGAGTCGCTCGGCGGCTCCGCCGCGAGCAGCTCATCGAGCAGATCCACGCCCTGCAGGAACTCGACGACCACGCCCTCGACACGCAGATCCGCTCCCCACACCTTCTCGACGAGCTCGGCATCGTGCTTGCCCTCGACGAGGATGCGACTCGGCAGAGCGGTCCGCGCACGCTGGTCGGCGACCACGAAGGATCCGGATGCCGTACGCCGCGTCCCCTGCTCCTTCGGGGCGGGGACGGTGAGGCGCACCGGCGATCCGTCGATGAGGAATCCGCCGCCGAGCGGGAAGAGCCGCTTGCGGCCGAGTCGATCCTCGAGTTCGACGTTGCCGCCCTGCACACGCGTGACAGCACCGCAGTAGCCGTCGTCCGCGACCTCGACGACGAGGTCGAGCTCGGCCGGCACCTGCGGCACCGGCTTCGCCGCGCGCTCCCGCCATCCCGCCGCGAGCACATCCGATCCGTACCTGTCGTCCATGCCCTCCAGCGTATGTGTCTCCGCTGAGGGCGAACGGCTATCGCCGCTCGGATGCTGTCGCGTGTCGGCGTGTGTGCATAGACTCGTGCCATGGGGCTCGGCTGCCGGTCGGAGGGAACACGATGAAGACACGGTGGCTGGCGCTGGCCGCACTGACGGCGGCCGCGGCGGCCGGAGTCTTCTCCGCTTCTGCGGCATCCGCGACCGATCCGCTCACCCTCGACTCCGGCTACGTCACCGATGAGGCGGGTGTGCTGTCGCCCGACCAGGAGGATGCGGTCGAGGCGAGGCTGCAGACCCTCAGCGACAACTCCTCCGCAGACCTCTTCGTGGTCCTCGTCGACGACTTCACCTCTCCCACCGACAACGTCGAGTGGGCAGACACGGTGGCTCAGAACAACAACCTCGGCTCCGAGCAGTACCTGCTCGCCATCGCGGTCGAGGGCCGCAGCTACTACATCTCCGCAGCCTCCGACGGCCCGCTCAGCGACAGCAAGCTCGACGACGTCGAAGAGAAGATCCAGAGTCTGGCCGCTCAGAACGACTGGGAGGGCGCGATCGTCCTCGCGGCCGACGAGATCCAGGGCGACGGTGGGGCCGGCGCACTCCGCGCGACGCTCATCGTCGCGGGGATCATCGCTCTCGGTCTGATCGTGTGGCTGATCGTCGCGCTGATCCGCCGCTCCCGGCGCAACGCCGAGATCCGCCGGCGAGGTGCGATGCCCGAGAAGCCCGACCCGAACGACCCGTTCTCGACCCTGACCGACGAGCAGGTGCAGACGCAGGCGGGCGCCGCGCTCGTGCAGGCGGACGACGCGATCACGTCGAGTCGCGAGGAGCTCGGTTTCGCCGTGGCGCAGTTCGGCGAAGCCGCCACCGCAGAGTTCAGCGGTGCCGTCGAGACCGCCAAGGCGAAGATGTCGGAGGCCTTCGACCTCAAGCAGAAGCTCGACGACGAGATCGAGGACACGGTCCACGACCGCCGCGCCTGGCACATCCGCATCATCCGGATCTGCGACGAGATCGACGACGTCCTCGACGACAACACCGAGGCGTTCGATGCACTGCGCAAGCTCGAGCAGAACGCTCCGCAGGAGCTCGAGCGCGTCCGTGGCGAGCGGGCGACGCTCGACCCGGTGCTCGCGGGTGCGGCGCAATCGCTCGCTGCGCTGTCCGCCACCTACGATCAGGCGGCACTCGCGACAGTCGTCGACAACCCCGCTCAGGCGCAGGAGCGCGCGGCGCTCGCCGACCGATCGCTCGCCGCGGCCGCAGACGCGATCGCGGCAGGGCGCTCCGGTGAAGCGGCGTTCGCGATCCGCACGGCCGAGCAGTCCGTGGCGCAGGCGACCCAGCTCGTCCAGGCGATCACGGCGCTGGGCACGGAACTGGCGACCATCGAATCCCAGGCTCAGGCGCTGGTCGCAGAGCTTCAGGGCGACATCGCCGCCGCGCAGCAGCTTCCCGACTCCGCCGGGGCCATCTCCGTGGTCGCCGCAGGAACGGCGCAGCAGCTGCAGCAGGCGCAGGCGAATCTGACCGGATCATCGCGCAGCCCGCATCGAGTCCTCGAGGCGCTGACCGCAGCGAACGCGCAGATCGATGCCGCGATCGCGCAGGGAACGCAGGCCCTCGAACGGTCCAGGCGTGCGCAGCAGATGCTCGAGCAGACGCTCGCGCAGGCGAGTTCCGAGATCCGAGCGGCGCGTGAGTACATCGAGACCCGCCGAGGAACGGTCGGCTCCACGGCGCGCACCCGGCTCTCGCAGGCCGAGGCAGCCCTCACCCAGGCGCTCGACCTCCGCTCCTCGAACCCCGAGGCCGCGCTCACCGAGGCCGGGCGCGCGCTCGACCTCGCCAGGCAGGCGACCTCGTCCGCGCAGGCCGACGTCGAGGCGATGAACCCGAGCCGTTACGAGAACACCGGCTGGGGCGGCGGCGGCGTCTTCGGCGGCGGCAACTCAGGAGGCTCCTCCGGCCTCGGCGGCGACATCCTCGGCGGCATCATCGGCGGCCTCCTGTCGGGCGGCGGCGGAGGCGGCGGCTCCTCTCGGAGCAGCAGCTGGCGATCCAGCGGTGGCGGCGGATTCCGCAGTTCCGGTTTCGGCGGAGGCGGCGGGAGCCGTTCCAGCGGCCGCAGCGGCCGTTCGGGAGGACGACGCTTCTGAACCGCACACACCACGACCCCAGACATCGAGTCCGACCCTCTGAAAGGAACCACGCATGACCAAGCAGTCCATCTTCGGACGTATCTCGACCCTCGTCCGCGCGAACATCAACTCGCTCCTGGACTCTGCGGAAGACCCGCAGAAGATGATCGATCAGCTCGTCCGCGATTACACGAACAGCATCGCCGACGCCGAGTCGGCGATCGCCGAGACCATCGGCAACCTGCGTCTCCTCGAGCGCGACCACGAAGAAGACGTCCAGGCGGCCACCGAGTGGGGCAACAAGGCGCTCGCAGCCAGCCGCAAGGCTGACGAGATGCGCTCGACCGGCGACGCCGCGGATGCCGACAAGTTCGACAACCTCGCCAAGATCGCGCTGCAGCGCCAGATCAGCGCCGAGCGCGAGGCCACCGGCGCCGAGCCGCAGATCGCCGCTCAGACCGAGATCGTCGACAAGCTCAAGTCCGGCCTCAACGGCATGAAGGACAAGCTCGGCGAGCTCAAGAACAAGCGCAGCGAGCTGCTCGCCCGCGCCAAGGTCGCCGAGGCGCAGACCAAGGTGCAGGACGCGGTCTCGTCGATCAACGTCCTCGACCCGACCAGCGAGCTGGGCCGCTTCGAAGACAAGGTCCGCCGCCAGGAGGCTCTCGCTCAGGGCAAGATCGAGCTCGCAGCATCCAGCCTCGACGCCCAGTTCGAGAGCCTCGAGGACCTCGGGGAGCTCACCGAGGTCGAGGCACGTCTCGCCGAGCTGAAGGCGGGCGGCTCTGCCCCCCGTCAGGCCATCGAAGGTTCCTGACACATCTCGCGGATGCCCCGGACCCGTGCGTCCGGGGCATCCGCTCTTTCATAGCTGGAGGCACCCATGGTGCGATTCCTCGTCGTCCCGCAGTGGCAGGGCTCCCCTGCACCGCGCGCGATGCTCCTCGTCGACGGCGCGTCGGCGATCGCGGGTGATCTTCCGCGTGCGTCGACCACCGTGCTCGATGTGCCCGTCGAAGCCGGCGAGTCACTCGGCACAGGCGTGCGCCGACTCAGCGCCCTTCTGCGCACGCGCGAGCTCGTCCACGAGGCCATGACGGCCGACACGGTGTTGGTGGGAGGGGACTGCAGCGTCACGGTCGCTGCCCTCGCCGCACTGCCCGGCGGCACCGACGATCTCGCCGTCGTGTGGTGCGACGCGCATGCCGACATGAACACCCCCGAGACGTCGCCGTCCGGTGCGTTCTCCGGCATGTCGCTGCGAGCCGTACTCGGCGAAGGAGAACCACAGCTCGCGTTGGCCCCCGGCATCCCGCGGGACCGCGTCATCACCGTCGGCATGCGCGACCTCGACGATGCCGAGGTCGCCGCACTCGACGACCTCGTACAGCTCTCGGTGAACGACCTCGATGACGTCGATTCCCTCGCCGACGCCGTCGAAGCCACAGGCGCGAGCCGCGTCTGGGTGCACATCGACGTCGATGTGCTGGATCCCGCCGAGATCGCCGGCGTCTCCTCCCCCTCGCCGTTCGGCCTTTCTCCCGCGGCGCTGAGCGCGGCGGTGCGTGCGCTCAGGACACGCGTTCCGCTGGCCGGAGCGACCATCGCCGGCTTCGCCCCTCGCACTCCGGCCGACGCGGTCGAGGATCTCGGAGCGCTGCTGCGCCTCGTCGGAGCAGTCGCATGACCGAGGACTGGCGTCCGGCGGCCGAGCGTGCGCTCGAGCGCGGCCGCCGATTCGACCGCCGCATCCCGTCGTTCCTGCTGCGCTCGCCGATCAGTCGCGTCGGGTACTGGTGGGGCACGATGGTCGGCTGGGCGTGGGGATCACTGTGGAGCACGGGTCCGGTCGAGCGGCGGGCCGGCCTCTGGGTCTTCCGCGGTATGCCGAACTGGACGTTCAACCGGGGCGGCGTGTGCGTCGGCGGATGCTTCCTGACCGGTGATGCACGACCGAGCGATGCCGTGCTGCGCCACGAAGCCGTGCACAAAGCGCAGTGGCTCCGCTACGGCATCCTGCTGCCGGTGCTGTACTTCTTCGCCGGACGGGACCCGCTCCACAACCGCTTCGAGATCGAGGCGGGTCTGGAAGACGGCAACTATGTGCGCCGGGCGAGCGCGACTCAGCGCTCGGAGGGAAGAAGCCCGAAGCGCTCCGGCGCGTAGATCTGTGCGGGCTGGATCTCGAGCACGCCGGTGAGGTGCTCGACGATGTCGGCGGTACCGAGGTATCCGCCCAGCAGCGTGACGTGCGTCTCGTACTCGTCGTCGCAGAGCATCTCGTCTGCCCAGGCGCACGTCGCGCGGGCGAGCGCCTGCCCGGGTGCGCACGCGCGACCGGTGCCGGGAGCGCCGGAACGCTCACCGCGGGCGAGCCAGGTCACGGTCATGCGGCCGGGAGCATCGATGACGCCGATGTCGGCGGTCTCAGGGACCTCGATGAAGATCCGACCGGATGCGCACAGCGGCAGAGTCGCGAGGAAGACCTCGAGTTCGGCGAGCGAGTGCTCGTCAGCCGTCACCAGGTGGTGTGCGCGACGACGCGCGGCGCGGCGCTCTGCGCGCGTGCTGCGGGTCTCGAGGAAGGTCTCCATGATGCTTCCATGGTACACCAGGTGAAGGGTTGCCTAACCTTGGTCGACGATCGGTTCCACGAGAGCGTCACGAAGCGCCTCGAGCTCGGAATCGGTCATGCCGTTCGCGCGGAGGTAACCGGCCGCAGATCCCCAGCGGGCGTCGACGTCGTCGAGCAGTGCCCTCATGACCGGCGCCGGCGACTGCGTCGCCAGAGCCACGGCATGCACCGCCTCCGGATGCTGGGACCGCAGGTAGGCGGCGATGCGCTGCGACCGCTCAGGAGGAAGCTGCGACTCGGTGAGGGCGTAGTCCTCGATGATCGCCTCGCGGTCGGCGCCCACCGCGGCGAGCGCGAGCGCCACGGTCACACCGGTACGGTCCTTGCCGACCGTGCAGTGCACGAGGGTGGGCTCCCCCGCGGCGATGACGCGGATGGCCGCGACGAGCCGCTCACCGCTCTCCTCGAGAAGGTGCAGGTAGAGGTCTTCCAGACTCGTGTCCGTCTCGAAGAACGAGCGGACGGATCCGAGGAACAGCGGGAGATGCGTGGTGTCCGGGCCCGCGATCTCGGTGGGTTCCGCCGACACCTCCTCTCCGTCGCGCAGATCGACGATATGCGCGACGCGTCGACTCAGCGCTTCGGCGCCGGCCGCGCTCGCTCCCGAGAGCTGACCCGACCTCAGGAGGATGCCGGAGCGGATGCGGCCACCGGCCGCAGGCATCCCGCCGACGTCACGGACGTTGTTCACGCCCTCGATGTCGACGGCCGTCATGCCTGCGCCTGCGGGGTGCGCGGCGGAACCGGGTATCGACCGGCGATGACGACGCGGTTGAACGCGTTGATCGAGACGCACGCCCAGCTCAGGGCCGCGTACTCCTTCTCGGTGAACACGGTGCCGACGCGGTTGTAGACGTCGTCGGAGATCCCCTCCTCCGAGATGAACGTGAACGCCTCGGCGAGCTCCAGCGCGGCCACCTCACGCTCGCTGAACACGTCGCTCTCCCGCCATGTCGCGATCTGCATCAGGGTGTCGGTGTCGATCCCCGCTTTGAGCGCCCGGTCCACGTGAAGCCTCGTGCAGAAGCTGCACCCGTTGAGCTGGGAGCAGTGGATCATCACGATCTCCTTGAGCCGATCGTCGATGCCGTTCGCGGCACAGATCTCACCGACCGTGCGGGCGAACGCGTCGAGGGCCTGATAGGCGGCGGGCTCGGTCTTGGAGAGGTGCACTCGCGTCTCGCTCATACCCCAATGATATTCCGACGTACGGGAATCGTGGCCCGTGCGAGACGCACACCTGAAATGCAGAAAGACAACTCACATGCGACCTTGATCAACGTAACGCCAGGTAATCAATCGCAATCACTTGACTCATTGCTCTCTCATTTCCCGAGTGCGGGCAAACCAGAGCAGAATATGCAGGTGGCGATCGACATCAGCGAGTTCAGCTATCTTCCCGCACAGGCAGAGGCGCTGGGCGTCCCCGTTCCTCCCGTCGAGCGATTGACCCTGTCGCTCACCGACGGGCGTCAGGTGAGCGCGCTCCGTTTCGGCGACGGGTCGCCGCGCATCACTCTTCTGCACGGCGCGGGACTCAACGCGCACACCTGGGACACGACCGTGCTCGCCCTGCACCAGCCCGTGCTCGTGATCGACCTCGCCGGCCACGGCGACTCGTCGTGGCGCGACGACGCCGACTACACCCCGCGCACCCTCGCCCTCGACGTCGCCGCGGCGCTCGACGCCTGGACGGATGCACCGCAGCTGGTCATCGGACAGTCGCTCGGTGGGCTCACCGGGGCCGCGCTGGCCGCCGCACGACCGGATCTCGTCGCCGAGCTGATCGTCGTGGACATCACGCCGGGAATCGACACATCGGCGGGCCCCGCGGCGCTGCGCGAGTTCTACGCGGGACCCACCGATTTCGCGACCCGCGACGAACTGGTCGATCGGGCGATCGCACTGGGCTTCGGCGGTTCACGCCCCGACACGGAACGGGGCGTGTTCCTGAACACCCGCGTGCGCCAGGACGGGCGCATCGAGTGGAAGCACCACTTCGCCCATCTCGCCGCGCAGGCGCTCGCAGCTCACGACGCCGGAGAAGCCTCGGCGCCCTCTGCTCTGAACACGAGCGGCTGGGATGATCTCGAGCGCGCGTCCGCCCCGGTCACCCTGGTCAGGGCGATCGACGGATTCGTGAGCGCGGCGGATGCGGAAGATTTCGCTCGCCGCCTCCCCGAGGCGCGCGTGGTCGCGATCACGGCGACCCACAACGTGCAGGAGACCGCTCCGGCGGAGCTGGCCGCTCTGATCGCCTCCCGCGTCCCCACAGCCGGAATGTGACGCCCCGTTCCACATTCCGCCTCACTGCCCGGACACATCCCTAGGCTCGAACCACCGGCACACAGCACCTGCCGCACCGAGAGGAAACCACCCATGTTCCGACGTACGCGACGACTCGCGCTGATCTCCGCGATCGCGGCGAGCGCCGTCATCCTCACCGCCTGCACCGGCACGGCCCAACCGGAGACGACGGCGCCGGTCGGCGAGCCGGATCCGGACGCGACGCTCCAGGTGGGACTCGTGCTCGAGCCGACCAACCTCGACATCCGCCACACGAGCGGCGCAGCTCTCGAGCAGATCCTCATCGACAACATCTACGAGGGCCTCGTGAGCCGCTCGCAGGACAACGAGATCGAGCCTCGCCTCGCCTCCGACTACGAGGTGTCCGACGACGGGCTCACCTACACGTTCACGCTGAACGACGGGATCACGTTCCACAGCGGAACCGCACTGACGTCCGCCGACGTCGTCGCCTCGTACGAAGCCGTCCGCACGGACGCCACCCTTCAGGGCAACGCCGAGTTCGCATCGGTGGCCTCGATCACGGCCCCGGACGCGACGACCGTGCAGATCGTGCTCAGCGAGCCGAACCAGAACTTCCTCTTCTCGCTCACCGGTCCTGCGGGACTCGTGTTCCAGACGGGTGACACGACCGATCTCAAGACCGCCGAGAACGGCACCGGCCCGTTCACGCTGACCCGCTGGAACAAGGGCAGCACGATCACCTTCGCCCGCAACGAGGCGTACTGGGGTGACCCCGCAGGCGTCGCCGAGGTCGAGTTCCAGTACATCCCCGACTTCACGGCGGGTGTGAACACGGCACTCGACGGCGGAGTCCAGGTCCTGACCGCAGTCGACCCGAACCTCGCGCCACAGCTCGAGGACTCCGGCGACTTCACCCTCACCACGGGGCGCACGACGGACAAGGCGACGCTGGCGTTCAACAACGCCAAGGCACCGCTCGACGACGTCAAGGTGCGCGAGGCGCTGCGTCTGGCGATCGACCACGAGGCTCTCGTCGAGGCTGTCGGTGCCGGGTCCACTCTCTACGGCCCGATCCCGGAACTCGATCCCGGTTACGAGGACCTCTCGGACGTGGTCTCGTACGACCCGGAGAAGGCGAAGCAGCTGCTCGAGGAGGCGGGCCAGGAGGATCTGGAGCTCACGCTCACGATCCCGAACTTCTACGGGACCACGGTTCCGAAGGTCCTGATCTCCGACTTCCAGAAGGTGGGCGTCACGCTCGACGTCGACTCGGTCGAGTTCCCCACCTGGCTCGAGGACGTCTACACGAACCACGACTACGACCTGAGCTTCGTGCTGCACGTCGAGCCCCGTGACTTCGGCAACTTCGCGAACCCCGACTACTACTTCGGCTACGACAACGCCGAGGTGCAGAGCCTCTACGCCGACGCACTCGCCGAGGTCGACCCCGACAAGTCGGCCGAGTTGCTGGCGAAGGCCGCGCGCATCGTCTCCGAGGACCACGCCGCCGACTGGCTCTACAACGGTGCGACGATCACGGCGGTGAGCCCGCTCGTCTCCGGCTTCCCGGAGGACTCGATCAACTCGCGCATCAACCTCGCGGGCGTGACCGTCTCCACCGAGAAGTGACGACACCCGCGTCGTGATCCGCTATGCGCTCGTCCGAGGAGCCCTGCTCATCGCAGGGCTCCTCGTGTCGAGCGCGCTGATCTTCCTCACGCTCCGGGTGTTCCCCGGAGACGTCGCGCAGCTCATCGCCGGCACCCAGGCCTCCCCCGCCGAGGTCGAGGCGCTGCGTGAATCCCTGGGACTCAACCGTCCGCTCCCCACGCAGTACGTCGAATGGATCGGCGGCATCTTCCGCGGCGACCTCGGCACGTCCCTGCTCTCCGGCGCGTCGGTCGGCGAGGAGCTGGCACTCAAGGCGCAGGTGACCGTGCCACTCGGGATCATGTCCCTGCTCATCGCCGTGCTCATCGCCGTCCCCTTCGGGATCCTCGCCGCGGTGCGGCGCGGCGGTCGCGGCGGCACGGCCCTCAGCGTCGGCGCACAGGCTCTGGCGGCCGTGCCGGTGGTCTGGGCGGGCATGATGCTCATCGTCGTCTTCTCCGTCTGGCTCGGATGGCTCCCCCCTCAAGGGTTCCCCCGCACCGGATGGAGCACGCCAGGCAAGGCGATCGAGTCACTGCTCCTCCCTGCACTCACGATCGGCATCGTCGAGGGCGCCATGCTCATGCGTTTCGTGCGAAGCGCCACTCTCCAGGCCGCCGGTCAGGACTTCGTGCGCACGGCTGCGGCCAAGGGCCTCACGCGCACGCGCGCGCTCATCTCGCACGGCATCCCCGCGGTGGGCCTGTCGATCATCACCGTCCTCGGACTCCAGGTCGCCGGGATCATCGTGGGATCCGTCGTCATCGAGCAGCTCTTCACGCTCCCGGGCATCGGCCGGATGCTGGTGGCCGATGTCGGGACGCGCGACCTGATCAAGGTGCAGAGCGAGCTGCTGGTGCTCACCGGTTTCGTGCTCGTCGTCGGCTTCGTGGTCGACCTGATCCATCGGGCGATCGATCCCCGACAGAGAGAGGCATGATGTCCGGTTGGCTCCCGCGACTGTGGCGCACCGGCACGGGTCGTTTCGGCCTGATCGTCGTCGCGATCATCGCCGTCACCGCTCTCCTCGCGCTGTTCTGGACGCCGTTCGACCCGCAGGCATCCGATGTGCGCAACCGCTGGGCGGTTCCCAGCTGGCCGCATCTGCTGGGCACCGACGACACCGGACGCGACATCCTCAGCCTCCTCATGGCCGGTGCGCGGACCACGGTGTTCGTGAGCCTCGGCGCCGGGATCATCGCGACTCTCGTCGGCATCGCCCTCGCAGCCCTCGGCGCGCTGACCGCCCGCTGGCTCCGTGAGACCGTCGCCGTGCTCGTCGACATCCTGATCGCGTTCCCGGTGCTCCTGATCGCCATGATGATCTCCTCCGTGTGGGGCGGCTCCCTCTGGGTCGTGATCTGGTCGGTGGGAATCGGCTTCGGCGTGAACATCGCGCGCGTCACCCGCCCCGAGCTGCGGCGAGTGCAGCAGAGCGACTTCGTGCTCGCCGCTCGGGCGTCGGGACTCACGACCTCGCAGAGCCTCGTGCGTCATCTGCTCCCCAACGTCGCACCCGTGTTCATCGTGCAGCTGTCGTGGTCGATGGCCGTCGCCGTGCTCGCCGAGGCAGGACTCTCGTACCTCGGCTTCGGCGCCTCCGTCACCGAGCCCAGCTGGGGGCTGCTCCTGGCCGATCTGCAGCGCTACATCGGCGTGCATCCGCTCTCGGTCATCTGGCCGGGTCTCGCCATCACGCTCACGGTGCTCGCGCTCAACCTCCTCGGAGACGGCCTGCGCGAGGCCACCGACCCGACGCTCCGGCATCGGGCAGCGGAGATCCACACCCCGGCGGTGGTCGCATGAGTCTCGTCGTCGAGAACCTCGTCGTCCGGATCGACGGACGTCCCGTCGTCGACGGCATCTCATTCGAGGTGCCCGACGGCGCCAGAGTCGGTCTGATCGGCGAATCGGGGTCCGGAAAGTCGCTCACCGCGCTCGCCGTGCTCGGTCTGCTTCCCGACGGAGCCGTCGCGAGCGGAAGCATCCGGTGGAAGGGCACCGAGCTGATCGGGATGCCCGACCGGGAGCTCGCACGACTGCGCGGCGACGAGATCGGGATCGTGTTCCAGGAGCCGCGGACGGCGCTGAACCCCATCCGCACCGTCGGCCGTCAGATCGCCGAGTCGATCCGCATCCACGAGGGCATCGGCCGACGCGAAGCCCGCGAACGCGCCGTCCAGGAAGCCGCTCGCGTGCGCCTGCCCGACCCGGAGTCGATCGTCGACCGGTATCCGCATCAGCTCTCCGGCGGACAGCGCCAGCGTGTGGCGATCGCGATGGCTCTCGCCTGCCGCCCCCGCCTCCTCATCGCGGATGAGCCGACCACCGCTCTCGACGTCACCATCCAGGCGGAGATCCTCTCGCTGCTGCTGCGACTCGTCGAGGAGCAGGGCATGTCGCTGGTGTTCATCACGCATGATCTCGCTGTGCTCGCGCAGGTCGCCACTCAGGGCGTCGTGCTCGAAGACGGGCACGTCGTCGAGGCGGCGCCGGTGAGCACGCTGCTGAGCGCTCCGCAGTCCTCGGTCACACAGGGCCTCCTCCGCGACGCGACCGCGACCCTCTGGCGCCCCGAGGGAGGAGCGCGGTGAGCCTGATCGAGGCACGATCACTGACCCGGGACTTCGTGATCCCGAAGCGGTCGGCGTTCGAGCGCACCCGCACCCAGACCGCCCTCGCCCCCACCGATCTCGACATCGTCGAAGGTTCGTCCGTCGGAATCATCGGAGAATCGGGATCGGGCAAGTCCACCCTCATCCGGTTGCTGCTCGGACTCGACCGTCCGACGGCCGGAACGGTCACGGTCGACGGCAGGACGGTGGATGCCACGGAATCGGCGAGGTCCCTGCACTGGCTGCGCCGACAGACCGGTCTCGTCTTCCAGGACCCGTATGCGTCGCTCGATCCGCGGATGACCGCGGGACAGATCATCCGCGAGCCGCTCTGGGCGCTCGGCATCGACGGCGATCACCGCACCCGGGTGCACGCAGTGCTCGATAGAGTGGGGCTCGAGCCGGAGATGGCCGATCGCTATCCCCACGAGTTCTCCGGCGGCCAGCGGCAGCGCATCGCCCTGGCGAGGGCGATCGTGCACGGGCCGCGCATCCTCATCGGCGACGAGCCGCTCTCCGCCCTCGATGTCACGGTGCGCGCGCAGATCCTCGACCTCCTGATCGAACTGCGACGCACCGCCGACCTGACCCTCGTGCTGGTCTCCCACGACATCGGCGTCGTGCAGAACCTCTGCGACACGGTGGTCGTGATGAAGGACGGGAGCATCGTCGAGCGGGGCTCCACCGACGACGTGCTGCTGCGCCCGACACAGGACTACACGAAGGCGTTGCTGGCCGCGATCCCGGTCATCCCGGCTCCCCCGGAGTGACTCCGGCGGTCAGCGCGCCGAGCCGGTGCTGAAGAGCCTGCGTCGCCGGCTCGGACGCAGCGCGCGTCTCATGTAGACGGTGCCGAGGTCACGGCCGAACTTGTGACCGACGCGCCCCATGCGCCCGGCCTCGATGAAGCCGAGCTTCGCGTGCAGCCGGATGGAGGCATCCGCCTTGGTGTCGCTGATCACGGCGACCATCTCTCGGATGCCGAGCTGCTCGCACGCATCGATCAGCGCCTGCAGCAGCGCGGCCCCGAGGCCTTTGCCGCCGGCCCCCGGCCCCAGATAGATCGAGTCCTCGACCGTGTACTTGTACGCGTTCTTGCCCGCCCACGGCTGAGCGAGCGCGTAGCCGATCACGACGCCGGTCGGTGAGACCGCGACGAGGAAGGGCAGACCGAGCCTGTTCAGCAGGGCGAACTTCTCTCGCCAGTACGGGATGCTGCTGCGCCGCTCATCGAGCGTGACGACCGAGTTGCTCACGAAGTGGTTGTAGATCTCTCGCACATACGGAAGGTCTCCGGCGCGCGCGGGGCGGATCGAGTACGAGAACACCTCTGGTTGCTGCTGCGGGCGAAGATGGCGCGGCAGCACACGGCGGCGATCACCGGGCTCGAACTGCATGCGATCAGCTTAGAGGGGGCTCGCCGTCGACGCGCCAGTCGACCGGGGTCGAGCCCAGAGCCTCGAGCAACTCGTTCGCCCGCGAGAACGGTCGCGAGCCGAAGAAACCCCGGCGCGCGGAGAGCGGAGAAGGGTGCGCCGATGCGATCACGGGCGTGTCCTCGAGCAGCGGCTCGAGACTCGCGGCGTCCTTGCCCCACAGGATCGCCACGAGCGGTCGATCACGAGCGACCAGCGCCGTGATCGCGAGCTCGGTCACCTGCTCCCACCCCCAGCGGCGGTGCGACCCCGCTTCGCCGGGGCGCACCGTGAGCACCCTGTTCAGCAGCAGCACACCCTGGTCGCTCCACGCGGTGAGATCGCCGTGCGGGGCAGGAGGGATGCCGAGGTCGCTGTCGAGCTCCCTGTAGATGTTGCCGAGGCTCCGAGGCAGCGGCCGAACCTCGCGATCGACCGCGAAGGACAGTCCGATCGGGTGCCCGGGGGTGGGGTACGGATCCTGACCGGTGATGAGCACCTTGACGTCCGACATCGGACGCTGGAACGCACGGAGCACGTGATCACCCGCGGGCAGGTAGCCGCGCCCCGCAGCCTGCTCCTCGCGGAGACGCTCACCCAGTGCCGTGATGATCTCCTGAGCCGGCGAGAGGGCCTCGGCCCACTCCGCATCGATCAGACCGTCGGATGCGAGTTCGGCGAGCGTCCGTGCAGCCATCGATCAGTCGATCGGGCGCACCCGCAGCGGACCCCGCGCGAGAAGGTGGTTCGCGGACTGCGCGACGGGGCGCATCGTGATGAGATCGAGGTTCACATGGCCCGGGGCATCGAGTGCGTAGGCGATGACATCTGCGACGTCCTCCGCGCGCAGAGGAGCTTCGACGCCCGAGTACACCGCCTCGGCGGCGACCGCATCTCCACCCAGCCGGTTGAGCGTGAACTCCTCGGTGTGCACCATCCCCGGAGCGATCTCGGCGACGCGGATCGGCTCGCCGTTCAGCTCGAGCCGCAGCGCGTGCACGAGCATCGACTGCGCGGCCTTGGCGGCGTTGTACCCGCCGCCGCCGGCGTAGGCGACCTGAGCGGCGGTCGACGTCACGAACACCGTGTCGGCATGCCCGTCCGCAGCGGCGGCGCGACGGAGCAACGGCAGGAGTCCGGCGACGAGGCGCTGGCTCGCCAGTACGTTCGCGTCGTACATCCACTGCCAGTCATCCGTGGAGGCGTTCTCGACACGGTCGGTGCCACGTGCTCCGCCGGCGACCTGCACGAGCGCGTGCACGGGACCCGAGGCCTCGAGTTCTCCGACCAGCGCTGCCACGGCATCCGGATCGGTCAGATCACAGGCGATCGTCGACGCACCGGTCTCCTCCGAGAGGGCGGCGAGACGCGACGCGCGTCTCGCGACACCGACGACTCCCCAGCCGCGGGCGCGCAGAGCGCGCACCGTCGCCTCCCCGATTCCCGAGCTCGCACCGGTCACCACTGCACGCCTGTTCACCATGTCTCCACCGTACGATGTTCCGGCCGGGATCGCGGGTGCACGCCCTCGGGTCGTGATTTCCGGTCATCATCGTCTCTCCCCGCCTCGCCGACGAGGACGACGGCGACGCCGACGGCGCAGAGGAGGAATCCGACGACCGTGACGACGGTGAGCGGCTCTCCCAGCAGGAGGCCGCCGGCGAGAGAGGTCGCCGGCGCGATCAGGAACAGCAGCGCCTGCAGGGCGGTGATGCCCACCCGGCGCAGGAGCCACCAGTAGAGGCCGTATGCCGCCAGGGTCGGGAACACAGCGGTCAACACGACCGCAAGCCAGAACGACGCCGACGACGGCGGGGCCAGGACTCCCGCGACCCCGGCGATGACGAGCAGCAGCACCGCGGTCACCGTGACGTGGACGGTGAGGGTCAGGAGCACGCCGGTCTCGACGGTCGATCTGCGCTGCAGGAGCGTGCCGACGATCAGGCATGCCATCGCGACGGCCGGCAGCAGGTAGGCGACGGGAGGCGCCGCGGACGACCCGAACTGCGAGCGCACGACGAGCAGCACGCCGATCGCACCGACCCCCAGTCCCACCCACTGGGCACCTCGCACGCGCAGACCGAGCACCGGACCGACGAGCACGGCCACGACGAGCGGCTGCACGGCGTCGATCAGTGCGACCGTCCCCGTCGCGATGCCCGCGGCGACGGCGCCGTACACGGCGACGCAGTATCCGAACTGCGCGAAGACTCCGATCGATGCCTGAGTGCGCAGGTCACGAACGCTCACTCCCCTGCCCGCGCCGGTGAGCAGGACGACGGCGACGAGGATCACGGCGAGCGGCACGAAGCGCCAGACGAGGAGCGTGAGCGGTGACACGTCGACGGTGGCGAACGCCGGGATGATGAAGCCCGAGCTCCAGGTCACGACGAAGGCCACCGAGGCGGCGACCGTCACCATGACGCGAAGTAGACCGATCTGTTTACCCATGCCCTCGACTATACAGACTGGTATAGTCGAGGGCATGACGCAGCGCGTTCCGGAACTCGTCCCCCTCACACCGGGAGGACGGCGCGTCCTCGACGCCGCCTCGAAGCTGTTCTACGAGCGAGGCATCCATGCCGTAGGCGTCGACACGATCGCCGAGGCCGCCGGAGTCACCAAGAAGACCCTCTACGACCGGTTCGGGTCGAAGGAGGCTCTCGTGGTCTCCTACCTGCAGCACCGAGACGCGCGGTGGCGCGCCCACGTGGCAGCAGAGCTCGCGCGGGTACCCGAGCCTGGACCGGACCGCGTACTCGCGATCTTCGATGCCGCGATCTCGTGGTCGGACGAGAACAGCCCCAAAGGATGCAGCGCGATCAACGCCCGTGCCGAGATCGGCGAGGGCAACGACGACCACCCGGTGTTCCCCGAGGTCTCCCGCCAGAAGATCTGGCTGCTCGAGGTGTTCGAGGAGCTCTGCGCCGAGGCCGGCATGCGGGATCCCCGCGCGACGGCGCAGGCGATGATGCTGCTGTACGAGGGCGCGATCGTCACGGTGGGCATGGCGACGTTCGCCGAGCCGTTCGCGATCGCGCGCACCTGGGCGGCTGCGCTGCTGACGCAGGACTGAACGGCCGACCGGCTCTGCCCTGACGCCGGGCCGAGTTCATTACGTCACATTTCCCACTCGCTGTTGACAGACGCCGATGTTCCGTACTGTCGCTTGCAACGACAACAGTCGAATCGACCTTCCAACAGTTCCAGGGGGAACACATGTCCGCACCCGAGACCTGGCGTTTCGAGACCAAGCAGATCCACTCCGGCGCTGCTCCCGACCCCGTGACCAAGGCCCGCGCCACGCCGATCTACCAGACCACGTCCTACGTGTTCGACAGCGCGGACCACGCGGCGAACCTCTTCGCGCTGGCCGAGTTCGGCAACATCTACACCCGCATCCAGAACCCGACCCAGGATGTCCTGGAGCAGCGCCTCGCAGCGCTCGAGGGGGGCACCGGCGCCCTCGTCCTCTCCAGCGGCCAGGCAGCGTCGACGTTCGCGGTGCTCAACATCGCTCAGGCGGGCGACCACATCGTGTCGTCGAGCTCGATCTACGGCGGCACGTACAACCTGTTCAAGTACACGCTCGCGAAGCTCGGCATCGAGGTCACGTTCGTCGAGAACCAGGACGACCCCGAAGAGTGGCGCCGCGCCGTCCGCCCCAACACGAAGCTCTTCTTCGCCGAGACCATCGGCAACCCGCAGATCAACATCCTCGACATCCGCACGGTCGCCGACGTGGCCCACGAGGGCGGCGTGCCGCTGATCGTCGACAACACGATCGCGACCCCGTATCTGATCCGCCCGTTCGAGCACGGTGCCGACGTCGTCGTGCACTCCGTCACCAAGTTCCTCGGCGGCCACGGCACCACGATCGGCGGCGCGATCATCGACGGCGGCACGTTCGAGTGGTCGAAGAACGTCGAGCGGTTCCCCGGTCTCACCGAGCCCGACCCCTCGTACCACGGCGCCAGCTACACCGCGGCCGTCGGAGACCCGCTCGCGTACATCATCAAGGCTCGCGTGCAGCTGCTCCGCGACCTGGGTTCGGCCATCGCACCGCAGAGTGCCTGGAACCTCATCCAGGGCATCGAGACGCTGTCGCTGCGCATCGAGCGTCACGTGCAGAACGCCCAGGAGATCGCCGAGTGGCTCGACAGCCGCGATGACGTCGCCTCGGTCAACTACTCCGGACTGCCCTCCTCGCCCTGGTACGCCAAGGCCAACCAGTACGCCCCCAAGGGCGTCGGCGCCGTGCTGTCGTTCGAACTGAAGGGCGGCGTGGAGGCCGGTCGTGAGTTCGTCAACAGCCTGTCGCTGTTCAGCCACCTCGCCAACATCGGTGACGTGCGCTCGCTCGTGATCCACCCGGCTTCGACCACACACGCACAGCTCACGCCCGAGCAGCAGCTCACCGCCGGCGTCACGCCGGGTCTCGTGCGCCTGTCGGTCGGCATCGAGAACATCGACGACCTGAAGGCAGACCTCGACGAGGCTCTCGCCGCGGCTCGCCGCGTGTCGGAGGCCGCTCGCGCCTGATCCGCGCTGCGGACGAGCGGAAGTGNCACTTCCGCGTTCACAGCCGGCGAGAGCTCCCGGTCTTTCCGAGTCGGGGCCGCACGGCTGGCGCACAGACGCTGCATCGAGAATGGGAGGTCTGCCCGGAGGAGCCCATGATCGACGTCACCACGACACCGACCCCGCGTCGACGATCGTCCACGCGTGCGGGACGTGCGATCGCCGGCGTCGGCGTGGTGATCCTCGTCCTGGTCGTCTGCATCTGGGTCCCGGGCATCGTCGGAACCGCTGCGGCGGCGGTGCTGCCGTGGTGGGGGCTCGCTTTCGCCATCCTCGTCGCCTTGGCCCTGGTTCTGGCACGCCGCGTCACTCTGGTTCTCCTCGCACCCATCCTCGTCTGGGCGCTCGCGATGCTGCCGTCCGCTCCCGGTTTCGCCGCGGGTGCTCCCGCCCCGAGCACGCCGCTCGAGATCGTCAGCCAGAACGTCCGAGCGCACTCGGGTGGAGCGGCCGCCTCGGCGGCCGAGCTCGCCGACATGTCCGCCGACGTGATCGCCCTGACCGAGCTCGACGGCGACAGCCTCGAGGCCGCACGCGAGACCCTCGCCGCCGCTTATCCGCACTCGTACGCGATCGGAACGGTCGCCGTCTGGAGCCGCTATCCGATCGTGGATGCCCAGGCGCTGACTCTCGGGCTCGACTGGAAACGCGCCTTGCGTGTCGTCGTGAACGCCCCGGACGGCGACGTCGCCGTCTATGTCATGCACGCCGCGTCCGTACGTCCGGGTGTGCAGCAGGAGCGAGACACGATGCTCTCCGGCATCGCCGACGCCGTCGCCTCAGACTCTGCGGAGTCGATCGTTGTCGTGGGCGATTTCAATGCTGCGTCCGCCGACCCCGCGCTCAGCGCCGTCCGCTCGCGGCTCGACTGGGTCAGACCGACCGATGGCACTCTCGGTCTCACCTGGCCCGCCGCTCTGCCTCTCGCCCGTATCGATCATGTCTTCGTACGAGGGCTGACAGTGCTCGAGTCGACCACGGCACGGGCCGGAAACAGCGATCATCTCGCGACCGTCACGACCCTCGCCCGCTGAGGCCTCCACGCCACGACGCGCCACCCGGCACACCCGGGAACCGTAACGTTCGTCCGACCGATCGCGCACCGGGCGAGAATGGGAGCATGGACTGGCAGACGACCTCGGAAGACACGGTGCCCTCGGCGCCCGTGACGGAGGCCGACGTGCGTCTGCTCCGCGCGCGACCACCGGCGACCGGAGCCTGGCGCGACGGCGACCCCGCAGGCGGGCGGCAGTTCGCCTCGTCCGGCCCGTTCCGCACCGAGAGCGGCGCGGAGCTCCCCGGCATCCGCCTCGCCTACGAGACCTGGGGCGAGCTGAACCCGGCGCGTGACAACGCCATCCTCGTTCTGCATGCCCTCACCGGCGACAGCCATGTGCGCGGCACGGCCGAGGCGGGGCACCCCACGGCAGGCTGGTGGGACGACATCGTCGGACCGGGCGCACCGGTCGACACCGACCGGTGGTTCGTCATCGCGCCGAACATGCTGGGTGGATGCCAGGGCTCCACCGGGCCCGCGAGCATCGCGCCATCCGGATACGAGTGGGCATCGCGGTTCCCTTACCTCACCATCCGCGATCAGGTCGCGGCCCAGGTGCGGCTCGCCGACGCTCTCGGCATCGACGTCTGGGCGGCCGTCATCGGCGGCTCGATGGGTGGGATGCACGCGCTCGAGTGGGCGGTCTCACACCCCGAGCGCGTCGAACGGCTGGCGGTGCTCTCCTCTCCCCCGGTCACCACCGCCGATCAGATCGCACTCAACACGGTTCAGCTCGAGACCATCCGCATGGATCCGCGGTTCCAGGGCGGCGAGTACTATGACCTCGCCGACGGCGACGGGCCTCACCGCGGCCTCGCGCTCGCCCGCCGCATGGCGCTGCTGAACTATCGCAGCCCCATCGAGCTCAATCAGCGGTTCCAGCGCTCATGGCAGTCCGGGGTGTCTCCTCTCGGGCACGGCGGGCGCTTCGCCGTCGAGTCGTACCTCGACTTCCACGGCAACAAGTTCACCCGTCGATTCGATGCGAACAGCTACATCACCGTCGTCGAGGCGATGAACTCGCACGACGTCGGTCGCGACCGGGGCGGCGTCGAAGAGGCCCTGCGCACCGTGACCGCCACCACTCTCGTGCTCGGGATCGACAGCGACCGGCTGTTCCCCGTCGAGGGTCAGCACCGCATCGCGCGGAGCATCCCGAACACGCTCGACGGCACCGAGGCGGTCGTCCTGACCAGCGACTTCGGGCACGACGGCTTCCTCATCGAGACCGAGGCCGTGGGCGGGCACCTGCGCCGTCTGCTCGCGATCTAGGTCTCGCGCAACCTCCACGGCCGCGAGTACGTCTCCAGGCGCAGATCGTCCCAGTCGTAGGCGATGCCCTGGTCGGTCTCGACGATCCTCGTCGAGAAGTGCCGCGCTGCACCGCCGGAGGCGAGAGCCGACTCGACGCTCTCGAAGCGGACGAGTTCGCGAAGCGTCATCCAGGTGGGCGGGAACAGCGCCCACTCCCCCATGGCGTGCCGTTGCAGCGCCTCGGACGGGGCGATCCACGTCGCGTCGACGACCTCATCGGTCGAGAACCGCATCGCCCCACGAGGGGCGCTCGCGAGGAAGAACCAGGTCCTGATGCGGACGGGCGCCTCGACCGGCGGCTGCCATCGCGACAGCACCACCGGATCGGTGACGACCAGGCCGACCTCTTCGAGGGTCTCGCGGACGGCGGCACGGCGAGCGTCGTCCTGCTCCGGCGCTCCGTCGACGCGATCGCCCGGTTCGATCCTGCCGCCGGGGAAGACCCAGGCCCCAGGGAAGGATCCTCGGTCGGGTCGCCGCATCAGCAGCACCTCGACACCGTCGGCACCCTCACGCAACAGCACGGCCGTCCCTGCGACGGGGAGGTCGTCTGGGGCGGTCACACCCTCACTCTACGACCGAGGCGGCAGGTCACGCCGAGGCGAAGGCCGGCGTGCGGGCCTCCGCCCGATACGAGAGCAGGGCGATCAGCAGTCCCGCGACGGCGAGCGCCGCTCCGGTCCACGAGGGAGCCGTGAAGCCCCAGCCGCCGGCGATCACGATGCCACCGAGGAACGCGCCGAGGCTGTTGCCGATGTTGAGCGCCGAGTGGTTCATGGCCGCCGCGATCGACTGGTTGTCTCCGGCGACGTCCATGAGGCGCGTCTGGATGGTCGGCGACAGGACCGAGGAGACGAAGCCGACCACGAACACGAGCAGGGCGAGGGTGACGATCCAGAACGCGAGCAGCGCGAGGAGCGCGAAGACGACGGCCATCGCGGCGAGTCCCCAGAGCAGGGTCCTGCGGAGGTCGATGTCGGCGAGGTGACCGCCGACGAGGTTTCCGGCTGTCATGCCCAGCCCCATCAGCACGAGGATGATCGGCACGGCCCATTCGGGCGAACCGGCGACGTCGGTCACCAGGGGTGCGATGTAGCTGTAGACCGCGAAGAATCCGCCGAAGCCGATCGCGCCGACGCCGAGCGTGAACCAGACCTGGGGGATGCGGAAGACGCCGAGCTCCTCGCGCATGGTCCGCCCCGGCGACCCCGGGTGCTCCGGGACGAAGAAGATGATGCAGACCGTCGCCAGCGCGAACACGAGGGCGACGACGGCGAAGGCCGCCCGCCACCCCCACAACTGGCCGAGGAAGGTCCCGAGGGGCACACCGACGACGTTCGCCACCGTGAGACCCGTGAGGATGAACGCGACACCCTTCGCGCGGTTGCCGGGCCCCATGACCTCGGCGGCGACGAGCGCCCCGATTCCGAAATAGGCGCCGTGCGGCAGTCCCGCGAGGAACCGCGAGGCGCCGACGAGCTCGAAGGTCGGCAGGAACACCGTGAGCGCGTTGAAGACCGTGAGCGCCACCGCGAGGCCGATCATCACACGGTGCCGCGGGTAACGCGCGACGAAGCCCGCGATGGTCGGCGCACCGACCACGACGCCGAGCGCGTAGAGCGAGATCAGCCATCCGGCCTGACTCAGAGCGTCTTCGGGGCTGCTGGCCCAGAGCGTGGGCAGCAGCTCGCCTGCGATGTTGGGCAGCAGGCCCATGACGACGAACTCGGTCATGCCGATGCCGAAGCTGCCGATGGCGAGGGAGAGGAGCGCCCACTTCGCCGCACCCCTCGATTCAGTCGAGGGATTCACCCGTCGAGTCTACGGGGTGTCTGAGCCTTCGATCGCCGCTTCGAGCCGGTCGATCTTGGCGTCGAGCTCGCCGGAGTAGCCGGGGCGGATGTCGGCCTTGAGCACGAGCGACACCCGTGAGCCGAACGGCATCACGGCCTCGGTCGCACGCTTGACGACGTCCATCACCGTGTCCCAGTCCGGTCCCTCGATCTCGGTGAACATGCTGGTCGTGCGGTGCGCCAGACCGGACTCGCGCACGACGCGCACGGCCGCGGCCACCGCGTCGTGCACCGAGGCGTCGGCGGGCTCCGATCCGTCGGAGGGGGTGCCGCTGGGGGCGACGGAGAAGGCGATCAGCATGGGTTACTCCCGGTTCGTTGAGGGTCGGTGTGCGGGCACTCGGACGAGGGCACGGATGCCGACGACGAGCGCCACGACGAGCAGGACGTTGCGCAGGGTGAGGATCGCGACCGGGAGGATCTCCGCTCGCAGCAGCGCGTCGTAGTTCAACGGATAGACGAGGCAGGTGAGTGCGCAGAGCGCGAGGACGATCAGCGCGGGCGCCGTGGCCCTCGTGCGGTCCAGGACCAGCCAGAGGATCACCGGCGCGATCAGCCACGTCTGGAACTGCGGCGAACCGACCTTGTTCAGGACGATCAGAGTGGCGACGAGTGAGAGCGCGAGCGGCGGGAACAGGCGCGGGAACGCTGCTCCCCTCGTCGCCTTGAGCGCACCGATGACGGTGATGACGATCACGAGAACCGCCATGAGCGGGGTGAGCACGGCGCCGACCGCATCCGCTCCGTCCGCGGCGATCTGGAACGTGAGGATCTCGAAGCTGTACTCGATGCGCGCGGAACCGACCGCCGCGAGCCACAGGAACGGGGTCGCCGCGACCGCCTCGATCTGCAGGCCGCGTCCGGTCTGCTCGGTCAGGAATCCGAAGATCTCGACATCGGCACCGAACAGGAACAGGAGCGCGATGATGCTCGCCGTCACCGCCGCGGCCGTGAGCAGGATCCGCATCCGGCTTCTCGCGGCGACGACCGCCGCGAGAAGCAGAGCACCGGGCCAGATCTTGATCCAGGCGCCGATCGTGAGCAGCGCCGCGGCGACGGCCGGTCGACGGGTCACCCAGAGTCCTGCGACCACCGCGATCGGCACGGTGATCGCATCGATCCGGTACAGGGCGATCGGGCCGAGCAGCAGGAGGGCGGCGATCCAGAACCAGGCAGCCGCCCGTCGCGGCTGCGAGGGCGACCGACCGATCAGCACCGAGAACGCGATCGCATCGAGGACGATGACGAGCACGGCCCAGGCGATCAGATACGCGTCAGAGATGCCCATCGCCGCGATCAGAGGCACCGACAGGATCTTCGCGAGCAGCATCGGCACCAGCGCGAGCTGCGGGTAGACCCACGTCTCGGTGACGCCCACGATGGGTCCGCCGGAGAGTGCTGCCGACGACCAGGGCTCGTAGACCAGCACGACATCGCCCATCGGCTGGCTCGGGTACAGCCACCCCGCCACCGCGACGAGCACATGGACGAGCAGGAAGGCGCACCAGAGCGCCAGCGTGCGCAGCGTCCGGTTGCGGCTCACGCGAGGACGTCCGCGATCGCGCGGGGAAGCGCCTGCGCGACATCGAGCGCGACGATCGGATGCCCGTGCGCGCCACCGTCCGCACCGATCCCGGCCGCGATGCGGCCCGCGTGCCCGTGCAGCCATGCTCCCGTCGCAGCGACCTCCGCGATCGATGCGTCGGGATTCGCGGCGAGCAGCGTTCCGAGCACACCGCCGAGCACGTCACCGGTTCCGGCCGTCGCCAACCATCCGGTGCCGGCGTCGACCCGGATCACCGAGCCGTCCGGGTGCGCGATCAGCGTCCGGGCCCCCTTGAGCAGTACGACCGCGGAGAGTCGGGCCGCTGCCTCGGCCGCCGCGCGCGCACGGTCGTCGCCCGGTGCCGACCCGATCTGCGCCTGGAGTCGAGCGAACTCCCGTCCGTGCGGTGTCAGCAGCAGCGGCGCCCGGCTGCCCCGTGCCATATCCAGCGCGCCAGCATCCACGACGACCGGAACCGCACCGTCGAGGATTCCCCGCAACTCACGCTCTTCGTCCGCCGTGCGCTTCCCCGCCTCGGTCCCCGATCCGATGACCCATGCCCCGACACGGGCACCCGCCACGTGCGGGCTGACGACGGTCTCGGGGCGCCGTGCGATCACGGCATCCGCCGCCCGACCCTCACCGATGTACCGCACGAAACCCGCACCTGCACGCCACGCAGCCTCCACGCCCAGCACCGCGGCGCCGGGGTAGGCCGACGATCCGGTGCGCAGTCCGACGACACCGCGCGAGTACTTGTCATCCGCAGGTCCGGGGACCCGCAGCAACGTCGCGACATCTTCGCGGGACCATTCGCGCACTTCGGACATGACTCCACGTTAGTGCGACGACCCGCCCCACCCCCGCCGCGCAGTAGCGTCGAAGGGTGAGTATTCTCTTCTCCCCCCTGAGCATCCGATCCGTCACTTTCCGAAACCGTCTCTGGGTGTCGCCCATGTGCATGTACAGCGCGGTCGAGGGCGTCGTGCAGGAGTGGCACCATACCCACCTCGCCCAGTTCGCCTCCGGCGGCGCCGGGCTGATCGTCGCCGAGGCGACCGCTGTGGTGCCCGAGGGCCGTATCTCACCCCGAGACGTCGGACTGTGGAACGACGAGCAGCGCGATGCATGGAAGCCGATCGTCGAGGCGATCCACGCGCGCGGCGCGGCCGCAGGAATCCAGCTCGCGCACGCCGGGCGCAAGGCCTCCACGTGGTGGCCGTGGGCGGATGCACGCGGTTCGGTGCCCGAGGCCGAGGGCGGCTGGACCACGACCGCACCATCCGCGGTCGCGTTCGAAGGGTTCTCCTCCCCTGTCGCGCTGGACTCGGAGGGAATCGAGGCCGTGATCGACGGCTTCGCGGCCGCGGCCCGACGGGCATTGGACGCAGGCTTCGACGTGCTCGAACTCCACGGCGCGCACGGGTACCTGCTGCACCAGTTCCTGTCGCCGCTGTCGAACCTGCGCGACGACGAATACGGCGGATCCCTCGAGAACAGGGCTCGCCTGCTTCTGCGCGTGGTGGATGCCGTGCGCGGCGCCGCGGGCGACGGCGTGCCGCTGTTCGTGCGCATCTCCGCGACCGACCATGCCGAGGGCGGCTTCACGCCCGACGAGGCGGCGACCGTCGCGGAGTGGGCGTCCGAGCGCGGTGCCGACCTGATCGACGTCTCCAGTGGTGGTCTGGTCGCTCACCAGCAGATCAGCGTGTTCCCCGGGTACCAGGTGCCGCTCGCCGAGACGGTCCGTCAGGGCGGGCGCATCCCGGTCTCGGCGGTCGGCCTGATCACCGCCGCCGAGCAGGCCGAGCAGGTGCTCGCCGACGGCGCCGCGGACGCGATCTTCGCCGGCCGTGAGTGGCTGCGCGATCCGCACTTCGCCCTCCGAGCGGCCCACGAGCTCGGTGCCGACGTCGCCTGGCCGCCGCAGTACGAGCGCGCGCACTGGCGCTGACCCGCTCCGATCAGACGACGAAGCCCTCCGATCCGCACGGGACCGGAGGGCTTCGTCGCGATGCGGGGGCTAGTGGCCGCGGATGCGACGAGTCGCGTCCTGCACCTCTCCGACCAGCTCCTCGAGGATGTCCTCGAGGAAGAGCACGGCCGTGGTGCGGCCATGGGAATCCCTGACCTTCGCCAGGTGCCGGCCCGCGCGACGCATCACCGCGAGAGCATCCTCCAGATCGGTGTCCTCCTGCACGGGCACCATGTGATGGATGCGCTTCGACGGCAGCGGTTCGACGAGCTTCGAGGCGGCATCCGGGCCGTCCGAGGCCCGCAGGATGTCCTTGAGGTGGACGTACCCGACGGGCACGTCGTCGCCGTCGACGATCACGTAGCGCGAGAAACCGTAGCGGGCGACCGCCTTCTCGATGTCGTCCGGGGTGGTCGACTGCGGCAGCGTCACGAGATCGCTCAGCGGGACGGCCACGTCGCTGGCCTTCTTGTCGGTGAACTCGACGGCAGCCGCGACCGTGCCCGCCGTGTCGGTGAGCACGCCCTCCCGGCGCGACTGATCCACGATCGTCGCCACCTCGTCGAGGGTGAACGTCGAGGCCGCCTCGTTCTTCGGCTCGACCCGGAACAGCCGCAGCACCCCGTTCGCGGCGGCGTTGAGCACCCAGATCACCGGCATGAAGATCTTCGACACCAGCACGAGCGGCGGCGCGAGGATCAGCACGGCGCGATCCGGGATCGAGAACGCGAGGTTCTTCGGCACCATCTCGCCGAACACGACGTGCAGGAACGACACGATCAGCAGCGCGATCGTGAACGACACGGCGTCGACCACGCCGTCCGACCAGCCGATCGCGTGCAGCGGCACGGCGAGCAGGTGGTGGATCGCCGGTTCCGAGACGTTCAGGATCAACAGCGAGCAGATCGTGATGCCGAGCTGCGAGGTCGCGAGCATCAGGGTCGCGTGCTCCATCGCGTAGAGCGCGGTCTTCGCGCTGCGCGATCCTCGATCGGCCTTCGGCTCGATCTGAGAGCGGCGTGCCGAGATCACCGCGAACTCGGCGCCGACGAAGAAGGCGTTCGCCACGAGCAGTACGACCAGCCAGGCCAGTCCTCCCCAGTCGTTCATCGGGTGGCCGCCTCTCCTGCGTCGCCGGGACTCGGGACATACCGGATGCGGTCGACGCGCCGCCCGTCCATGCGCACGACCTGGAGCTTCCCGGTGTCGAGGGCGACCTCGTCGCCGACCGACGGCACGCGCTCGAGCACGCTCATGACATAGCCCCCGACGGTGTCGTAGACGTCCCCCTCGGGGACCACGACACCGGCACGGTGTCGCAGTTCGTCCGGACGCAGCTCGCCCGGGAACATGATGCCGTCACGCCCGCGGACGACGCCCGCCCTGGTGCGGTCGTGCTCGTCGGAGACCTCCCCGACGAGCTCTTCGACCAGGTCCTCGAGGGTCACGAGTCCGGCCGTGCCGCCGTACTCGTCGACGACGACCGCCAGCTGATAGCCGCGTGCTCGGAGCTCGGAGATCAGGGCATCCACGTGGACGGTCTCGGGAACGCGGAGCGGATCGGTCGAGATCGCGCCCACCGGCACCTCGGCGCGACGATCGCGGGGAACCGAGATCGCCGCCTTCAGGTGCACGACGCCGGTGATGTCGTCGAGATCGTCGTCGTAGACCGGGAAACGGCTGTGGCCCGTCCGGCGTGCGAGCTGGATGACGTCGTCGGCCGAGTCGCCTGCGGCGAGCGCGTGCATGCTCGGTCGAGCGGTCATCACGTCGGCAGCCGTCAGGCGCGAGAACGTGAGGGTGCGGTCGAGAAGGCTCGCGGTGTCGGCCTCGAGGAGGCCGGCGCTCGCGGAGCGGCGGACCAGCGACGACAGCTCCTCGGCGCTGCGGGCACCGGAGAGCTCTTCCTTCGGCTCGATCCCCATGCCCCGCAGCACCCCGTTCGCGCTCCCGTTGAGCACGACCACCGCGGGCTTGAAGATCGTCGTGAAGGCGACCTGGAAGGGGATCACGAGCTTCGCGGTCGCGAGGGGCAGCGCCAGGGCGAAGTTCTTGGGGACGAGCTCACCGAGGATCATCGACAGCACGGTGGCGACCAGCATCGCGACGATCGTGGCGATGGGGCCGACCGCGGCCTCGGGGATGCTCCAGGCGACGAGCGTCGGACGGAGCAGGTTCGACAGCGCCGGCTCCATCGTGTAGCCGGTGAGAAGCGTGGTCAGGGTGATGCCCAGCTGCGCCGACGACAGATGGGTCGACGTGTGCTTGAGCGCGCTGATCGTCAGTGACAGACGGGATTCTCCCCGCGCCTGGCGGGCCTCGAGGTCGGCACGGTCGAGATTGACCAGAGCGAACTCGCTCGCGACGAACAGTCCGGTGCCGACAGTGAGCAGCAGCCCCACGCCCAGCAGGATGTAATCCATCAACGAGTCCCCTCGCGGGCGAGGGGCGGGCAGTGGGGCGATGTACTACAACTGGGAGGGTCGTCCATGGTGAGCACGATTCTACGGGATCCCGCGAAAGGGCCGGGCGGCTACCAGCTGACCGGGAGGGCCTTGCCCTCTTCGTAGCCCGCGGCGGACTGCAACCCGACCAGCGCGCGGTCGTGGAACTCGGGAACCGACGCGGCGCCGGCGTACGTGAACGACGACCGTACCCCTGAGGTGATCATGTCGAGCAGGTCCTCGAGGCCGGGCCTCAGCGGATCGAGATAGATCTTCGATGACGAGATCCCCTCGGCGAACAGCTCCTTGCGCGCACGCTCGTAGGCGTCAAGACGCCCGAAGCGCTCCTGCACGGCCTTGGTGGAGGCCATTCCCCACGACTCCTTGTAGATCCGCCCTTCCTCGTCGCTCTGCAGCTCGCCCGGAGCCTCGATCGTCCCGGCGAACCAGGAGCCGACCATGACGGATGCCGCGCCCGCCGCGAGCGCGAGTGCGACATCACGCGGGTAGCGCACTCCCCCGTCCGCCCAGACATGCGCCCCGAGTTCGTGCGCGGCCTCGGCCGTCTCGAGCACGGCGGAGAACTGCGGGCGTCCGACGGCCGTCATCATGCGCGTCGTGCACATCGCGCCGGGGCCGACACCGACCTTCAGGATGGAGGCTCCGGCCTCGACCAGATCCCTGACCCCGTCGGCGGTCACGATGTTGCCCGCGACGATCGGAATGCCGAGGTTCAGCTCGGACACGGCGCTCAGTGCGCGGAGCATCCCCTCCTGGTGGCCGTGCGCGGTGTCGACCACGAGCACGTCGACGCCGGCGGCGGCGAGCGCCTGCGCCTTCGACGCCACATCGCCGTTGATCCCCACCGCTGCGGCGACGGCGAGACGACCGTCGCCGTCGACCGCCGGTCGATACAGCGTCGAGCGCAGAGCGCTGCGCGCGCTGAGCGTGCCGACGAGGTGCCCGTGGTGGGCGATCGGCACCATCTCGACGCCCGCATCGGTGATCACATCGAAAGCGTGGCGCTCGGATCCGATGTCGTCCGCGTCGAGCGAGGGCGTCCCGGTGTGCACGAGGTCGCCCAGCTGCGCATCCGGCAGCGCCGTCGCGAGCCGCGTCGCCGGGAGGACTCCGAGGATCCGATCCACGTGGTGCGGGGCCGCGCCCGACGCGACGACGATCCCGTGTCCGGCGGTCGGCGGCATCAGCCGCAGCGCGTCCGACACCGACGCCTCAGGCGGGAGCACGAGCGGCGTGTCCCACAGCACCGGCTGGCTCTTGACGTCGCGGATCGCGGCGTCGAGAGCCTGCAGCGGCATGTCCTGCGGCAGCACCCCGAGTCCCCCGCGGCGCGCGAGCACCGCGGCGAGCCGAGGACCCGTGACCGAGTTCATGTTGGATGCCACCAGCGGAAGCGTCGCCGGCGTGCCGTCCTGCGGGGCGAGATCGACCTGCAGGCGGCTCGTCACCGCCGAACGGCGCGGAACCAGGAACACGTCGGAATAGGTCAGATCGACTGTGGGCGACTCACCGGAGAACTCCATACCCCCACGGTACTCAGATCGCGACGATCCGGGCGCATGGCTTCGACGATTCGCATGGCGAAACAGGTTAGGCTTGTCAGTCGAGAGTGTGCGGACCCGAAACGCATCCTGCGTCGCGGTGTGCACATGTGAGATTCAGCGATGAAAGAGGGCGATCGAGCGTGTCGAACCAGGTGACCGGCGTCGGGGGCGACGGGGGGTTCGGAGCCAATTCCTGGCTCGTGGAAGAGCTCTACGAGCAGTTCAAGGTGAACCGCGATTCCGTCGACAAGGAATGGTGGCCGATCCTCGAGAAGTACCAGTCCGATGCCGCGACCGGCACGGCGACTCCCGCATCCGCGGTCGAGCAGCCTGCGCACCCCGTGACCGCGCCCATCCCCGTGATCGGCACGCAGCCCGTCGCCCGCACGACGACGAAGCCGGCCGCGGCCGCGCCCATCCCCGCGCAGGCTCCCAAGCCCGCCCCCAAGCCCGAATCCCCGGAGCCCGCCGAGCCTGTCGAGGAAGACAAGGTCACGCCGCTCCGCGGACTGCCGAAGACTCTCGCCGCGAACATGGACGAGTCGCTGACCGTCCCGACGGCGACGAGTGTGCGCACGGTTCCGGCCAAGCTGATGATCGACAACCGCATCGTCATCAACAATCACATGGCGCGTACCCGCGGCGGGAAGATCAGCTTCACGCACCTGATCGGGTGGGCGCTCATCCGCACCCTCGACGAGTTCCGCAGCCAGAACGTCTTCTACGCCGAGATCGACGGCAAGCCCTCGGTCGTCGCGCCCGCACACGTGAACCTGGGCATCGCGATCGACCTCCCCAAGCCCGACGGCACCCGCGCGCTGATGGTCCCCAGCATCAAGCGCGCCGACACGATGTCGTTCAGCGAGTACCTCGTCGCCTACGAAGACCTGGTCACCCGCGCTCGCAACAACAAGCTCACCGCGGCCGATTTCCAGGGCACGACGGTCTCGCTGACCAACCCCGGTGGCATCGGCACCGTGCACTCCGTGCCTCGCCTCATGAAGGGCCAGGGCTGCATCATCGGCGCCGGCGCGCTCGAGTACCCGGCCGAGTTCCAGGGCGCCAGCGAGCGCACGCTCAACGAGCTCGCGATCGGCAAGACGATCACCCTGACCAGCACCTACGACCACCGTGTCATCCAGGGTGCGGGCTCCGGGGAGTTCCTCAAGAAGGTGCACGAGCTGCTCATCGGGCAGCGCGGGTTCTACGACGACATCTTCGCCGCACTGCGCATCCCCTACGCACCCATCCGCTGGAACCCCGACATCGCGGTCGACCTCGCCGAGCGCGTCGACAAGCAGTCGCGCGTGCAGGAGCTCATCAACTCGTTCCGCGTGCGGGGCCACCTGATGGCCGACATCGACCCGCTCGAGTACGTCCAGCGTTCGCACCCCGACCTCGAGATCGAGAGCCACGGGCTCACCTTCTGGGACCTCGATCGCGAGTTCGTGACGGGTGGATTCGGCGGCCGTCGCATCGCGAAGCTCCGTGACATCCTCGGTGTCCTGCGCGACTCGTACTGCCGCACGGTCGGCATCGAGTACATGCACATCCAGGATCCCGAGCAGCGCCGGTGGTTCCAGGAGAAGGTCGAGGTCAAGTACCAGAAGCCCGGACACGACGAGCAGTTGCGTGTCCTCCGCAAGCTCAACGAGGCCGAGGCGTTCGAGACCTTCCTGCAGACGAAGTTCGTCGGCCAGAAGCGGTTCTCGCTCGAGGGCGGCGAGTCGCTCGTCCCCCTGCTCGACGAGATCCTCCAGGGCGCGGCCACATCGGGGCTCGAGGGCGCGGCGATCGGCATGGCGCACCGCGGCAGGCTGAACGTCCTGACCAACATCGCCGGCAAGACCTACGGCCACGTGTTCCAGGAGTTCGAGGGCACGCAGACGCCCGGCAACCAGCGCGGGTCGGGCGATGTGAAGTACCACCTCGGCACCGAGGGCACCTTCATCGCCGACGACGAGTCCGAGCTGCCCGTCTACCTCGCGGCCAACCCGTCTCACCTCGAGACGGTCGACGGCGTGCTCGAGGGCATCGTCCGCGCCAAGCAGGACCGCAAGCCCATCGGCACCTTCACGTGGCTGCCGATCCTCGTGCACGGCGATGCCGCGTTCGCCGGACAGGGAGTGGTCGTCGAGACTCTGCAGATGTCGCAGCTTCGCGGCTATCGCACGGGTGGCACAATCCACATCGTCGTCAACAACCAGGTCGGATTCACGACGCTGCCGAACGACTCGCGCACCTCCGTGTACTCCACGGATGTGGCGAAGACGATCCAGGCACCGGTCTTCCACGTGAACGGAGACGACCCCGAGGCCGTCATCCACGTCGCTCAGCTCGCCTTCGAGTACCGCGAGCGCTTCCATCGTGATGTCGTGATCGACCTCGTCTGCTACCGCCGCCGCGGGCACAACGAGGGCGATGACCCCTCGATGACGCAGCCGCTGATGACCGATCTGATCCAGGCCAAGCGGTCGGTGCGCAAGCTGTACACCGAGTCGCTCGTCGGTCGTGGCGACATCACCGAAGAGGAGTACGACGAGGCGAAGGCCGACTTCCAGAACCGTCTGGAGATCGCGTTCGCGGAGACGCACGCCGCCGAGACCGGCGCGACGCCGGTCGCTCAGGAGCTGCCTCCCGTCGACGAGCAGGTCGGTGCTCCGGAGATCACCGGGGTCTCGAACGAGGTCATCCAGCTCATCGGCGACGCGTTCGTCAACAAGCCCGAGGGCTTCACGGTGCATCCCAAGCTGCAGCAGCAGCTCGAGAAGCGTCTCGACATGAGCCGCAACGGCAACATCGACTGGGGCTTCGGCGAGCTGCTCGCCTTCGGATCGCTCCTCGTCGAGGGAACACCCGTGAGGCTCGCAGGGCAGGACTCGCGCCGCGGCACGTTCGTGCAGCGTCACGCGACCCTGCACGACCGCGCGAACGGGCAGGAGTGGCTGCCGCTGTCCAACCTGTCGGAGTCCCAGGGGCGCTTCTTCGTCTACGACTCGCTGCTGAGCGAGTACGCGGCACTCGGCTTCGAGTACGGATACTCGGTCGAGGCGCCAGAGGCGCTCGTGCTGTGGGAAGCCCAGTTCGGTGACTTCGTGAACGGCGCACAGTCGGTCATCGACGAGTACATCTCGGCGGCCGAGCAGAAGTGGGGACAGCAGTCCAGCGTCACTCTGCTCCTTCCCCACGGCTACGAGGGTCAGGGACCGGACCACTCGTCCTCGCGCATCGAGCGCTTCCTTCAGATGTGCGCGCAGGAGAACATGATCGTCGCGCGTCCGTCGACGCCGGCATCGTACTTCCACCTGCTGCGCCGTCAGGCCTACGCCCGTCCGCGCAAGCCGCTGATCGTCTTCACCCCGAAGGCGATGCTGCGTCTGCGCGGTGCGACGAGCCCGGTCGAGGCCTTCACGCAGGGTCGCTTCGAGCCCGTGCTCGATGACAGCAGAGACCTCGACCGCAACGCGGTGAAGCGCGTGCTCGTGCACTCCGGCAAGGTCCACTGGGATCTGCGGGCCGAGCTCGAGAAGAACCCGAACCCCGAGATCGCCCTCGTGCGCCTCGAGCAGCTGTACCCGACGCCGATCGACGGACTGAAGGCGATCACCGACTCCTACCCGAACGCCGAGTTGCGGTGGGTCCAGGAGGAGCCGGAGAACCAGGGTGCCTGGCCGTTCCTCGCACTCGCCTTCGCTGACGTCCCCGGCGACCGCTCCTTCCACCCGGTCTCGCGTCCCGCGTCCGCGTCACCGGCGACGGGCTCGTCGAAGGTGCACGCGGCCGAGCAGGCGAAGCTGCTCCGCGACGCCCTCACCCTGGGCTGAGCGACACCACCACGCACAAGGGAGCCTCGACGATCGTCGAGGCTCCCTTCGCGTGTCGAGGGCGGATGCCGATCGGCCGGCGGCGTCAGTACCAGATGTCGAGCGCCGGCGCGGGGAACGCGACGAACGCACGGTCGAGAGCCTCGACGACGTTCCTGTCGGCGACGATCCGTCCGGCTCCGTGCAGCGAGGCCGCACGGACTCCGCCGGCGTAAAGGATCGAGAGCGCCGAGATGTCGAGCTCGGCATCCACGTCGGCGCCCTCGACCGCCTCGACGCGCGGCTCGCTCTGCGCATCCAGGCGCAGACGCCAGTCACCCGCCGTGAACCCGAGCGGGTCGCTCACGCGGATGACCACGTCGAGCGGCGCCGAGTAGGTCCTCGCGGCGAGCGCGGTCGGGATGTCGAGGATGCGAAGCCAGCCGTGATCGTGAACGGTCTGCGTCACCCCGCGGGGATCGCGCACGAGCCACGGAAGAGCATCGTCGAGCGGACGGAGGTCGGCGGTGACCTGATCGACGAGGTCGTGCTGCAGAGCGAACCGCCAGAGCGCGCCGGTCGCCTCCGGCGTCTCCGCGACCAGCAGCCGCACATCGAGGGCGAAGCGGAAGGATCCGCTGCTGTCCTGGAGCGCGAAGGCCATCGCTCCCCTGACCTCGCCCTCTCGATCGAGGAAGCGGACGCCGCGCACCTTGGCACCGTCCGTGTTGCCCGGTGCGAGCCCCGCGATACCGGTCCAGCGCGACGGCCACCCGGGGATCTGCCCCGACCGTGCGCTCCGCGCGCGGTCGTGGACCGTGTCGAGTGCCGCGGCGAGCGTGTCCCGATCGACGTACTCCACACGCCCGTCGACCGAGGGCCCCGCCCATCCGGCGCGGCGCGTGTCCACGGTGAACTTCGCCATGGGCAGCGCCGAACCGAAGCCGTACCTGCCGTAGATCGTGGCTTCGGAGACGGTGAGACCCGCGATCGGAACACCGGCGGAGACCGCTGACCTCAGCTCGCCCTCGAGGAGCGCCCTGGCGATGCCTCGGCGGCGATGCGTGGCCGAGACGGTGACACCGCTGATCGCCCACATCGGCAGCTCTCTCCCACCGGGAAGGGTCACCGGGGTCACCCAGGAGTCGATGGTCGCGACCGGCATCGTGTCGGCTGCAGGTGTCTCGTAGACACCCGTGTTCCGACGGGCATCGAAGGTCTGCTGACCGAATGCCAGCTCCTCCGTCGACGGCTCGGCGCCGAGGAATCCTCGGGTGGTCGCGCGCTGGAAGAGCTCGGCCCGCGTGGCATCCGACCCGTCGACGACGCGGTAGGTCAGCGATCCCGCAGCGAGACGCTCGGTTGATTCGGGGTCGGCAGGGATGTCGCGTGAGTCGATGACCGTCATGCAACCACCCTACGGGCAGCCGTCGGTCCGGGAGGGCCGCCCTCAGTGCTGGGCGGCCTGAACCTCGCGCAGACGGGCGAACACCTGGTCGCGCAGCTCCTCCGGAGCGGTCTCCTTGCACGCGCGAGCCACGACCTCGGTCAGTGTCGTCGCCACGAGCGCCTCATCCCTGCAGGACGGGCAGTTCTCGAGATGCTCGCGGATCTCGGTGTGCTCGGTGTTGCAGACCTCGTTGCGGAGGTACTCCTCGAGATCCTTGCGGGCCTTGTCGCAGCCGCAGTCGGTCATTTCCTGCTCCTCGGGTCGGCCGCAGAGATTCCCCGCTCCGCGGCGTAGTCAGCCAGCAGCTCCCGCAGCATCCGCCTGCCTCGATGCAGGCGGCTCATCACGGTGCCGATGGGCGTCTTCATGATGTCCGCGATCTCCTGGTAGGCGAAGCCCTCGACATCGGCGAGGTACACCGCCAACCGGAAGTCCTCCGGCACGGCCTGCAGCGCGTCTTTGACGACGGATGCCGGCATGTGGTCGATCGCCTCGGCCTCAGCCGACCGGCCGTGCGACGCGGTGGTGGATTCCGCACCGCCCAGCTGCCAGTCCTCGAGCTCGTCGATCGTGCCCTGGAACGGCTCGCGCTGCTTCTTGCGATAGATGTTGATGTAGGTGTTGGTGAGGATCCGGTAGAGCCACGCCTTGAGGTTCGTGCCCTGCGAGAACGTCGCCCACGAGCCGTACGCCTTCACGAACGTCTCCTGAACGAGATCCGCCGCATCGGCGGGGTTCCTGGTCATGCGCATGGCCGCGGCGTAGAGCTGATCCATGAAAGGGATCGCCTGCTCCTCGAATTCGCGCCGAGGGTCGCTGACCGTTTCTGCGGGTGCCGTGTCATCCATCACCGGCCAGTCTAGGCCGCTGAGGTCCACGGACTCGCGTTCCAGCGTTGCGAGCATGCTCTCTCCTTCTCGACGAGTACCCGCCATTCGATCGGGGCGGACACTCGCGTTTACTAAGGTGGGAACCGATGAGCGCCAACAGGTATTCCCCCTCCCCTGTCCAGGGCGTCTATGTCGCGCCGTTCACCGCCGATTCCGTCCATGCGACGGTGACCATACCCGGGTCGAAATCCCTGACGAATCGCGAACTCATCATCGCCGCGATCGCCGACGGCCCCGGCCGTCTGATCGCCCCGCTGCACTCGGATGACTCCCGCCGGATGGTCGAGGCCCTGCGCGCGCTGGGCGTCGGGATCGAAGAGGTCGAGGCGAGCGGGGAGTTCGGGCCGGACCTCGTCATCACGCCCGCGAAGCTCACCGGCGGTACGACGGTCGACTGCGGTCAGGCCGGCACGGTGATGCGCTTCATCGCCCCCCTCGCAGGCCTCGCCCAGCACGATGTCCATCTCACCGCTCACGAGACGGCTCTGCATCGGCCGATGGGCGGGCTCATCAGTGCGCTCCGAGACCTCGGAGTCGACATCGACGACGAAGGAACGTGGGCGCTGCCCTTCACCGTGCGAGGCCACGGGCGGATCCGGGGCGGGCGCGTCGAGATCGACGCCTCGGCGTCGAGTCAGTTCGTGTCCGGGCTGCTGCTCGCCGCACCTCGGTTCGATGTCGGACTGCACCTCGTGCACACCGGTGATCATCTGCCGAGCCTCCCCCACATCGACATGACCATCGAGGCGCTCAGCCGTCGCGGCATCCGCATCGAACGCCCGGCGACCGGCGAATGGCTCGTCGAGGCGGGCGTGCCGCGCGCGAAGGAGATCGCGATCGAACCCGATCTCTCCAACGCCGCCCCGTTCCTCGCCGCCGCACTGGTGACCGGAGGCTCGGTGTCCGTCCCCGGCTGGCCGGTGCATTCCACGCAGCCGGGCGCTCTCCTCCCCGAGATCCTGCAGGCGATGGGGGCGCACGTCGGCCGTCACAGCGGCACGCTCACGGTCAAGGCCGGAACCGAGATCCATGGTCTCGACATCGACCTGTCCGCGGCGAGCGAGCTGACCCCCACGCTCGTCGGGCTCGCGGCCTTCGCCTCCGGCCCCACGACCATCCGCGGCATCGGACACATCCGCTTGCATGAGACAGACCGGATCGCAGCCCTGATCGGGAACATCCGCGCGCTGGGCGGAGAGGCAGAGGAGCTCTCCGACGGACTCCGCATCATCCCGCGGACGCTGCACGGCGGCGGCTGGGCCGCTCATCACGATCACCGGATGGCGACGACGGGTGCGCTCATCGGTCTGCGCGTCCCCGGAGTCGAGATCGATGACATCGGCACGACGTCGAAGACCCTGCCCGAGTTCACCCTCCTCTGGGAGCGAATGCTGCGAGGCGCATCCGCGTGAGCTGGCTCGACGACTCCGATGACCTCGACGACGACTTCGAGGAGTATGACGAGAGCAACATCCGCACGCGTCCGAACCCGAAGGCGAACCGTCCGCGCACCAAGCGACGGCCCGCGCACGACGACGCGCAGATCGGGCGTGTGCTCGGCGTCGACCGTGGCCGGTACTCGGTGCTGCTCGACGAGGACACCCCCGACGAGCGCATGATCACCGCCGCGCGAGCGCGCGAGCTGCGACGCAACCCCATCGTCACCGGCGATCAGGCGAAGGTCGTCGGCGACACGTCGGGTGATGACGGCACCCTCGGGCGGATCATCGGGATCGCCGATCGCACGTCGCTGCTGCGACGCAGCGCGGACGACACGGACCAGGTCGAGCGCGTCATCGTGGCGAACGCCGATCAGATGCTGGTGGTGGTCGCGGCCGCCGATCCCGAGCCACGAGCCAGGCTCGTCGACCGCTACCTCGTCGCCGCGCTGGATGCCGGCATCCGCCCCCTCCTCGTCGTCACCAAGACCGACCTCGCCGACCCGACCGCGTTCCTCTCCCACTTCGACGGCCTCGATCTGCGCGTCTTCACGAGCGCCCAGGAGGAGATGCCCGTCGAGGAGATCGGCGCAGCGCTCGTCGGCCATTCGACGGTGTTCGTCGGACACTCCGGGGTGGGCAAGTCGACCCTCGTCAACGCGCTCGTGCCGAGCGCTCTGCGGGCGACAGGACACGTCAACCAGGTGACCGGACGCGGGCGTCACACCTCGTCGTCCACGGTCTCCCTGCGGTACGTCGGTGAGGCCGGCAACGGGTGGGTGATCGACACCCCCGGGGTGCGCTCCTTCGGCCTCGGTCATGTCGACCCGGCGAACATCCTCGCCGCGTTCACCGAGCTCGCGATCATCGCGGAGGAATGCCCGCGCGGGTGCACGCACCTGGCGGACGCCCCCGATTGCGCTCTCATCGAAGCCGCCGAGCGCGGAGAGCTGAACGAGACCGGACGGGCGCGTCTGGACTCGTTGCAGCGACTCCTCCAGACCTTCGCCGACAAGGCCGAGCAGGCGTCCGGCCGCTAGGCTGGAGCCGTGACTGTGCGCCTCGAACCCGGAACCGCTGCCCCCGACTTCACCCTGCTCGACCAGGACGGTTCCTCCGTCCGTCTCGAGGATCTGCGCGGGCAGAAGACCGTGCTCTACTTCTACCCCGCCGCCATGACGCCGGGCTGCACGACTCAGGCGTGCGACTTCCGCGACAGCATCTCGTCGTTGCAGGGCGCCGGCTACCGGGTGATCGGGATCTCCCGCGACGAGCCCGCCACGCTCGCGAAGTTCCGTGAACGCGACGGCCTGACCTTCACGCTCCTCAGCGACCCCGATCACGCTGTGCACACGGCCTACGGTGCGTGGGGCGAGAAGATGAACTACGGGAAGAAGGTCGAGGGCGTGCTTCGCTCGACCTTCGTGCTCGACGAGTCGGGATCGATCACGCTCGCCCAGTACAACGTCAAGGCCACCGGCCACGTCGCACGTCTGCGCAGACTGCTCGGCATCGACGCCTGAGCGTCACTCCGCGGGGCGTTCGTTCTCCGCGCGAGTGCTCGCGATCAGCAGGACGAAGCCGAGCAGCGCCGGGAGCCCGACCCCGAACGTGAACGCCCATGCGATCGGCTGGATCGTGAGCGAAGCCAGGGCGATGGCGATCGCGAGCACCTGGAAGACCACGCCACCGGAACGGGCCCAAGACCGTCCTGACCTGGTGCCGATCGCGACGGCCACGAGTGCGACGGCTCCGATCAGCGTCAGGACGATGAGGGCGAGCGCTGTCGGCAGCGAGGACGCATCGCCTGCCCCGAGGCCGAAGACCTCGATCAGAGCGAACACGAGGAGCGCAGCCCCCTCGATTGAGAGGACTGCCGCAGCTGCCAGGGCGAGGCCGGGTGAGCGCACGATGTGTCTCCTGAGAATCGAATGAGAAGCGGCGAAACCCTTGATTTCGCCGGTTTCATGTAACAGAATAGACAGCGTCATGTGCTCCCACAGCGGCGTGGGGCGGGCTCAACGCCCGCATCACAGAATGCGGGCATCCGTCCGTATCTCATACAGGGTAGCTGAACCCGATCTGCACCCGAAATCCGAGTCGTCGCGTTGCGATGATGCACGAAAATCCACACCGAGGAGCCCCCATGGACTGGCGCGACAAGGCCGCCTGCTTGACTGTCGATCCCGAGCTGTTCTTCCCCGTAGGGAACACCGGCCCGGCCGTCGACCAGATCGAGAAGGCGAAGACCGTTTGCGCCACCTGCACGGTGACCGAGATCTGCCTGCAGTACGCCCTCGAGTCCAGCCAGGACTCGGGCGTGTGGGGCGGCCTCTCCGAAGACGAGCGCCGCGCACTCAAGCGCCGCGCCGCGCGCGCCCGCCGCGCTTCCTGAGCATACGACGAGGCGGCCCGAGACGACGTCTCGGGCAGCCTCGTCGTATCCGATCGGCGGTCGCTATTTCGTGAGCCAGCGAAGCGGGATGTCGATGACGACCTCCGTGCCCTCGCCCTCGGCCCCCCGCCACTCGATGGAGCCGCTGAGCTCGCCCTGGATGAGAGTCCTGATGATCTGCGTGCCGAGTCCCTGACCGATCCGCCCCTCGGGCAGCCCGCTTCCGGTGTCGCGCACCGTGACCCGGAGGTTCTCCTCGGTGCGCGCGGCGTCGATCGTGACCATCCCCTCCTGACCCGCGAGCCCGTGCTCGACCGCGTTGGTGACGACCTCCGTGAGCGCCAGGGCGAGCGGCGTCGCGTACTCGCTCGGCAGCACGCCGAAGCGACCGGTCGACTGAGTGCGTGCTCGGGTGTTCGGCGCCGAGGCGACCTCCGCCACGAGTTTCAGCACACGGTGGAAGACCTCGTCGAAGTCGACCTTCTGCGTGAGCCCCTGGGCGAGCGTGTCGTGCACGACGGCGATGGAATCGACACGTCTCATCGCCTGGGTCAGCGCCTCACGGGCTTCATCCGAATGCGTGCGTCGCGCTTGGATGCGCAACAGCGACGCCACCGTCTGCAGGTTGTTCTTCACACGATGGTGGATCTCGCGGATCGTCGCATCCTTGGTGATGAGCTCCTGCTCCTGGTGGCGGAGCTCCGACACATCACGGCACAGCAGGATGGCACCGATCCGCGTTCCGTGGTCTTTCAACGGGATCGCACGCAACGACACCGTGACGCCGCGCGCCTCGATGTCCGTGCGCCACGGCGCCCGTCCGGTCACGACCACCGGCAGAGACTCGTCGACCTGGCGGGAAGGCGGGACGAGACGTGTGGTCACCTCGGCGAGCGATTCACCCTCGAGTTCGTCGTCGAACCCCATGCGGTTGAAAGCGGAGAGTGCGTTCGGACTCGCGAAGGTGGTGATGCCGTCGACGTCGATGCGGATGAGTCCGTCGGATGCCCGCGGAGCGCCGCGACGGGGCGATGTCGGAGCAGCGGGGTCGGGGAAGCTGCCGTCGGCGATCATCCGGAAGATGTCGTTCGCGCACTCGTCGAAGGTGATCTGCTGTCGGGACGGCGTCCGCGCCTCTCCGAGGTTCGTGTGCCGGGTGACCACCCCGATGACCGTCGCCTGGCGGTCGCCACCGTGTCTCTCGTTGACGATGGGCACGGCCCGGACTCGCGTCGGAGTCTCCTCGAACCAATCGGGCGAGGACGAGTCCACGATGTCGGCGGAGTCGAACGCGCCCTGCACCTGCGTGCGCCACTGCGGACGCACTCGCTCGCCGACGATGTCACGGTAGAACAGTGTCGCCGCACCGCTCGGCCGCGCATGCGCCACGGCGACGAACGAGCCGTCGTCGGTCTGGAGCCAGACCACGATGTCCGCCGATGCGAGATCGGCCAGGAGCTGGCCGTCACCGGCGAGGCGATGCAGCCACTCCACATCGTTGTCGGTCAGAAGGCCCTGGGCATGGGCGAGATCGCTGAGGGTTGACACATCACCAGCCTAGAGCGAGTCGGCTCAGAGAACCGCCAGCGACGTCGCTCGCCAACGACGGTCCAGGCCCTCGAGACGGATCGCGACCGCTCGCGTCCGCCCGGGACCGGCGACGACGACGACGGCCTCGACCTTGCCGTCGACGGGCTCGGTCACTCGGATGGAGAGTATCTCGAATGTCGGGCGCGCAGGCGAGACCCCCCTCGCGCTGCGCGCCCTCGCCGACAGGTTCGCCCGCGTCACCAGACTCCGGTAAGCATCCTCGTTGAACCAGCGGGCTAGCTGATCGACTTCTCTGATCCCCGCGAGCACTTCGAGCACGCCCTGCGTCAGGCTCCGCAGCAGCGGTTGCGGATCGGGCAGCTCGGCGCGGGGCGTCGGTTGCGCGGCGAAGTACTCGTGAAGCGTCATCTGTGGCACTCTCCATCGGGGAAGACTGCGCCCAGTAGAGCACGCACCAGAAGGCCGTCCAGCTCGGTTTCGTGATCTATGTGGATAACTCGTACATGGTGCTGTCCACATCATTTACGGTGGGGCGCGTGCACTGGGATCGACTGTTCGAAGACCTCGAGGGCCAGCTGGCCTCGGAGTGGGAAAGCGAGCGCGCGGCGCTGGACGCGGAGTCGGAGCGGCTGCGCGTCTCGCGCCTCGAGCTGCGCAGCCGGCTCCGAATCCTGTGTGCCTCGGCCGCTCCCGCGACCATAGATCTCCCCGGGGGCATGCACATCCGGGCGCGGCTGCACTCGCTGGGTTCCGATTGGGTCGCGGCGGCCATGATCGAGACAGAGGAAGCCTCCGCCCGACGATCCACACGGATCCTGCCCCTGCATGCCGTGCGGGGCCTCAGCATCGACCACGGTCTGCTGCTCGCCAGCCTCGAGGACTCGGAGGCGTCGGCGCCCGTCCTCCGCGAGCGGATGTCGCTGGGGTTCGTCCTCCGTGACCTCGGACGTCGGCGCGTACCCGTCAGGGTCGTCAGCATCGACGGATCCGACTTCCACGGGACGGTCGATCGCGCAGGTGCCGATCATCTCGATCTGGCGCTGCACGACCCGGGCGATGCGAGAACAGCCTCAGCCGTTCGCGGCTTCCGGATCATCCCGTTCGCGGCCGTGACATCGGTCCAGACCGTGGGCGATCAGATGCCCTGACGGCGCGAGGTTCCCCACACCTCCGGGAAGCTCGCCTCGTTCGCCTGGTGCCAGAGTGCGATCCGCCTGGCCTCTTCGGACTGTTCGTCGAGGTACTCCGAGAGGCTCGATTCCTCGATGCGCCACCTCGCAGGAGAACCGAGCTTCGACCCTCGAAGACGCCCCTGATAGACGAGCTCGATGACCTCATCCACCTCGATGCTGAGCAGCTCGGCCACCTGCGACGGCGCAAGGAAGCGCGGTGCGGTCGAGGACGAGTCAGGCATCGTCCCATTCTCCCCCCACCGCACTGACACACCCGCACCTCGCGCGTGCTGTGGATAAGTCTCGAGCGTGCTGAGCGATATCTGTGACCATGTCGCAATGAACAAGTTCGCCCGTACTCGGCGCGCCTTCTGGGGCGACGTCCGCTTCCTCATCGGCATCGTGCTGGTCGTGCTCTCGATCGGCGGCGTCTGGGCCGTCGTCACCGCGTCGGGGGCGACCACTCCTGTGCTCCAGGCGACCCGTACGATCGTCAGAGGCGAGGCTCTCGTCTCCGGAGACTTCCGTGTCATCGACGTCGGTCTCGGCACCATCGCAGATCGCTATCTCGCCCCGCAGGACCTCCGCCCCGGACTCGTGGCGTCGCGCACCGTCGCGTCAGGCGAGCTGATGGCCGGCTCCTCGACAGAGGATGCGGACGACAGCCGGACGACGACGATCGTCGTGGAGAGCAGTACCGGGATACCCGCAGACGTCGACGCAGGCACGGTCGTCGAGCTGTGGCATGCACCGCCGCTGGACGACGACGAGGGCACCCTCGACGCGCCCCGAATCCTCGTGGCCGATGCGAGCATCGCGTCGGTCATCACGACCGACGCGATGCTCGCCGCCGGCAGCACGTCGGTCGAGGTCGTCATCGACCGGGCCGAGGTCGCCGAGGTGCTCGCGGCCATCACCGGTGGCTCCGTGCTGTCGATCGTGCCGGTCGGATCCACCCCATGACCTCCGTGGTGCTGGCGCTGCCACCGGGACGAGCCTCTGCCCTGGCTGATGAGCTCGAGACCGAGGGCGTCCACGTGGCCGCGATCGCTCCGCCGGGTGGTGTCCTCCCGCTGCCTGCAGACATCGATGCCGTGATCGTCGCCGTCAGCCGCCGCGTGATGACACCCGAGTTCATCGCAGCGTGCGACAGGGCGGCGGTGCGGATCGTTCCCCTCGGCGACGGCGACAGCCGACTGCTGGGGCGTTACGGCCTCGCCGCACCGCTTCCCGCGGATGCGAGCGGCTGGGCGGTCGCTCGCGCGCTGATCGCCGATGTTCCCGAGGCCATCGTTCCCGCGCCGAAGGCCCCGCATCGGGTCACCGCTGTCTGGGGCCCGGCCGGCTCCCCCGGACGCTCCACGATCGCGATCCAGCTCGCTGTCGAACTCGCCAGAACAGGGCGCCGTACGGCTCTGGTCGATGCGGACACCGTGGCGCCGTCGCTCGCGCTGCTGCTGGGGCTCAGCGACGACGCACCCGGGATCGCCGCAGCCTGCCGACGTGCGGAGCTCGGCGCCCTCGACTCCGCCGAACTGACCCGTCTGGCGAGCGTGCTCGAGACGAGTGCGGGCGAGATCGACGTGCTCGGGGGAATCAACCGTCCCGGTCGGTGGCCGGAACTCTCTGCGGATCGTCTGCGTTCCGCACTCACGGCGTGCCGTACCTGGGCCGAGGAGACCGTGGTCGACGTGTCAGGCGCATTCGATGCCGACGACGAGGCCACGTACGACATCACGGGCCCACGCAGACACGCGGCCACCGTCACCGCGCTGCAGGAGGCGGATGCGATCGTGGCCGTCGCATCCGCGGATCCGGTCGGGATCAGCCGCTTCATCCGGGATCATGCCGAGCTTCGCCGCCTCATCGGCACGACGTCGAGCCACATCGTGGTGAACCGCGTCCGTCCAGGGCCGCTCGGCATCGACGCCCGGGGACAGATCCGACGAACACTCGAACGCTTCGCCGGCATCACCGAAGTCACCTTCCTGCCGTTCGATCAGCGCGCAGCCGACGCCGCCCTGCTGCATGCCCGGCCGATGGCCGATCTCACGCCGCGGTCGGCCCTGGTCGCAGCGGTGCGTCGCCTCGTCTCCGCCTACACCCCGGAGGGCACGGCTGTGGCTACTGCCGATAGCTCGAGAGGAAGTTCCCGAGGCGCTCGACGGCTTCTGCGAGCACGCGCGGCTCGGGAAGCGTGACGAGCCTCAGGTGATCCGGGGTCGGCCAGTTGAAGCCGGTCCCCTGCACGAGCAGGATGTGCTCCGACACGAGGAGATCGTAGACGAGCTTGGCGTCGTCGCGGATCTCGTGGACGTTCGGGTCGAGGCGCGGGAACGCGTAGAGGGCGCCTTCCGGCTTGACGCAGGACACACCGGGAATCGACTCGAGCCCCTCCCACGCGATGTCGCGCTGCTCGTGCAGCCGGCCGGTCGGCGCGATGAGCGAGTCGATCGACTGCACACCGCCGAGCGCGGCCTGCACCGCGTATTGAGCCGGCACGTTGGGGCACAGCCGCGTCGACGCGAGCAGATTGATCCCCTCGAGGAACCCCTTCGCATGCGACTGCGGGCCGGTAATCACGAGCCAGCCGGAACGGTAGCCGGCGACACGATACGTCTTGGAGAGTCCGTTGAAGGTCAGGCACAGGAGGTCGGGCGCCAGGGTCGCGGTCGGGATGTGGACGGCCCCGTCGAACAGGATGCGGTCGTAGATCTCGTCGGAGAGGAGCAGCAGCTGGTTCTCGCGCGCGATCTGCACCATCCCCTCGAGGATCTCGCGCGAGTACACGACACCCGTCGGGTTGTTGGGGTTGATGATGACGAGAGCCTTGGTCCGCGGAGTGATCTTCGAGCGGATGTCCTCGAGGTCGGGCTGCCAGCCGTTCTCCTCGTCGCAGAGGTAGTGCACGGGGGTGCCGTCGGCGAGACTCGTCATCGCGGTCCACAGCGGGTAGTCCGGTGCCGGGATCAGCACCTCGTCTCCCTCGTCGAGGAGCGCCTGCATCGTCATCGTGATGAGCTCGGAGACGCCGTTCCCGAGGAAGACGTCCTCCGGGCCGAAACGGGGGAATCCCTCGATCTCCTCGTAGCGGCTGACGACAGCACGGCGAGCCGAGATGATGCCCTTGCTGTCGCTGTACCCGTGTGCGGTCGGAAGCGCTGCGAGCATGTCGTGCACGATCTGGTGCGGCGCCTCGAAACCGAAGATCGCCGGATTCCCCGTGTTGAGCTTGAGGATGCGGTGTCCCTCGGCCTCAAGCCGCGCCGCCTCGACGAGCGTGTTTCCACGGATCTCGTACAGGACGTTCTTGAGCTTCGACGACTGGTCGAAGTGGCGCGTTGGTGTCATTGAGCAAGCCTACAGCGACAGAAAGAGGGGCCGGATCCACCGGATCCGGCCCCTCGCGACGCATCGCGCCTACTTCTTCTTCTTGCCCTGAGCGCGGCGCTGTTCGCGGTTGCCCGCTGCCGGCGCCGGCGCCTCGGTGCGCTGACCGAACGCACCGCGAGCGGCCTGCTCGGGCTCGGCAGCCTCGGCCGGCGCCTGGCGAGCAGCGGCAGCCTGGCGCAGCTTCTCGGTCGCCGCCTGCTGCACCTGACCGCGATCGTTGCGGACCTCGACCTCGCCCGCGTCGTTCGCCGCCGAGTACTCGAGGCGCTGTTCGCCGCCGCCGTCGGCCAGGCCCTTGGCCTCGACCTCGGCGGTCTGCGAATCTCCCGCGCGACGGACCTCGACCTCGAGGTTGTAGAGGTATCCGACGGACTCCTCCTTGATCTGCCCCATCATCGACTGGAACATCGCGTAGCCCTCACGCTGGTACTCGATGAGCGGGTCGCGCTGTGCCATGGCCCGCAGGCCGATGCCGTCCTTCAGGTAGTCCATCTCGTAGAGGTGATCGCGCCAGCGGCGGTCGAGCACCTGGAGCACCACCCGGCGCTCGAGCTCACGGGTGGCCGCGTCTCCGAGGGACTCCTCACGGGTCTCATAGGCGATCTTGGCGTCGGAGAGGAGCTCGCGGGTCAGCCCGTCGGCCGTGATGCCGCCCTTGCGGTCCGCAGCCTCGGAGACGACCTCGTCGATCGTCACGCTCACCGGGTAGAGCGTCTTGAGCTCGGTCCAGAGCGCGTCGAAGTCCCAGCTCTCATTGTGACCCTCACCCGTGTGGTCGCGGACCACGCCGCTGATCGCGTCTTCGATGAAGTGCTGCACACGGTCGGCGATGTCATCGCCCTGAAGGATGTGACGACGGTCGGCGTAGATCGCCTCGCGCTGACGGTTCAGGACGTCGTCGTACTTGAGGACGTTCTTGCGCATCTCCGCGTTGCGGGACTCGACCTGCGACTGCGCGCTGCGGATGGCGCGCGAGACGAGCCCCGATTCGATCGGCACGTCGTCGGGGAAGTTGGTGCGCGAGAGGATCGCCTCTGCGGCGCCGGACTGGAACAGACGCATCAGGTCGTCGGTCAGGCTCAGGTAGAAGCGGCTCTCGCCGGGGTCGCCCTGACGTCCGGATCGACCGCGCAGCTGGTTGTCGATTCGACGCGATTCGTGGCGCTCGGTTCCGAGGACGTACAGTCCACCGGCCTCGATGACCTTCTCGGCCTCTTCGGTCACCACGGCCTTCATCGACTCGTAGGTCTCGTCCCAGGCGACCTCATACTCTTCGGGAGTCTCGACGGGATCGAGCCCCTTGCCCTTGAGCTCCTGCACGGCGAGGAACTCGGCGTTACCTCCGAGCATGATGTCGGTGCCTCGGCCGGCCATGTTCGTGGCGACCGTGACGGCGCCCAGGCGGCCCGCGCGGGCCACGATCTCCGCCTCACGCGCGTGGTTCTTCGCGTTGAGGACCTCGTGCTTGACACCCTTCTTGGCGAGGAGGCGCGAGAGGTACTCGCTCTTCTCGACGCTGACGGTTCCGACGAGCACAGGCTGTCCGTTCGAGTGGCGCTCGGCGATGTCCTCGACGACCTGCGCGAACTTCGCCGTCTCGTTCTTGTAGACGAGGTCGGACTGGTCCTTGCGGACCATGGGGCGGTTCGTCGGGATCGGGATCACGCCGAGCTTGTAGGTCGACATGAACTCGGCCGCCTCGGTTTCGGCGGTACCGGTCATGCCGGCGAGCTTGTCGTACAGCCGGAAGTAGTTCTGGAGCGTGACGGTGGCGAGAGTCTGGTTCTCGGCCTTGACCGGCACGGCCTCCTTCGCCTCGATGGCCTGGTGGATGCCCTCGTTGTAGCGGCGTCCCACGAGGATCCGACCGGTGTGCTCGTCGACGATCATGACCTCGTCGTTCATGACGACGTAGTCGGTGTCCTTCTTGAAGAGCGCGAGCGCCTTGATCGAGTTGTTGAGGAACGAGATCAGCGGGGTGTTGGCCGACTCGTAGAGGTTGTCGATGCCGAGGTAGTCCTCGACCTTCTCGATGCCCGGCTCGAGGACTCCCACCGTGCGCTTCTTCTCGTCGACCTCGTAGTCCACACCGGCCTCGAGGGTGCGGGCGATCTTCGCGAACTCGGCGAACCAGCGGTTGGCCTCACCCGACGAGGGGCCGGAGATGATGAGCGGCGTGCGGGCCTCGTCGATGAGGATGGAGTCGACCTCGTCGACGATCGCGAAGTAGTGCTCGCGCTGGACGAGATCCTCCTTGCGCCATGCCATGTTGTCGCGGAGGTAGTCGAAGCCGAACTCGTTGTTGGTGCCGTAGGTGATGTCCGACGCGTACTGCTCGCGCCGCACGGCAGGAGTCTGCCCGGACACGATGATCCCGGTCGTCATTCCGAGCGCGCGGTAGACGCGGCCCATGAGCTCGGCCTGGTAGCTCGCGAGGAAGTCGTTGACGGTGATGACGTGCACGCCTTCGCCGGCGATCGCGTTGAGGTAGGCGGGGAAGGTCGCCACGAGGGTCTTGCCCTCACCGGTCTTCATCTCGGCGATGTTGCCGAGGTGGAGCGCCGCGCCACCCATGATCTGGACGTCGTACGCCCGCATGCCCAGGGTGCGCTTCGCAGCCTCGCGGACGGCGGCGAACGCCTCGGGCATCAGCTGATCGAGCGACTCCCCCTTGGCGAAACGCTCACGCAGCTCGACGGTCTCGTTGCGCAGCTCGTCGTCCGTGAGCTTGGAGATGTCCTCTTCCAGTGCGTTCACGGCCTTCACCACCTGATTCAGGCGACGGATGACCCGCCCTTCACCGGCGCGCAGCAGCTTCTCAAGAGGATTGGCCACAGATGTCATCTCCCTGTCGATGGGTCCGGGGCGCCACGTGTCGGGCGCGCACCAGGCATACGTTGTCATGTTACCGGTCCGTGACCTGCACGTCGTCTGCATGCCGCGCCCGCATCCTGTTTCCGAGTATGTATATATTGATCCACGACCCGGGAGGTCTCACATGTCGGTTCGACAGAGTCTGCTCGCGATCCTCGCGCAGGGACCGTGCTACGGACACCAGCTTCGCCATGAGTTCGACCGCCGGACGGGCTCCGTGTGGCCGCTCAACGTCGGGCAGATCTACAACACTCTCGAGCGCCTCGAACGAGACGGGCTCGTGGACCGTGGCGACGCCGACGCGCAGGGGCACGTCTACTGGGAGATCACCGAGGCCGGGATGACGGAGGTCGACCGCTGGCTCGCAGCCCCTGTGGAGCGGGGTCTGGCGACCAGGGACGAGCTCGCGATCAAGCTGGCCGTCGCGGCGACCCTTCCCGGCGCGGATGCCGCGGATGTGGTCGCAACACAGCGCGTGGCCTCTCGACGTCATCTCGGGACCCTCCGCGACGCCAGAGATTCGCGGGAGGACGACACGCCTGAAGGCCTCGCCTGGTCGCTCGTCGTCGATTCGATGATCTTCGCGGCCGATGCCGAGCTGCGCTGGCTCGACCATGTGCAGGACCGCCTCGCCGAGCATCCGGAGCACGCGGTCGCGCTCGAGCTGACGGCCGACCGCCCCAAGCGCGGACGGCCGGCGCGTCCGTCCGTCGCTGCCCTCGCCTGATCGACGTTCGCCTGGAGCGGATGCACAGCCAGCACTCTCGCTCGGGAAACTAGGATCGGTCCTATGGCTGGAATATGGGGCAGACGCAAGCGCGAACAGGAAGAACTGGCCGCACAGGATGCCGATCTCGCACGGCGTGCCGAGCAGTCGCTCGTCGCAGCCGACGAGCGCATCAGAAGCACCTCCGATGAGCTGGCGTTCGCCGAGGCGGAGCTCGGAGAGCAGCTCACCAGCGACCTGAAGAAGGCACTGAGCGCCGTACGCACCCATCTGCGTGAGGCCTTCCAGATGCACCAGCTCAACCACGACGAGATCCCCGACACCGCCGAGGAGCTGCGCACGCGCAACGCTCGCATCGTGCAGCTCTGCGACTGGGCACAGGATCTGCTCGACGAGAAGACCTCCGACCTCGCGACATCGATCTCCAAGGTCCGCCGGGCGCCCGAGGTGATCGCGCAGGTCCGCGCGGATGCCGCGGAGCTGAGCACACGGATCCCGCAGACGAATGAGACCGTCGCGCGTCTCTCTTCGCGGTACGCCGATTCTGCGATGCACCAGATCACGGCCAGCGCCGCCGAAGCGGAACAGCTCATCGCCTTCGCCACGCATGGCGCCGCCGTCTCCGAGCGTCGTCGCGCGGCGAAGCAGAACGAGGAGGCGAACCTCGCCCTCGAGACGGCGACCGAGGCCACCCGCCGCGCGTCCGCCCTGCTCGACGCGGTCGAGGACTTCGAGATCGAGGCGCTCCGTGCCGAGTCGACGCTCGCCGAGGTGGTGGCGGATTCGAGGAGCGACCTGATCGCCGCGCGCACCGCACCGCAGGTGCCGGCGGTGGCAGCCGCGGTGTCAGCGCTGCAGGACGCGCTGAGCGCCCTCTCCCCCGCAGGAACACCCGGCGACCCCTTCGCCGAGCTCTCTCAGCTTCGCGGGGCGAACACAGCCCTCGACGATGCCATCGCCACAGCACGTCATCGCGCCGAGCACCCCCTGCCCAGCATCCAGCAGGTCCAGCACGCCATCGACGACGCGGATCGCCAGCTGGGCGTCGCTCGCGGACTCATCGCAGGACACCGCGGGTGGATCGGCGCCGACGCACGCACCCGGCTCGCGGAGGCCGAGCGCCTGCGCGTGGATCTGTCCGACCTGCTGCCCGCCGAGGAGACGCGCGACGAGGCGCTCGCCAGCGCTCGCCGTGTCGCGCACCTCGCCGCCGAGGCCCTGCAGCTCGCACAGCGCGACATCGACTCGTCCCGCCCGCAGGATCAGGGGTGGGGCGGCGGAGGCGACGGCTGGGGCGGCGGCGGCTGGAGCGGAGGCGGCCGACGCGGAGGCGGAGGCGACATCGCCTCCGGCATCCTCGGAGGACTCGTGATCGGAAGCATCCTGGACGGGATCTTCGACTGACCCGCACAGCGCGGACGCGAGAACGGCCCGACTCCTTCCGGAGTCGGGCCGTTCTGCGTGTCAGCCTCAGGACGCGAGCGCTTCGGAGGGCGGAGCCGCCGTCTCGAGTGCGATCACGCCGTAGTCCCAGCCCTTGCGGCGGTAGACCACACTCGGGTGGTCGGTGCGCACGTCGACGAACAGGAAGAAGTCGTGACCGACGAGCTCCATGCGGTCGACCGCTTCTTCGACGGTCATCCATTCGGCGCCGAAGTTCTTCGTGCGGATGACGACCGGCGAGTAGACCTCGTCCTCATCGTTCTGGATCGGCACGGCCCCGGTCGCGACGGCGCGAAGCACGTCGACGGATGCCGGCTGGACGTCGATGCCCTCCAGCGCCCCGCTCTCCTTCTCGAAGTGCGCTCCGCGGGGATGCTGTCGTCCGTCGACTCGCTTCTCCTTGGCCCTGCGCAGCTGTTCGGCCATCTTGTCGACCGCGAGGTCGAGGGCGACGAACTTGTCGCCGTCGGTGGCCTCCGCACGGACGACGGGCCCCTTGCTGATCAGCGTCAGCTCGACCGTCTCATCGGGCACGTGCCCGTTCCGGTACACCCGGTGGGTGACCTTGACGTCCAGTCGCTGCGCACGGGATGCGAACGTCTGGATCTTGGCGATCTTCTCTTCGACAACGGTGCGGAATCGGTCAGTGATACCCACCCCGACGCCAACGATGCTCGTTTCCATTGCTGCCTCCTTGTCCCGGTCCTCCCGGCCAAGGGCGGACCGTGGTCGCCTTGTGACCCCCCACGGTAGTCCGCCTGACCGCGGATGTCACGGGTCATTTCCTGCGTGTCCCCGATGCGTTCGCATTCCGTTCACTGTGACGTGGGGTGGCGGCGAGCGCGACCGCCGCGATGACGCGGAAGCCCGCGTCGCGGAGCACGCGCGCCGCCTCGTCGAACGTCGCGCCCGTGGTCACCACGTCGTCCACGAGGACCACCGGCTCACCGCGACCGATGAATCGCGTCCGCATGGTCCCCCGCACGTTCGCCGCCCTGCGCGCCGCGTCGAGCCCGCGCTGATCGAGTCCGCGACGACGCACCACCAGCATCCGCTGAGGAATGAAGCCCGCACGTCTGATCAGGATCTCCGGTACGCGGAACCCCCGTCTGCGGAAAGCGCTCGTGGACGTCGGAATCGGAACCACACGCACCGGATCGTCGTCCTCGCCCCCGAGAGCGACACTCAGCGCCTCTCGGAGAGCAGCCCCCAGCGGGCGGGCGAGCAGGGTCTGACCTTCGTCTTTGAGCGCTCGGATGCACCTTCCCGCCACGTCGTCGAAGGACATCGCAGCGACCACCCGCAGTCCCGCCGGGGTGCTCGCCTCGACCGGCTCCGGTCGGAGCCTGCCCCTGCATGAGGCGCAGAGCACGGTCTCAGGTCGGCCGCAGCCCGCACAGGTCGCCGCGAGCAGCAGAGCCAGGATCTCCTGACCGATGGTGACGAGCGACGACGTCGAAGACATCCGTCGATCCTTGCTCAGCGCCTCGACACCGCGCCGCCGCATCAAGCTCCACGGCACGCTTCTGTGCGTGACGTGACCGTGCGCGTGGACCGTGCAGGAAGGGTGAGGCGGTCAGTGCCCCGCCCGTGTCGCCAGCACGGAGACACCGTCCGTCGACTCGCTCCATGCCGACCCGCTCCGCGCGAACACCGCTCCTTCGGCACCGAGCACACGCAGCCCCGAGGCGGAGCGGGAGCCGGCGATCGACACAGCGCCGGTCGGAGCCACCTCGGATGTGCCCGGCCCTCCGACGATCTGGGTGAGGACCATCCGATCGCTCAGATCCAGCAGCAGACCCAGCCGATCGCCACCGAGCCACACCAGACCGCTGACGCCGCCCTCCAGCTGGGTCAGCGGCTCTGCGGGGCCGAGCTCGGTCGGCGCACCCGCGTCGTCGCGGATGACCGAGGAGACCACCACCCAGCGTTCTCCGCCGACCACGACGACAGCCGCGACGCGCGCGCCGTCCGCCGAGACACGAAGTGCCGAGATGGCGGAGGCGTCCGGCCAGGCGCCCGCGATCCCGAGGGGCGCGACGTCACTGCCGATCGCCTGCAGCGCTTTGGGAGCGTTCGACGGTACGGACCAGGTGAATCCATAAGGGTCCATGGACGGACGTATCAGCGACGCCCTGCCATCGAGCTCGTTGAACCCGTCGTCCCCCGTGAGATACACGTGTCCGTCCGCCAGCTGGACGGCTGCATTCGAGCCGTCGATCGCGACATCGATCGCGGTGATCGACTGCGTCGCCGAGAGGATGTCTTCGGTCACGCCGGGGATGGGAGTGATCTCGCTGCCGACCAGGGAGCCGAACTCGCCGCCCTTGAGCACGAGACTGCCGGGGTCCGCCGGGTCCTCCACGAGTTTGACGACGCCCGCGTCGAGCGTGCGTCCGTCGACGCTGAAACGCACCTGATCGACCTGCACGCCGGCCGCCGCGAGGGTCTCCTGCAGCTGCGTGCGCATGCGTGCGAGCGTCTTCGGATCAAGACCCAGAGCGGCGCGGTTGAGCGCGACGTCCGCGACCTGATCCGCGTCGATCGGCACGGCGTCCCGCGCGAGCTGGACCCCCTGAGGGAAGGCGCTCTGCACGGCGGGATCGAGCCACGGGCTCGGCGCCCCGCCGATCAGTGACTGGGCGATCGTCGTCGCGACCGTCGCCCGCCTCGGGAACCAGCGAACATCGGGAACGAGCCTCTCCCAGGTCTGGTCGTAGTACTGCAGCGCGTAGTCGTCGTAGACGCGCGCGAACCGCGACTCGTCGATCACGACGCCGTCAGGAGCCTCGGTGATGCGCCACTGGCCGTCGGTGCGAACCACGACGAACGCCGAATTCGACGCCCCGAACGCCTCGGAGTACGCCCCGGTCGCGTCGACGCTCGCCACCTGATCGAATCGGACGCGCACGTCGGCGGTGTCGCCGTCACTCGCTTCGGAGTCGTCTTCGACGCTCGAGGTGAACGAGCGCGTCACCGCGCTGACGTCGATCGACACCCCGGTGTTCGGACGCCACGATGCGGCGAGTTCGGGAGTGAGGAACTTGCGCGCGGTGTCCCAGTTGTCGGCCGGTGTGATCGCCGCCTCCATGAAGCCCTCGACGATCGCCGCAGGCCCTGCCCCGTCGATCGGATCGGACGCCACGGGCAGGAAGTCCGGGTCTTCGGGCGAGGCTCCGAGCGCGAGCCCCGGTTGCGGGTCGCCCGTCGTCGGGAGACCGGTGCATGCCGTCAGGAGCAGGGCGGCGGTGACGACGGCGATTCCGCGCAGCGCACGGCGAGTCCGAGTCATCATTCGATGCTCCCTCTGTCGAAGAGGTCGGCGGGGAGATCGGCGAGCTGGATCGGCTGCGTGGCGTCACCGATCTCGCTCATCGGCTCCTGCGGCTCCAGCGGAATCGGCGAGGGACCGTCGGCTGCGTCGCCCCGACGCGGCAGGGTGAGCACGAAGTTCGTGCCGACGCCGAGCTGCGACCACACTCCGAGGGTCCCCCCGTGCAGTGTCGCGTCGCCGAGCGCGATGGAGAGACCGAGTCCTGTCCCCCCGATCGTGCGCTGACGCGACGGATCGGCGCGCCAGAACCGGTCGAACACACGCTCGGCATCCGCCGGGTCCATCCCGAGTCCGAAGTCGCGGACCCCCGCGGCGACGGCGTGCTGATTGCTGTCCACCGTCACCACGATGGGCCGCCCCTCACCGTGCTCGATCGCGTTCCCGATCAGGTTGCGCAGCACCCGTCGCACCCGACGCGGGTCCATCTCGACCGGCGAGTACCCGCCGGGCGCGACGAGGCGCAACTCGCTGCCTCGCCCGTCCGCGAGCGGCTGCATCTGCTCGATGATGTCCTCGGCGAGATGCGCGAGGCTCGTGGCTTCGAGCTCCAGCTGTACGGATCCCGCGTCGTACCGGCTGATCTCGAGCAGATCCGACAGCAGTGTCTCGAATCGCTGCACCTGCGTGTGCAGGAGCTCGGTGGTGCGTGCGGTCGTCGGATCGAACTCCTCGCGCTGATCGTTCAGCATGTCGGCGGCGAGCCGGATCGTCGTGAGCGGCGTCCTGAGTTCGTGCGACACGTCCGAGACGAACCGCTGCTGCACCAGTGAGAGCTCGCCGAGCTCCTTGATCTGGGACTCGATGCTGTCGGCCATCGCGTTGAAGGACCGCCCGAGAGTCGCGATCTCGTCTTCCCCGTGCACGTCGATGCGCACGCCGAGATCGCCGCTGGCGAGACGCGCGCTGGTCTCCGCGGCCTCGACGATAGGGGTCGACACGGTGCGCAGCACGACGAACGAGATCGCGGCGACGATCGCGACGAGGCCGATGCCCGCGATCCACAGCGTGCGCTGCACGAACGTGAGGGTGTTGTCGGCGTTGGCGAGGTCGTAGGCGAAGTAGACCTCGAAGGGTCCTGCTTCCGGGACTTGCAACTGCTGCCCCACGATGATCCCGGGCACTGCGCGGCCGTCGACGTCCAGCGAGGCGGACTGCCACGACTGCCAGTCGTCGAACTTGACGACCCGAGTGCGCAGGGCAGGGCTGATGTTGTTCGCGCTCAGACCGGCGGTGAAGCCGCTCAGCGACACAGCCTCCTCATCCACGTTGATGCGGAAGCCGGCCAGCCCGTCGGCGGTGGAGTTGCGACCGAGGTCCTCCTGCACGCTCTCCCACAGCTCCCGCAGCGCTGCAGGGTCGTCGCCGAGCGCGGTGGCGTCGAGGGTCGTCTGCGCCTGGTTCACGGAACGAGCCGCGTCTTCGAGCGCTTCCTTCTTGCGCGATTCGAACAGATCGTTCTGGATGATGAGCGCCATCGTCACGCACGTGATGAGGATCGCTGTAGAGGTGAGCAGGAGCGTGATCGTCAGCGTCCTGAAACGCAGGGATCGCCGCCAGAGCGCTCGCGTGACGGTGGGCCAACCGCGCCAGTCGCGGATGACAGCGACCGCCGTGGTGGTCGCTGTGGTCGCGGCCATGGGACTAGCCCGGGCTCCCGGCACGGTAGCCGACGCCACGCACCGTCATGACGATCTTGGGATTGTCAGGGTCGAGCTCGACCTTCGCCCGAAGCCGCTGCACGTGCACGTTCACGAGGCGCGTGTCGGCCTTGTAGTGGTATCCCCACACCTGTTCGAGGAGCATCTCACGGGAGAACACCTGCTGCGGCTTCGACGCGAGGGCGACGAGCAGCTGGAACTCCAGCGGCGTCAGGGCGATCGGGGCCGTCCCTCGGCGCACCTCGTGCGCATCGACGTCGACGGTGAGATCGCCCACGCGCAACTGCTCCCCCAGAGTCTGCGGCGCCGGGCGCAGACGAGTGCGGATGCGGGCGACGAGTTCCTTGGGGTTGAACGGCTTGACGATGTAGTCGTCTGCGCCCACCTCGAGTCCGCGCACCACGTCTGCGGTGTCGCTGCGCGCCGTGAGCATGATGACGGGGACGCCGGATTCCGCACGGATCCGCGTGCAGATCTCGATTCCGTCCATGCCGGGCAGCATCAGGTCGAGCAGCACGAGGTCGGGTCGCTGCGTGCGCCACTCCTCGACAGCCCGCGCACCGTCGGCGCAGAACACGGGCTCGAAGCCCTCCGTGCGCAGCACGATGCCGATCATCTCGGCGAGCGCGGTGTCGTCGTCGACCACAAGAATGCGTGAGGTCATAACTGTTACCTTATGGCACTCAGTACCACTGACCCCATGTCTGCGCGCCAACGGGTGTTGTGACACGATGGGAGCGCACGACGGAGGGAGTGCCGGTGAGCGGCCAGACGTGGACCCCTGCCCCGAAGAAGGGTATCATCCCTTTGCATCCGCTGACCTTCGGCATGATGTTGGGCAGATCCTTCGCGGCGCTGCGACACAACCCCAAGGTCCTGTTCGGCTTCGGGGTCGTGATCCAGCTCGCTGTGGTGGTGCTCAGCGCGGCCGTCATGGGCTTCGTGTTCTTCACGACCTTCACACGGCTCGAGTCCCTGACCCCGTCCTCCCCCGACTTCGAAGCGGTGTTCGCCGGCACCATCGCGATGAACATCGTGGCGGGCCTCGCCGTGGGCCTCGCCTCGGTCGCCTTCACCGCTCTCATGCAGGGAGTGGTCGCGGCCGAGGTCGGTTTCGCGGCGATCGGCGTCAAGGCGACCCTGGGGACGCTGTGGCGGAAGATGATCCCGTCGTTCTGGCGCCTCGCCGCGTTCGCCTCGCTCTCGGTCATCTTCATCTTCGGCGTGATCGTCGTCCTCTTCCTGATCATCGCGGGCTTCATCGCGGGCGGGCTCGGAGGGTCTGCGGAGGCCATCGGCGGCATCGTGATCCTCGTGGCGGTGCTCATCCTCGCCACCATCCCGCTCACGGTGTGGTTGACGACGAAGCTCCTCCTGGTCCCGTCGATCCTCGTCCTCGAGCGGGCGAAGTTCCGCGACGCGCTCGTGCGCTCGTGGCGCCTCACCCGAGGCCGGTTCTGGATCGCCTGGGGCGTCACCTTCCTGATCGGCGCGATCATGGGCGTCGCGATGCAGCTGGTGAACCTGCCCGTCTCCCTGGTGAGCTCGATGCTCGGCACGGTGATCGCGCCGACGGGCTCGGCCGACACCGCCACGATCATGGGATTCGTCTTCGCCCTGCTCGCGCCCCAGATTCTCCTGCTCGTCCTCCAGGCAGTCACCCTGGTGGTGCAGAGCACCGCGGGAACCCTCGTCTACCTCGACAGCCGGATGCGCTACGAGGGCCTCGATCAGTCACTCATCCGCCACGTGGAGCGCAGGGACCTCGGCTGGACCGACGAGCAGCTGGGGGATCCGTTCGTCGTCGATCCCGAGCGCGCCGTGACGAGCGCGCCTCCGCCCAAGCAGGTCCCCGAGTGGGCGATGATGACGCCCGCGGGCTACCCGACACCGCCGTACGCCGCGTATCAGCAGTACCCGGCGCCGCAGTACCAGGCGGAGCCGCCGTACGCGGGACAGCCCTACGCGGGACAGCAGTACCCCGGACAGCCCCACGCGGGACAGCCGCAGTACGCACAGCCCCAATACCCCTATCCCGCGCAACCGCAGAGTCCCGCACAACCGTACCTCGACCAGCATCAGGCACCCCCGTTGCCGCCCTACGCTCCCGCGCCCTCGACCCCTCCGGCGCCCCCGGCAGCGGGTCAGACGCCTCCGCAGACTACTTCGTCTCCGAACCCCGCACCCGAGCGACCGACGGACTCGACCTGGGCGGCCCCCGGGTCGGGCGGCGAAGGGGCGGCATGATCCGTCCCCTCGACGATGTGCGCATCCCTGACGGAGACGAGGCGAGACGCTGGGCCGAGCAGGAACTCGCCGATCCTCGCTACGCCGATGCGAAACCGACCTGGTTCGACCTGATCGCGCGCGACATCGGACGCTTCCTCGCCGACCTCTTCGATTCCGACAACGGAGCGAATGTCGGGCCGTCGGCGCTCATCGTCGTGAGTCTCATCGTGGTGGGCGCTCTGATCGCGGCGCTCATCATCTGGGGACGCCCCCGCCGCTCTCAGGCGATCAGGAGGCCGCGCGGCGACCTCCTCGGCGCGGACGACGACCGCTCTGCCGTGCAGCTGCGTGCCGACGCCGAGCGCAGCGCTCGTGCCGGAGACTGGGACGACGCCACGATCCTGAGATTCCGCGCCCTCGCGAGAGGCCTGCTGGAACGCGACCTCATCGACCCCTCCCCCGGTGCCACCGCGCAGGCGATCGCTCGCGAAGTCTCCGCCGTGTTCCCGACGGAGACGTCGCCTGTGCGCAACGCCGCCGTCTCCTTCGACGACGTGCGCTATCTGCGGCACCCCGCGACGGCGGAACGCTATGCCGAGATCGCCGCCACCGATGACCGCCTCAGCGCTCTCCGACCCGAGTCGGTGACCGCGTGACGCTGCTCGAGAACGACGCGCCCAGGGCGTCGACCGCCGAACGCCCCACGCACCGTCGGCGCCTGCGGTCACTGATCGGCTGGGCCGTGGTCGTGCTGCTCGTTCTCGGCGGGGTGTTCGTGGCGATACAGGTCGGTGTGCGGATGCCTGACCAGCGTGGTGCGCTCGACCCCGAGAGCGTCGGAGATTCAGGATCGATGGCGCTCGCCCGGCTCCTCGCCGATCAGGGCATCGAGGTGGAGGTGTTCCGTTCGCGGACCGAAGCGCGTGCGGCGATCGACGACGACGCCACACTCGTGCTGGCGAACCCGTACACGCTCTCCGACGAGGCGATCCGTGAGCTGATCGATCCGGCAGACCGGGTCGTCTTCCTCTCGAGCAGCACTCACCTCCTCACTCTTCTGAACATCGGCGACAACGCCCCGGCGGACGCCGCTCCTGTGGAGGCCGACTGCAGCGTTCCGGAGTTCGCGGACGTCGGCACGATTCGCCCCGATCGTCTGTTCGCTCCGGGTGACGGCGTCGAGGGATGCTTCGGAACCGACGATGCCGCCGCAGTCCTCGTGGACGAGGACTCGGGCACCAGCACGAGCGTCGTCGAGGGCGCACGCCTGTTCAGCAATGCCTACCTCGCCGAAGACGGGAACGCCGCACTCGGTATCGCTCTCCTCGGTCAGGCCGATCGTGTGGTCTGGTACGTGCCCAGCTTCGCCGACACGGACATCGAGGGAAAGACGCCCGACACGCTGGGCTCGCTCACCCCCGGCTGGGTGACCCCGGCCATCCTGCTGCTGATGATCGCCGGACTCGCCGCGGCGCTGTGGCGCGGCCAGCGCTTCGGGCCGCTGGTCGCCGAGACGCTTCCGGTGACGGTGCGCGCCTCCGAGACCATGAACGGTCGCGCCCGCCTCACCGCGAAATCCGGCGACGCGGCGCACGCCGGCGAAGCGATCGTCGACGGGAGCAGGCGCAGGCTCGCTCGCCGACTCGGCCTCGCCGTGAACGCGACCCCCGAAGAGATCGCGGATGCGGCGGCCGATCACCTCCGCATCCCCCGCGGTTCCCTGCATGCCCTGCTCTCCGGACCGGCGCCGACCGACGATCCCGCGCTGATCGAGATGGCCCGCCGCCTGCAGGAGCTGGAGACCGCCGTCGATGCGTCCAGCTCGATCGGCCGGAGACCCGAATGACCCGTGCACCGCTGAGAATCACCGCCCATACCTCCGAACGGAAGCCGAGGACACCACGTGACCGCTGAGAACTTCGACGACGCGCAGCTGCGTCAGGCCATGCACCGGGTACGCACCGAGGTCGACAAGGCCGTCGTCGGCCAGGCGGGAACGGTGACGGGACTGCTCGTGTCGCTGCTCGCCCGCGGTCATGTGCTGCTCGAGGGCGTTCCGGGCGTCGCCAAGACGCTTGTCGTGCGGTCGTTCGCCCGCGCCCTCGGTCTCGACACGAAGCGGGTGCAGTTCACCCCCGACCTCATGCCCGGCGATGTGACGGGGTCGCTCGTCTATGACGCGCGCACCGGGGAGTTCGACTTCCGCGCGGGCCCCGTGTTCACCAACATCCTGCTCGCCGATGAGATCAACCGCACTCCTCCGAAGACGCAGGCGGCACTGCTGGAGGCCATGGAGGAGCGTCAGGTGTCGGCCGACGGCGTCAGCCGCCCGCTCCCCGATCCGTTCCTGGTCGCCGCAACGCAGAACCCCATCGAGCACGAGGGCACGTACTCGCTGCCCGAGGCGCAGCTCGACCGCTTCCTGATGAAGCTGGTCGTCGGGATGCCTGAGCGGGACGCCGAGGTGTCGGTGCTCCGCAAGCACGCGTCGGGGTTCTCGCCGCGCGAGCTCACCGGCGTCGAGGCGGCGGTCACGGCCGATGAGATCCGAGCCGCCCAGGACGCCGCCGGACGCGTCGAGGTCACCGACGATGTGCTCGGCTACGTGGTCGACCTCGCGCGGGCCACGAGGCAGTCTCCTTCGGTCGAGCTCGGAGCGAGCCCCCGCGCCTCCACCGGCCTGCTCGCCGCGGCGAAGGCGTGGGCCTGGCTGAACGCGTCGTCCGCCGTCACTCCCGACCATGTGCAGACCATGCTGGTGCCGGTCTGGCGCCACCGTCTGCAGCTGCGGCCGGATGCGCAGATGGAGGGCGTGTCCGCCGACGCCGTGCTCACCTCCGTGGTGCAGCAGACCAGGGTGCCGATCTAGGTGTTCGTCACCGGCCGCCTCACCCTCGCCGTCGCCGTCGGCGTGGTTCCGGTCGTGCTCGCAGGGCTCGCTGACTTCTCGCCCTACGCCGCGCTCGGCATCTGGGTCGCTCTGTGCATCCTCCTGGTGGCGCTGGACGTGCTGCTCGCACCGAGTCCGCGCTCCGTGATCGTGACCAGGCGTGTCCCGACCCGCACTCGGCTCGGCGAGCTCGTTCCGGTGAGCGTCGCACTGCAGAACCAGGGCTCCCGCACTCTGCACGCGCTGATCCGCGATGCCTGGCAGCCGACGGCCGGTGCCGGCACGGACCGTCTTCCCCTCAGCGTGCCGCCGGGAGAGCGGCGTCGTGTCTCGATCCCGCTGCTCCCCCGACGACGCGGCGAGCTCTCGAGCGAGTTCGTGATGATCCGTTCACGGGGGCCGCTCGGCCTCGCCGGACGCCAGGCTCGTCACAGCGTCCGGGGCACGATCCGCGTGCTCCCGGCGTTCTCATCGCGAAAACACCTTCCGTCCCGGCTCGCTCGGCTGCGCGAACTCGATGGGAACACCAGCATCCAGGTGCGCGGCCAGGGCACCGAGTTCGATTCGCTCCGTGAGTACGTGCGCGGCGACGACGTGCGTTCGATCGACTGGCGGGCGACGGCCCGCGCCGGCACCACGATGCTGCGGACCTGGCGTCCCGAGCGCGATCGCCATGTGGTGATCATCATCGACACCGGGCGCACCGCCGCAGCCCGCGTGGGCGACGGGACCAGGGTGGACGCCGCCCTCGAGGCGACGCTGCTGCTCGCCGCGCTGGCCGCGCGTGCGGGAGACCACGTGCATCTGCTCATGTTCGACCGCGTGGTGCGGGCTCGGGTCACCGGAGTCGAGGGCACTGCGCTCCTCCCCGCGCTGACGGATGCGATGGCCCCGGTGCACGCACGCCTCGTCGACACCGACTGGCCGGGAGCGTTCGCCGCGGTGCGCACTCTCACGACCCGCCCCGCACTGATCGTCGTCCTCACCGCTCAGGATGCCGCGGAGTCGGCACGGGGCTTCCTCGGCGCCTTCCCCGATGCCTCACGTGCGACGTCGATCCTCGTCGGATCCGTGACGGACGAAGGCATCGCCGATCTGACGCAGCGACGCGGTTCGCGCGAGGAGGTCTACCTCGCCGCAGCGGCCGAACGCACCATGCGAGACGCCGAGAACGTGGCGGATGCCGTGCGACGAGCCGGGGGCGAGGCGATCGCCGCCGACCCCGAGAGCCTTCCCCCACGGATCGCCGATCGATACCTCGAGCTGAAAGCCGCAGGACGGCTGTGACAGGGTCGAAGGACGACGGCATGAGCCCGACACGCACGAGACTTCCCGCCGCCACGATGACCGCACGGCTCACCGCCGAGGCCTTCGGGACGACGATCCTCGTGATCGCGATCGTGGGCGCCGCGCTTTTCGCCTCCCGATTCGGCGAGGGCACCGATGCGAGCGGAGAGGGCATCGGCTTCGTCGGCATCTCGCTCGCGGCCGGACTGGCACTCGTCGCCGCGGTGTACGCGTTCGGCCCGATCTCCGGCGGCCACTTCAATCCGGCCGTGACGCTCGGCGCGGCGGCGGCCGGACGGATGCCGTGGCGAGATGTGCCCTCCTACATCGCCGCCCAGTGCATCGGCGCGACGATCGCATCGACGCTGATCTTCCTGATCGGCCTGTTCGGTCCGGACGGCTGGCTCGAGGCCCAACGCACCGCGGGCTTCGCCAGCAACGGGTTCGGAGCCTCCTCACCAGGCGGTTTCGGCATGGGAGCGGCGATCATCGGCGAGGCGCTCTTCGCCGCGCTCCTCATCTTCGTCTTCCTGGGGGTCACGCATCCTGCGCGCGGCACGCCTCTGGGCGGACTCGTGACCGGCGTCACCCTGGCGCTGATCCATCTGGTGCTGCTGCCGATCGACTTCGCCTCGGTCAATCCCGCTCGATCGATCGCCACCGCCGTGTACGGGAGCACCGAAGCACTCGCACAGCTGTGGGTCTTCCTCGTCTTCCCGATGATCGGCGCCCTCCTGGCCGGCCTCGCCTACCGGGCCCTCTTCGACGTGTCGGAGAGAGAGGAACCCGGTACCTGAGAGATCCCGCGGGGTGTCAGCCCGCGAGGAGTCTCGGCGTACCGGCTTCGTACTCGACGAGATCGCCGGTCTCGCCCAGACGGTGTGCACGGCCGCCGATCACGAGCATGTAGATCAGGAATGCGGCGAGGGCTGCGACGCCGATGCCGATCTTCACGGGCCAGGGCAACGACCATCCGGTGATGAAGCCCTCGATCAGTCCCGCGAGGAACAGCGAGAACACGAGTCCGATCGCCACGGTCGCGAGCGCTCGCCCCTCGGTAGCGAGAGACTCGCCTCGAGAGCGGTGCCCCGGAGCCACCCACGACCAGAACAGGTGCAGTCCGCCGGCCGCGGCGACGAAGATCGATGTCATCTCGAGCAGACCGTGCGGAAGGATGTACAGGATCATCACATCGACCTTGTCATGCGCCGCCATCACTGCTCCGGAGACCCCTAGTCCCATGGCGTTCTGCACGAGGACGTTGACGGGCCACAGTCCGGTGATGCCGAAGAGAACGCACTGCAGCGCGATCCAGGCGTTGTTCCACCAGACCATCCCCATGAAGACGGCCGCAGGGTTCTCCGTGTAGTAACCCGTGAAGCTCTCGTCCGCATACTGTTCGAGCAGATCGGGAGGCCCGAGCGTCGCGAGAAGTGCCGGATCGGAGGAGATCCATGCCGCGGTGCCGACGACGATCGCGATGAACGAGACGGCGACCACGAGCGTCGTCCACCGCAGGCGATAGAGCGCGGCGGGCAGCTGGCGAGAGAAGAAGCGCGCGGTCTGAGTGAGGATGCTGTCGGATGCCCCTGTGAGCCGCAGCCGTGACCGGACGAGGATCGTCGACAGGTACGCCCCCTGAGGGGATTCTCCGACCGACGTCTTGAGTTCGGCCAGATCGGCCGAAGCCGCCCGGTAGCGCACGATCAGCTCGTCGACGCCCGCACCGTCCAGCCGCGCACGGCTCAGCTGCTCCAGCCGCTCCCACTCGGCGCGGCGTGCATCTGTCAGCGCATCGGCATCCACCTGATTTACTGTACTCATGTCTGCCCAGCTCGACGCATCCGACGAGGTGCTCTCCGGCGAAGCCGTCGCGATCGATGTGCAGCCGGTGGGCTTCGTGCTGAGAGCCGCAGGAGCGATCATCGATCTCCTGGTCGGTCTCGGGGTCTTCCTCCTCACGATCTTCCTGCGGATCTGGCTCTGGGATATCGGGCTCCTCGACGACGCGACCGACAGGATCGCCCTCATCGCGTCGATCGTGGTCAGCTTCGTCGTTCTCCCCATCACGATGGAGGTCGCGCTCAAGGGTCGCAGCCTCGGCAAGCTCGCCGTGGGCGGACGCATCGTGCGCATCGACGGCGGGGCGACAGGCTTCCGGCACGCGTTCATCCGCGCGCTGCTCGGCGTTCTCGAGATCTACATGACGCTCGGCAGCGTCGCCGTGCTCGCCGGTGCCTTCAGCTCCCGATCCCAGCGACTCGGCGACATGGTCGCCGGCACCTACAGCCAGCGGGTTCGCACACCCAAGCTGATCCCCTCGGTGCCCGTGCTTCCGCCGATGCTCGCGGGATGGGCTCAGATCGCCGATGTGGCCCGCCTGCCCGATCGTCTCGCACGGCGCATCTCGCAGTTCCTGCAGAGCGCACCGCGGATGGTCCCGGCTGCGCGAGCGAGAGTCGCACAGGACCTCCTCGCCGAGGCCGCCCCCTTCGTCTCCCCGATCCCGGCAGCGCCGGCGGAGGCGGTACTCGTCGGGATCACCGTGCTCCGCCGCGAACGGGAGCGCCGAGCTCTGCAGATCGCCGACCGCCGAGCCGAGAAGCTCACCGGCCGCCGCGTCGGCGTCTGATCCTGTCGCGCATCGCGAGATGCACGTCAGAACCGGATCGCGTCGATCACCTTCACCCGCAGCGCGACGAGAGCGGGGATGAAGCCGGCGACTGCGCCCACCACGATCGAGGCGGCGAGGCCGACGAAAGCGGCGCGCATGGGGAACGGCGGGATGTCCTGGATCCCGGAGAACAACGAGGTCACGACCCAGTCCGAGCGCAGCACCGCCACGACGATCGCGATGCCGACGAGCCCTGCGACGGTCGTGGCGACGAGGCTCTCGAGCAGAACCGAGAAGAACACCCGCCCCGAGGTCGCCCCGAATGCGCGACGCACTCCGATCTCCCGCACACGCTGCCGCATCGCGACCAACTGGATGTTGATGAGGCTCAGCGCACCGAGCGCGAGGATCACCGCGGCGATCCCGCCCGTCACCATCTCGAAGGTCGCCTGTGCGTCCAGGGCACCGGGCTGCGCCGCCCAGTCGGAGCGGCTGACCGAGACGATCTGACCTTCCGGGAGACCCGCGCGCAGATCCATGGCGAGCACAGGGGCGATCTCGTCGACCTCCGCCGTGTCGAGCCAGATCTCGTACTGCGGCCACGCTCCCTCCGGCAGTGCGTCGACGCGCGCGCGATAGGCGTCGTAGAGGATGTCGACGCGAAGCTCCTCGTCACCGAGGCCCAGGCGAGGCACCACTCCCACCACCTGATACGTCCCTCCCGCGGGACCCGCGAGGGTGAGCGTCGGATGCTGCGGAAGCGGCACCCGACCGATGCGATCCCACAACGCCTCCGTGATCACGACGGGTGGCGACAGCGCCTCGACATCGTCGTCCCGCAGCCATCTGCCTTCGAGCAGCTGCTCACGGTGGATCTGGGAGTAGAGCGGATCGATCAGTCGGGAGTTGACGTCGACGATGCCGTCAGGAAGCTGCACGGGCACCACCATGCCCTGCGCGATCCTGGCCGTATGGCTGAAACCGAACCGTTCGGCGGCCCGGGTGAACCGCTCATCGAAGGCATCGGGGTCGACCGGCGTCCCGTCCTCGGTGGCGATACCCACGACCAGGGTCGCTGCGCGTCCACCGAATCGGTCGGACTGCTCCGTCTGGAACTGACGCTGATACTCCGAGAGTGCGACCACACCGGTGAGCGCCGCCACCGACACGGCGATCCCGATCAGGCTGAGCAGCACGCGCAGCTTGTGAACGCGGATCTCCGCCCAGGCGTCCGCGAGAGCGCCGAGGATGCCGGTCACGACGCGGCCCCCCGACGGGTCCGCGGCGCCGCGGAGACAGCGGGCGCGGATGCGTACGGGACAGCCGAAGTGGACGGGACCGCCGCCGCGAGAGTCGAGGCTTCGAAGGCACGACTGAGGTCGGCGGTCTCGAGGATTCCACCGTCGAGCCGGTAGTGGCGACGGGCGCGAGCCGCGACGTGCAGATCATGGGTGATGGTCACCAGCGCCGCCGAGGTCTCGGTGGCGACCTCATCCAGGAGGGACATCACGGATGCTCCGGTGTCGATGTCGAGGGCACCGGTCGGCTCATCGGCGAGGATCAGCACGGGGCTGCGCACGAGCGCTCTGGCGATCGCGACCCGCTGCTGCTCGCCGCCGGAGAGCCGATCGGCGATCTGCTCGATCCGATGGCCGAGTCCGACGCGCTCAAGCATGTCGGCCGCGATCCGGCGCCGGTTCCAGAAGAGTCGGCCCCTGGCGTGCCCGAGCGGCATCATGACGTTGTCGAGCGCGGTGCGCCCGGGCAGCAGGTTGAACTGCTGGAACACGAAACCGACGTTGTCTCCTCGCAGGCGGTCGAGCCGCCCCGAACGCATCCGCCGCACCTCGCGCCCCTCGAACGCGACGGAACCGCTTGTGGGTGCGTCGAGCATTCCGAGGATGTTGAGCAGCGTCGACTTGCCCGACCCCGATCTGCCGACGATCGAGACGTGGTCGCCGGAGCTCACTTCCAGCGTGATCCCCCGCAGGATCTCCAGCCGGGAGTCGTTCGGCAGACGCACGCTCTTCGTGACGTCCGTCAGTGCGACGAGGGTCACCAGCTGGTCCCGCTGTCGCACTGCTCGACACCGGGTTCGATCTCGTAGCAGACCTCCTCGACCGGAGCGACGAAGCCGGGCACGAACTGTCTGATCGACTCGCCCTCTTCGAGTCCGGAGACGACCTCGACCATGGCACCGTCGTTCACCCCGAGCGTCACCGCTCTCTCTTCGGGATCGGCACCGTCACCGGCATCCACCCAGACGTTTCCGGTGCCCGCGCCACCCTGAACGGCCGTGACCGGCACGACCAGCGCGTCGTCGACCTGCCCGAGTGCGAGGTCGATGGTCGCGGGCAGACCGGCGAACACGACCTGATCGGCGGGGACGGCGCACCGCACGCTCGCCGTCCCCTCCGCGCTCACCTGCACTCGTACACCGGTGCAGGAGAACGGCGCGGGTCCTCCGGTGATGCTCACGGATGCTTCTGCGGGTGCGTTCACCAGTCGATACAGCTGCACCGGCTCCACGGTCGCGAGCAGGTGATAGCGCGCCGGGGTCAGCGTGTAGGTCTCCGTCCCTGCCGAGGTCATCTGCCCCTTCACGAGGGCGATCTCCGAGACGTCGCCGGCTTCGGGCGCGACGACGTCGATGTCCTTCCTCGGCTCGTCCTGCCTGATCGTGAACAGCTTCTGTCCCGCGGTGACGGTCGCGCCCTCCGCCACATGCACGGCGAGCACGGTGCCGTTGATCTCCGTGCGCACCGGGAACGCATCGTCTCGGGCGACATTGCCGCTGAGCGAGAGGGCGTTCACGACGGAGCCTCGCTCGACCGTGACGATCGGATCCGTGATCGATGCCTCCGGGCTGACGACCGCCTCGGTGCGATCGGGGAAGAACGCGATCTTCACGAGAGCCGCTGCACACGCTCCGAACACGAGCACGAGCAGAAGGGGGAAGATCCAGCGTCGCCAGACGATCACGGCTGCCTTTCCGGCGGCGCCGCCCTGGCGCATCCGCGGTCAGCGTAGCCCGGAAGCGCGAACCGTCCGGGGCGAAGAGCGGCGTGTCCGCGCCGCTGTTCCGGTCAGATCAGGCGCGCAGCGCCTCGTGCCGCACGACCAGCCAGCCGGCCGGTACCGAGAGCCGGTCCGCGTGCGCCGCGCACAGATCGTGTGCGTGCGGGTGGTTGGCGATGCCGAGCGGGCCCAGCGCCGCCATCTGGTCGCCGTAGTCATAGGTGAGCGTCGCCACGGCTTCTCGCGCGCAGCCGACCTTCGAGCAGAGTCTTCCGTCCATCCCCGTCAGGCTACGCCCCGTTCGGAAGACGAGCGGATGCCGCGCCGCCCGACCGCGCAGACTCGGCCTAGACTTTCGCTATGCCCCGTCGCCCCCGCACCTCCGCCGCGCCACGTCGCGGAGCCAGGCACGGACGACACGGGCGTCTCGGACGCAGCGAGGTCGTTCGCCCTCCGCTGGCACCGCTCGACGGTCGCATCGATCGGTTCGACCTCACCGTCGGCACAGCTGTGGAGTTCCTCCGCGGCACCTGGCCGGAGCTGCAGGACGTGCGATTCGAGATCGGGGCGATGCCCGCGTTCGAGGCGACCGACGAGGTGCCCCGCTGGCATCTCGACCATGAGAAGCAGCGGATCGTGCTCTTCCGCCTGCCGATCGAGCGGTTGCTCCCGCCCGGTCACGACGACGGATCCCACCGGCGGATGGCGATCGAGAGCGCGGTCTTCCGCGCCGCAGCAGAGTACGTCGGTCGTGAGCCCTGGGACCTCGGCGGGCACGACCACTGAGGTCGAGCCCGCAGCGGTCGTATGGTCTCGTCAGGGATAGACGGTGATGCTCTGCTGGGCTCCGACCGCGGGCCATACCGGCCAGACGGCGAGCGCACCCGACGCCGTCATCGTCACCGATGCATGGATCGGCCCGGATGTCGTCATCGAGTAGACCGTGCGGGATTTCACCGTGACCGTCGTCGAGGACCCTGCCGGCACCGTGACCTCGATGGGATCTCCTCCGCCGACGGGCTGCACCTTCACGGAGGCGTCGGACTCCTCGCTGTTCACGAACACGAGTCGAGGAGCAGGACCCGCAGGAACCGCGACGTAGACCTCGTCCTCCACGTCGGGCGCGGGCAGCACCCAGGCGAAATCGGTCTCGGGCCCTTCACCGTCCTGTTGTCGGACCGCCGACAGCACGGGTGCGTCTGACTCGATGCGCGCCATGTACTCCCCCGGCGGCAGCGTCGAGAGCGACAGCTCGGTGGGCTCATCGGCGGCGAGCGGCACCGTCAGTTCAGCGGCCGTCGCGGACGACCCGACCTCGCTGAGTGTGACGACGGCTTGCGCGTCGGCGCCCGGAGAGAGCAATCGGACGACGGCCATGTCGGAATTGTCCCCGTCGTTCTCGAAAACCCGGATGCCGGGCAGCACGGGATGCTTCTGGGGCGCCGCCACGGCGTCCTGCAGGTCGACGCCCGCAGGATCGAGCGTCCGCGTGAGGGAGGACTGCAGCACGGCTCGCACCGGCGACCCCGTCGCCGTGACCTTCACGACGGGGTAGTCCGACCCCGCGGCGATCGAGGTGAGCGGGAGCGCGACCTGCGACTCCGCGGGGACGATGACCGTGCTCGAGGCTCGGACAGAGCCGTAGAGACCCAGCGTCACCGTCGAGGGTACGACGCCGGGATTCGTGAGGACGATCAGATCTTCGGTTCCGGTCTCCACCGTGCCACCGACGAGCCACGACTCGATGCTGGCCGGACGGCAGGGGGCAGCCGCGAGTCCGAACAGGTCGTCTTCGTCGAGGGCGATCGACTCGGTCGCGCCGATGCGCGGTGCCTCCCGCCCCTCGACGACTCCGACCAGACGCTGCGCGGATCCGCCGTCGGCGAGGTCCTTCGCCGGGAGTGCGTCGGACTCGGGGCGTCCGGACGATCCGTCGACGGTCAGCTTCGGGGTCGCGGCCGACACCATCTCGAGCGACGCGGACGGATTCCGGCCGATCGCCCGGAAGTCCCCGTTGCACACGAGCACGGTGTCTCCGGGAAGAGGCGTGACCTGAGCCTGCGCGGGCTCGTGAGCGACGGTGGGCCACGGCGAGGCGATGGCGACCACGACTCCGACCACACATGCGGCGGCGACGACGGTTCCGGTCAGTACTCGCGCGCCCGTGGCGGCGACTCGGAATGCTCGGTTCGTGCTCATCGTCGTTCCTCCTCGTCTTCGTCTCGGGATACGTCTGCTGTCGACTGCTCGCTCTCGGCCGCCGGCGGGGCATCGTGCTCCGCTGCCTCATTCGCGGCCGGCTGAGGTTCAGCGCCGTCAGTCGGCGGCACGTCGTCATCGGACGACGCGACGGAGTGATCAGAATCGAAGGCGGGGTCGGACTCGCCCGCGGGTTCGGACTCCCCTGCCGGTTCGGACTCGCCCGCGGGTTCGGAATCGAGTCCTGCATCCGGCGCGACCTCGGCAGCCGTCGATTCCTCCGGAGCCTCCGTCACCGCCTCGTCGGCCCCGCGCTCCGTCGTCTCGATGGCCGGCGATACCGCCCCGGATGGCGCTTCCGGGTGATCATGGTCGTCGCGATCCTCCGGGTGCCGCGACAGCACGAGCGGCTCATCCGCGGCGCGCCCCACGATGCGGGACTTCGCGCGGGCGGCACGCCTGGATGCGCGCGTCGGGACCGACAGCAGCAGGGCGGCGAAGACCAGCACGAGCTGCAGAGTGATCGCGAGCCGCGCTGTCGCCTGCTGCGAGGCCGAGAGATCGGCACGCGGCGATGCCTCGGCTTCGAGCCGGTAGAGCACACCGCGATCGGTCTTCCCTGCCTGCACGAAGCCCGCACGCTGGTCGAGTGACGTCACTGCCTCCGTGCGCAGCATCCGAGCTCGCTCGGACTCGTCATCCGACACCTTGGCGAGCAGCACATAGGCGATGCCTTCGTCTCCCAGCTCGCCCGCCGCGTCGAAGTCACGCGCCGAGAGCAGGTCGACCGCCAGGGTCGTCAGATCGGTGCCATGGAGTTCGGTCGCCGTGGAGAGCATCGTGGTCTGTGCGCCCAGGGTCTCGCTGCCACCCCAGGCGACCTCGGTCGCGAGCCCGCCGTCGTTCTGCGGCGTGAGGACGAGCGTCCCGATGGGCCGGTCGTCGCCCGCTTGCGCAGCCACGTACGCGGGCAGAGTCGACACCGGACCGTCTCGGAGCGCGGACGCATCGGAGTAGTGGAAGGCTGCGAGCGCGGGAACCGCGCACACCGAGACCGCCAGGCCGGCGACCGCGGCGCTGAGCACGCGCACCCGCGGCATCGTCAGCGCCGTGTCGAGCGTCACCAGGGCGGCGCCCGTCACTCCGATCCACGCAAGGCTCAGCCCCGCACCCGGCCAGATCGCGACGGGCACCCCCTCGGCGAAGGAGACGGTGATGCCGACCGCGAGGAACGCCGTCGCGAGCCCGGAGAGAGCGACGACCAGGAGGGTGATCCCGGCGCGCCAGCGCGGAGCGACCGATGAGACGAGAGCCAGCAGCGCGAGCGGCGCCAGCAGCACACCGGCCCACGGGGCGAGCTCCGCTCCGAGCAGCGACGCCCAGCCGGCCATCCCCTCGGTGGGGAATCCGGAGGCGAGTGCAAGCCGGCCAGCCGCGTCCGCCGCTGCCGACGGGCCCGCCCAGACGGATCCGGGATCGGCCAGCACGGCGATGAGGCTGCCGTGGGTCAGCTGCCAGAGCACCAGCGGCGCGAAGAGCATCGCGGCGGGCACCGGCACCCAGAGCAGACGGACGGCTCCGCGGATGCGGGCGCCGGCGAGAGTGATGCCGAGCGCCACGACCCACAGGAGCAGGAGCGCGGGAGCGAGGGAGGGTGCGCAGGCGGTGACGGCCGCGAAGAGCAGGGATGCCGCTCCGGCAGCGCCCCAGGAACGATGGGCGACGACGGCGGCATGGAACAGCCACGGCAGCAGGAGGTGCACGAGGACCCCGGTGGGTCGCCCGTCCACCAGGGCGGTGAGGAACGTGGGTGCGAGCGCCCAGACGATCCCTGCGAAGATGCGCAGGCCCGCCCGATCCGTCACACGCGTCGCGGCGAACCATCCGCCCAGCACGGCCAGGGGCAGCGCGAGGATCCACAGCAGCACCAGCGCGAACGACGGCGCAGCGGGCCACAGGGATCCGAGGACCGCGATGACGGCCGCGAAGGGGTCAGCGGGTCCGATGACGTCTGCACCGAGACCGCGGAGCCCCCACGCGGCGTCGCTCCACAGCGCTGCGACAGTGGTGCGCAACGGAAGCAGCGCGCCGCCTCCGAGCACCGGCCAGGCGAGGATCGTGGTGAATGTGGCGATACTCACGACCAGGGCTGCGAGCACCGCCCAGGCTCCGCCGCCGGAGAAGAACCGCAGCTCGCTGACGGCGCCTCCCTCACTGCCGTGGCCATCGTCGAGCCTCCGATGCAGGTCCTGCCGACTCACCCTGAGCGGGGAGATGCTCGACCAGCTCGACGTGCGGAAGGCGCGGATGCTCTGACGCGAGCGCGCGATGGCACCGAAGCGGAACATCGCGGTCACCGCCGCACCCCACTCCGGCGCGACGGCTTCCGGGCGCTTGCCGATCAGATGCGTCACCGATCGCCAGAGCGCGAGCGGCAGCAGAGTCAGCCAGTGCAGGGGCACTGCGATCGCGGGAGCGTAAGCGAGGCGTCGGTGCAGCTGGGCGAGCCTGGTGACGAACGCCCTTCGACTGCGGCCGGCCGGAAGAGCGGCGGGGCCGTCCGGCGACACCGAGATCCGAGCAGACGGCGCGAGGACGACGCGACCGCCGCCGAGCCGCGCCCGGACTCCGAGATCGAGCCCCTGATCCGCGCCGGCCAATGCCGGATCCGGCCGGAGCGCGTCGCGGACCTCGGCCCGGATCAGCATGCCTCGGATGTCAGCCCCGAGCACATCGTCGCCGCCGTCGTGCTGCCCCTGATCGAGTTCCCCCGACGCCAGCTCGACCGAGCGTCCGAGGGCGGTCATGGTCACACCGAGCGAGACGATCTCACGGTCGTTGTCGGTGTGTACGAGCTTCGGGGCGACGATCGCGGCGGACGGTGACCGCTCGAGCGTGCCCACGAGCCGCTCGAGGGCCCGCCGATGCGGGGCGGTGTCCTGGGCCAGCAGCCACACGGCGCTGCCCTCTGCGATCCTCGGTCGCGCCAGCTCGATCGCATCTGCGAAAGAGGTGTGCGCCCGCGCCTGGATGATCCCCTCCACCGCGGCGCCGACCGTCTCGCTCTCACGAACCGACGCGGCGTCGCCGCACATCACCAGCGTGATCGCGGCGGGTGGTGTGGTCTGGGAACGCAGCGCGTCCAGAGTGCGGAGCAGCTGAGCGCGGGCGGAAGAACCGGGGCGCGCGACGATGATTGCGTGAACTCGGGCTGGCATGACCTGGTCAGCCTATGCGCGGTGCGGTATTCCACCGGCCACCGCTCGCGGCGTGGCCGCGAAGCTGTGAACGAGGTCAGCTGGCCTGGCGCTTGAGCTTGCGGCGCTCGCGTTCCGAGAGGCCGCCCCAGATGCCGAAGCGCTCATCGTTGTTGAGCGCGTATTCGAGGCACTCGCCGCGCACATCGCAGGACGTGCAGATGCGCTTGGCATCACGGGTCGATCCGCCCTTCTCGGGGAAGAAGGCCTCGGGGTCGGTCTGGGAGCACAACGCGTCGCTCTGCCAGGCGAGAGCGTTGTCGTCGTCGGCCTCGACCTTCCGGACCCCGGGAACACCGAGGTTGATCGGATCGACGAACCAGTTCTCCGGTACGTCTGAACGGTAACCCGTCATCTCGCTCTCCAACCCCTAAATTCCGCCCCCTCGGCGGGCCGTGCTCAACTAATTACACCCGTGTCATTCCCATCGGTCAAGTCGCGGATGGTAAACCCTCAATCAGGTCTTGAAGGTTCTTGAGGCTCGCACGGCGTGTCGCGCACGCCGCGAGAGGTCAGGCCTCCGAGGATGACGGGCCGGGCGATGCGACGAACGCCTCACCCTCGCCCGAGAGTGTGAGCCGCACCTCGTCCGCCGTAGCGAAAGCCGCTGTGCCCACAGGCACGGGCCTCGCGTCGCCGCTCGTCCCGCCGACCTCGACGCGACCGGCCGTCACGAGCACCATCGTGGGTCCGCTGACATCGACGTCGACATGACCGCCCGTCAGAGCGACACGCTTCAGCGCGAAGTCTGTGACCGGAACCTCGTACTCCGTGACCGCTCCGGCCGTGGACGGCCGCAGCACCGGCACCTCACCCGTCGTGGTGTCGAGGATCGAGAGCAGCTCGGGCACGTCGATGCGCTTGGGCGTCAGTCCGCCGCGGAGGACGTTGTCGCTCGCGGCCATGATCTCGACCCCGAGGCCCGAGATGTAGGCGTGCAGCAACCCCGCACGCAGGAAGACCGCCTCACCGCGGCGCAGCACCACATGGTTCATCAGGAGCGCGACGACGACGCCGGGGTCACCCGGGTACGCGTCCGCGATCGCGGAGACGGCACGCAGCGTGGTCGCCCACTCCCCCGCATCCGACTGCGCAGTCGCACGCACCGAAGCAACGACATCGTCGACCTCGGCCTGCGCCTCGCCCGAGAGCAGCCAGCCGATCGTCGCACGGAGGACGTCGCCCGACGCAGTCAGCCGCGTCGTCAGCTCGGTGACGCCGGTGCTGCCGCCGAGCGCAGCCAGCAGGCGCAGGGTGTCGGGAACCGGGCGCAGCCCGCTGAGCGACTCGAATCGCTCGCTCAGCGCGACGATCAGCTCGGGCTTGTGGTTGTCGTCACGGTAGTTGCGAGTCGGGTCGTCGGCGTCGAGGGACGATTCTCGAGCCCAGCCGGCCCTGGCCTGCTCGATCGTGGGGTGCACCTGGATGGACAGTGGCGACGCCGCAGCGAGGAGCTTGAGCAGGTAGGGAAGGGTTCCGTCCGTGACGGCATCCAGTGTCCCGCCGCCCTGCACATCGCTGGGGTCACCGGGATGATCTCCGAACCAGACCTCCGCCTCCGGGCCACCCGCAGGGCTGCGACCTTCGAGGTCGGCGAGGAGCGTCGGCGATCCCCAGGCGTAGTCGCGGGGCACATTGGAGAGGCTGAGCAGCATGAGTCCAGAGTATTGGTAGCGGAGAGTCGTCGTGACGAGCGCCTCGCGCTCAGGTGCGGTGCGCGCTGCGCGCGGTAGCCTGAACGCGATGGCGCACTACACGAAGCATCCGGTGGCCGCCCCGCCCACAGCGCCCGAGCGCGAGTCGACGGGGCATCTTCTGTTGCGCGGGTACATCATCCTCGTGCTGTTCGCGACCTTCGCCCACTCGGCGGTGTACAACCTCCTGGGCGAGATCGGCGCCGCGATCACCCTCGTCGCGTTCCTGCTGTCCACCCTTGCGATCGGCGTTCCGATGATCGCCCGCAAGCGCCCGAATGCCTTCGCCTGGCGACGGCTCCCCTGGGCGGCGACCGGGTACACGGTGCTCGCGCTGATCTCGATCGCATGGTCGCAATGGCCCGGAGCCACGATCGTCACCTGGGTACTGCTCGCCACGGTGACCGTGAACGCCCTCTTCATCGTGCATGTGCTCACATGGCACGAGATCGTGCGCGCGCTCGCCTCCGCCTTCAAGTGGATCCTCGGCCTGTCCCTGGCGATGGAGCTCTGGGTGGCCCTCGTGGTCCATGCGCCGATCCTGCCGAACTTCTTCGTCCGCCCCGAGGGCGAGGCGAACGCCCACTGGTACTGGGTGCGCGGCAATCTGCTCGACGGCGGCCGCATCCAGGGCATCGTGGGCAACTCGAACCTGTTGGCCATCATCTGCCTCTTCGCGATCATCACGTTCGGCGTGCTGTTCGCCGCTCGCGTTCGCTGGCGTACGACGCTCGCGTTGTGGACACTGCTCGCCGCATACTTTTTGTTGCGTGCGGGCTCGGCGACCGCATACGCGTGCGCGGCGGCCGCAGCTGTGGTGCTCGTCGTCGCGCTGCTGATGCGTCGGACGAAGACCCCGGGCGGACGCACGCGCCTCTACGTCGTGTTCATCGGCGGCGCGGTGGTCGTGGGTGCCCTCGTGTGGCTCCTGCGTGAGCCGCTCTTCGCGCTGCTCGGCCGCAGCGCCGACCTCACCGGCCGGTCCGACAAGATCTGGGACAAGGTGCTCGAGCGCGCGTCGCAGCATCCGATCTTCGGCAACGGGTTCTCGAGTCCGTGGGTGCCGTTCGATCCCGCTTTCGACGGGTGGATCACCGATCACGGCATCACCGTGTTCCATGCGCACAACATGTGGCTCGACGTGCTGCTGCAGCTCGGCGTCGTCGGTGTCATCATCATGGCGCTCGCGTACCTCAGCCTCCTCTGGCGTTCATGGTTCTTCGCCATCGACCGGCCCCGCTGGGATCTCAAAGCCGATCGCTCGTACTCCCCGATCACCCTGCTGCCCAGTCTCTTCACGATCGTGCTGCTCGTGCAGGGCCTCACGGAGTCGACGCCCATCATGCTCTGGGGCTGGATGCTGCTCGTCCTGCTGTCCTTCAAGATCAAGGCCGTGCCGCTCGTCGGCGTCGGGGAGCGGGAACGCGTGATCGAGCGCGGCGAGAGAGCACGGCGGGTTCCGTGACGCTGACTCGACGTCTCACGGATCTGCTCGGGTCGGCCGAGTTCGCCCGCGCCTACACGATCGCCGTCCTGACTGCGGTCTTCGCCGCGTTCACGATCGAGCGCGCGGCGTCACCCGTGACCCTCTCGACGGTCATCGCGGCTCTCTGTGCGCTGGGTGCCTGCATCCTGTGGGTGCGGCGCGAGGAGCTCTCGCTGCTGCGCATCGCCCCGTCGTCGCTGCTGGCGTTCCTCGTCTGGGCGGCCGTCAGCGTCGTGTGGACCACGGACAAGACCGACACCGTCTTCGGCTGGATCGAGCTCTTCGGTTTCGCCTTCTTGGCGATCACCGTCGGACACATCCGCGACACGTTGCAGACGGTCCGCGCGCTCGGCGACACACTGAGGATCCTGCTGGTCGTGTCGCTGGGACTCGAGATCCTCTCCGGAGTCCTGCTCGACATGCCGTTCACCTTCCTCGGCATCCAGGGTCGGCTGGCCGACGGCGGCCCGGTGCAGGGAATCTTCGGCAGCCGCAACATGCTCGGCTTCGTCACCGTGATCGCCCTGATCACCTTCGTCGTCGAGTGGCGTTCGCAGTCGCTGAACGTCCGCATCGCCGTGCCGTCCATCGCGCTCGCGACCCTGCTCGCCTTTCTGTCCGCATCCCCGACCGTCCTCGTGCTGGCGGCCGCCGTCGCCGTCGTGGCGACCGCCCTCGCGATCGTGCGACATGCACCGGCGGAGCGGCGGACGATCGTGCAATGGGTGCTAGGGGTCCTCGTCGCGCTCGCACTAGCCGCGGCGTTCGCTCTGCGCCATGTGATCATCGCGCTGCTCGATGCGGGCTCCGACTTCTCGATCAGGGCGACGCTGTGGAACACCATCCTCGACTTCGTCGCACTCAAGCCGATCGAGGGTTGGGGCTGGTTCGGTTCCTGGGCTCGAGGCGAGTACCCGTTCACCTACATCAACTTCCTGCTCGACGATCACCACCAGAGCGCGCTCAACGCGTACTTCGACGTCCTGCTGCAGCTCGGCACGGCGGGTCTCGTGCTCTTCCTGCTGTTCGGCGGCATCGCCACCGTGCGCTCCTGGCTCGTCGCGAGTGTCCGCCGTTCCGTCGTGTACGCATGGACCCCGCTCATGCTGGTGACACTCGCCGTGGAGTCGATGTTCGAGAGCTTCACGATCGTCGGCGCCGGCTGGTTCATGCTCGTGCTGTGCGCCCTGCGCGCGGGCCAGACGAGGTCGTGGCGCGAGAGCATGGACGCCGCGCACACCGGAGCGATCCCGACGCTGCGCAGCGAGCGCTAGCCGACGACGTCGCGTCGCTTGTCCACCCACCTGAGTGCGTCCCGCACACCGTCCTCTACCGAGCGCTCTGCTCGCCAGTCGAGAAGATCTCCGGCAAGATCGACGATCGCGAAGGCACCGGCCTGATCGCCCGGCCGACGCGGCCCTTCGGTCACGGGGACCATGTCGCCCGTGACTCGTTCGAAGGAGTTGATGAGTTCACGCACCGTCACTCCTTCACCTGTCCCGAGGTTAATCACGCGATAAGGGGTGTCGGCCGTGGCGACCTCGTCGAACTTCTGGACGGCGGCGACGTGCGCGAGGGCTAGATCCCACACGTGCACATAGTCGCGGACACCGGAGCCATCACGCGTCGGCCAGTCCGTGCCGGTGATCGAGAACGGTCGCCCCTCGGCGTGCGCCTGCATGATCTTGCCCAGGACGTGAGAAGGTGTGGGGTTTTGGGGACCGGTGCGCATCCGAGGGTCCGCACCGACAGGATTGAAATAACGCAGTGCGATGGAGCGCAGGTCGCCCGCGGTCGCGGCATCCTCCAGGATCGTCTCCGCCATCGCCTTGCTCATCGCGTAGGGGCTCGAAGGCGCCAGAGCCCCTGACTCGTCCACGCCGGTGCCGCTCTCGCCCGCATAGACCGCTGCAGACGAGCTGAAGACGATCCTCGAGATGCCGGCGTCGCGCAGACGCTGAAGCAGGAGGATCGTCTTGCCCACATTCGCGCCGTAGTAGCCAAGCGGGTCATCGACCGATTCAGGGACCACGATGCGCGCCGCGCAGTGCACGACCGCATCGATGTCGGGATGGTCGCCCAGAAGTCGATCGAGGGTCGCACCATCGGCGATGTCACCGACGTAAAGGCGTCGTCCTTCGCAGAACGCCTGCACCCCGGTGGAGAGGTCGTCGAGAATTACCACGTCGATCCCGGCTTCAATGCACGCCGTCGCGATGGTCGAGCCAATATAGCCGGCGCCGCCGGTGATAAGTACCTTCATCGCGGTCAGTTTAGCCACCGTGTCGGGGCGCTCCGGCAGGCGCTCCGAATATCCGAAGGTCTCGAGAGGTAGGCTACTCTCTGCTCGTCGAGTCCACCGGCCGCTCTACTGAGTTGCCGGTCGGCGCACTACCTCCGGAGATTACCCAGTGACACATGTCCTGCAGAACGTCGTCTTCCCTCTCGATCGCGACCCCGACCTCCTGCCGCTGTATGCAGACCCCGAGACCTGGTCCGTCATCGAAGAGGAACCCGTGCGCGTCTCCAACCGTGCGCACCTGGGAAACATCCTCGGGCGCCACCGCGCACGCATCGTCGCGGGTCGACGGGTCTCGCTCGGCACATACTTCAACGCCTTCCCCGCCTCGTACTGGCAGCATTGGACGAGCGTCCGCCAGGTGCGCCTGACGGTTCGGACGACCGGGCCGGCGACTGTGCTGGTCTACCGCTCGAACGGCAGCGGCATCCGCCAGCGCGTCGCGACCCAGGAGGTCACGGGCGAGGCATCCACGTCGTTCGACCTCGACCTGACCCAGTACAGCGACGGCGGCTGGATCTGGTTCGACATCGTCGCCGACGAGAAGCACGCGGTCCTCGAAGGGGCCGAGTGGACCACCGAGCAGGAGCCCGCCCGCCTGGGCAAGGCATCCCTCGGCATCACCACATACAACAAGCCGGACTACTGCGTCGAGACGCTCCGCGCTCTCGCCTCCTCCCCCGACGCGCTGGAGTTCGTCGACCGGATCTTCCTGGTCGACCAGGGCACTCAGCTGGTCGCCGACCAGGACGGCTTCACGGAGGTCTCCGAGCAGCTGGGTGACACGCTCGAGGTGATCCGTCAGGCCAACCTCGGCGGCTCCGGCGGTTTCGCCCGGGCGATGCACGAGACCCTGCAGCGCCCCGAGAGCGACTTCGTGCAGCTGCTCGACGATGACGTGCGTCTCGAGCCCGAGTCCCTGCGCCGCTCGATCGTCTTCGGCCGGTACGCCACCACTCCCGTCCTCGTGGGCGGGCACATGTTCGACCTTCTCGACCGCCCCAAGCTGCACGGCTGGGCCGAGGTGGTCGACGAGCACCCCTTCATGTGGCGCAACCTCTACCAGGAGAAGATGCCGCACGACTTCGGCGTCGCCAACCTGCGCCAGTCGCCTCTGCTGCACATGCGCATGGACTCCGACTACAACGGGTGGTGGATGTGCCTGATCCCGCTCGACGCGATCCGCGAGGTGGGCCTGTCGCTGCCCGCGTTCATCAAGTGGGACGACGCGGAGTTCTGCCTCCGCGCCGGTGAAGCAGGCTTCCCCACGGTGTCGATGCCGGGCGTCGCGCTGTGGCACGTCTCGTGGGTCAACAAGGACGACACGATCGACTGGCAGGCGTATTTCCACGCCCGCAATCGCATCGTCGCGGGCCTGCTGCACTCGAACGCGCCTCGCGGAGGGCGACTGCTGACGCACAGCCGCCGCGTCGACCTCAAGCACCTCATGATGATGCAGTACTACCCCGTCGCCCTGCGCGCACAGGCATTGAGGGACGTGCTGTCCGGCCCCGGCCACATGCGCAAGAATCTCGCCACCTCGATGCCGGCCGCGCGTGCGCTCGCGGCCGAGTACCCCGAGACCGTGGTCCATCGGGACCCTTCGACCGTGCTCCACGCTCGACGCGGACGCCAGGTGTACAAGCGCCTCTCGAAGAACGATTACGACAGTCCCAAGGGCCTCAAGCTCCGCTGGTTCACCCTCTCCACCCTGGTTGCCCACTGGCTGCACAGCCCGGATCCTGCGAACATCGCTCAGCCCGAGGTCGAGTTCGGCAAGGACGACGCGCACTGGTGGCGCGTCCCCTCCTTCGACAGCGCGCTCGTCAGCGCTGCGGATGGCTCAGGCAAGAACGTCTACACCCGTGACCGAGTCAAGTACCGCCGGATGCTCCGCGACACCATCCGCCTGCACGCGCAGCTGCGACGCCGCTGGCCCGAACTCCAGCGGCAGTACCGCGAGGCGCTCCCCGAGCTGACGGCCCCCGCATCCTGGCAGAAGATCTTCGAGGAGAAGGCATGAGCGCGGCGCCCGCTGCATTCGATCCGGCATCGGCGAGCATCGTCATCGTGACCTACAACAGGTCGCACCTGTTGACGGGCCTGCTCGAGAGCATCAGCTCGATGTCACCGAAGCCCGGGCACGTCGTCGTCATCGACAACGCGTCGGCCGATGACACCACCGAGGTCGTCGAGTCCTTCCGACCCCGTCTGGGCACCGATCTCGTCTACCGACGACTCGAGACGAACACCGGTGGCTCCGGAGGTTTCAGCGAGGGGATGCGCACCGCGTACGAACTCGGCTCCGACTGGATCTGGATGATGGACGACGACGTCGAGGTCGTCCCCGACGGTCTGGCCAAGATGGGCAAGTGGGCGCCCCGCTTCAAGAGCATCCAGGGACGCCGGTACGACTACGACGGCAGCGAGTTCTACTGGCAGTACAGGATCGCCGAGCGCATGGGCATCCCCATCCCCTTCGCACCGTCCGGTTTCGACTCGTCGGGCTACAAGGAGATGAACAGCGGATGCTTCGAGGGCATGTTCATCCACCGGTCGATCGTGACGCAGATCGGACTGCCCGACCCCCGGTTCTTCATCTACTGGGATGACCAGATGTACGGCTGGCTCGCCTCGCGCAAGACCACAGCGGTCATCGTGGATGAGTTCGTGCTCCGGCGCACGCGCGAGATCAAGCAGTGGGACATGGGCATCCGCCACATGAACGCCTCGAGCAACGCCTACCGTTTCTACATCATGCGCAATCGGGCCTACATCAAGCAGTACTACCGGGTGCATGACAACTACAACCCGGTTCTGTTCGGCCTGGGCACGGCGATGACATTCGCCAAGGAGATCATCCGACTCTTCTTCGTCGAGCGCACCGTACGCGGCACCAGCAACCTGTTCCGCGGGCTCAAGGAGGGCGGCCGGATCGGCCGCGACCGCTCCTGGCAGCCGATGGCACCCCTGGAGGCATGACGCGATGACCGACGAGCAGCAGCCCGAGCTCCGCTGGGCACCGCTTCCTCCCAAGCCGAGCAACACCGGGCGTATCTGGCTGATCGTCGGCCTCACCGTCGCCGCCCTCGCGATCATCGGCGTGCTGTTCTTCCTGTTCCTCCCCCGCGGAGACTCGCCGGATCCCGCCGCGAGCAGCACGCCCTCGCCGTCAGCGTCCCCGACGGGGTCTTCCGCCCCGACGCCGTCGCCCACACCCACGGAAGCGACGCCTCAGCCACCCGCACAGACCGAGGCTCCCCCGGTCGTCGACCCCACCGTCGAGGCCTTCCGCACCCGAGTAGGGCCGCCCCTCCAGGATGCGGCGCAGGGTCTCGACATCGTGGCCGGGTCCAGCTCCCAGGACGCGGCGTCCGTGGTCGATACGCTGCAGCAGGATGCTCAGCGGATGGCGGACACACCTCCCCCGTCATCGATCAGCGCTGCATGGAGCGACGGGCTGATCGCCTACTCGCAGAGGCTCACCGACCTGCGCACCGCGCTCGCCGGCGGGTCCGACAGCGCTGTCGCCCTGCAGGACGCGCGCACTGCGCTGCAGTCCCTCAACGACCTCATCGGCCTCTGAGCCGCAGACCCTCGGGACGCTGATCGCAGGTGAGCTCGAGGCGCGGCGTGCGGCCGCCTACTCGAGACGCAGCGCGCGGGCGACTATGAGTTGTAGTCGGCGTTGTATCGGTCGAGGACGTCGGCGATAGGCGCGTCGAGCACGAGGGCGCCCTTGTCGAGATACAGACCGCGCGTGCAGAAGCGCCGCAGGTCACGCTCGTTGTGACTGACGAAGAACAGCGTGCGACCCTCGGAGAGCAGTTCGTCGATGCGTTTGTAGCACTTGTCGCGGAACGCCTTGTCGCCCACTGCGAGCACCTCGTCGACAAGAAGGATCGGCTCGTCGAGCTGCGACACCACCGAGAACGCCAGACGCACCTTCATACCGTTCGACAGGTGCTTGTACGGGGTGTCCTCGAAACCGGCGAGCTCCGCGAAGGCGATGATGTCGTCGTACCGGCGCGAGACCTCGTCCCGGGACATGCCGTGGAGGCCGGCGGTCAGTCGCACGTTCTCGCGCACCGTCAGATCGCCGACGAAGCCTCCCGTGATCTCGATCAGCGGAGCGACCCCTCCGTTGACGGTCACGGTGCCTTCGTCGGACAGCAGCACCTTCGCGACGAGACGCAGCAGGGTGGACTTGCCCTGTCCGTTGCGACCGACGACGCCGATCGACTCACCCTGCTCCACCGAGAAAGAGACGTCGCGCAGTGCCCAGAACTCACCGGGTCGAGAACGGCGGGATGCCCCGGCGAACAGGTCCTTGAAGCTGCGCTGACCTCGACGATTGCGTCGGAAACGCACTCCGAGTCCCTTGACCTCGATCGCGACCGGCATCACAGCTCCTTCAGCACGGATCGCTCCATCGCGCGGAACACCCAGATTCCGAGGGCGAGGATCGCGAGGGTCATCCCGACGCTGACCAGCAGCGTGAAGTGGTTCCACTGGTCGGGGAAGAACGGCATCCGATAGAGCATGAAGATCCCCGCCAACGGGTTGAACGCGCCGAGCGTCTGGAACATACCGGGCAGGTCTGTGACGTTGTAAATGATCGGGGTGGCGTAGAACATCGCACGCAGGATCAGCGCGGTCGTCCGCTCGAGGTCGACGTAGAGCACGCACAACGGCGCCACGAGAAGGCCCAGTCCGACGAGCAGGACGGTCTGCAGGACCATCGCCACCGGCATCCAGAGGATGCCCCAGCCGACCTCAACGCGGAAATCCGGATTCTGCTCGACGAACAGGTTGATCACGACGAACGCTGCGAGAACGGGCAGGGAGAACAGGTACTCCATGCCCTTGCTCAGCACGATGCGGTTGACCCAGATCGATCGGGGAATCGCGGTGGAACGGACGAGCCTGGCGTCCTTCTTGAAGGCGCGGGTGAAATCGGACACCGAGGAGTTGAACCACACCCACGGCAGCAGCGCGCTGATGAGGAACACGATGTACGGTTCCTCGCCCACGTCGCGGTGGAAGATCTGCGTGAAGACGAACCAGTAGATCGCGCTCATCACGAGCGGATCGAGCACCGACCACACATATCCCAGGAGGCTCGTCGAGTACCGGACCTTCAGGTCCCGGGCAGACAGAAGCCACAGGGAATGCAGATAGCGCCGGGGCGTCCCGGGCGCCCCGACAGCAGCGTGACTCACAGTGTCGAGTCTACGAGAGCGAGTTGTTCCACAGCGACAGCGCCGAGCCGATCGCCATGTGCATGTCGAGGTACTGGTACGTCCCGAGACGGCCGCCGAAGTGCACGTCCTTCTCACCCTTCGCGAGCTCACGGTAGGCCAGCAGGCCATCACGGTCGCTCGGGGTGTTCACCGGGTAGTACGGCTCGTCCTCACGGTTGGCGAAGCGCGAGAATTCGCGCATGATGACCGTCTTGTCGGACTCGTAGACGTCCTTGCGCTCCGGGTGGAAGTGCTTGAACTCGTGGATGCGCGTGTAGGGCACGTCCATGTCCGGGTAGTTCATCACGCTCGTGCCCTGGAAGTCGCCGATGTTCAGCACTTCCTGCTCGAAGTCGAGAGTGCGCCAGCTCAGTGAGCCCTCGTTGTAGTCGAAGTAGCGATCCACCGGCCCGGTGTACACGACAGGCAGCTGCCCGACGGTCGCCTTCTTGTTCAGCGGCTGCGACTCGTCGAAGTAGTCGACGTTGAGCTTCACCTCGATGTTCGGGTGATCAGCCATCCGCTCGAGCCATGCGGTGTAGCCGTCCGTCGGCAGCCCTTCCCACGTGTCGTTGAAGTAGCGGTTGTCGTACGTGTACCGCACGGGCAGGCGGCTGATGATGTCACCCGACAGCTTCTGCGGGTCGGTCTGCCACTGCTTCGCCGTGTAGTCGCGGAAGAACGCCTCGAACAGGGGGCGGCCGACGAGGGCGATGCCCTTCTCCTCGAAGTTCGCCGCCGACTTCACGTCGAACTCGCCCGCCTGCTCGCGCACGAGGGCACGGGCCTGGTCGGGCGTGTACGCCGACTGGAAGAACTGGTTGATCGTGCCGAGGTTCACCGGCATCGGGAACACCGTGCCCTTGTGAGTGGTGTAGACCCGGTGCACGTAGTTCGTGAACGAGGTGAAACGGTTGACGTACTCCCACACCGTGGCGTTGGAGGTGTGGAAGAGGTGCGCGCCGTAGCGGTGCACCTCGATCCCGGTCTCCGGCTCCGCCTCGCTGTACGCGTTGCCGCCGATGTGGTGACGACGGTCGATGACCGTGACCTTGCGGCCGGCGTTCGCGGCCCGTTCTGCGATGGTGAGGCCGAAGAAGCCCGAGCCGACGACGAGGAGATCCATCAGGCGGCCGTTCCGACGACGATGCGGGGGGTACCCGCCCAGAGAGCGGCATCGGTCGCCGCACGACCGTCGACGAGGAGCTTGATCCCGGGCAGCTGCGCGGGGGTGAGCTCCTTGTAGTCGGCGTGATCGGTCTGCAGGATCGCGATGTCGACCGCGCCGCCGATCTCGTAGGGCTCGAAGCCGAGGCCGCGGAGCTCCTCATCGGTGTAGAGCGGGTCGTGCACGACGACGTCTGCGCCCCGGTCCTTGAGGGCCTTCACGGTCGGGAAGACACCGGAGAACGCCGTCTCCTTGACTCCGCCGCGGTAGGCGGCGCCGAGCACGACGGCGCGCTGACCGCTGAGGTCGCCGAGGATCCCCTCGGCCTGCGCGACGAGCCGCTCGGGCATCGACGCGTTGAGCTGACGAGCGACGCGAACGATGTCGGCGTCGGGGTCGGTCGACAGGTACAGGCGCGGGTACACGGGGATGCAGTGTCCGCCGACGGCGATGCCAGGGCGGTGGATGTGGCTGTACGGCTGCGAGTTGCAGGCGTCGATCACCTTGTAGACGTCGATGCCGTGCGATGCGGCGAAGAGGCCGAACTGGTTCGCGAGACCGATGTTGACGTCGCGGTAGGTCGTCTCGGCGAGCTTCGCCATCTCGGATGCCTCGGTGCTGCCGAGGTCCCAGACGCCGTTGGGCTTCGCGAGATCCGGTCGCTCGTCGAACTGCAGGACAGCTTCGTAGAACTCACGAGCGCGACGGTTGCCCTCGTCGGAGAGCGCGCCGATGAGCTTCGGGTACTTGCGGAGGTCGGCGAACACGCGGCCGGTGAGCACGCGCTCCGGCGAGTAGGCGAGGAAGAAGTCCTCCCCCTCCTTCAGGCCCGATCCCTCCTCGAGCATCGGCTTCCAGCGGTTGCGCGTGGTACCGACGGGCAGCGTGGTCTCGTAGGAGACGAGCGTGCCGGGCGTCAGGTGCTCGGCGAGCGACTTCGTCGCTGCGTCCATGTACTTGAAGTCGGGCTCCCACGTCTCGTCGTTCACGAAGACGGGAGCGACGAGCACGACGGCGTCCGCATCGGGGATCGCCTCGGCGTAGTCGGTGGTGGCGCGCAGGCGACCTGCGGGGATCAATTCCTCGAGGCGTTCCTGCAGGTGCGCCTCTCCGGGGAAGGGCTCCTGTGCGGCGTTGATGGTGTCAACCGCCTTCTGATTGACGTCGACGCCGATGACATCGTGACCAGAGGAGGCGAATTGGACGGCGAGAGGGAGCCCGATCTTTCCGAGGGCCACGACAGCGATACGCATGGTGTCCAGTCTACGGGGCACGAAATGTGCGTTCGCTACACCAGCCGACGCACACCCGGCACCTTTCGAGCGAGTATGACGAACACGAACGACAACACCGTCACGGCCGCCCAGACGGCGAACGTGGAGGGCAGGGATGTGGCCGTGTCCGACAGCGCCGGTATTGCGCGGACGGCGAGCATGACCGCGAAGTGGACGAGGAAGACTCCGAAGGAGGCATCGGAGAGGGAGCGGAGGATGCTCGCCCCGCGCCCCGGCTGCCATCCGGCGAGAGCCCCGTTCACGGTGATGTAGCAGCCCAGCGCGGCGACCGCGACGACTGGCCCGTAGTAGCTCACCGGAAGGAGAGCATCCAGGTAGGCCGAGTTGCCGCGGGTGCCGTACTGCACGATGATGAGGCCGATTGCAGCGACTGTGACGACTCCGACCACCGCGAGCCTCCACCCCCGCAGAACGAGGTCGCGCAGTGCCCACCCTGCCAGGAAGAATCCCACGTACGGCACCCACTGCGTCACTGCGGTCTGAGAGGAGGAGCGGTCATACCCCGCCACTGTCAGGATGTTCGACGAGATCAGGGCTGCAACAGTCACAGCGAGGACGGCGCCGGCGAAGACGTACGCGCGCCGCGTTCCCCCCTCGCGCAGGAATGCCGCGAAGACAGGCGCGACGACGTACAGTCCGACGATGAGCCATAGAAAGTAGAGGTGCGTGTAGCTGCGCCCGTCTACGACCCCGAGCACGAAGCTGCGCAGGTTTCCCGGTTGTCCGGTCACTGCCGGATGCACCACGAAGACGTAGAAAAGGGGCCAGAACACGAAGGCCGGCCCCAACCGCAACAAACGTCGCCTGTAGAAGTCAGCTGGTCCGCGTTGGAACTGGCGGGGTTCGAGCAGCAGGGCTCCGCTGATCATGACGAACACCGGCACGACCCAGACGAATCCCAGGTCGATCGTCACCGCGACCCACCACCGCGCGCTGCCGGAGACATCGGCGTTCCCCACCATGTTTCCGAACACATGGATCGCGATGACCCCGACTATCGAGATGACGCGAAGAACATCGAGCGACCATCGTCGGGTGTGCTGCTCAGAAACGCGATCGGGCATCCGCTCATCATAAAGGCGCTCGCCACCTGAAGCTCAGCTCCACACATGCCGGGGCCCGCGGATCTCGATGGATAGAATCGGGAGCCGACACTCGCGCAGCGCCGGTTTAACCGCGCTCAGACACCTGGAGCATCCGTGACCGAAACCGCTGGCATGCGCGCCTTGCTCGATGTGGAGGATGCCTCTCCGGACGTTCTGTTCGAACGCATCCCGGGGCTCGAGATGCCGATCTGGCCCCTTGCGCGTTGGCCGTTCTCACGCGCGATCGCGGAGACCGACATCGGCACCACGCTGCCGACCTATCAGCGCGCCTCCGCGCTCCAGCGCACCGCGATCGCCGCGAGGCGTGCAGTGCCCAATCGGTACACGACCCGCCACGCACCGCAGGCGGATCATCTCTTCGTGGTTTCGGGATGGACGAAGATGCGCGGCGAAGGTGGCTACCGGAACTGGCTCGCCGACGACTTCTCGCAAGCCCTCGGGGCATCCTCCGTCGTGGCACAGGACGCGTATCTCGACGTCCTCAGCCGCGATGACCAGCGCCCCATCAACCGCTCCACATACACGTATGCGCTCGCAAACGAGCGGATCATCCGGAAGACCGCACGACGCCCCCTTCGCCCGCAAGACCGTGACCACCTCGAACGAGTTCTCAGGGAGATCTTCGACCTCGTGGATTTCAGAGTCACCTCGGCCGGAAGAGAACGGGCGATCCAGGACGCCCTCGGCCGTGCTGACCGCGCGCGCCACGCTCGAGACGAGTTCGGTCGTCTGCTCGACCGCGTATGCCCCAGACGCGTCTACATGCAGACGGCCGCGTACGGCAATCGAGCAACCGAGATCGCCCTCGCTCACGAGCGCGGTGTCGAGGTCGCCGAACTTCAGCACGGATGGATCGGCAGCAGTCATGCTGCCTATAACTTCGGCGCGGCGATGCGAGAGCCCGACATGGTGCGCTGCCTGCCGGACACCCTCCTCGGGTACGGGGAGTATTGGGGCCGAGACATCCGCTTCCCGGGGCGGTTCGTGCCGATCGGCAAGCCCACCCTCGATCGGACTGCCCTAGAGGTCCGCCCTTGGGATGAGCGCCCCCAGAACGTCATGTTCGTCTCGAGCAACTTCGAGCACGACCTCGTCGACAGTGCCCTCCTCGCGGTTCGCGGAGCCCTGCCTGCCGACTGGAACCTCGTATTGCGCCCACATCCGGTCGAACGGGCGACCGCTGCCCACCGACATGCCGCCGTGCTGTCGCGCGAAGGTATCACGCTCGATCTCTCGGTGGACGGGGGCGAGGCCCTGTCTCAGAGCCGCGCCGTCATCGGATTCTCGAGCACGATGCTCTTCGAAGCCCTGGCGTATGGATGCCACACGGCTGTGCTGGACTCAGTCCTCGCAGAGCACTATGCGTCGACCGACATCTTCCCCACCCGCATCGATCGTGAGCTGTCGCATGTGGCTGCCGCCATACAGGGGTTCATCCGACCACCCACTGGGGTCGACCGCTCGCTCGCCGATTCTGTCTGGCAACCTGCTGGCGTGGCGAGGTTCCTCGACTTCGCTCGCTTCTAGGCTTCGGCAATCGATCTCAGCGCCATCGGCCCATGAGTCTCGACAGCGAGAATCCCGCGAGCACCGAGGCGGCACTCATCCGGAGACCGCCTTCTCGATGCAGCGTGGGTCGGATTCCTCGCGCGACAAGGGAGCCCGGCCGAGCGCGATTCGTTCGCCGATGCGCCATGCGAGCGAGATCTGCGGAAGGCGAATCAGGGAGGGCCGCCAGATCGAGCAGCCGCCGGTCCACCAACGGCAGCGGCCGTTCCGCGTGCGGCGAGGCAGACCGAAGCGCAGCGATCGTCGCGGCGAGCTGCGCCCGATCTTTCGGACTCCACTCCGATTCACGGCGGTTGTGCACCGCCCCGATGACGTTGACTCGGAGGATCTTCGTCACCACCGAGTCACGCTGTCGCGGCGTCAACGAGCGAAATACGGTGGAACCCAGGAGCCGGTGCACGAAGCGGAGATCCTCTTCCACCGGCCTCGGTGTGAGCGAGGTCCGTGACTCCGCATCCGTATGGACGAGATAGGCGGGCCCTCGGCTCCTGGACACCCTGGATGCCTGTGCCCAGACTGCGGTCACGTACTGGACGTCCTCGCCTGTCGCCACCGCGGTGTCCAACCGGAGCTCGCCGAAAACCTCGCGGGAGATGAGTCCCAGCGGCGCACTGCGGTATGACAGGCGATCTTTGACCAGATCGAGCCGCCTCGATCGCGCAGGCCTGGTGGGCGGCGTCGGTGTCACGCCGCCGCCCGCACGTGCCATCCGAGGGATCACAACGTCAGCGCCATCGCGACGAGCCACCGCGACCCAGGAGTCGATGGCCCCTCGCTCGAGTTCATCGTCCGAGCCCATCACCGAGGTGAAGAGCCCCTCAGCATGGTCGAGCCCCTCGTTGAATGGGCCTGCAGGCCGGGGAAGTCCATCGTGCAGCTCCAGGAGACGCACTCTGGGGTCACCCGCGAGGTCTCCGAGGCGCTCCGCGATGGCCGTGGACGCAATGTTGTGACACACGACGGTCACTCGAAGCGCCACCTCGTTCTGCAGAACCGAACCGACCGCCCTCCGAATGGGTCGCGAGAGCTGATGAACGGCGATGATGACATCGACGACGGGACCGTCGAAGTCGCTCTCCACTCCAGCGGCGGCCCCGTAGGCTGATGCATATCCGCGTGCGCGAGACTCATCCGAGAACGTCTCACGCGCCTGGGCACCGATCTCTTTCCTCGAACGGCCGCGGTTGAGTGCGAGGATACGTTCGACCGCATCGGCGAACGCCTGCGGCGTCCGCTCCCCTACGAGGATCCCGTCCGGTTCGTCGACGAACTCGGTGTGGCCCCCGCGGGCGCCGACGACGACGGGCGTCCCCGCGACGAGAGCTTCGGCGATCGCGATCCCGAATGTCTCCGACTCGGTCGGCAGGAGGAATGCGTCTGCGCGCTGCAGGTGCTCGGAGACGCTTGCCTTCGGCACCGACCCGGAGAACGTCACATGCTCCCCAACCCCCGCCCCTGCGGCTTCCACCAGCACCGATTCCCGGAGCGGACCGTCTCCTACCCAGTCCAGCGAGGCGTCGATTCGGCGTCGACGCAGTTCCGCGAGGGTCTGAATGGCGAGAATCGGCCCCTTCCCGGGAACCAGGTTGCCGACTGCGACGAGCCGGACGTGCGGTCCGCTGTGCAGATCCGGCGACAGACGCTTCGGCACCGAGACGTGGTTGGGTATGACCTGGACCGCGTCGGAACGCACTTGAGCGATCCGACCGGCGAGTACACCGCTCACCGCGACGACTCGGTCCGGGCGCGCGAGTCCGCGTTCGGTGATCGGCAGTGTCACCCGCATCAGAGGCGGAACCGACTCGGGCGCCAGCAGACCGGACCAGTGTTCGGTGTGGACCCAGGGCACGGACACGCGTAACAGCGAAATCGGCAGAACCGCGGAAAGCGCCATGGAGTGCAGGAGATCCATGTCCTTCAGCATTCTGCGGATCAGCCGAGATGCCTGCACCAGCTGCCACGGGCGCGATGGCGACATCTTGAGCCGCACGATTCGCACCCCGTCCACGACTTCGCTTTCGGGCGCTGATCCGGCATCCGCGGGAGGGATGAGATGGAGGACTGTCACCAGATGCGACTGGGCGAGCAGTCGCACGTCATCTGCGACGAATGACCCTGCGCCCGGCGAGCGCGGACTGGGAAACCAGGTCGTCACCACGAGCACGCGCATGCTCCCGACGCTATCAGAGGGCCGGGAACGCCTACTCCGCACCACTGAGGCCTCGGAGCACCCTGGCGGTCGCGCGACTGTTGCGGTCAGAATCACAGCGCTGCGCCCACACCTCTCTGCTTCGGAAGCTCTCTCTGAGCCTCAGCACCTCGGACACCGTCGTCGCCACCTCCTCGGTCGTCGCGCTCGGACCGACCAAGCGTCCCGCCTGTGCAGTGACGATCTCCCCGGTGCCGCCGACGTCGGTGGCGACGATCGGAATGTTGAACGACATCGCTTCCATGATCGACACAGGAACACCCTCGGACTCGCTGAGATTGATGAACGCGTCGACGTACTCCCGTCTGTAGAACTCGATGACTTCCTCGTGCGGGGTCTGACCGCGAAGATCTACATCGACACCCACGGCTCGCACCTTGCTCGTCAGTTCGGGAAGGTCTGTCCCACCGCCGAAGTGTACCCATCGGACATCCATCTCCTGTCCGACCGCTGAAACCGCGTCGAGGATCCGCTCCACCCGCTTCACAGGAATGACGTGCGAGCAGCTGACGACAAGGGGCGGGCGGTCGTCTCGCCGAGACTCGGGGATGCTTCCCGGGTCAGAGGTGCCCAACCGACTGACGATGATGTGCGCATCCGGGTGCCGCTCGGCTATGTAGTCACGCGCGTGAGTTGACACCGCAAGGACTCCGTCGATGCTCGAGTAGAGATGCGCCCTGAAGGGGAGGTATCCGGGCAACTCATACAGGTCGTAGCGATGCACTCGAACGAAGCTGCGGCGTGCGTCATCTACCAACCACGGCACCGCCAAGCCGCCTCCGAGTCCCCAGAACGAGTACAGGGTGATCTCGGCCGGATCGTCAAATGATTTGCGCATCTGTCGCCCCGCCGCCATGCGCATCCCCCGCGCGCATGCGGCCGCGAACCCCCCGAACATGGCGAAACGGACTCCTGACCGACGCTCTCGCGCCCAGGCGCGAGCCGCTATCCGCAGTCGGCGCGGCGACAGCACAGCGAGGAGCATCTCGCGTCGACGCGAAGGATAGAGGTTCCCCCGATACGTCACGCCTGCGGGCATGCGCACGCTGGACGTTGTCCGACGGGCGCAGTTGAAGACATGCACCTCATCGAAGGCTTGCGCGAGCGCGTCGATCTCCCGCTCCACGAACGCGGTGTCCCCGTAATCGAACGGGTATTCATTCGTCAGAAGAACCAGCCTTCTCACGACGCAGTCCCCGACTCGACCATCCGATCGATCGCCTCGACCCAGATTCGCTGCTGCTCTTCTGCCGAGAGCGACAGGGCGGTGTGGTCGGCCGCATGTTTGAACGCGTGGACGTCGGCCGCGGTCATGGTGTCGAGGATACGCGTGAGGGATGCTGCCGAGAAGTCGTCGGATACGACTCCCAATCCGTACGTGCGCACGATCGCGGCCATCTCGGGACTGGGACCGATCACCACACCCAGTCGCGCCTGAACGAAGTCGAACAGCTTGTTCGGAAGCGCCCACCGGTAGTTCGCGTTCACCGGCGGCAGCACGAACACTCCCACATCGTACTGGTTCAGGGTTGCGACTAGTTCCTCGTACGGGACGGCGTCATGGATCCGGACGTTCGAGGTCCGACTCGCCCGCTGCCGCAACTCGTCCAGGTAGACGGGATCGTTGGGAGTCAGATAGAGGTCCAGGGTCAGCGCGGCCGTGGACCGCTGCACCGCGTCGAGCATGAGATCGAGGTGTCGGTTGCGGAAGCACGCACCACTGTGGACGAGGGCGAGCGGTTGATGCGGAGGCGTCGGCACGAGGTCAGCGCGAGGCGTCGCATTGGTCACCACCTGGGCGGTGATTCCGAACCGACGCCGATACTCCGCCGCTATCCCCGCTGCCACAGTGGTGACGCTCCGCGCGCGCGTGACATGGCGCCGACAGATCCAGGCGAAGAACGGCGCGACGAAAAGTCGCCACCGCAGCATCTCGCTCTTCTGCGATGGTGCGAACTCGTGCAGATCAGCGTGCACCCCATGCGCCGGCTTGAGCGACAAGGCCAACGGGACGGTGTCCACATCGTTCGCGATGATCACATCGAAGTTCTCGGGCTCCAGCAGCTCACGAGCCGCGACGATCGCCCGGTTCTCACGATAAGCACGAGCGTACCGTCGGGTGAGGAGGAGCCGACGAGAGTACCTCCAGACCTCCGTGCCCTCCGGGAGGGCGATATGCCTGTCCGCACCTTGCGGCGACGGACCATAGCCGCATGTCGTCACGTGGAATCGCCCGGCGAAGGCCTCCACTTGCTTGCGCACTCGAGCATCGGCCGAGATGTCCGAGAACGCGAGGATCAAGAGCGAACGCATCAGGGACGATCGGCCTTCGAGACCAGGGTCGCCACGGCCTCCTTCCACGGACCCATCGACTCCTCCGCCGACAACTGACGAGCACTCGATGATGCGTTGCGCTTGAACCGCGCAACGTTCTCAGCGGTCAGCGAGTCGATACGTGCGGCGAGGGAGGCAGCATCGGATTCCGCGGTCACCAGCCCGATGCCGTGCTTGCGCACATAGGGCTCCAGCTCGGGAGAGGGCCCGACGATCACTCCCAACCGCGCTTGGACGAAGTCGAAGAACTTGTTCGGCAGTGCATGCCGATAGCTGAAGTTCGCGGGCGGAAGAACGAACAGGCCCACGTCGTAGCTGTTCAGGGTGGCGACGAGTTCGGCGTACGGGACAGGATCGCAGACTTGCACCTTGCCGGTGACCTCGGCCTTCGCCCTCAATTCGTCGAGATAGTCCGGGTGGTTGGGAGTCAGGTAGAGGTCGAGGGTCACGTTGGCCGTACTCGCTCCCACTGCATCGATCATGAGTCCGAGATCTCGGTTGCGCAGCCCCGCACCGCTGTGGACGAGGCGTATCGGCTCAGACACATCAGAAGGCTCGAGGGAAGCGAAAGGTGCGGCATTCGTGACCAGCGCAGGATGGAAGCCAAACTCCCGGCCATACTCTTGCGCCAGCCCGCTACTGACCGTCGAGGCGGCCGCGGCCTTGGTCACGTACCTCCGGCAGATCCATCGGTAGTACGGCGAGATCCACCGCATCCACGAAGGGTTCTCTTCGTGGAGCCGCGGCCAGTACTCGTGCAGATCGGCGAGGACTCCCCCGCTCGGCCGCAGCCGGAGCGCAAGGGGTACTGCCTGCACGTCGTTCGCGATCACCGCGTCGAAACGGCGGTGGCGTAGAGCTTGCCACGCAGCGCGAACACCTGCCAGGCGCCAGTAAGCGAGCCGGTACTGACGCAATGACACGAATCGCCCGTATGGGTTATCGACACGCGCGTCACTCGGTAGCTCCACATGTTCGACGCGCTCCGACGGCGACTCCTCATAGCCGCAGGTGACCACGTCATAGATTTCCGCGAACAGCTCGACCTGCTTGAGTACTCGCGCGTCGCGCCGAATCGGTGAGAACGAGAGTATGAGCAGCGTCGGTTTCCGTCCAGATCCCGCAGGCTCGACCGTGGCGTCGTGTCGTGGGGACGCGGTCATTGTCTTCTCCAATTCTCCAGCAGGTAATGAAGATAGCGAACGGGAACGGCTTCTCGGTCGGCTGCCTTCAGAAGATTAGTCGGGCGCACGACTTCCCACCGGGACGCCGCACGACGGGAAGAGATGGCGCGCACGAGCTCTTCGGGAGAGGACGACGTCATCGATGCGTCGAGCAACCGGCGATCCGCGACCGAGAGCGGCGCGAACGCGCGCGGGGCTGTGTCTGCAATCCGTCTGACCACGTTCGACACAACGAGCATTCCAGCCGGGTCCCAGTCCGTGACAGCAGGGCGAGCGAGCAAAGCGTCCAGCACGTGGATACGCAGCAGCTTGACCCCCAGCGAAATCAGCTCGCGGGTCGGTAGCGACGCCCACCACTCGGAGCCGAGCAGGTCGGTGACAGCAGCCAGCTGCTCGGACGGCGGCATGGGGGCAAGAGTGACACGATCTTCGGCATCGGAACCGATCACATAGCAGGGGAGATCGCGCATGAGATCGATGCGCACGTCGCTGGTCCACAACCTCGCGGTCATCTCGATGTCATCGCCGGTGCGCAGTCCCTCAGCCAAGACGGCCCCCGTCGAGGCCAGCACCTCGCGTCGGATCAGCGCGAGCGGGGCGGTTCGGTAGAACAGTCGATCGCGCACTGCGTCGAGGTCTCGAGTCCGCCCCGGTCGAGCCATCGGGTTCAGCAGTCTCTCACCGCGCTGATGGCGCAAGGGCACCAATGCGATGTCAGGCAGCTCAGCGCGCAAATACCTCGTCCAGGCTTCGAGTGCTCCCTCCTCGATATAGTCATCGGACCCCATGATGGTGACGTACTCGGCAGAGGCGGCACGCATACCGAAATTGAAGGGGCCCGCAGGGCTGGGAACACCGTCAGCGAATGCGAGGTATCGAAGTCGAGCACCCTCCGCCTCACCCACAGCGTCCTGAATCGCCTCGATCGACACCCCGTGACACACCACTGTCACACGCACATCGTTCGACCCCGCAGAATCCAACAACGAGCGAACCGCCCGCGAGATCGGCCGCTGAGGGTTATGGACGGCGATCACGACATCCAGGAGCCGTGTCATCTCACGAGACCTGCAAGGCGTGCTTGGACGGCGAACTCGGGCACGGCCGCGACGACTTCGTCGAACTTGCCGACAGCGGCGATGCCGCCGTCGCGCATGAAGCAGATCTGGTCGTGGTCGCGAACGGTCGCAAGACGATGCGCGACGGAGATGAGCGTGACGTCGCCACGGAGCTTCTGGATCGCATCGGTGACGTCGGCCTCGGTCTTCGTGTCCAGTGCACTCGTCGCCTCATCGAGGACGAGGACGAGAGGGTCGCTGTAGAGAGCTCTCGCTATTCCGAGACGCTGGCGCTGACCCCCGGACAACGACATGCCTCGATCGCCGACTCTCGCATCCATGCCGCCGGGCCGTGCACCGACGACCTCCCAGAGTTGTGCGCGCCGCAGCGCATCCTCGACGCGGTCGCGATCCAGCTCCGACGTCCATGACAGCGCCACGTTCTGCGCGATCGATCCGTCGAACAGCGCAACGTCCTGCGGGACGTAGCCCACCTTCGATCGCCACGCCGCCATCACATCGTGCAGATTCTGATCGTCCAGACGGACGGATCCCTCTGTCGGCTCAAGGAGTCCGAGGATCAGATCGACCAATGTCGACTTTCCGGCTCCGGAAGACCCCACCAGGGCGAGCGTGCTCCCCATCGGCAGGTTCAGGTTCACGCCGCTGAGTGCGGGGACCTCTCCGCCCGGATAGGTGAAGGCGACGTTCTCGAGGACGAGTCGCTCCGGCTCGCCGTCGAGAGGTTCGTGACCGATCCGTTCTGCCCTGGCGATGTAGCCCTCCGCCGCGTTGATGTCGCTGATCACCGCCCGGACGTGGGGGACGTTCGACGTCGCCTGGGTGAGCACGGCCTGGAAACCCGTCAGCGAGGGGACGAGGCGGAAGCCAGCCACGCCGAAGAGAGCAACCGCCGAGATGGCCTGTGCCGGTCCGCCGACGACCATCGCGAAGCCTCCGACGAGCAGAAAGCCGCCGATCAGCGCGGAGTCGAGGACGAAACGAGGGAACGTGCCGAGGAAGCCGATGTTGGCCCTCGCCCGCGTGGTGTGGATGCGATTGTCGTGTACGACCTTGGCCACATCCGGAGCCATGTTGCGAAGCGTGATCTCTTTGAGTGCCGCCACCATGTCTGTCATGAGCGACGCGACCTTGAACGAGTAGTCCCGGTTCACTCGCCCGGCTTCGACGGACTTTCGCGACATCCAGAAGTACAGGATCATGGCGATCAGGCCGAGGTACACCATCGTGATCAACGCGGTCAGCGGCTCGGCCACGACCAGCACGGCGATCACCGCAGCCGAGGTGCACAACAGCTGTGGGAGTCCCAGCACCGGCAGAAGGAAGCCGGAGGTGACGTTCGCGATGCCGACATCGGCGAGGCGAACTAACTGCGAGGTGTTCCGCTTCAGGCGCTCCGTCCACGGGGCGCGGATGTAGGCGTCGAAGAGTCGGTCGCCGATCTCCAATTCGAAGGTGGCGAATCGACGGGTCGCGAACCACTGCAGAGTCACGGCCAATGCGGACTTCGTGATGATCAGAAGCGACACGGTGAGGATGATCCAGACGTAGCCGTCGCTGGTAATGGTACCGATCACCGGCAAGGTCACGTCCGACGACTGGACCATCGATGTGACAGAGACGGCGAGCATCATCAGCGCGACCACGTCGAGCAGCGAGAGCGCGCACGAGACGATCACGTACATCCAGAGGAACCTTTGTGCGCGCGGCGGCAGCAATGGCACGATCGATCGCAGCGTGCTCCATATGAGCTTCATCTGCTCCTCACTTTCCGATGCATCATCACTGGTGTTGTTCCGGGTTTCACGCTGGTCGCAACTCGGACGTGAGCACGTCGACTGCTCTGGCAGCAACGGCGTCGATGTCGACGTTCTCTGCCGCCCAGCGCGCGATCGCGCGGCGCTGATCGAGGACAACGTCGGTCTCGAGGTGCCTCGCCATCGCGCTGGCGACCGCTTCGAGTTCGTAGGGAACGGCATCGCCAGCGATCGATTCGTGCACGAAGCGATGGCCCGGTCCTGTTCCGGCGTAGATCACCGGAGTGCCGCAGGCTGCAGATGCGTAGATCTTGGTCGGGAAGGCGAAGTCATATCCACCGCCGGTGCGCACGGAGGCCAGAGACGCTCGAGCACCACGCAACCAGATCGCGACCTGCTCGGGCTCCATCCGCGGCTTCATCACGACGCTGTCTGTCGGCAGCCGGTGCGCCACCTCGGCGATTGCGTCCCACTCGGCGCCCTGTCCGATGAAGACCAGACGAGCCTGAGGATTTGTGGCGAGCACGCGCTCAAACGCCTGGACGAAGATGACTGCACCGTGCACCTCCGAGGCAGTCCCCGCATAGACGAAGTAGGGCTCGCCGAGGTCGGCTGCTTCACCGTCGAAGCAGAACTGCTCGAGGTCGATGCCGTTTCCGACGGTGACCGACTGCGCGCCGAGCCCCCACTCGGCCAAACGCTCTGTCACACCCGTACTCACAGACAAGAGCCGACGTGCACCCCTCATCGCGAACTTCTCCATCGAACGAACCGCATCCACGATCCATGAGGGGGCGCCGGTCATGCTCGCGGCATCGGACCACACATCCGCGGCGTAATACACGTAGGGGACTCGACGGATGGCACAGGCAAGTCTCACGATGGCGCCGGTGGTGGGTGGCGGCTCGACCAAGACAACGTCGGGTCGCCGGCCCACCAGCAACCTGAACATCAACGGGATGTCGAAGCTCATGTACTGCAGATACCCGCGCACATACCCCGCCTTGTCGCGCAACACAGGTGCGCGACGTACCTCGACACGCGGGCCGAGATCGCTGTCGACCTTCCGGAGCCGGCGGGGGACCATGCTCGTGAGGACGGTGACCGCATGTCCGGAGTGCGAGGCGCTGTTGGCGACGGCCCGCAGCCGGAAGGACGCGGCACTCGGCTCGGGAGCGAAGATCCTGCTGACGACGGTGAGATGCATCGCTTAGAGCGCGACAACGGCGCTATTGCGCGCGGAGTCGAGCGCGGCTTCCACAACCGCGAGCGTCCGAAGTCCCTGGGCCATGGTGACGACATCGGTCTCTTGCCCGAGCACAGCATCGCGGAAGGCCTCATGCTCGACGCGCAGCGGCTCGCGCTTGGCGAACGCGTAGCGCGTGACGTCTCCCTCGGAGACCCCGCGGAACGACGACACTGACTCCCATTCGAGAGGAAAAGTGCCGTTGGCATAGAACGTCAGGTCACCGGTGGAGGTATCGGCGACGAACGCGCCCTTCTCCCCCGTCACCACGGTCAGCCTCTCCTTCATCGGGCTGAGCCAGTTGACGATGTTGTTGACGATCACACCTGAGCCGGTGCGTCCGGTGATCGTGATCATGTCCTCATGCTCGCGACCGCTCTTGTAGGCGGTCTGGGCGAAGACCGTCTCGTAGTCGCTCTGCACGACCCATGCCGTCAGATCGACGTCGTGCGAGGCCAGGTCTTTGCCTACTCCGACGTCCGCGATGCGTGCAGGAAACGGTCCCTGGCGACGTGTGACGACTTGATACACCGCACCGAGATCTCCGGCTTCGATGCGCCGCCGCAGCTCTTGGACAGCAGGGTTGAAACGCTCGATGTGCCCCACGGCACCGACCAGGCCCGCCGAGGTGAACGCGTCCACCATCCGCTGACCGGCTTCGATGCTGTGAGCGATCGGCTTCTCCACCAGCGTGTGCACGCCCGCCTTGGCGAGCTTGAGTGCGGCATCTTCGTGATACTGCGTCGGGACGGCGACGATCGCCGTGTCGATTCCTGCATCGATGAGCGCGTCGATGTTCGGCAGCACCTGGAGTTCGCCCGCAACCCCGTGGGGATCGCCGCCGGGATCCGCGATGGCGACGAGATCGACCCCTTCGAGTTCACGGAGCACACGGGCGTGGTGACGCCCCATCATGCCGACGCCGAGCAGTCCTGCGCGCAGCGTCATCAGGCACCTGCCTTGGCGACGGCGTTGACGGCCGCGACGATGCGCTCGAGGTCGTTCCGGCTGAGCGACGGGTGCACGGGAAGAGATGCGACCTCGCGAGCTGCGCGCTCAGTCTCAGGCAGATCGAGTCCCGGTGCGAAGTGCGTGAGCGAGGGCAGGCGGTGGTTGGGGATCGGGTAGTAGACGCCCGCTCCCACGTTGTACTCGCTCTTGAGAGCCGCGACGAAGCCGTCGCGGTCTTCCGGAACTCGGATCGTGTACTGGTGGTACACGTGAACGGCTCCGTCAGCCACGGGAGGGACGACGACACCCTGCAGGTTCGCATCGAGGAACTCCGCGTTCGCCTGGCGGGTCTTGGTCCACGCATCGACCTTCGTGAGCTGCACTCGCCCGATCGCGGCGTGGATGTCGGTCATGCGGGCGTTGAAACCGATGACCTCGTTCTCGTACTGGCGCTCCATGCCCTGGTTGCGGAGGAGCTTCACCCGCCGGGCGATCTCGTCGGTGGCCGTGGTGACGATGCCGCCTTCGCCGCTGGTCATGTTCTTCGTCGGGTAGAGGCTGAACATCGCGAACTCGCCGAACGAGCCGACAGGACGGCCGTCGAGCGCTGCGCCGTGCGCCTGAGCGGCGTCCTCGTACAGCGCGACCCCTCGCTCGGCGGCGAGGGCCTCGAGCTCACGCATGCGCGCCGGGTGACCGTAGAGGTGCACCGGAAGAATTCCCTTGGTCTTCGGCGTGATCGCTGCGGCGACGGCCTCAGGGTCGAGCGAGAAGGTCTCCGGCTCGATGTCGACGAACACGGGGGTTCCCCCTGTCAGCGCGACGGAGTTTCCGGTCGCGGCGAAGGTGAACGAGGGGACGATGACCTCGTCACCCGCGCCGATGCCCGCGGCGAGCAGCCCGAGGTGAAGGCCGGCGGTGCCGGAGTTCACTGCGACCGACGGGCGGCCGGGCACGAAGTGCTCAGAGAACTCCTTCTCGAAGGCAGCGACCTCGGGGCCCTGCGCGATCATGCCGCTGCGCATCACGCGATCGACGGCTGCGCGCTCTTCATCTCCGATGATGGGCTTCGCGGGGGGAATGAACTCGCTCACACGGTCTCCTTGGTCAGTTTTCCGTCAGTTTCGAAGAATCGATCGCCCGTGCTCGGGCATACCCAGAGGTTCTCGTCGGCTCCGCGCACAAGCGGGACTCCGGACTCCCCCACCCATCCGATGCGGCGTGCGGGGACACCCGCGACGAGTGCGTACGCAGGGACGTCCTTGACGACCACGGCACCTGCCGCGACAGTTGCCCAGGCCCCGATGGTCACGGGGGCGACGCACGTCGAGCGGGCTCCGATCGCCGCGCCGCGCTCGATGGTCACGCCGACGGGCTCCCAATCATGGGCACTCTTGATCGTCCCGTCGGCGTTGATCGCCCGGGGGTATGTGTCGTTGGTGAGAACGACGGCCGGTCCGATGAACACACCGTCGCCCAGCTTCGCCGGCTCGTAGACAAGCGCATAGTTCTGCACCTTGCAGTTGTCGCCCATGACGACGCCGGTGCCGATGTACGCTCCGCGTCCGACGATGCAGTTCTCGCCGAGCTGCGCGTTCTCGCGTACCTGAGCGAGATGCCAGATGGAGGAGCCGTCGCCGATCGACGCATCGGCCGAGACGTCCGCGGAATCGACGATACGAACTCGAGAGAACTCTGCCACTTCACACGCTTCCTGCGCCGCCGCCACGGGGCAGGCGCACAGCAAAGTCTATCGGCTGAGGCGACCACACCTGATGAATGGCCGAGAGCGGCCATGCGCCCTGTCAGAATGGAGTCATGCGTGAAACACCGAGCGGGTCAGTGCCGGACAGCACATCCTGGATCGTCATACCGCTCTACAACGAGGCGAGCGTCATCGGCGACGTCATCATGAAGCTCAGGCCCCGCTTCGCGCACATCGTCTGCGTCGACGATGGCTCGACCGACGGTTCCCCCGAAGCGGCGGAGCGCGCAGGCGCGCACGTGATCCACCATCCCGTCAATCTCGGACAGGGAGCGGCCCTGCAGACCGGGATCGAGTATGCCCTCGCCCATGGCTCTTGCGAGTACATCGTTACCTTCGACGCGGATGGCCAGCACCGGGTCGAAGACGCCGTGGAGATGCTCGAGACCGCACGGGCCCACGGGGCGGCGATAATCTTCGGCTCCCGCTTCCTGGACGACCGCACCAATCCGGGGTGGCTGAAGAAGGTCGTACTGAAGACCGCGATCCGCGTGACCAACCTCACCACCGGAATGAAGCTCACGGACGCCCATAACGGCCTCCGCGTGATCCGACGAGACGCAGCGGAGAAGATCGATCTCAAGCAGGATCGGATGGCGCACGCGACAGAGATCGTTCTCGAACTCGGTCGCACCGGTCTGCCCTGGCGCGAGCATCCCGTCGAGCTGCTGTACACCGACTACTCCAAAGGCAAGGGGCAGAGCGTGCTCAACTCCATCAACATCCTCGTCGACCTGGTGGTGCGCTGATGTGGGTCCAGCTGCTGCTGATCGCAGCAATCGTCACCCTGGGTCTCGTCGTCATGCGCCGCACAGGGGCCGACAGTCACCTCGCGATCCGACGCATCCTGATGATGCTGTTCATCGTCGCAGCGATCCTGTCGGTGCTCTTCCCACAGTGGCTCACCTGGGTGGCGTCGCTGATCGGCGTCGGCCGCGGAACGGACCTGCTCTTCTACGCCTTGGTCGTGATGTTCCTCACGTTCGTGTACACGCAGTACCGGAGGAACCTGGCCATGCAGCGACAGCTCACGCTTCTGGCGAGGAAGATCGCTCTGCTCGACGCCGAGAACGGCGAGCGCGCTACCCGCAACCGGTGATGCGGTAGAGCGTCGCATCGCCCACATTGTCGACTTCGGTCACCAGAGGCGAATCGCCCACGTGGTGCAGACCGTCGAAGGTCGTCCAGTGGTTCTCGAAAAGCTGGCGATCCCCGAAGTCGAGCACGTGAGTCACGCCGAGCCGATCGACCGCATCGCACACAGCCTCTCCGCCTGCGGCGAAGTCACGTGCGAGCAGCTCGGCATCGGATCCGTATCGCCCCGTCACATGCGGGAAGACCACATCGTGGCCCGTATAGGCGAAGAGCAGTCCCGCACCCGTGAGCGGGTCGCCGAGCACAACGGAGTCCTCGTCCAGATCGTCACCGACCTCCTCGAAGAGCGCGGCCTCGTCGGAGGACAGTCCCTGCGACTGTGCCGTGAAGAGGTAACTGGAGTTGCGCATGTAGGAGAGATCGTTGATGAGCGCGGGAAGGTGGCTCACGGCGGCGACGGCGAGGAGCGCGCCGACGGTGATCGCCCTCGCGTGAGCGCCGCTTCTCCAGCGCTGATGGAGCCAGCCGGCGACGACGGCAGCGCCGAGCCCTGCCAAGGGGACCCCCCAGATCGCAAGCAATGCTCCGACGCGAGTGGTGTCGTCGTACCAGACGCCGACGGCCAGGCTCCGCAGCGACAGGATGGGGAACCACGCTGACGCGAGATAGAAGGCGGCCGCAACGCCGCTCGCGTACAACACCCACCACTGACGGTCTTTCACGACTCGCCAGGCCCCGATCGCAGCCAGCGGCCCGAGCAGCAGGCCGGCAGTGCGACCCACGGGGCTGAGCAGCGCAATCTCACCGAGTGCTTGCCCCATGGTTTCGTTGGGCAGCCATTCATGGGTCGTCACGTTCGCACGGATCCAGATGAATGCGATCAGCGCACACAACACGACGATGACCGTTGCGATCACGACCCGTCGTCCCCGCGACGCGGACCGCCAGGGCCGAACGATCATCCAGATCACGAAGGGAAGGGCGAGCGCGATACCGGCCAGCAGCGAAGACGGATGCGCCGCGGCCGATGCGCCGCCCGCCGCGACCGCGGCGAGTATCCAGAGCGCTCTGCCGAACGGCGCTTCTCCCGCCCGGAACGCTCCCACGAGGAAAGCGAGGAACACCGGGATCAGTACGTTTCCCAGCAGGTTCGGGTACAGGACTCCCCACGTCAGGAACCCGAGAGGGAAAACGCTGAAACCGAACGCGACGAGCGGCGTCCACACAGCAGCCATGGGATGAGTCGGGAAGACCACGGTTGCAAGACACGCGAGAGCGACAGGCCAGACCAGCGCGATCACCACGACGGTCACCACATTCGTCGCCGCGACCACGCTGCCGGACACAGGAACGACCAGCGCCACGACTGCGTGCCACAAGGTGGGATAGATCCCAGAGGTCGACCCTGGCGTCACCATGGTCATATGCAGAGGCGAGGCGTCTGCATTCTGGACGATGAACTCGACGGCGTTCAGATGGAACAAGCCGTCATACAGTTGGCTCGGGTGATCCGGGTCGGCGATACCCGCGGCCACGACTGCCGCCCACGCCAGGAACGCCGCTGCCAGAGCGACCCAGATCGCTCGTGGGCTCCGATCTGGGGCGGCCGCGTCGCGGCTGTCGAGTCGGCGCAGCACGACCGCGACGATCGTCACCACTGCCGCGACACACGCCACGGGCGCTGGAGACCACCCCACGAACCAGGGGGCGAGCACACTCGCGGTTGCGACGATCGCCAGGGACAGCGCGATCGACGCGCCGAGACGCAGCAACGCGCTCGTTCGCAGACACATGGCGGCGGGAAGTCCCGGGAGAATGAGGATCGCCATTGTCGCGATCAGCGCGGGTACTTCCTCGATCCAGCCGGACATCACGCGTCCACCAATGCGATGGCGCCCTCGACCTCACCGTCGTACACGACTTCACCCTTGTTGATTACGATGCCGCGCGTGCACAGTTCGCGGACCATCTCCATGTCGTGACTGACCACGACGAGCGTCTTCCCGTCGGCGATCAGCTCCTCGAACTTGAGCCGGCACTTCTCACGGAAGGGCGCGTCGCCGACCGATAGGATCTCGTCGACGAGCAGCACGTCGAGCTCAACGTGGATCGCGACCGAGAACGCGAGACGCATGAACATCCCCGAGGAGTAGTGCTTGACCTCCTGGTCGATGAACTGCTCGATCTCGCTGAAGGCCACGATCTCGTCGTAACGCGCTTCGATCTCGTGCCTCTTCATGCCGAGGATGGCTGCGTTGAGGAACACATTCTCACGCCCCGAGAGCTCGGGATGGAACCCCGCCCCGACCTCGATCAGGCCGGCGACTCGACCCCGGGTCAAGACCTCGCCGTCATCCGGCTCCATGACCCCGGAGACGAGCTTCAGCAGGGTCGACTTTCCCGATCCGTTGAAACCGAGGATAGCGACGGACTCGCCCTCACCAATCACGACGTCGACGCCCTTCAAGGCTTCGAACTCGCTGGTGAGCTTGCGTCTCTTGATCCAGGAGACGACCGTGTCCTTGAGTGAGAACGCATGGTTGAGAGTGAAGCGCTTGCGCACTCCGTTGATGATGATGCTCGGCTTGTTCACGGTCTGGTCGCTCATAGGTCTTGCGCGAACCTTCCTTCGAGGCGCCGGAAGACGAACTGTCCGAACAGCAGAGTGGCGACGGCGACGAAGAATGTCCACAGGGTGTTCCAGGCAAGGCCCGGCGGAAGATCCATCAGCTGCCCGCCTGTGTAGTTGGCTGCGGACACCATGCCTTCGGTCGCCGGGCGCCAGAACGCGTAATGGAACAGCTCGACACCCTGCGTGATCGGGTTGAGCATGTAGACCTCGACGATCCACTGCGGCCAGCCGAGCGTCTTAACGACCGCGTCCTGAACCTGGACCCAGGCATAGAGCACCGGGGAGGCCCATGTCGCGAGCAGCAGCATCAGTTCGACGATGTTCTCCGCATCGCGGAACCGCACGTTCACCGCTCCGAAGAAGAGGCCGAGACCCAGGCTGAAGATCATCACGATGATCATCCCCGCCAGGATCGCGAGGATCGAGAGGATCGAGATGTGCGTGATCCACCCCAGCATCAGACACACGATGAGAAGCAGCCCGACCTGCGGGAGGAAATGCACGAAGGCGACGATGACAGCCGACACGGCGAAGAGCTGCCGAGGTAGGAACACCTTGCGCACAAGGGGCGCGTTGCCGACGATAGACGTCGTCGCGTTCTTGAACCCCTCGGAGAAGAGGTTGATCACGACGATCCCGGAGAACAGGTACACCGCATAGTTCGGGATGCCGCGGTCCAGGTTCATGAACAGACCGAGGACCACGAAGAACACGAGGAACTGCGCGGCCGGGCGCACGTACGACCAGGTCCATCCGAGCACGGAGTTGCGATACCTCGTGGTGACGCCGGTGCGCACCAGGAGGTTCAGCAGATATCGCCAGCGCACCACATCGATGAGCCCACGGCTTTTGCCAGGGGTTTCGAAGTCGGAACGCGGGACGGCGGCGAAGAGATCTCGGGTATCAGTCACAGGCCCACTCACTAGTCGGCGGCGACGGGTGTCGCCACAAACCTCTGTATTCTATGGCAGTCGCCTGAACCCCGGTGACGGGCACGGTCACGACAGGTCTTGCTCGCGCAGAGCGAGACCAGGATGGGCCTCGAGGAGTTTCACCACCTGCTGCTGGCCGAATGTCTCGTCGATGCCGTGCAGGTGCGAGTACACCGTTCGCGCGAACTCGAGATCAGCCGGGTGGTCCACTGTCCAGCGCAGATCCGAACGATCGATCGGCTGCGTCACGGATCGCAGGCGGTACTGCTCCGGCCTGCGATAGATGCCAAGCGTGACGTGCTCCCGTTCGGCGGCGTCGACCGCTGACCGGTCGACGGCTCGCAAGACGTCGGCACGGAACACCTCCACGTCCAATCCACGCGGGAACGTCCGCTCGAGGGTGTTCGCCGTGTAGTCCGCGCCCCCTTCGAGGTGGGCACCGATCACCTCATCGATCACCCGCGGATCACAGAGCACATTGTCCCCGGTCAGACGGACGACCGTCTCATCGTCGAATCGCTCGAGCACTTGCACGAATCGCGTGAGCACGTCGTCGAGCGGACCCCGATGCACGTCGTAACCCGCTTCGGAGACCACGAGCGCCAGCATGTCGTCCGAGGGGTCATCGGACGTGGCGAGCACGATCCGATCTACCAGAGCGGACCGCGAGATCCGTTCGAGAGCGCGCAGAATGAGGGGCGTGCCGAGAACAGGCGAGAGAACTTTGCCCGGTAGGCGTTGTGAACTCGTCCGGGCCTGGAGGATCGCGAGCACCATGCATCCATCCTATTCCGGGCAGCTGGCTAAGCTGGGAGCCGTGATCACTGTCCGTCCGGTTTCCCTTGATGACGCCGACGTGCTGCTCGATTGGCGCAACGATCCCGCGACGAGGGCAGCGTCTCTCAGTACCGAGTCGGTTGCACGCTCCGCCCATATCGCTTGGCTGACCAGCGTCATCGACGATCCTCGCCGAGTCCTCTACATCGGCGAACTCGACGGCGCAGCAATCGGAACCGTACGGTTCGACATCGAGTCGGAAGCAGGTGCGGAGGTGAGTCTGACAGTGGCTCCGTGCCATCGCGGGAAGCGACTTGCGGGCCCTCTGCTCGATGCAGGCCTCAGCAGATTCGGCACGGCCACCCCGCAGGATTATCACATCATCGCTCGAGTACGCGTGGAGAACGCCGCAAGCAGAGCGCTTTTCACATCAGCGGGATTCGCAGAGATCGACCACGCCGACGGTGTGCTGACCTACAAGCGGCCCACGCACCCGATCAGGACAGAAGCTCCCAGCTGAGCGCGGTTCCCAGTTTCGCATCCGCGGCGAATGTGCGTCCGATCACTCGGGCCAGTTCGACCGGGGGCAGTCCACCCGCGGGACGGACGCTGCGCACGTTCCTTGCAGTCACCGGATCGCCTGCCGTGACGTCTGTGGTCACATAGAGAGACGGTCGAAGTCGTAGCGATTCCGCTTCCGCGCCGGTCGCCCACACATGAGCCGAACCGAGAGCGCGGGCCGCAGCATCGCATCCGTCGACCAGCAGGCGCAGTTCGGCAGGCTCCAGCGAGAACGCAGCGTCCACTCCTCCGTCGCTGCGCCTCAGCGTCACGTGCTTCTCGATCATGGAGGCACCGAGCGCTGTGGCGGCGATCGAGACGCCGACGCCCATCGTGTGATCCGAGAGTCCCACCTTCACCCCGAACATCTCGGCCATGACCGGGATGCGCCGGAGATTCGCGTCGTCCGGCTCAGCCGGATACGAACTCGTGCAGGCGAGCAGTGTCAGGTCCTGGCACCCCCCACGGCGTGCCGCCTCGACGGCGGCGGCGACCTCGCCGATCGTCGCGGTTCCCACCGACAGTACGACGGGCTTTCCGGTTGCGCTCACCTGTTCGATCAGCGGAAGGTCGACGATCTCGAGCGAGGCAATCTTATACATCGGCACATCGAGTTCCTCGAGGAACTCGACCGCCGTCTCATCGAAGGGAGTGCTGAATGCCGTCATGCCCAACTGCTTCGCGAGCTCGAAGATCGGCTCGTGCCATTCCCACGGGGTATGCGCCTCCTCGTAGAGCTCATGCAACGTCCTGGATCCCCAGAGCGCGTGCCCATCGCTGACGCGGAACGCAGGCGAATCCACGTCCAATGTGATCGTGTCAGCCGTGTACGTCTGGATCTTCACGGCATGCGCACCCGCATCCGCCGCTGCACGCACGATCTCGAGCGCCCGCTCGAGGGAGCCGTTGTGATTGCCGGATATCTCGGCGATGATCATCGGGCCCTGGATCTTCTTCTTCGTCATTTCGTATCTCTCTCAGGCGAGAATCGATCGCACAGCGTCGATCACGCGGTCCTGGTCGTCCGTAGCCAGATTCGCGTACATCGGGAGCGAGATCTCCTCGCTGTAGTAGCGTTCGGCGACGGGGCACTGCCCGCGCCGGTAGCCCAGGTCCTCGTAGTAGGGGTGCCAGTAGACAGGAATGTAGTTCACCTGCACGAGAATCCCCTGCGCACGCAGCCGGTCGAAGACTTCCCGGCGGCGTCCGTCCTGCACTCTGATCGGGAAGAGATGCCACATCGGATCGACGTGGTCTCGCTTGATAGGGAGCCGCAGCCCTCCGACGTCCTGCAAACCCTCGATGTAGCGATCGAAGGCTCGCGCACGCGAAGCCTTGAAATCCGCGAGTCGTCGGATCTGGCTAAGTCCGAGCGCACACAGCACATCGGGGAGTCGATAGTTGAGCCCGAGGTGGTGGATCTCCTGGTGCCAGGCTCCCTCATCCGGAAAGCGCTGCAGGGCAGGGTCACGCACCAGACCATGGCTGCGGAAGGATCTCGCCGCGGTGATCAGCGCGGAGTCATCGGAGACGACCGCGCCCCCCTCGGTGGTCGTCAGATTCTTGGTGGGGAAGAACGAGAATGTCGTGACGTCGGCGAGCGATCCGACGGGTCGACCGCGATAGGTCGATCCGATCGAGTGTGCGGCGTCCTCCAGCAGCACCGCTCCGACCGCGCGCGCGGCTGGAAGCAGCTCATCGATCTCGGCGGGGTGCCCGGCGAAATCGACCGCTGCCACAACGGCAGTGCGCTCGTTCGTCAGCGCGGACACGGCATCCGGATCGATGTTTCCGGTATCTTCCTGCACGTCGGCGAACACGATCTCAGCACCCAGCAGAGACGCCGTCGACGCGGTCGCTGCGAAGGTCAACGCCGGCACGATCACCTGATCGCCTGATGACACGCCGGCTGCAGCGTATGCGGTATGCAACGCGGCCGTTCCGCTCGTCACCGCAACGGAGTCCGTCGCACCCGCGACCGCAGCGATCTGACGCTCGAACGCTGCCACTGTGGGGCCCGTGGTCAGCCAGTCCCCACGGAGTGCCTCAGCGACCGCTTCGATGTCCGAGTCGTCGATGGACTGGTGTCCGTACGGAATCGAGTGCGTCACTTGTCCAGGGTCTCCAGAATGTCACGGATCCCTTGGGCATCGAGCCAGAGATCGTTGCTGTCCGACTGATAGGCGAAGCCTTCGGGAAGCTCGGATCCAGCGGGCGGCGTGAAACCCCAGTTGGCGATGGTTGGCAGCACCACATACCGATCGCCGAGCCGCAGAGTGCGCCGCGCATCGTCGAGGCTGATCATCTCTTCGTGCAACTTCTCACCGGGGCGGATGCCGATCTCATAAGTCTCCGCGCCCGGAGCGATCGCCTCGACCAGATCGAGGATCTTCATGCTCGGGATGCGGGGGACATAGAGCTCGCCGCCCTGCATCTGGTCGAAGGAATCGACCACGAACTGGACCGCCTGAGGGAGCGTGATCCAGAAGCGGGTCATCCGAGCGTCTGTCACAGGCATCGGCTTGCCCTCCGCGGCGAGCTTGCGGAAGAACGGGACGACCGAGCCGCGGCTGCCCATCACGTTGCCGTAGCGGACGACGCTGAAGCGTGTCACGTAGCTGGCTGCGTAGTGGTTCGCCGACTGGAACAGCTTGTCCGCGGCGAGCTTGGTGGCGCCATAGAGGTTCAGGGGGCTGGAGGCCTTGTCGGTCGACAGTGCCACCACCTTCTTAACCCCTGCGTCGATCGAGGCCTCGACGACGTTCTGCGACCCCACGATGTTCGTCTTCACGTACTCGAACGGATTGTACTCAGCGGTGTCGACCTGCTTCAGCGCGGCCGCATGAACGACATAGTCCACCTCGTGCATGGCCCGCCGGAGTCGATCCTGGTCGCGGATGTCTCCGATGAACCACCGCAGGCGAGGGTCGTCGGCGAAGAGCTGTCGCGCCTCGTACTGCTTGAGCTCATCTCGTGAGTAGATGACGATGCGACGCGGATCCAAGTTGTCCAGCGCGTATCTGATGAACGCCTTGCCGAATGATCCGGTTCCACCCGTCACAAGAATCGATGAGCCCTGCAAAATCTTGATGATGGTCCTCCAAGTCGAGACATCGCCACCCGAGCGCACACAGTCGCGGATAGCCGGCCAATAGGATCTTACTCGTGAGGTGCTTGATACGCGCAGACGCCGGTGAGGCGACCGGTACCGGTCACGTGATGCGCTGCCTGACAATCGCCGAAGAACTCAAGACTCGCGGACACGAGGTGGTCATACGCGGCGACTTCGGTACGGTGCCGTGGCTCTCCGCTCGAATTGCCGAAGTGGGTGTCGAGGAGGAGCCGGAAGCGTTCGGAGTCCTGAGTACGAATGCGCGCGATTACGGCGGGATCGACGTCGTAATCGTCGACTCTTACGTCATCTCTTCAGACGCAATCACGCACGTGAACCGATTGGTTCCCACGCTGGCGGTGGTGGATGGCGATACCCGTGGGATCGAGGCAGAAGCCTATCTCGACCAGAACCTCGGGGCGACAGGCGATGGATTCACGCCCGGGCAGCAGAGGCGTTTGCTCGCGGGGTCACGATACGCCCTCGTGAGGCGCGAGATACGTGACCTCCGCCGCTCCGAGCCACGGGAGCTCGGCGATCCTCCCCACATCTGCGCGTTCATGGGAGGAAGCGATCCCACCGGTGCGATGGTCGTGGTCACACGCGCTGTGAGCGCGCTGCCGCGGGACTTTCAGGTGGACCTTGTCGTCACGGATCGTTGGCGTGCCGCTGCCGCGGAAGCAGCTCGTCCCGGCATCCGCTTCCACCAGCCGACGCCGCGTCTCCCTGACCTGCTCGCGCGCGCAGATCTGGTGATCTCTGCGACGGGAACGAGCGCCTGGGATCTCTGCACGATGGGTGTGCCCTCGATCTTCACGACGGTCGTCGATAACCAGCGGGCTGGCTACGCCTCGCTAATGCGGGGCGGACTTGCGGTCGGCGTAGATTTCCAGAACGACCCAGACGTGGAGAAGTCACTGCTCGAGGGCATCTTCCGACTCATCGAGGACGCTCCACTACGTCGTCGATTGTGGGAGGCATGCACAGGAGCCTTCGACGGCCGCGGGTCCGAGCGCGTCGCGGATGCCGTGGAGCGTCTGGCGCGAGTGATCAGCCCTACTCCTGTCTGACGATCGTCACCTTGCCCGCGCTGCTCACCGTGATGGTCCCGTTCTGGAACGACTGGGAGCAACCTCCACCGGCGAGCCCGCACTTCTGCTCACCCGTCGGCCACC